>NZ_CP075339.1:2402788-3003485 GCF_024399335.1 Leucobacter aridicollis
CGCACGCTCAATTGCCAGCGACAGTGCACGCTCCCCCATGCCGAGCGCCCGCATGCAGTGGTGAATGCGGCCGGGGCCAAGCCGGGCCTGCGCAATCGCGAAGCCGTCGCCCTCTGCGCCAATGAGGTTCGTCGCGGGAACCCGCACGTCTTCAAACAGCACTTCAGCGTGGCCCCCGTGGTCGCGGTCGTTGTAGCCAAACACCGTGAGCGGCCGCACGACGGTGACCCCCGGAGTGTCACGGGGTACGAGGATCATCGACTGCTGCCTGTGCCGCTCGGCGTCTGGCTCAGTCTTTCCCATCACGATGAAGATCTCAGCTTCGGGATTCATCGCCCCGGTCGACCACCACTTGCGGCCCGAGATCACATAGTCGTCGCCATCGCGCCGGATCAGCGTTCCGATGTTCGTCGCGTCGCTCGATGCCACGTCGGGTTCGGTCATGCAGAATGCCGAGCGGATCTCGGAGTTGAGGAGCGGCTTCAGCCAGCGCTCCTTCTGCTCCGGGGTACCGAAGTCGTTGAGCACCTCCATGTTGCCCGTATCTGGCGCTGCGCAGTTGAGCGCCTCGGGTGCGAGTCGCGGGCTCCAACCCGTGATCTCGGCGACGGCGGCGTACTGCAGGTTCGTCAGCCCGGCAGCCCCGGTCACGGCAGGATCGCCTGGGAGAAACAGGTTCCACAGCCCAAGCTCGCGCGCCTGCGCTTGGAGTTCTCGGACGACGGGCTGCGTGCCCCAATTGTCAGGATCGGCCGCAAGCTGTTCGTCGAGTCTCGGTTCTGCGGGAATGACAACCTCATCGACAAACTTCCGCACTTTTGCGGTGAGGTCGACGGTTACTTGGTCGTGAGCGAAATCCATCAGAGCACCTTCAATCCATTCTCGGCAAGTGGCCTCACGAGGTCACCTATCCTGTCGAATCCTTCGCCGACGGTGTCGCCGGCCTGGTATCGGTAGTGGATCCCTTCGAGGATCACTGCGAGCTTGTACGCTGCGAACGCGCGGTACCACCGGAGGTCGGGCAGCGTGATCCCGGCCTGCGCCGCGTAGTATTCAGCCAGTTCTTCAAAATCTGGGTATCCAGCAGCTGGATCGACAGCGCTTGCGATGACTCCACTGCCGGCGAGGCTTCCTATCTCCCAGTACAGGGCAAAAATCCCAAGATCGACGAGCGGGTCACCCAGGGTCGCCATCTCCCAGTCAAGGATCGCCGAGACGCGGGGCGGCCTGCCGTCGATCAACGCGTTGTCAAGGCGATAATCACCGTGCACGATCCCAGTACGCGCCGTTTCGGGTACTCCGCCCTCAAGTGTGGTCTGCAGACGCTCGAGGTCGGGTAGCTCCCGCGAACGCGAGGCGTCAAGCTGCCGCCGCCACGTCGAAAGCTGGCGCGCGAGGTAACCGTCAGGCTTACCGAACGACGCGAGCCCAACTGCTTTCACGTCAACAGCATGCAATGCGGCGAGGTGGTGGACGAGTTCAAAGCTCATGCCCCGAATCTCCTCGCGCGTGTACTCAGCGTTCTGAGTGCGGTTTGCTATGACAGCGCCAGGGGCTTTCTCCATGAGAAAAAACGGCGTACCAGTGATCGGCCCAGCAGTGTCATCGACGAGATCTACAACGGCAGGAACTGGGATCGCGGTGCCAGCGAGCGCGGAGATGACGCGATGCTCACGCGCCATGTCGTGCGCGCTCGAGAGAACGTGTCCAAGAGGCGGTCGCCGCAGCACGAGGGGCCGCCGCGCGCCCGTGATCGCGTACGTCAGGTTCGAACGCCCGCCGGCGATAACCTCGGCGCGCAGCGGACCGGTCGCGAGCTCGGGGTGCGCCACGCTGAACCATTTGGACAGCGCGACAATGTCTAGGCCTGGGATCTCAGGCATCTGCACCTGTCTTCCTGCGACTCTGCTTTGGGCCGCATCCACAGCATACCGGATGGTCGGTATGTTCGCGACCAATGCAACTAGGGCCCCGACTGCGCACGCACCATACGTCTGGGATCAACGCACCCAATGCCCACATCCACCCAAACCGTCATGCATTCCGCAGATCACGTTGGCATCGAGGGCGCCTGGCAGACACGGCACGACCGCTGAGACTAGAGCCCCGACTGCGCACGCACCATACGTCTGGGATCAACGCACCCAATGCCCACATCCACCCAAACCGTCATGCATTCCGCACATCACATTGATATCGAGCGCGCCTGAGGCAGGTCACACCGGGCAGGCCGCACGCCAAACAGGCAGCACACCGAACAGGGGCACGCCCGACAAGCTGCGCGTGCGGCGGAAGGGCACTGGCGTTCCCGGAGGCACTAGCCGTCGACGCGGAGCAAGAGCCGGAAAGCGGCCCCAGCCCGCTCAACGCTGGGCTCGTCGCCAGAGATCAGGTCAGCGTAGGAGAACGACTCAGACACACGCGACAGCAGGTAGGCGAGACCGGCAGGGTCAATCGCGCCACCGAGTGGCTCATCCCCGAGCTCCCGGCGAACCAGCCACTCGACCGTCGCGAGGAACCGCCGCTGGATTGGGCTCTCCTTGGTCGTGAGGAGCCGCAGGGCGCGAGCGGGTTCACGCCGCAGGAAAGTTCGGAAGTAGGTTGAGTTGATCAGGCCATCAACAAACTCGGTGAGCATCGCAGCCACTCGGGGAGCCCCGGAGAGGTGCTCGGCTGCGTGCTCGGCTTGCACGAACGTGGGAACAGCAAGCGACCACAGCACCTCACTCAGCAGCGCGTCACGGTTCCCCACCCACCGAAACAGCGAGGTTCGGTCTACCCCGAGGTCCGCCGCAAGCTCACCCATGCTGATTCGATTACCCGCAATGAATGCCTCCCGGGCACCTTCGAACGCGCGCAGCGCGTCGTCTCGAGTGTCAATCCGGTCAGACAAAAGCGATGGTGCGGCTGCAAGCCCGATATCAGCAATGGACGATCCAACTGTGCTCTGCATTCGAATACTCTATCCGGCACGTGCGTTCCCAATGCAACATTTCCAATAACAGTGTCCACATTCTGAGAAATGATGCATACTGGTCACGATCACCGATGATCGGAGAGCCAATGACACAGCCCAACGAAGCGCCCTGGCCTGCGAGCCAGTTGCCGCGCCGATCGATGCTGTGCACACGCCCTGTTCCTCTTCCGAGTACCCGACGCACGTCGCCAACGCTGCCGTGCTTACGGAGCTCCGCCACGTTTCGCGGCCACAATCTCGCTCCCTCACTCCGGTCTGGGCCCCTCAGCGACCACTTGCTTTCCCCCACCCAATCCACTCTCGAGGAGATATAGATGCCAGAGGCATACATCGTTTCAACCGCCCGTTCGCCGATCGGGCGCGCCCGCAAGGGCTCGCTTGCATCGTTACGAGGTGACGACCTCGCTGCCCGCATGGTGCAGGCAGCTCTCGACAAGGTGCCAGGACTCGACCCGACACGGGTCGAAGACATCATTCTCGGGACGGGGCAGCCGGCCGGCGAGCAGGGGTTCAACCTGGCCCGAATCGTCTCGGTGCTCCTCGGTCTTGACACCGTGCCAGGCACGACCGTAAACCGCTACTGCTCGTCGTCCCTGCAGAGCACGCGGATGGCATTCCATGCGATCAAAGCCGGCGAGGGCGACATCTTCGTGTCCGCAGGTGTCGAGATGGTGAGCCGGTTTACCCAGGGCATGGCAGACGCAACTCCGGGTGCGGTGATTGAAAACCCCGTCTTCGCCGATGCGATGGCGCGCACGGAGTCGCGCACCGCCGAGGGCACCCCGACCTGGGAGGATCCGCGTGCGTCCGGGCTACTCCCCGACCCGTACATCGCGATGGGCCAGACCGCGGAAAACGTCGCGCAGTTGCACGGCATCACGCGTGACGAGCAGGATGCGTTCGCCGCGCGCTCCCAGCAGCGCGCCGAAGCAGCGATCGCTTCGGGCTTCTGGACCCGCGACATCACCCCGGTCACTCTCGCAGACGGCACTGTTGTCGCCGCGGATGATGGCCCTCGTCCCGGCGTCACCCTCGAGGCCCTCGCCGGCCTCGATCCTGTTTTCCGCCCCGACGGCACTGTCACCGCGGGGAACTGCTGCCCGCTTAACGACGGCGCTGCAGCCGTCGTTGTCGTATCCGAGAGGGTCGTGAACGAGCTCGGCCTGCAGCCGCTCGCACGGATCGTGTCGACCGGAGTCAGCGGCCTCTCCCCCGAGATCATGGGGCTCGGCCCGGTCGAAGCATCGAAGCGTGCGCTCTCGCAGGCTGGCCTCGCGATCGGCGACATTGACCTCGTAGAGATCAATGAGGCGTTCGCAGCTCAGGTCATCCCATCCGCCCGAGAGCTTGGCATCGATGAAGATCGACTCAACGTCCACGGAGGCGCGATTGCTGTCGGCCACCCGTTCGGCATGACGGGTGCGCGCATCACCTCAACACTCATCAACGGCTTGCGGGAGACCGGCGGTCGCTACGGCCTCGAAACCATGTGCGTCGGCGGTGGTCAAGGAATGGCCATGGTGCTCGAGCGCCTGTAGCCCGACCCTCCCATCCGCGGGAACATCTTCACCTCATTCGAAAGGAATCCAACATGAATCGCATTGCCATCGTGACAGGAGCGGCGCGGGGTATCGGCGCGGCTACCGCGCTTCGGCTCGCCAAGGATGGCCACGCCGTCGCCGTGCTCGATCTCGACGAGTCGTCGTGCGCCGACACAGTGACAGCCATCACAGACGCAGGCGGGCGGGCTATCGCCGTGGGTGCAAACGTCGCAGACAGTGCCGCGGTCGATGCAGCCGTCGCGCGGGTCACCGAGGAGCTCGGCGCGCCGACGATCCTCATCAACAACGCGGGCATCATCCGCGACAACATGCTCTTCAAGATGACCGAAGATGACTGGGACGCGGTGCTCGGCGTGCACCTGCGTGGCGCCTTCCTCATGAGCCGCGCGGTGCAAAAGCACCAGGTCGAGGCGGGGTGGGGTCGCATCGTGAACCTGTCGAGCACTTCGGCGCTCGGTAACCGCGGCCAGGCGAATTACTCGGCCGCGAAGGCAGGAATGCAAGGCTTCACGAAGACGCTCGCAATCGAGCTTGGCCGATACGGCGTCACGGCGAACTCGATCGCGCCGGGCTTCATTGTCTCGGACATGACGCGGGCCACGGCGGATCGGATGGGCGTGCAGTTCGACGACTTCGTCGGCCACATGGTCTCCGAGATTCCCGTCGCACGCGCAGGCAAACCTGAAGACATTGCGAACGCGGCAGCCTTCTTCTGCTCAGAAGAGGCCAGCTTCGTCTCGGGCCAGGTGCTGTACGTGGCCGGAGGGCCGAAGGCATGACTATCTCGGTGTCGAATCCCGCGGCACTACCCGACGCGATCGGGCAGTCAGCAGTGAGCGACTGGCTGCTCGTCGATCAGGATCGGATTCAGGCGTTTGCCGATGCCACTGGCGACCACCAGTGGATCCACCTCGATGTCGAACGCGCAGCCGCCGGCCCTTTCGGCTCAACGATTGCGCACGGCTACCTCACCCTGTCACTGATCCCTCACCTGAGTGGCGGCCTAATCGATATCGGCAACGTCGCAATGGCGGTGAACTACGGCCTAGATCGCGTTCGCTTCCTGCAGCCAGTAAAAGCTGGGTCGCGGGTGCGAGCACGGGTCGAGATTGTCTCGGCAGAGGAGAGCAAGCAGGGCTGGCGGGTCGGGTCGAAGACAACGGTTGAGATCGATGGCGAGGATACGCCCGCGCTCGTCGCGGAAACAATCGCGCTCTACGTCGCCGGCTAACGCCACCACGAGAGCGGGCGGGTGACGAGCAGGCATCCACCCGCCCGTTCTCGCGTGGCCTCCGTCAGGAAGCCCTCGGAACGAAGCGCATCGAATCGACGCGCTCGGCGATGAGTTCAATCCTTGCCCAGCGTTCCTGCAGCGCCCCGAGCAGCGCAGTGAGGCCGTCTCGGTCGAGTCCATCGTCAAGCAGGAGGTGCACTTCGGTCTCGGGCGCGGTGAGGTCACCCACAGGGTCGCCTGGGAGGAGTGCGAGCGCGCGTAGCGATGGCTCGCCTGCTGCACCTTCGAGAAACGCCTGGCGCACGGCGGGGTCTGCCCATGCGGGGAGCTGCGGCGTGCCGAGCGCCATCGACTCAAGCTCAGGTCGCCGAACCCCAAACTGTACGTCAAGCGATCCTGGATCGACAATGATGAGGTCGGTTCCCTCTTGAGCCGCGGCGATCGCCGCCTGCGGTCCCGGGACCGGGATCGGCCTGGAGCCGGGATTCCAGCGCTGCATCGCCTCGACGGAGGAGAATACTGGCATCACCCGCCTGCCGTCAGGGCTCGCCACAGTCACGATCGAGAGCTCCTGCGTCTTCTCCACAATCCTGCCGTCGGGGGTCTCCCCGAGCTCGCCAGCCTCCGCGAGCAACGGCACGAGCACCCGGCTCTTCGAGAGCTCGATGAGCACGGCCTGTCGCAGCGCGGCAAGCTCCTCGATGACCGCAGGCGCGGCACCGTCAACGCGGTAGCGCTCCCCTGCCGCGCGCATCGCCGCGACAGCCGCCGCTAGCGCCGGGGGCGTGGCACCGTCGTCGTCGGCGAAGGCTGTTTCGTGATGGTCGAACGTTCGGCCAGCCCACGGAAACCCCGCCGAGTCGGCAGCGCCGCCAGCAACGAGGCTCTCGGGAACCCCGGTCGACCGCGGGGTGTCACCCGTCGACGGAAGCTTCTTGATCGCCATGCTGAGGCCCGCCGCTACCTGCCGGCGACGTCGAGGGCTGCCGGCAGCGTGAACGCGCCATCGTAGAGCGCCTTGCCGATAATGGCGCCCTCAACCCCGTGAGGCACGGCCTCGCGAAGCGTCGCGATGTCGTCAAGGGTGGAGATTCCGCCTGACGCGACCACCGGGCGGTCTGTGCGCGAACAGACCTTCTTAAGTAGCTCAACGTTTGGGCCGGCCATCATGCCGTCCTTCGTCACATCAGTGACGACGTACCGCGGGCACTCAGCATCCTCGAGACGCTCAAGCACGTCCCACAGATTGCCGCCGTCCTCAGTCCAGCCGCGCGTCGCAAGAGTCTCTCCACGCACGTCAAGTCCAACCGCAATCTGCTCTCCATAGTGCGCGATCACCGCGCGAGTCCACTCAGGGTTCTCAAGCGCTGCCGTGCCGAGGTTGACGCGCGCTGCGCCCATCTCGAGCGCCGCCTCAAGGCTCTTGTCGTCGCGGATACCACCAGAGAACTCAATCTTCACTCGGCTTCCCGCACGGGCGATAATCTTGCGGGCCACACCGACGTTGGTGCCGCGCCCGAAGGCCGCGTCGAGGTCGACAAGGTGGATCCATTCGGCGCCCTGTTCGATCCAGTCCATCGCCGCGTCGACCGGGCTGCCGTAGTTCGTCTCGGTTCCTGCCGCGCCCTGCGTGAGCCGCACGGCCTTGCCATCGACCATGTCGATCGCGGGCAGTAGTTGCAGCTTCGGGCTCGTCGCGAGCTCGGTCATCAGTTCTCCTTGGTGGTGCGGGTGGGGGCCAGAGAATTGATCCAGTTGCGCAGCAGCTGGATCCCGGCCTCGCCGGACTTCTCTGGGTGAAACTGTGTGGCGCTCAGTGGGCCGTTCTCGACCGCCGCGATGAATGGCTCGCCGTACTCAGACCACGTCACTTTCGGAGCTGTCGCTGCAGAGCGGCCCTCAAGTGTCCAGTCGGTCGCCGCATTCGAATGCACGAAGTAGAAGCGTTCGTCTCCGAGGCCACGCAGTAGTACTGAGTCCTTGGGCACCGAAACGGTATTCCAGCCCATGTGCGGCAGCGTCTGAGCTTCGAGCTGACGGACGGTCCCCGGCCACTCGCCGAGCCCCTCTGTCTCGACGCCACGCTCGATTCCGCGCTCGAACATCACCTGCAGTCCGACGCAGACGCCGAGCACCGGCCGACCGCCTGCGAGCCGCCGACCGATAAGCTCGTGACCCTGGATCGCGCGCAGCTGCGCCATCACTGCATCGAACGCACCGACGCCGGGCACGAAAAGCCCGTCAACTTCCATGACCGTCTGCGGGTCGGCCGTGAGCTCGACGTCGGCGCCAGCACGAATCAACGCTTTCACCGCGGAGTGCACGTTGCCCGACCCGTAATCGAGTACGGCTACGCGCGGTGCACCGCCTGCGCTCACAGGGCGCCCTTTGTGGACGGAATGCCGGTCACAAGCGGATCCTTCGCCTTCGCGGTGCGGAACGCACGCGCGAACGCCTTAAATTCAGCCTCAGCGATGTGGTGTGGGTCACGACCCTCGATGAGTCGGAGGTGCACAGACAGTCGGGCGTTCAGTGTGATCGCCTCGAAGAAGTGGCGCACCATTGAGCCGGTGAAGTGGCCGCCGATAAGGTGAAACTCGAAGCCAGCGGGCTCGCCGGAGTGGACAAGGTATGGCCGGCCCGAGATGTCGACGACGGCCTGCGCGAGCGCTTCATCGAGCGGCACAAATGCGTCGCCGTAGCGAGAGATGCCGCTCTTGTCACCGAGCGCCTCGAGGATCGCCTGCCCGAGCAGGATGCCGGTGTCCTCGACGGTGTGGTGCACATCGATATGGACGTCGCCCTCGGCCCGCACCGTGAGGTCGGTGAGCGAGTGCCGCGCGAATGCCGTGAGCATGTGATCGAAGAACGGCACCCCAGTCTCGATGTCGGCTTCGCCGGTACCGTCAAGGTTCAGGCTTAGTCGAATAGCGGACTCACTGGTGGCGCGTTCAAGCGTCGCGATGCGTGCAGCTGCGGTCATGTTCTCGATCCTACCGCGCGGCGTCGGTTGCTCGCTGCCTCGCGCGCCAACGCATCGCGGCCCAAACGGCAAGCGCGAGCCCCGCCC
The DNA here is from genome assembly GCF_024399335.1 of Leucobacter aridicollis. Lineage (NCBI taxonomy): Bacteria > Bacillati > Actinomycetota > Actinomycetes > Micrococcales > Microbacteriaceae > Leucobacter > Leucobacter aridicollis. The sequence continues at coordinate 2,411,632 of NZ_CP075339.1, forward strand.
CGATCGCGAGCACGAGCAGGTTCGAGACCCCCGAGGTTGCTCGCATGACGTCGGCCTCGAGACCCGCCTGCGTGCTCGCGTCGAGTACCCCCGTGAACTTCTGCGCGCCGTCGGTAACAAGCATGAATACACCGACAGCGATCGTCAGGAGTCCGCCGATGATGTTCGACCAGGCGTTCCGCCAACGTCCGATCACGAGTTCACGCGGTCGCATGAGTGCGCGCACACCAGGGATTCGCGTCCACACGAGCGCGAGCAGCAGCAGTGGAACTGTCATTCCGGCGGCGTAGAGCAGCATCGTGAACCCGCCCATGAGCGCATTGCCGCCGAACGCTGCCATCGCGAGAACCGCGCCGAAGATCGGCCCGGCGCATCCGCCGGCAAGACCGTACACCGCGCCAAGCGCGTACACCGATGCGACCGAAGTCCCCTTCGCACTCTGCTGACGGGTGAGGGCCGGAAGCGGAACTCCAAGCAGCATCACCGCCCCCAACACGATCACGAGCACGAGCACCCAGGTCATGATGCCGTTCCGGTGCGCGACCACCCACGCGCCGAGGGTGCCCGCCAGCAGACCGAGTGGCACGAGCGCAGTCGCGAGCCCGAGAAAGAAGCCGCCTGTACGTGAGAACAGTTCTCGCGGACTGTGGAACGCGTAGGCGAAGAACGCCGGCAGCACCATCACCGAGCAGGGGCTGAGAAGCGCGAGAGTTCCGCCAAGTAACGCGCCGAGCAGGCTCAGATCCATGCGGAGCCGTTACTTCTTGGCGGCTTCGATGGCAGCGTCAAGCTGTGCCCGGAACGTCTCTACCGGCTGCGCGCCAGACATGACCTGGCCGCAGCCAGTGGTCGCGAAGAACGGCACCCCGGTCACACCGATCGACTGCGCTTCCGCGGTGTCCTTGCGCACGGCATCTTCGAACTTTCCACTCTCGACGTCAGCAGTGAACGCTGGGATGTCTTTCACGCCGACATCCTTCGCGAACGAGACAAGCGTGTCGACTGTGAGCTCACCGTTGGCGTCATGCGCGCTCTCGGGCGCGTGGTAGACGGCATCGTAGAACTCAAAATACTTGCCCTGCTCCCCCGCCGCGCGCGAGGCGGCCGCGATGAGGATCGAGTTCTCGCCGCCGACGAGCGCCGCGTCGTGGATCTCGAGCCGGACCTTGCCGGTCTCGACGTACTCTTCGATCAGCACGGGCAGCGTGTCTCGCGAGAAGGAGCCGCAATACGGGCAGCGGAAGTCTGTCCACTCGTGCAACACGACCGGCGCATCGATGTCGCCGAGCGCTCTCGGGTCGTTGGGATCGAGGCGATCGACAACCGGGCAGGTATCGGCCGTCTGCTCTCCGTCGTTTCCGGCGCCCTCTGCCCCAGCACCTTGACCGGTGGTTGAGCCGCTCGCCCCGGAGCCCCCGGTCGTTCCTTGCAGCCCCTGAGCACCGAGGGCTGCAACAAGCAGCAATGCGACGGCAGCGAGGATGACTGTCGCCAAGCGCATGCGACGGTAGCGGCGTTCAAGGGAAGGGCGGTCGAGCGACTCGATGGGCTGAGGCATGCAACCGAGCCTAACTGGCTTTCCCGATAGTTTTGCCGTTAAACCTTTGGTGCCCGCAGCATCCGACCGCATTCGCTGCCAGCCTGGATCACCTAGACAGCGCCTGCCGGGCCAAACTCTGTGATCGCCGCGATAACAGCGGACGTTTCTTCAGCTGTACCAGCAGTGATGCGGACGTGGCCGGCTATCCCGAGGTCGCGAACGAGAATGCCTTGGGCGCGAAGGCGTTCAAATACCTCGCTTGGATCGGCGAATCCACCGACGAGCAAGAAGTTCGAGCCCGACTCGTGGACAACGTATCCGAGGCCGGTGAGCGCACCTGCCAGCCGGTCTCGCTGGGCGCGAATTTCGTCGACGGTGGCGAGCATCGCGTCGGCGTGCTTCACAGCAGTAGTCGCAGCGGCCTGTGTCAGGCCGGAGAGGTGGTACGGGAGCCGAACAAGGCGGAGCGCGTCAACGATGGCGCTGTCTGCAGCAAGATAGCCAAGTCGGACCCCCGCGAAGGCGAAGGCCTTGCTCATCGTCCTGCTGACAATCAGACGGTGGCGGCCTTCGAGCAGCGAGATTGCGGTCTCGTTCTCGGTGTCGAACTCCTTGTAGGCCTCGTCGACGATGAGGATGCCATTGAACGCGTCGTATGCCGAGAGGATCGTCTCAAGCGCCATCGGGGTGCCTGTGGGGTTGTTTGGAGCGCAGAGCACGACGATGTCGGGTTTGTGCTCGGCAATCGCCGAGACAACGAGCTCGGGGGTCACGGTGTAGTCAGCATTGCGGGGAACTCCGATCCACCCGGTGTCGGTACCGTCGGCAAGCAACGGGTACATCGAGTAGGTGGGAGTGAAGCTCATCAGTGTGCGACCGGGACCACCGAACGCCTGCAGGATCTGCTGGAGCACTTCGTTCGAGCCGTTCGCCGCCCACACCTGTTCGGGGGTGAGGCGGTGGCCGAGGTAGTCGGCGAGTGCCTCGCGCAGCCCGATGAACTCGCGGTCTGGGTAGCGGTTGACGTTGCGCAGCGCGGCAGCAAGCGCCTCCGTCGCTTCCGCGATGAAGGCCTCGGGAAGCGGGTGCGTATTCTCGTTCACGTTGAGACTCACAGGGACCGCAGCCTGCGGTGCACCGTACGGGGTCTTACCGACGAGATTGTCACGGAGAGGGAGATCGCTCAATTCAGCCACCTCTTTAGTCTACTCAGCGGCCACCGACGATTCCTCGGCCACGAAAGAAAGAGCACCAACTGCGCCGGGCAACTGCCAGCTACGAGAGGTCGGACGCCGGGAAGGTCGCCTCGTCGCCCGCGAAGCGCAGAGGAACAGCAATCGCATCGCCGGCTTGCAGGTCTGCTGCCTGCATCTGATTCAGACGCTGAATTTCTGCCACCACGTCGCGGGGGTCTGCGGTCGGCTCCAGCGCGGAAGCAATACTCCACAGCGAGTCGCCGGACTGCGCCACAACGTATGGAAACTCCTGCGAGCTTGCCGCGCCGTTGGCGACCGCGCCCGGGGCCGCGAACGACGCCGCGACGCCAAGCGCCCCAGCAATAAGAATGGTGGCAAGACCCCCAAAGACCACGCGCCCGCGGCGAGTCAGCTTGAGCCGGGTCTTGGGCGCGGCTGCGGTCGGGGAAAAGACAGCGCGCACGCCGGCCCGGTCTGCATCGATGCGGGGGCCCATTGCGGTGACAGTTGCTGTAGCAGTCATGAGGGGTTCCTCTCTTGAGAGTGTTCGAACAAATACCGTTCGGTCGAACATCTATTTCGAATATATCTTCGAATGAACGATTTCGCAAGGCAAGAATTCGAAGAAGTTTGACGCGAATCCGCGCGACACTCGAACAAATGTTTGCCTCGCCTCGAACATCCGAGCTAGGGTTCGAACAGTGCCCTCACCTAACCAGTGACCACCGACATTCACCGTTTCTCCGTGAATAGCAGCCCGACTCCAGCGGCCAATCGGCCGCGATCCCAGACTCGAGAGGACGAGCCATGAGCGATCTGGCCTCACCCCCACAAAAGCCGTTGACCGAAAAGCAGCAGGCGATCCTCGAGTTCATCGCGCGCTCCGTTGAGTCACGGGGCTACCCGCCGAGCATGCGCGAGATCGGCGACGCCGTCGGACTCTCGTCACTGTCGAGCGTCACACACCAGCTCAGCCGCCTCGAGCTCGGGGGCTACATCCGGCGCGACCCTAACCGCCCACGCGCGCTCGAGATCCTCGTCGAGCTCGCGGTCACGAGCAGCGCCATCGCAGACGCGCCGGCCACGGAGACCCAGGAGACCGCATACGTTCCGCTGGTGGGTCAGATCGCCGCAGGCGTTCCGATCACCGCCGACCAGCAGGTCGAGGAGGTCGTACCGCTCCCCCGCCAGCTCGTGGGCGACGGCCAGCTATTCATGCTGAAGGTTGTCGGAGACTCGATGATTGACGCTGCGATCTGCGACGGCGACTTCGTCGTCGTTCGCCAGCAGCGCGAGGCCGACAACGGAGACATCGTCGCCGCCATGCTCGATGGCGAAGCAACCGTGAAGGTATTCAGGCGGCGCGACGGCCACACATGGCTACTGCCCCGAAATAGCGCTTTCGAGCCGATTCTTGGCGACCATGCCGAGGTACTCGGGAAGGTCGTCGCGGTCTTCCGCTCCGTCTAACTCGCACGCCCAAGGTGATCGCGTCGACGATGTAGCTTTCGGGTCGACGAGGCCACCCGCAGTGACCCTGCCCAGTCTCGGACCGCTCCGATCCCGATGGTCTCGAGCACCCCAACCTTCACGCACCACAGCACGCAATCCTGCCGCTGCTCGGTGTAACCGCTAGAGTTCGGGGGCCTCACCGCCAGGGCTGAAGAAGCATTCAGAAGCCGACGACAACCGGATCTGGTCCGGAGCAAACCCTGTAGCGACACGAACTGTTGTGCCTGTTTCTGGATCGGTGATCCCTAACCTGTGTTGCCGGAACACGTCAGGATCTGAATGCGTTTCGTAGCCGGCCTTTGTGAAGTGGTCTTCAAAGTCCTGGATGATTGCGTCGGTATCAGTGCCTGCAGCGACGGTGATCACTGCGTCACCATGCCACCGATACCAGCTCCTCTGACATACAGATAACTCACCCGTTCCGGCCTGCGCAAACTTCACAAAGACACCTTCAGGCGTCGCGCCTGCGAGCTCACGCTCCATTGATTGAGTCGCGGCCTTCACCTCCGCAAAAGACGGACGCTCCGCGGGTTGCGCACACCCTGCGAGGGCGAGCAACCCGACGAGGAGACCGATGACGCTTTGCGGTTTCATTGGCGTTAGATGCTTAGAAGTCGCCGCCGCGGTAGACGCCTTCGGGGAGCACGAAGCACTCAGACGCTGAATCAATGTCAATATGGGTCGGCTCAAGGCCTTCCCCAACGATGATGCGTATCGTGGTTTCCGGGTCTTTCACCGCTATTTTGTAGTGCCCATTGAGGCTCAACCGGTTACTCGTAGCGTACTCCGTACTTTCATAATGGGTTTCGATGTCGCGAACGATCGCTTCGATGTCGGTGCCCTTAGCAACGGTGACGGTCATGCCGCCGAACCAGCTGTCCGCCCCGTCTCCGCAAGACATGAGCGTCCCTGTGTCTACTTGGTAGACGTTGACGATGACGTCTTTGGGTATCAGTTCAGCGATTTCACGTTCCATTTCCTGGGTAGCCGCTTTTGCTTCCTGCCACGTCAGTTTTGTGTCCACTTTTGGCTCCTTCTGTGAGGCCGCCGTGAGCGATGAGCACCCGGTCAGGCTCAGTACCCCCGCAACGAGCATCAAACCAAATACACGTTTCATGTTCATCGTTCGAGGGCCTCCTTCAACGTATCAAGCACGTCTTGGTTATCATCTTTGGCAGTGGCGATGAGGTTGTGGTTGTCCATGAGTTCACCCAGGCTGGGGTCGAATTCGCCGTAGCCTGGGTACACCAGGCTCGTGAACGCGGGGTCCCTTCGTGGATATCTTCCCTCACCGACGTAGCCTTCTCGCTGCGCACGCGTCAAAATGTCTTCGTAGGAAACGTCAAGGTATCCGGTTGTAGCCGTGGGTTCCCAATCAGGGAGCATCCAGGCTCCTGCGAGCGAGATCACGGTGTTGTAGCGGGCACCCGCGACCTCAGAACTCGTGAGGTTCGCGAGTCCCCAACTGTGGCCGGCCCCCATCTGTTTCACCCCAGACAGGTACGGGTCTGCCCTCATTCCGGCCTGGAAGCGCGCGAGCTGCTCACCTGCCAACCGACCGAATTCGAGGTCGTTTGCTTCGGTGATTCGAAGCATGTTCGCATTCCCGGTCTGCCCGTTTTCTCCGGGGAATAGGCCGTCCTTGTACACGAACGCGACACTTCCCGAAAGTCCGTCCTTGCCTGTCAGGAACTTGGCGATTTCTTGAACAGATCCGTTGTAGAACGAGTTGAGGCTGGTGAAGGTGCCTGGCACGTAGGTGATTGCTCGGATGGTGTCTGGGCCGGGGGTGCCGAGCATCTCTACGATGCGAGAGGCCGCGTGGTCGTAGAGGTACAGCTGGACTTCCCCGCTCACTACCTGTGTTAGGTAGTCGATCTGCTTTTGCAGGTAGGGCGCGTTCTTGTCGCCAGGCTTCAACGCAGCGAGCTCTGCTTCGACGGTCTTCAGGATCTGTTCCGCGTTGTACTTGTTCGCGGTGACGCGTGCGAGGGCGGGCATCCCATCGAGAGCTCCGAGTACGTGCGCGTACTTCTTCAGGATCTTTTCTGCATCAAACCCTGGGGTCGCGGTGAGGAGTTCCCAGACCGAAGCGACCTGCTTGACCGAGAGCGTTCCTCCGAGGAGAAGCCGTCGGAGCGTGTCTGGGTCGTCGGCTGCGACAGCCAAAGTGATCCGGAAGTCGCTGAGGGCCCAGGCCCCCGTTTTTTCGAACGCGTCAGCGACAGCTGCTATCCAGACCTCATCGCGTCGGTTCTCGTCGATCAGTTTCGAGAACCCGTTCAGCATGGGGGCGATAGCGATCGACGTCCAAGAACACGAGCCCTGGAACGATGCGGTGGCGGACTGCACAGCGGTATGAGCTGTTTCCATTTGGCGGGTGAGTCCCTATGAGGTGGTGACAAAGTGCCGTAGCCGTTCCGGATCTGCTGAACTTGTCCCTTTCGCCCCACCGTTGGTGACGTGTCTGGTGCGTGCGCTGGGACTGAACGACGCGGTGATGTGCGGGGAGGCTACGGGTATCGAGTCTGGTTCCGGTTCCGGGAAACCAGCGGGCGCTGGAAGCCCCTGTACCGACGCAACGTACTCCTCTTCGCGCCTCGCGTCCTCACGCAGTTTCCAAGCGTCGTGGGCGGCTTGGCGTTCGCGTTCTTTTGTGGCCGCGGCCTTCGCATCTTGCACCTGCAGTCGCGCATCATTCAACAGCCCTGCCAGGCGTCCCCGCTCCTGACTCTCGGTCTGGGCCGCAGTGACGAATAGTCGCGAGTAGCCACCCTTGAAATCGGTGACGGCGGCAGTGACTGCGTTGGAGCGAATGTAGCCGATGCCACGGAGTGTGTCGTCGGCTGCCTCGAGCGCTTGGGCGAGTGCGTCTGCGACGCCGTCGTCAAATTGGATAGCCAAGCCACACTCCTTCCGACACGCCTCACAAAAAAAGGGGGCCTGCAACTTGCAGGCCCCCCAACGGTCAACAATCTACCTCACCACCCACCACCGAATCAAGCGACGAACGTATTCCAATTGCCGAGATGTTATGTACTCCATGAATTCAAGGCTTGATTGGCATTCTCCGCGCACGTGCGGGCACAGCCGGCAGGCTATGAGAGCAGGTCGAGCTCGCTGAGCACAGCGAGCACCTGCTCGTGCCTGTTGAAGGTGTACAGGTGAATCGACGGGGCGCCGCCGGCGAGCAGCTCGCGGGCAAGGTTGATCGTATGCTCGACACCGAGTTCAGGGGCGTATCCCCCGGCTTCCTCCATCGCGCGTTCGAGGCTAGTGGGCGCGGGCCGTCCCGCGAGTGATGCCACCTTGCGCAGCTGACCGCTTGTCGAGACCGGCATGAGCCCAGGAAGCAGTGGCATCTGCAGCCCCGCGTCACGTGCCGCGTCAGCGAAGCTCAAGTACTCGTCGGCGTGAAAGAACAGCTGCGTGATCGCGAACTGGGCGCCTGCAGCCTCCTTCGCGAGCAGCCAGTCAATGTCAGCCGCCTGGCCCCGAGAGAGCGGGTGGCCGTTCGGGTACGCCGCGACCGCGGTGCGGCCGACGCTCGTGAACGCCGGGCGCTCAGCCCGTGCCTCAGCGATGAGCTCGGTGAGCTCCAGCGCGCTCAGCGATCCGGCTACCTCGGGGCTCGACTCATCGAGTCCGCGCGGCGGGTCTCCACGCAGGGCGAGAAAGTCGTGTATCCCTGCGTCCATAATGCGGTGGATAGTCTCACGGATGGTCTCACGAGACTCTCTCACTGTCGTCAGGTGCGCGAGCGGCAGCGCGTCCGTGTGCTCCCGGAGATAGGCGAGCAGGTCGAGTGACGCGTCGCGGTGTGACCCATTCGCGCCGTACGTGACTGAGATGAAGTCGGGTCCGACCGCTGACAGGTGCTGCACCGAGTTGCCAAGCGCGAGCGCAGCAGCGCCCGACCGTGCGGGGAACACTTCGAACGAGAACCGCGCGCGGGTCGGCGCACTCCCCGTGAGCAGGGTCGCGTTCACCGTGCACCCCCAATGACCTGCGCCGGGCCGGCAAGTTCCGCCGCCGCGAGCTCGGTGCCGCGGACGCGTGCTGCGATCTTCGCGAACGCCACGTCCCGCGCGTAGTCAGGTGAGCCGTGGCGGGGCTTCTCGTCGATGAGGTACGGCGAGAACCCACAGTCGTCGGTCGAGCCCAGGAGCTCGGGAGGCACGAATCGGGCCGCACGAACGAGCTGATCGCGCACCTGTTCAGCTGTCTCAAGCTTCGGGTTCGTCGGGTTGGTGACGCCAAGCAGTACACGCGGGGCGGGGCGCCCGGCCGCGCGCAACGCGCCGATCTCCCTGCCGACAAGCCGGGCGACGCGATCCGGATCCTTCTCGCCTGCCGCCTGCACCAGAAAGTAGCCCGCCTCGATCTGAAACAGTTCGGGCAGCAGCTCTGCGTAGTCGACGTCGGCACTATGTGCCGAGTCGTTGTCGTTGCCGGGGCACGTGTGCACCCCGACCGCGCTCCGCTCGGCGTCGCCGAGTTCGTCAAGCACCCGGTTGAGTAGCTCGATAAACCCGGCGAGCGCCTGCGGCCCGGCCCAGGGGGCGCGAACGTCGCGGCGCAGCGCCAGCCGGCCCTCGGTAAAGTCAATCGAGACGCGGCTCGCTCCCTCCGCGAAACAGCGCCTGATGTCCTCGGCGCAGCCAGCAACAACGTCGTCGAGGAAGGCTTCGCGCGAGTAGTCACCGAGCCCCTCGTCGGGAATCGTGAGCGAGAGCATCGACGGTGAGATCACCGCCTGCTTCAACGGAAGATCGGTGTGGGCGCGGGCCGCCGCAACGTCGTCGGCCGCCCAGCTCTGGAACCGGAACGGCGCGGACGCGAGCCTCGGCACGACGCGGTGATGCCCGTCGGCGAACACTGCGAACACCGGCCCCGCTTCGACATCAGCTCCGGCGAGCGGGTAGCTCGCGAAGCTCTCGCGTCGCTGTTCACCGTCACTGACGATCGGCGACCCTGTCTCTGCGAGGCGTGCGAGCGTCTCCCGCACGGCAAGATCCTGCTCAGCTGCGAGTTCTTCGCCGGACGCCACACCGATCTCGGCGTCGAGCACCGCGCGCTGGAGGCGCGTGGGGCGCGGGAGGGAGCCGACCTGTTCGGTCGGCAGCCCCTCCGCAGGCCACGCAGGCACCCCGGCCGCGCCAAAGGCGGTGGCAGCCGCTGGGGCGGCCACTACGCCTCCGCGCGAACGGCCTTCGCGGCCAACACGAGGTTCGTGAGGCTTGCGACGGTCTCGTCATAGCCGCGCGTCTTCAGGCCGCAGTCGGGGTTCACCCAGAGCTGCTCGCCGGGGATGCGCTCAGCTGCGATCCTGATGAGCTCCGTCTGCTCTTCGACTCCCGGTACACGAGGCGAGTGAATGTCGTAGACGCCGGGGCCGATGCCGCGCGAGTAGCCGTGGTCACCAAGCGGCTGGACGACGTCCATGCGGCTGCGGGCAGCCTCAATCGACGTGACGTCAGCGTCGAGGCCGTCGACAGCGTCGATGATCTCGCCGAACTCGGAGTAACAGAGGTGCGTGTGGATCTGCACGCCGGCCTGAGCCCCGCCCGTCGCGAGCCTGAACGCACCGACTGACCAGTCGAGGTAGGCGGCCTGCCTGTCGCGGTCCAGCGGCAGCAGCTCCCGCAGCGCTGGCTCGTCGACCTGCACAATGTTGATTCCTGCCTCGACGAGGTCATCGATCTCGTCGCGAAGCGCGAGCGCGACCTGCGAGGCGGTGTCTCCCAGGGGCTGGTCATCGCGCACGAATGACCACGCGAGGATCGTGACGGGCCCAGTGAGCATGCCCTTCACCGGGCGGTCGGTGAGCGACTGCGCGAACTCCGACCAGCGCACAGTCATCGGGGCCGGGCGCGAAACGTCACCCCACAGGATCGACGGGCGCGTCGCACGGCTACCGTACGACTGCACCCAGCCGTGCTCGGTGACCGCGAAACCGTCGAGCAGCTCGGCGAAGTACTGGACCATGTCGTTGCGTTCAGCCTCACCGTGCACGAGCACGTCGAGCCCGATCTCCTCCTGCAACCGGATCACGCTCGTGATCTCGTCACGCAGGAAGCCTTCGTATGCGGCTTCGTCGATCTCACCGCGCACGAACGAGGCGCGTGCCTTGCGAATCTCGGGGGTCTGCGGGAACGAGCCGATGGTGGTTGTCGCGAGGTGCGGGATCCCGAGATCCTGCTGGGCTGTACGCCGATCTTCCTCAGTGACGCGGTTGCGGTCCGCGTCACCTGCCGCGGCCACTCGCGCGCGGATCGCGTCAATGCGCACACCCGGGGCGGCGTCGCGGTCCGCGAGCACCCTGTCGACCTCCGCGAGTTCGGCCTCGATCGCCTCGGCGCCATCGGACAGCCCGCGGGCGAGGATCGCGACCTGCTCGACCTTTTGGTCGGCAAACGCGAGCCACGACTGCAGCCGAGCATCAAGCTTCGTCTCGTCGCGCACGTCGTGTGGCACGTGCTGCAGGTTGTTCGAGGTGCCGACGACAGTGTCAATGCCTGCGTCGGTCAGCTGAGTCAGTTGCGCGAATGCGCTGCGAAGGTCGGTGCGCCAGATGTTTCGGCCGTCGACGACACCGGCAACCAGCTGCGTCCCGGCGAACGCCTTGGCGAGCGAGCCGTCCGCGAGCGCAGCTGCGGGGAGCGAGCCGCGCACGAGGTCTGTGTGCACAGCCTCAACCGGGAGCGCAGCGAGCCTCGTGAGCGCCGCGGCCGAATCGCCGTACGGCGCAGCGATCAGGATCCGGGGGCGTTGTGCAGCCCCACCCAGTGTCGCGTATGCGTGCTCGACAAGGCCCAGGGCTTCTTCCCGCGTCACGCGCAGCGAGTCGGAGACGAGGGCGGGCTCGTCGAGCTGCACCCACGCGACGCCCGCTGCGGCGAGCGCCGCAAGAAGTTCTGCATACACACCGACAAGGTCGTCGAGCCTGTCCGCGGGGTCAAACCCTTCAGCCGCCTCATCAGACGCCTTCGCGAGCAGCAGGTAGGTGACGGGGCCGACGAGCACGGGACGGGTCTCGATTCCCTGCGCCTGCGCCTCCTTAAACTGTTCGACGAGCGCAGCCGGGTTCGCTGCAAACTTGGTGTCTGCGTCGATCTCGGGCACGCTGTAGTGGTAGTTCGTGTCGAACCACTTCGTCATCTCGAGCGGCTGGTGCTCGGCGTCTCCACGTGCGAGCCTGAAGTAGGTGTCGAGATCTGATCCAGTCTGGGCGCCGAAGCGCTGAGGAATCGCGCCGACGGCGAGCGTCGCGTCAAGCACCTGGTCGTAGAAGCTGAAGCTCTCCGGGACCGCGCCGCCAGTTGCCGGGAGGCCAAGCTCCACAAGCCGGGCGCGGGTCGCCGCGCGCAGTTCCGCAGCTGTCTGCCGCAGCTCGGACTCCGAGATTCGCCCAGCCCAAAACGACTCGACGGCACGCTTGAGCTCACGGCGCCTGCCGATCCGCGGGTATCCGAGAATGGTCGCCTGTGGAAGTGGTGCAGCGGTCATGTTGGTCCTCCGTCGGGTACAGTGCGGTGCAGTTTACGGACGCCAGTTCGGGTCCGTCTGCTGCAAAAGTACCCGGCGGAATGACCCCAACCGGCCTGAATTTCACACTGTTACCGTGTGCGACGAAGTGTTACGTCACGGGTGCCGTGCCCGCGACTTTGAGCTATACGAGGTAGTCGTCGAGCTTGGCAAACATCTCTGGGGTGACGAGCGCGCGCACTCTCGTCCCAGCCTCGTCGTAGTCGAGCTCGAGCACACGGTTGCGTTCGTGCAGCTCGGCGACGAGGTCTCCCCTGTCGTAGGGGACGACGACTGTCACCTCGCGGTCAGGCGTCGGGATCGCCGCGTCGATGCGCGCCTTTAACTCTTCGAGGCCCTCGCCCGAGCGCGCAGAGACGAACACACCGTCGGGCACGAGACCGTGTAGCAACATGCGTCGGGACTCGTCGATCAGGTCAGCCTTGTTGAACGCGACGACCTCGGGGATGCCCTGCGCCTCGACCTCGGCGACAACGTCGCGGACTGTCGCGAGCTGTGCCTCGGGGTCTGGGTGAGATGCGTCGACAACGTGCAGGATCACGTCTGACTCCCCCACTTCCTCGAACGTCGAGCGGAATGCCTCGACGAGCTGGTGCGGAAGGTTTCTCACAAAGCCGACAGTGTCCACGTAGGTGAAGTCGCGGCCGTCTTGCGTTTCGGCGTGCCGCACAGCGGTGTCGAGCGTCGCAAACAGCTGGTTCTGCACGAGCTCTTGCGTGCCCGTGAGACGGTTCAACAGGCTCGACTTGCCGGCGTTCGTGTAGCCGGCGATCGCGACAGACGGCACCTCTCCGCGTTTGCGGTTCGCGCGCTTGGCGGCGCGAGCGGGCGCAAAGCCTGCGATCTGCTTGCGCAGCCGCGCCATCCGCGTGTTGATGCGGCGACGGTCGAGCTCGATCTTCGTCTCACCGGGCCCACGCGATCCCATTCCGGCACCTGCCGCGCCCACCTGGCCGCCTGCCTGACGCGACATCGACTCGCCCCAGCCGCGCAGTCGCGGAAGCAGGTATTCAAGCTGGGCCAGCTCGACCTGCGCCTTGCCCTCACGACTCTTCGCGTGTTGGCTGAAGATATCGAGAATGACAGTCGTCCGGTCAATCACCTTCGCGTTCACCACGTCTTCAAGGGCACGCCGCTGGCTCGGGCCGAGCTCGTCATCCGCGATGACAGTGTCGGCGCCGAGTGCGCGCAAGAGTTCGGCGAGCTCCTGGGCCTTACCCTTGCCAAAGTAGGTCGCCGGGTCAGGGTTCACGCGGCGTTGCAGGACGCCGTCGAGCACGGTTGCGCCCGCCGTTTCGGCGAGCGCGGCCAGCTCACGGAGCGAGTTCTCCGCGTCCTCGAGCGCGGCCTGAGCTGAATGCCCGCGGCCCGAGTTGTAGATGCCAATGAGCACGACGTTCTCGAGTCGGAGCTGCCTGTATTCAACTTCGGTGACGTCTTCGAGCTCGGTTGAGAGCCCTGCTACACGGGTCAGCGAGGCTCGGTCCTCGCGCTCCATCTGAATCCCGTGGTCATCGTCGGCGAGCGTGTCGTGGTCGGCACTGCCCAGCGCCTGCGCGTCAGAGAGGTCGCGGATCACCGAAGCGCCCGCACCGGCGGCACGCCGGAGCACCCGCTCGAGCGGGTCAGTGACATCCTCGGCAGCCGCATCCAGGCGGTCGCCTTCTGCCTCGCCCTGCACTGCGTCCGTCACGGGTGCTGTGGTCTTGTCGTTCGTGAAATCACTCATGTGACTCCCAAGTGTACGTCGATCTTGTCCCCGCGGCACGGATGTTCGCTTCGGGCACGTGAAGCGCGTTCTGACTGGGATACTTGACAGCGTGAATCAGCACTATTTCTCAGAGGCTCCGGCCGGCGACTTCACGCCGCGCGAGATCCAGGTCGAGCTTGCGGGGGCTTCCCGAACCGTGCTCACCGCAGGCGGGGTGTTCAGCCCTGAACATCTCGACCAGGGCACCGCTACGCTGCTCGCTGCCCTCCCCGACCTCACAGAGCTGGACACAGTTCGCGAGCCTGTGGAGTCCCACGTCGACACCCGCCCGATTCTCGATATCGGCTGCGGGTGGGGTCCGATCGCACTCGCGGCCGCACTTGATCACCGTGACCGCGAAGTGTGGGCGATCGACGTCAACGAGCGCTCGCGCGAGCTCACGCGCCGCAACGCCGAGCGCTTGGGCCTGACGAACGTCAGGGTCGCGGCTCCTGACGAAGTCCCGGCTGATCTCGCGTTCGCGGAGATCCGTTCAAACCCGCCGATCCGTGTCGGCAAGGAGGTACTGCACAGCATCCTCAAGGAGTGGCTGCCGCGCCTCATCCCCGGTGGCGCTGCCTATCTCGTTGTCGCGAAGCACCTCGGCGCTGACTCGCTGCAGAAGTGGATCGCGACGTCGTTCGAGGACTTCGATGTCGACCGCGCCGCACGCAAGAAGGGATTCCACGTGCTGCGCGCAGTGCGCGGCTAGGGCCAAACAGGCACGCGCTCGGCTCTGGCACTGCAAATTGCTAACAAAGCGCCCCGATGCGGCGTATGATGCATGGCACATCATCCGGCAGGTTGAGGGGAGCCATCATGACCCCACAGTCGCTCAGAGGGGCACCACTTGCCACGTTGCGCAGTGCAGAGCTGTCAGAGGCCGAGCGATCGATCAGCCGCCCGGGCGCCCTCCTGCTACTCGTAGGCGAACCCGGGGCGGGGAAACACGTACTCGCCAGGCAGTTGCTCGCGTCGATCCCCGAGCCACGACCCGCAGTCGTGGTGCTCAACGCATCGCCCACCATCCAGCCAATCCCGTTTGCACTCATCAGGACAGTGCTACCGCACCAAGAGCAAACCGAAGCGCTCGACGCGGCTGCGGGCTACTCGGCGGTCGTTGCGGCCTGGCCTCAGCAGCACCCCGGCACCGTCATCCTCGTCGACGACGCAGACAGTGCGGATGATCTGAGCCTGCAGGTCATCGCGGCGCTGTGCGGTACCCCCGGGTACCGCGTGATCATCACGGCACGAGACCTCTCGGCGCTGCCGCTCCCAGTTCTGCAACTGCTCCGAGAACAACCGGCATCAATCGTTGAGCTCACCCCCCTCACGCTCCCGCAATCGACCGCGCTCATCAACCATTTGCTGTCCCCAGGCATGGTCGAGGCCGAGACTGGAACTCGCATCCATCGCGCGACGCTCGGCAACCCGCTCCACATCACTGAGCTCGTCGCCAGTTTGCTGCGCTCGGGAGCGCTCATGCATTTCGATGGCTTGTTCAGCTGGTCGGGCGGCGACGAGGCCACGATGTCGCTGCCCGACTTTCTGATCAATGAGCTCTCGCGGGCCACCCCCGAGATCCGATCCGCTCTCCTCACCGTAGCGCTCGCGGAGCCGATTCCGCTCTCGGCCCTGGCACGGCTCGGCGACATCGCGTCGCCAGCGGCGATCGACGAGCTCCTCGCACACCGCGTGCTGCGGTCAGATACGGCGGCTGATGGAACCCCGCTTGTGTGCACGAGCAACCAGCTCATTGGCGAGACCGTCCGCCAGGCAACGCCGCCGGGCGAGCGCATCACGTTGCTGCAGCGTATCGCCGACACGCTTCCCGGCGACCTTGAGCTCTCTCCAGCTGAAACGCTGCTGCGGAGCACGAGTGTCCTCCTCGATGCCGGGCGTATTCCGTCACCGGAGATCCTCTGGAGCGCACTGACGGCAGCCCGGGCGACAAACAGCTACCGGCTGACTGCGAGAATTGGGCGCATCCTCGGCAGCGACGCAACGCAGAGCGAACAGCAGCGCATCGTCGCGACAACCGCTCGGTTGACCGCCGCCAGACTCTCTGGGCTCCCGACGCTCCTTGACGAGGCTGATCTCCTTCGCGCGCCGGTCCCTCGAGACAGGCCCTCCCAGCCTCACTCATTGGGCGACCCCATGATTTCCCTCGTTCCCACCCCGGGAGACTCACCCGACACCCTTCTGTCGCGAATCGACCTCGGCTTCGCCCGCGCAGATGTCCTGTTGTATCGGGACGACGACGTTTCTGGGGCAACCAAGATCCTTGACGGGCTACTCGACGCATACCCCGACCCTGATTCTCCTGCGCATCTGCATGTCGTTGCTGGGAGCTACATTCGTTTGGCCTACGCCGGGAAATTCGCCGCAGCACGCGGCCTCCGGCTCGCACCGGGCGCGCCAGCCAGAGCCCCCGAAGTGATACCCGTCGCTGGAGCCGACATCCTGATCGCGGGACAGGCGGGCCGGCTGCGGGAGCTGCGAGCGGTCGCACGTCACGCGTTACCCGCCGCGCTCTCCCGTTCAGGGACATACCCGACAGCGGGCGGGGAAATCTTCGGGGCATTATTCATGAGCGAGATCCTCAACGGCCAGGTGAAGAGCGCCGAGCGGCTACACCGGGCACTCCTCCGAGCGGTCGCTCACCCGACGGCGGCCTACCGCGAGGGGACCGGGCTCGTTGGCGTTGTGACAGGCACGCTCGCACTCGCCCAAGGGCGCTGGGGGGACGCCGCCGCTGAGTTTGCGGCTTCGGCAGATGCGCTCAGCCGCAATGACGGCTCAGGGTTTCTCCCAGTATCACTCGCCGGAAGTGCGTTGGCGCTCGCGGCAAGTGGCCGCGCAGAGCACGCCTGGGAGGCAATCGCGCTGCTTGAGCAGACGCCGTTGCGCGCGAGCAGGATCGTCGAGGGCCCGATCCGGCTCGCAGCGGTCGCCGCACGATTCTGGCTCAACGATCCTGGCGCCAGAGACGCCGCGGACGCGCTCGCACGGTGGGCGCGGGAGCGCGCGCTCCATCTT
This sequence comes from Leucobacter aridicollis, assembly GCF_024399335.1. Classification (NCBI taxonomy): domain Bacteria; kingdom Bacillati; phylum Actinomycetota; class Actinomycetes; order Micrococcales; family Microbacteriaceae; genus Leucobacter; species Leucobacter aridicollis. Next base: position 2,428,217 of record NZ_CP075339.1, read on the forward strand.
GTTGAGCTGCGCGCGATTCACCTCGCAGGCGCGGCTCTCGTCCCACTGCCGAGCGGGGCTTGCGAACGCGCAGAGGCCCTCCACCAGGCGATCGGAACACAGTTCTCGGGTTCCTTGTGTTCGGCGATCCTCGAGCGACGCGGCGGCGGCCCAGTACAGGATTCCGCCGCCGGGCGACAGTTAGCGCGCCACGGAGTGCTCTCGCCACTTCGCTGGCGAGAGCCGCTCACGCCTCGAGAACGCGAGGTAGGTGGCCTCGCCGTACTCGGGTACTCGACGAAACTCATCGCGGCGACCCTGCGAATCTCCACCCGCACCGTCGAAACGCATCTCGCGCGCATTTTCACGAAGCTCGGAATCAACGACCGCGAGGGACTCGCCATCTCCCTTGAGCAACGCAGCGGTCTCTGGGAACCAACACAGTCGTCCGTGCTTCCAGAAAACACGGCACTCGCCGACAAGTAGGACACGCCACGCACAGGCAGAGGCGAACTGTGGCGCTCAACCCAGCATGCGGCCGGGCCCCGGTGGTGAACCGGGTCCCGGCCGCGTTCCTTCCAATGCCGCGCGACGTTACTTCACTCCTTTCCTCATTCCAGGCCGCCGATGCAGCAGGGACAGGCCAGCGCCGGCCGCGAACAGTCCGATCGCGATCGCCCCGAGCGTGCCCAGGCCCGTACTGCCGGTCTCAGCGATCAGCACCGGTCGGGCCGCAGGCGCTGCTGGGGCCGCACCAGGAGCAACAGGCTTCGCGCCCGGCTGGACCGCGGGCACAACGCTCGGTGGCTCGGTGATCGGCGGCCGCGCGTTGCAGTCAGGCGTTGCGGGAGGATAGACCGTCGTTGCGGCAGCCGTCGGATTGATCCGGATCTCGACCACCGTTTCACCGCGGAGGTTGTAGAACGGCGCCGCCGGATCTTCGAACCAGGTGCCGTCCGCCCGCTGGCTCCAGCCCGGCCAGCCGGTCGGGTTGCCCGCCGCGTCGACAGAAGCACCCGGCCACAGGACCTCGCCGCTCAGCGTGTCTCCGCTCTGCCAGCCTGCTGGGTACGCCAGCGTGTCAACCTGTGCGGCCCCGTCGGCGAGTATCGCAGCGTGGTCGGCGGCTGGAATGGAGGCGTCACGTGCCGCGTATGCCTCAGGGCTCCACCAGATAATCGAGATCGGCAGGCTGCCTGGGTCGCTGATCCCGGCCGGTGTCACCGAGTAGGTAAACCACGGTGTGTCGTTCACACAGGCCGCAGCCCCAGTCACACCGACGCTGCGCACCGGGGTCTCAGCTTGGCCGCAGTCATTTCCAGGGTTGGTGTCGGAGGTGCTGTCACCGTCTGGCTCCTCCTCGCCGACGGTCTCGAACGTGCCTACATCACCGACGCCAGCCAATTGGAGGCCGGGTTCGACCTCGGGCGCAGCACCGTCGCTTGAGACACACGCCGTGTTGACGACCTCACCGCTTGCGGGAGCGACCGTGACCATCGCGTCAAACTCGATACTTGCTTCACCGGTGAATGCGCCTGCAAAGCTCGCCGTCACCGTTTCGGCACCGCTCACCTCCCAGCCGTCGGAAGCAGATACTCCGCCAGCGAACACCAGCCCAGCAGGCAGCGTATCCGTCACAGTCGGATTCAGGGCACTATTGCTTCCGCTCCCGGTGACTGTGAGGGTGTACCTGATCAGGTCGCCGACCTCGGCCGCCCCATCAGCCGTCGTCGCGCTCTTCGCGAGGGCGAGGTCGAAATCGGCTTCTGGGCAGGGCTCCACCTCGACAGTGGCCTGCGCCGATGTCTCTCCGTAGCTCAGCGTCACCTGGTACTCGCCGGGGCCCGCAGTGTCGATCAGCACAGATCCCTCATCTCCGGTCCCCAATACTGTGCGAACCGGCCAGGAGATGCCATCTTTGCTCACCTGAAGGGAGTAGTTCTCTCCTGCGAGAGTGTCGTCGAAGAAGACCTCGAACTGCTCGGGAACGGTTCCGCCTGCCGCGAGGCACTGATCGACGACGATGCGAATCTCGGGTGCGGGCGGGTCGGGGCATGGCGTCACCGTCACCGATTCACTGCCAACCCCCTCATCCTCCTCAGCACCGACACGCGACACCGTCACCACGTACTCACCCTCGCCAGACAACGGAATCTCGACAACCGCAGTCGCCGCCGTCGCCTCGACAAGCGGCAACAGCGTCGGCACGCCACCGTCCATCGAGACGCTCACCCGATACGACTCCCCCGCAGTCAACGCGCCCAGGTTCGCCGTCATCACCGCAGGCACCTCGCCATCAGCAGCAACACACTGCTCGACCGCAAGCTCGACCGTCGGAGTCAGAAACTCGGTATCGGGAGTGCCAGGCGATTTACAGCCGTTGTTGTAGACCGCCTGACCCGCCTCATCCCAGTTCTGGCCCGGGAACTCGACCATCTGCCCATCTTCCTCATACGAGAACGGCGGGATGATGTCACGACCATCCTGATGACCAACATGACCATTGAGGTCACCGCTCTTCGCTGGCTCGTTCGTCACCCACTTGCCGTCGGCACCGGTTGCGTGACAGATCACGACAGCGTCCTTCACATTGCGCGCCTGCGGCGAAGACTCGCTTCGCTCGGCCGGTGGAGTTGCAGCCGAAGTTCGTTGATCCTGCGCACCGGGTGTTCTCGGTGCCGCAGCACCAGACTCATCCGCGGCACTGGGCGTTGGAGCTGGGGCCTCGGCCACCGCCGCTTCAGGGGCGGGCGGCGCAGGTTGTGCCGGCGCTGCCTCGGCAACTGGCTCGGGCGCCGGAGCCGGGACTGGCGCGACCACCGGTTCAGGCGCTGGCGCGGGGGCCGCGCTTTGCTCAACCGGAGGGGCCGGCGCGGGGGCCGGCTGCTCTGGCGGTGGCGCCGCGGGAGCCGCTGCCGGCGTCGCTGGAGTTGAGACAGCGGCGGTGCTGTCCGGAGCATCAGCGGGAGCTGTCGCGTCGTCCGCGAATGCCGCCAGCGGTGCTGGGCCGAGGGTGAGTGCCACGGCAGAAAGGAGAACAAGCCAGAACCGGCCTGTTCCTGGATTCGCGCTATACCCACCGGGTTCTCGGCGAGTTTTCTGGAACATAATCGGGACCCGATTCACTCACGGGAGCGCGCCCGGCGCCCCCGATGCCAAGCGGGGTAAGCGGTTGAGACGCGTGCCCCGGCGCGGGGCCCGACGGGCCTCTCGCCACCACCCGTCGATGGATCGCATCATTGCGGCACCGCTGGGAAGATATGAGCAGATTAGGTTTTGGGCGCGCTGAAGCACATCCGTAGAAACTACGTACCGGGTCGAGACGTTTAGGCTTCCGTAGCGCTGAGACTCGGATGTGGTCGGGGCGACTCAGCGCGGCGCGCACTCGGTTGACCCCGAGGTGCCCCGAGGGAGGTGCATTCGCGAGCGCAGTGCAGGTCGCGAATGCACCGCAGTGAGCTCTTCGGCTATGGCAGTTCGACGGTCCCGCTGTAGACGAGCTCGGCAGGGCCTGAGAGCGACACGTGCTCGCCCTCTTCTGTCGCAAACATGCGTATGCCGAGCTTGCCCCCGGGGACCTCGACGCTCCAGCTGTTCGGCATCTGCTCGCCGCCCCAGTGGCGGAACGCGAGGGCTGCCGCAGCCGCGCCAGTGCCGCACGACAGCGTTTCGCCGACGCCCCGCTCAAAGACGCGCATGCGGATATGCGCGACCCCGTTCTTCAGGAGTGGTTCGGAGGGCACGACGAATTCGACGTTTGCGCCACCAGCAGGGGCCGGATCAAGCGCCGGCTCGCTCACCAGCCCGAGCCCATCAAGTTCAGCATCGTCGGCGAGCACTGCCACGACGTGCGGGTTGCCAACGTCGATGCCGAGGCCAGGGCGCGGCACTGCGAGGCCCGTCGCCGCGACAAGGCGTTCGGGAGCGAGCCGCCACCGCCCAAGGTCGACGGTGTAGCCCGACGCGCCGATGAGCACGTCGCGAACTCCCGCACGCGTGCCGAGCGGGAGCGTGTCGCTTCGTTCCGGCGAGACGAGCCCCTCAGAGATCAGGTAGTGCGTGTAGACGCGCACACCGTTGCCGCACATCTCTGCGACGGTGCCATCGGCGTTCCAGTAGTCCATGAACCACTCAGCCTCGGGCTCCACCGCAAGAATGTCGGCCCCCTCAGGGATCGCACGGGAGCGGACCGCACGGATCACACCGTCGGCGCCGATTCCGAATCGACGGTCACAGAGGAACTTGACCCGCTCGGGTGTGAGGTCAACCTCGCCATCAGGATCAGTGAAGAGCACAAAGTCGTTCCCCGTTCCGTGGCCCTTGGTAAATGTGAGTGCGGTCATGGGTGACTCCTTCAGGGCGCTAGCAGAGGTTGTGAGGAATACGCTACCGCATACTCTCCCACGCAACGCTTGACGTACTACGCGTCACGTAGTACGTTCGATGGCATACGGCGCCTGCACACGCGCCATCGACAGGGAAAGGAGGCGCGCATGATCGGTGCCGATGCAATCCGCGGCTACGTCGACCTCATGGTGCTCTCCCTGCTGCGGACGCGCCCGTCGTATGCATACGACCTCGCGCAACAGATCGCCACGGTCGCAGGCAACGACTACTCGATCAAGCAGACAACCCTGTATTCAGCGGTGAAGCGCCTTGAGGTCGCGGAACTCGTCACCTCGTTCGCTGGCTCCTCGGACTCCGGAAAGCCCCGCACCTACTATCAGATCACCCAGGCCGGACTGTCTCACCTCGAGGAGAAACTCGCGGAGTGGGAGATCACGAAGTCCGTCGTCGACCGTTTTGCCAAAGGAGCGTCCTCGTGAACGTCATCATCTCGTACCTGGACACTATGTTCGCCGGATATCCAGCAAGCCCCCGGCTCGTCGAAGCCCGCGCCGAGCTGCAGGCGATGATGGAGGACGCCTACGCCGCCGCGAAGGCCGACGGGATGTCTGAGAACGAGGCCGTCGGAAAGGTCATCACCGAGTTCGGCAACCTCGACGAACTCGCACCCGTTCTAGGCATCACGCGCGAGCTCGCACCCCCTGTCTCATCAAGCCCCCAGGGCACAACCACCGCCGCGCACCCTGCGCTACCAGGTTCAGGGCCACAGACACGACCCCCAGGGCAGCCCGCCGACGGGCAGACTGGCCCTGCCTATGCGCAGCAGCATGGGGACGCCCAACTCCCCGCGCAGGCCGCTTCGCAGCCAAGACCGCCGCGCGAGCACGCCCCGCTCGGGCTTGCCGAGACACAGGCCTACACGACGCTGCGCGAGACCGTCGACGAGAAGCTCGGTCTTGGCGTCTCCCTGCTCGTCTTCGCGATGGCCCCGCTCATTGCAGTCACGACGACAGCCGAGGCACTATGGAGCGGCGGCGCCTACAACGTTGCCGTGTTCGTCGGCATCATGGCGACCGTCGCCCTCATCGCGTGCGGCGTGCTCGTGCTCGTCGGTAGGGCACAGCGCCTGTCACAGTTCGCCCGCATCGAGCGTGGACACTTCTCGCCGCAACCCGACTCAATCAAGTTCGCAACTGACCTTGCAGCCGCACAATCGCAGGCGCGGACAGGCAAGTTGCAGATCGCCATTGGGCTGTGGATCTTCGCGTTCGCGCCGATCTTGGCCGTCACGATCCTCCCCGACGGCTGGAGCGGAGTCGCGGTGAGCGGCGCCCTCACACTCGTCGCCCTCGGCCTCCTCATTTTTCTCCCCGCAAACTGGGCAGCGAGCGCTGCCGACCGGATCACCCGCGAGGGCAGTATTACTGCCGACGGCACCCCAGTCGACGACGAGGAGCACAGCATCGTTGGCGTGATCGCGAGCTTCTACTGGCCACTCGTCACCCTGGGATACCTCGCATGGAGTTTCATCGGCAACGCCTGGGGGACGTCGTGGATCGTCTGGCCGATTGCTGGTGTGCTCTTCGGCGCGATTGCTGCAGGCTTCGGGTCGTGGGAGTCGTACCGCGCCTCGAAGCGTTAAGCAGCGTTACTCCGCCCGCAGGCTTCCTGAGACGATCTCGTCGAGGGCACTCAGATCGCGTCCAGCTGTCTGATCGATCCAGGCCGCATTCGGGTAGCGCTTGAACCAGCTGACCTGCCTTCTCGCGTAGCGCCGCGTGAGTGCCTGCGTCTCTGCGATCGCCTCACCCTCGGTGAGGTCTCCCGCAAGTTGCGCGAGCGCCTGCGCGTAGCCAATCGCCCGGCTCGCAGTCTTCCCCTCGGCGAGGCCCTGCGGCAGTAGCCCTCGAACCTCGTCGAGCATGCCACTCGCCCACATCCCCCGCACCCGCGCGTCGAGGCGCTCGGTCAGCACACCGCGCTCGCAAGCGATGCCGAGAATATGGGTGCGATCGTGGCCCGCCCCTGCGTGCCAGAGCACCGGATCGCTGGGGAGCGTGACCATCGCATCGCCACCGAGCAAAGCAACCTCGAGAGCGCGAATGACGCGCCTCGGATTTCGGCGATCGACGGCAGCGGCGACAGCAGGATCGAGGTCGCTCAGCCTTGCAACGAGCGGCTCGATGCCGGCTGACTCGTACTCCCGCTCAAGCGCAGCGCGCGTCGCGGCGTCACGCGGAGGAAACTGAAAGTCGAAAACCACGCTCGATACGTAGAGCCCAGATCCACCGACAAGGATGGCGTCTCCCCCCTGCTTGAGGATCGCGCTGATCGCAGCCCGCGCATCGGGCTGATACCGCGCGACCGTCGCCTCCTCACGGGGTTCGAACACGTCGAACATGTGGTGCGGGATCCCGCGCCGCTCGGACGCCGGAAGCTTCGCCGTGCCAATATCCATGCCGGCGTACAGCTGCATTGCGTCAGAGTTCACAATCTGCGCGGGCACCCCGCGAGCTGCACCGAGTCGCTCGGCAAGATCGAGCGCGGCTTCAGACTTCCCGGTGCCTGTCGCTCCGACGATCGCCCAGAGCGCTCCCACCTCAGGTTCCGATGCGAAGTGTCGGGAGCCCCAGGTTCACGGCGCGGCCAGCCCCCTGGGTTGCGTTGCCAGTTGCGGGAGCACCACAGCTCTCTGCCTGCCTGCGATCCCATGCGTCGCCCGCGCGGGTCCGGCGCACCGAGAACCCTACGGTTTCGTCGGCGATGATGAAGTGCGGAGCGGCCGAGGTCACCGTTGTCGTCACCATGTCGCCGGGACGCGGCTCCTCAGCCCCCTCCGGGACGACAAAGTGAACAAGACGGTTGTCGGCTGCACGGCCCGACATGCGCCTCGTGGAACCGTCCTTGCGGCCCTCGTTCGCCGAGACCAACACCTCGACCGTTTTCCCGATCTGCGCCTGATTCTCTTCAAGCGAGAGTCGCTCTTGCAACGCTTGAAGCCGCTCGTAGCGCTCCTGCACGACCGCCTTCGGGATCTGATCCTGCATCGTTGCCGCGGGGGTGCCGGGCCTGATCGAGTATTGAAAAGTGAACGCGCTCGAGAACCGCGACTGCTCAACAACGCGCAACGTATCCTCGAAGTCCTCGTCGGTTTCCCCGGGGAACCCGACGATGATGTCGGTCGTGATGGCCGCGTTCGGGATCCGCTCACGCACCGCATCGAGGATGCCGAGGAAGCGCTTGGACCGGTACGAGCGACGCATGGCCTTGAGCACGGTGTCTGAGCCCGACTGCAGCGGCATGTGCAGCGACGGCATGACATTGGGTGTCTCGGCCATTGCCGCGATCACGTCGTCAGTGAACGCTGCCGGGTGTGGGCTCGTGAACCGAACTCGCTCGAGCCCCTCGATGTCACCCATCGCACGCAGCAGCTTGCCGAACGCCTGCCTATCGCCAAACTCGACCCCGTAGGTGTTGACGTTCTGGCCAAGGAGCGTGACCTCCACCGCGCCGTCATCAACAAGCGCCCGCACTTCAGCAAGAATCTCGCCGGGTCGCCTGTCCTTCTCCTTGCCGCGGAGCGACGGGACGATGCAGAACGTACAAGTGTTGTTGCACCCGACCGAGATCGATACCCAACCGCTCGACGCCGAGTCGCGTTTCGTCGGCAACGTCGACGGAAACACCTCGAGCGCCTCGAGGATCTCGACCTGCGCCTCGGAGTTGTGCCGGGCACGCTCGAGGAGCGTTGGCAGCGACCCCATGTTGTGTGTACCAAATACCACATCAACCCAGGGCGCCTTCTCGACGATCTCGCCCTGATCCTTCTGCGCAAGGCAACCACCAACGGCGATCTGCATTCCTTCGCGCTCTCGCTTCACACTGGCGAGCATCCCGAGGTTGCCGTAGAGCTTGTTGGCGGCATTCTCGCGGACCGCGCAGGTATTGATCACAATAACGTCGGCGTCTTCAGCGTCGACCGCAGGAACGTACCCCGCAGCCTCGAGCGACCCAGACATCCGCTCGGAGTCGTGCACATTCATCTGGCATCCGAGGGTGCGCACAGTGTAGCTCCGGGCCGACCCATCGGGGCGGACCGCTGCTGGCGACGGCTCGATCTTCACTGCTTCGACGGTAGGCATAGCAACGATTCTACCCGCGCCGGCCACCGAGCAAGAATCCACTGGATCAGCGGAACCTGACCGAGCCCCGGCCTCCGCTAGCGCCGCGCGCGACGCCGTCGAGGGCATCTTTCGCTGCGCGGGTCGCTCGTTCGCCCGACCAACCACGACGGGCGAGAAAGCCGAGCAGGCGGCGCTCGGCGGTTTGACGATCAAGCCCGACCATTCGCCTGGCGCGATCGCTCGCGGTCTGGCGCAGCAGTTCCATTTCTTCGTCGTCGTCGAGGTCGGCAAGCGCGCTCTCGATTGCGGCGTCCGGGAGGTGCCGCTCGCGCAGTTTCTGTCTGATACGCGCTTTGCTTTCGCCCTTGGCGTCGCGCAGCTTGGTCGCGACCGCGGACGCGAGATCAGTGTCGTCGAGGTAGAGCGACTCCGTGCACTTCGCCACTGCCTCTTCGGCGTCGATCTCGGGGTGGCCAGCCGAGACAAGGGCGCGGTGCAGCTCACCCGTCGAGAGTGGCTTGCGCGCAAGGAGCTTCACTGCGGTCTCGTACGCAGTGGGACCATCGGCAGAGTCGTCACTTCGGGCGGCGTCTACCCCGCCCCTATGCTCGCCAAGCTCGGCGTCCGGGGCTTCGCCATTCGCCGTCACCAAGGCGCGGCTGGCAGCATCGAGGCGAATCAGCCCCGGTCCCGTCCAGCCGGCACCATCCGACTCGCCCGAGTCGATCTGACCTGAATCACCAGGGCCCGAGCCAGAGCGACCCGGATCGGCATGGACGCCCAGCCGAGCTGCGCCTCGCGGCACAGTCGTATCACTCGCCGGGAGACTCGGTTCAGCTTCTGCCCCAGCAGGCTCCGGCCGCCGGAGCCTGCTGCGGAACTCGATCACCTCGGCGAGGTCGCCCCGATCCTCCCGCTGCGGCGTTGGCCGCTCCTCGGGAGGAGGAAGAAACCTGACAGCCATTGTTAGGCGCTCGCAGCGAGCTGCTCGCCCTTGTCATCAGCTGCCTTCGTCTCGGGAGCCGGAGCCTCCTCCTCAGAACGGCCGTTCACGCCGAGCTTGGTGAGGATCTTCTCCTCGATCTCCAGAGCAATGTCTGGATTCGCGATAAGGAAGCGGCGCGCATTCTCCATGCCCTGCCCCAGCTGGTCTCCGTCGTAGGTGTACCAGGCGCCGCTCTTCTTCACGAGGCCGTGTTCCACGCCGTAGTCGATAAGCGAGCCCTCACGCGAGATGCCCGTACCGTAAAGAATGTCGAACTCTGCCTGCTTGAAAGGCGGGGCCATCTTGTTCTTGACGACCTTCACTCGGGTACGGTTGCCCACTGCATCCTGGCCGTCTTTCAGGGTCTGAATGCGTCGAATGTCGAGACGAACTGACGCATAGAACTTGAGCGCCTTGCCGCCAGAGGTCGTCTCTGGGCTCCCGAAGAAGACGCCAATCTTCTCACGCAGCTGGTTGATGAAGATCGCGGTTGTTTTCGTCGAGTTCAGGCTGCCGGTGATCTTGCGCAGCGCCTGAGACATCAGTCGCGCCTGCAGGCCGACATGGCTGTCTCCCATGTCGCCGTCGATCTCAGCCTTCGGCACGAGCGCCGCCACCGAGTCGACAACAACAAGGTCGACTGAGCCCGAGCGAATCAGCATGTCGGCAATCTCGAGCGCCTGCTCGCCGGTGTCTGGCTGCGCGACGAGGAGGGCGTCGATGTCGACGCCGAGCTTCTGCGCGTAATCGGGATCGAGCGCGTGCTCCGCGTCGATGAAGGCCGCAATGCCGCCCGCGCGCTGTGCGTTCGCGATTGCATGCAGTGTCAGCGTTGTCTTACCCGAAGACTCGGGGCCGTAGATCTCAATAATGCGGCCGCGAGGCAGTCCGCCAATGCCGAGCGCAACGTCAAGTGCAACCGAACCTGTCGGGATAACCTCAACCGCCTGACGTTCCTGGCTACCCATCCGCATGATCGCGCCCTTGCCGAACTGGCGATCAATGAGGGCAAGGGCCGACTCGAGTGCCTTTTCGCGATCTTTTGCTGCTGCCATGATGACTTCCTTCGTATTCGCGCGGACAAAACCGCTGAGTTACTGCCTACCGACTGTCACGACACCGGGACGGTGTTGACAAGGCTGGGTAATTCCCTAACTCAGACCCTAGATCGGGCCTCCGACATTGAAGCTCGGAGGCACCAATCAGCGGGGACTGCGTTGCAGTTCACTACCTGTGGACGAAGATAACACTCTTCGAACACATATTCGAATACGGCGCGACGGCGTGTCGCGCAACAGCTCAATTACTCCCTCGGGTCGGCAAGTCCGCGGCCATGCCGCCGAGGCTCGGGCACCTCGAATTCGACGCAGAGCGCATCCCAGACGACGCGTGGCTCAACCCCCCGGTCCAGCGCCTCATCCGGCGTGGACCCAAGCGCGGCGAGCCAATAGTCGCGCAGGAGCACTCCTGAATGAGCCTCCCCGAACTCCTCGGCAACGGCAGCGCGAAAGGCGCGGTGACGCATAACCTACTATCGCGAAACGAGTTCCGAGCCGTAGCCAGAAACCAGCTCGACAGGAACGGTATCCGGCACGCTGCTCTGCATTGGCAGCGACAACCCCTCAACGATTGCGAGACGCTCGCTCACCTCGCCGAGAATGACGGAAAGTGGAGTGTCTAGCGCATCTGCAACCGCGGCGAGAATCTCACTCGACGCTTCCTTCTGCCCGCGCTCAACCTCACTGAGGTATCCGAGCGCAACACTTGCGTCACCCGCAACCTGCCGGAGGGTGCGCCCCTTCTGCAGACGGAAGTCGCGAAGCACATCACCAATTTCTTGACGTACTAGCAGCATGTGCAACCTCCTCGAATCTGCACGACCCTACGGTCGTGCATGTAACCTTACCCGGCAAACGCCGATTCGGCACTTGCCGTCACATGTTGTGACACTGTGAACAACCAAGAGACTATCTGTTCTATTCCCTGAATTCCCTGAACCTGAGTCGACCTAACTCAGGTTTTTGGAAATTCTCAGGTTGTTCCATGAAACCTGAACCTGATTTCTAGTCGAGAGAACGCAGATACTCGAGCACAAGCAAGAGCGCCGCCACCAGCGCAGCGCCTCGAACTTCTTCACGGGTCTCTCCCGGGGCTGCTACGAGTTCAGCCTTGGTGCCGCCCTCCGTACTGATCGCGACCCACACTGTACCGGCAGGCTGCCCTGTCTGCGGGTCTGGATCTGGGCCTGCGACCCCCGTCGTGGCGACACCGATCGACGCCGGCACCGGTCCAGCCACCCCGTCAGCCGAGGAAATTGCGCACGCAGACCGGACACCGATCGCCATCTGCCGAGCGACTTCGGCATCAACAGGACCGCGATCCCGCAGGAGTGCCTCATCGACGCCCAGGATCGCAGCTTTCAGCCTCGTGTCATAGGCAACGACTCCCCCACTGAAGGCCTGTGATGCGCCAGGGATCGCTACGAGTGCTGCGGCAAGCAGTCCGCCCGTCAATGACTCTGCCGTAGCAATACGCTCCCCCGAGCTCGTCGCGCGTGCAACGATCTCCTCGGCGAGTGCGAAAGTGTCAGACATTGCGAGCGGCGGCCCCCCTGCCGCGCACGTAGGCAACGACGTAGTCTATTCCGCTCACCACGGTGAGGATCACGGCGATCGTCATGGTGACGATGTTCACCCAGGTGAACACCGCTCCGGCCGCGCCTTCAAGGTGCGCGAGCGGTGTGAGCGCGAGCGCGATCGCGACGGACTGCGCGACGGTCTTGAGCTTGCCCATCCAGGCTGCAGCGACGACAACGTCGCTCACGATCATGAGGCGGTGAATCGTCACACCAATCTCTCGGACAAGAACGACGATAACTACCCACCAGGGCAGCTCGAGCAAGACCGCGAGACCGACGAGCGCTGCACCAGTGAGCGCCTTGTCTGCGATCGGGTCGAGCAGTTTGCCGAGGTCAGTGATGAGACCGCGCGAACGCGCAAGGTAGCCGTCGAGGGCGTCAGTCGCTATCGCAATCACGAAGAAAGCCGCGGCGCCCCAGCGCATGGCTACGCTGTCCCCTGAGGCAAGCAGGAGCCAGAGAAAGAATGGCGTCGCAACGATTCGCGCAGCCGTGATGATGTTCGGCGCGTTCCAGTTGCTCGGCTTCACGTCGCCAGCCTGCTGATTGCTCATACGCCCACTCTACCGGGGGCGCGGTCCGCGAAGCGGGACGCAGCCTTCCTAATCGCGGCCCGTCAGCTGCCAGGCGTCTTCCGAGCCCCCATCGTCGTCGTTGTCTCCGTAGTCATACGCCTCGGGCGCAGCGGCCTCGCGCTGCGCGAGCGGGTCGTCGTATCGGGTGTCGGCCTCATACTCGCCGGCCCCGCCGCCCGCTGGGACGATTACGTCGGTGACGGCATCTCCCGGAGCCGGAGCGACGGGTGGTGGTGACACCGCTGGCATCTGGGCCGGGGCTGCGGGCGGAGTGGCTGGCTGAGCAAAGCTCGGCGCGGCTCCGCCACCCTGGATACGCGCGAGCACCTCAGCGAGCTGTTCGGGGGCGACGAGCACGTCACGCGCCTTCGACCCTTCGGAGGGGCCAACGATATCGCGAGACTCCATGAGGTCCATGAGCCTGCCAGCTTTCGCGAAGCCAACACGGAGCTTGCGCTGCAGCATCGACGTCGACCCGAACTGCGAGGTCACCACGAGCTCAATGGCCGCGACGAGCACCTCGAGATCGTCGCCGATGTCGGCGTCGATCTCCTTCTTCTCCGTAGCCTGCGCGACGTCTGCCCGGTACTCGGGCGTCGCCTGCTCCTTCACGTGCTTCACAACCCGGGCGATCTCGGCCTCGTCGACCCACGCACCCTGGACGCGCATCGGGCTCGACTCGCCATTCAACAGCAGTAGGCCGTCGCCCTGGCCAATGAGTCGCTCAGCGCCGACCTCGTCGAGAATGACTCGCGAGTCGGTTCCTGAGGCGACGGCGAAGGCGTACCGACTCGGCACATTCGACTTGATCACGCCGGTGACGACGTTTACAGAGGGGCGCTGGGTTGCCAGCACGAGGTGAATACCGGCCGCTCGCGCGAGCTGGGTGATGCGCTGAATCGAGTCTTCAACGTCGCGGGGCGCAACGAGCATGAGGTCGGCGAGCTCGTCCACGACGACCAGTAGGTAGGGGTAGGGCTTCAGCTGGCGCTGGCTCCCCTCGGGAAGCACGATCGTGCCCTCACGAACGGCAACGTTGAAGTCGTCAATGTGCCTGAACCCGAACGACGCAAGGTCGTCGTAGCGCATGTCCATCTCTTTCACGACCCATTGCAACGCTTCCGCAGCCTTCTTCGGAGCGGTGATGATCGGAGTGATGAGGTGAGGGACACCCTGATAGACAGTGAGCTCAACACGCTTCGGATCAACGAGGACCATGCGTACCTCGGAGGGAGTCGCGCGCATGAGCAGGCTCGTGATCATGGAGTTGATAAAGCTTGACTTACCCGATCCCGTCGCACCAGCGACGAGCAGGTGTGGCATCTTCGCAAGGTTCGCGAGGACGAACTCGCCCTTCACATCCTTGCCGACACCGATTGTCATCGGGTGGGTGTTTCGCTGCGCCTTGGCCGACCGAAGGACGTCGCCAAGAGCGACGTTCTCGCGATCCTTATTCGGGATCTCAATGCCGATAGCGCTCTTGCCCGGAATTGGCGAGAGGATACGGACCTCGTTCGACGCGACAGCGTACGAGAGGTTCCGTGAGAGAGCCGTGACTTTCTCGACTTTAACGCCAGGGCCAAGCTCGACCTCGTACTGAGTGACCGTCGGACCACGCGAGAACCCTGTGACAACAGCGTCGACCTTGAACTCTTCGAAGACCCGAGCGACGGCCGCCATGATCTGCTCGTTCGCCTCGCTGTGAGTTTTCGGCGGTGCGCCCGCAGACAGGAGTGCCTGCTCGGGCAGCGAGTAGTCGGCGTTGGCCGCGGGATCGTGCGGCGGAGCTACCGCGAATTCGCGACTCTCGGAGACAGGCTCGGGCTCGTCGACCGGATCCGAGAAGCTATCGAACGAGTCGTCTCCAAGCCCCGACCCGCGACCTGGCCGGCTTGCCGCCTGGTCGACGCCTTCGAGCCCTGCAAACACGTCGGCGTCGAAGACGTCCGTCGGCGCCTCATCAGCAAACGCCGACTCGAACGCACCAACCTGCTCAGCCTCGCTTGCGGCCAGTACTTCCTCGATCGCAGAGGGATCTGGCAGGTAATTTGGATCCTCTTCGCGGCCCGTCGCGTTGCGCCGCCACCACGGAAGTGCGTCGTCAGACTCGTCTGAATGGTCAAAGAGCTCACCAGTCTTGTCCGAAGACTTCCCTGACTTCTTCGACCTCTTCTCGGATGGCTCGACCTCACGTTCTGCGGGCGCGGGCGCACCAAAGAGATACGCGTACCCTTCGCGTATGCGCGAGCCAATCTTGCTCGGTGGGGTCTTTGTGATGATGAGGAGCGAGAACGCGAGCAGCAGGCTCAGCACCGGAACCGCGACCCAGACCGTCGCGAGATTCAGCGGCGCCCCAATCAGCCACCCGAGCAGCCCACCAGCCTCGGCGAGACCAGGCATGCCGTCGCGCGGCTTAGGCGTGCCGCCGAGCACGTGAGCAAGGCCGGAGGCGCTTGCGAGCGCAAGGAAGAGCCCGATGGCGATACGCCTGTTGTCGTTGACTGTCGACGGGTTGTTAAAGAGCCAGAGCGCAAAGCCGCCCATGATGATCGGCAGGCCGAACGCGATCCTGCCGAACAGCGCACCAAACGTCCAGGTGTCAAGCTGCGTAGCGACGGTGTTGCCAATGAGGAACCACTCGATGACCGCGCCGACGACCGCGAGGAGCACGAGCAGCATCGGAAACCCGTCGCGTCTCGCCTCGGGCTCAAGTGGCTCGGACCTGAACGCTCGGGCCCCTGCTCCGACCGCGTTCGCGAGGCCACCCCAGGCGCGAACGAAAAAACTCTCGCGCTCTTCCTCGGCCATGATGACTTTCGTCGTCGCCGAAGTACGGGTACTCCCCCTCGAAGATCCGGTGCGCGTCTGGGCACCCTTCGAACGGGTGCCCTGCGACGCGGTGGATCGGGTAGAGCCCCCGCCTGACGAAGCGTTTTTGGCCATGTGACTACGGTACAAGCCACCGCTGACAATGGCTGCACGGGAAACGGCGTGCCCCGAGACTCGTCAAAACGCGCCGCTATGCGTAAAACGACTCGCTAGAGGCCGACACCGCGGGCCGACATGAACGGCCGGGGGTTCTGAGGCACGCCGCCCACTTTGGTCTCAAAATGGAGGTGCGGCCCGGTCGAGTTGCCGGTGCTGCCGACGTACCCGATGATCTGGCCAGCGCCGACCGACTGACCGTAACTGACTGACGGGGTGAACTGCATGTGCCCGTAGAGCGTCGAGACGCCGCCGCCGTGGTTGATCTCGGCCATGTTTCCGTAGCTGTACTCACCGGCCCACCCCGAGAACGATACGGTTCCCGCTGCGGCCGCTCGGATCGGCGCGCCCTGACCAATTGCCATGTCCATGCCTGTGTGGCCGTAGTAGCCCCACCACTCGGTCGAGATCCAGTATCCGCCCGCGAGCGGGTTCACCCAGCCTGTCGTGTTCCCGCCGCCGGTGTTGCCACCACCGGTGTTGCCGCCGCCGGTGTTTCCCCCACCGGTGTTCCCACCGCCAGTGTTGCCGCCGCCACCGCCGCCGTTGTTCGCATTATTGGCGGCCTCCTCGGCCGCCCGCCGCTCGGCTTCGCGTCGCTGCTCCTCAAGGATGCGCTGACGCTCCTGCTCCTCAAGCACAAGGCGCTGTTCGTAACCCTTGGTTGTTGAGGTCGTCTTATCCTCGAGCGCCGCGAGCTGCTGCTGCAACACCTTCTGCTGCTGCTCTTGTTCGATCTGCTCGGTTCGGGCGGCGTCAGCGATCTCGGCGGCGCGCTGCTGGTTGGCCTCCGCCTCCTTCGCAAGCTTGTCGCGCTCTTCCCGGGCCGAATCGGCCTGATCGCTGAGCGTCTGCGCCGAGTTCATCGCACGCTCGGCATTTTGCCAAATGTTCGTGTTGCGCTCGGTCGCCTTCTCGGTTTGCGCGAGCCGGTCGAGCAGCGCGTCAGCGGTGCTGCCGTCTGACTCAAGGAAGAGGCTGAGGTTGCGGTCTACACCACCAGAGCGGTAAATCTGCGAAACCAGCGCGGCTGCCTGCTCTGAGGCCTGCTTCGCTTCAGCTTCGCTCGCCTTCGCTTGTGTGTCGAGTGCCTCGACGCGAGCCTGCGCGTCGCGGAGTTGGCTTGCGGCCTGGTCGAACTTGACCGAGGCTGCCTCGGACTCTGCGCGGGTGCGCTCGACTTCCTTCTGCACCTTGACGAGCAGATCCTTGATCTCTGACACCTTTGCCGCGGCTGCGGCCTCGTTCTGCTTCGCTTTCTCGACGTCTTGCCACGTTGGCAGATCAGAGACGATTGCGTATGCGGGAGCAACTGGGCCGATTCCGACTCCGCTGACGAGCACTGCGCCTACGGCAGCGAGTCCGAGTGCGAATCCCGCCTTGCGGCGCAGACGTGACTGTGGATTGCTCGTCATCGCGGAAATTCACTCCTTATTCGTATTGGTATCACAACCAGTTGGGTCGAAATAACCATCCACCGTAACTTACCAGCTGAGCTTGAAGGTTTCTAGGTGTATGCGCCGGTCGGCACCGCTACCGCCTGATCACACGCCGAACAATGGTTTGCACCTCGGGGACGCGAAGCGCTAGCAGCATTCCCCCATAGACAACGCCCATCGCTGCGGTGACTGCAAGCGCAAACACGATTGCAAGCAGCATGCCAAAGTCCGGGCTCGCGGCAATGCACAACTGTGCGAGCACAAGCCCAACGGCCAAAGCCGGCACCGCGGCGATCAGGTACTTCGCGAAGCTTCCGAGCAGTGATGCACCGCCAAAGCCGTCAAGGCGGCGGCGCAGCAGCCACAGCGCGAAGGCGGCCTGCGCGACTGTCGTCACCGACCAGACGCCGGCATACACAGCACCAATCTGCGCTTTCTCGACGAACGTGACGGCGATCAAGACGCCGATGATGAGCGCAACGAGCTGCGCCGTGATGAATACAAACGGCGTGCGAGCGTCACTCAAGGCGAAGAAGGCGCGCTGCGCTGCAAACATCAGGCTGTAAGCCGCGAGACCCACTGAATAGATGCGGATCACCTGTGCGATGGCCAAGAGCTCGTCTGCGTCGGCTGCGGGCCAAATCACCCTGGTCACGAATGGCGCAGCCATAAACATAATCGCGGCCGCGAACACCATGAGCATCGACACCTGCCGCGCTGCTGCAACAAACGTTTCTCGGAAGCCATCGAGGTCCCCGGCGTGGCCGAGCTCTGACAGTCGGGTGAAGTACGCGGTGACGAGCGAGACTGCGAGCACCGAGTGGGGCAGCATGAATACGAGCCAGATGTACTGCATTGCGGCGAGCGACGGGCCCTCCCCCGACGCGTAATTCATCACCGGGGTGGTGACGAGGCCACCAACCGTCATGACGATGACCGCAGCAAGGCCCCACGAGGCCGTCTTGCCGGTCTGGCGCAGCCCGACGCCACGCCACTTGAAATCCGGTCGGAAGCCGAGGCCGGCACGCCGCCACGGCACGAGCAGGATCAACGCCTGCGCGACAATCCCGAGCGTCGCCGAACCTGCGAGCAGCGCGATCGCGCCGGTGGTCCAGCCGTCGACTGGCGGATTCTTGTCGGCGCCGAAGATGACGATGTAGGCGACCGTGCCGGCAATAGCGACAACATTCGCGATCGCGGGCGCCCAGGTGAATGGGCCAAAGATCTTCTTCGCGTTGAGCGCCTCGCCGAGCACCGTATACCACCCGTAGAAAATGATCTGCGGAATGCACCAGTACGAAAACGCGGTGGCCAACGCCCGCGCGTTCTCGGGCCAACCGGGGGTGAGTAACTGCACGAGCAGCGGTGCGGCGAGCATCGCAAGCACCGTAATGACAAGCAGGGCGACGGACACGAGCGTGAGCACCTTGTTCAGGTACGCACGCCCCCCATCGGGCTGCCGCATCGACTTCACGATCTGAGGTACGAGCACGGCATTGAGCATGCCCCCTGCGAGAAGCATGTACAGCGTGTTCGGCAGAATGTTGCCGTTCGTGAACGCGTCAGCGGAGCGCGACAACGCGCCAATCGCGTAGACAAGCAGCATCGTCTTGACGAGCCCGAGCACTCGAGAGACCATCGTGCCCGAGGCCATGATTGCGCTCGCGCGCTGGAGCGCGGATGCCATTAGTAGAACACGTCCCCTCGGGTGGCGAGAGTGAACCGACGTGCGATCCTGTCGCCGACGGTGTTCCAAATCTTGACTTTGCCTGCGCTCAACGGGAGATCGAGCGTGCCGACATAGTCGGTCACGTTCTTCGACAACCGCAGCTTGTACTGGCCCACGCCGTAGAGCCTGTGGCTCTTGTCGTCGAGCTTGTCGCTCGGAGGGGTACCGATGAGGTCGTGCCGGGTCGCGCCCTGCTCCTTTCCCCACCTGATGATCTCGAGTTGCATGCGGTACATCGCGCCTGTCGGCAGCTTGGCCTTCGCCGATGCGCCGTCCTTGTACCCGCTCGTCTGGCCGAGCGCCGTCGCGAACATGCCTGCCACAGGCACCTCACCGTCGTAGCCGAGAACGAGCTGGCCCCGCCCTGCAGCCTGGAATCCCTGCCAGAAATCACGGAAGTACTCGTAGGGGCGCAGCTCGAACTTCTCCTCGGCAGTGCCGGTGAGCAGGTCGAACATGATCCTGCAGTTCTCCTCGGTGGCCTCGACACGGCGGACGTCGAAGCCCTCCTTGTCGGCCTTACGAATCTTCGTCCGCGTGCTCGATGAGAACGCCGCCATGATCGCGTCCTCGTCACCCGAGATGTCAAGAATGATCGTCGAGACGTTGGGAAGCACGTGCGCTGTCGGTACGTATCCTGCGGCGCGAAGCGTCGAGAAAGCCTCGTCGCTCGCAAGCAGGCGCGGCTCGACCTTCAGGAGGAATACGCCCTCGCTCCGAGCGAACTCGGCGAGCCGCGCCCCGCGGTCGACATACTCGGACGCCGACATCGGAGTTCCGAGCGCGTCGATAGAGACGTCGGGGCCAGCGGGTACGTACCAGAACCTCCCAAGAAGCGGGATCTTCTTCTCAAGCACGAGCGTGGCGGGGAACCCATCGCCCACAATGTAGCGGGCGGTGTAGCGCTGATGGCGCTTGATCTCAGCGTACTCGCGGCTCTGCCAGATCTCGCCGCCGCCAGGAGCGAGCTCGACGAGCTCGTCCCAGCGGCCAACTTCCTCTGCAGTCGCAAAGCGGAGTGAAGCCACCGCTATACCACCACCACAACTGGAACGATCATTGCCTTGCGGCGCAGCTTCGTACCTACCCAGCGGCCGACAGTGCGGCGCACAACCTGCTGCAGCGCGTGCTGGTCAGTCACGCCCTCCTTCATCGCCTTCTCGATTGCGTCAGCAACCTGCGGCTTGATCTTGTCGAAGACGTGATCGGACTCGGCGACGCCCTTCGCGTGGATCTCGGGGCCCGAGACGATCTGCCCGAGGGTCGTCTCAACGACAGTGATCACGGAGATGAACCCCTCCTCTGCGAGGGTACGACGGTCACGGAGGTCATCGTCCGTCACCTTGCCGACGCTCTTGCCATCGACGTAGATGAAGTCGATCGCGAGCTGTCCAACCTCGCGCGCGACACCGTCGTGCAGGTCGACGATCGTGCCGTTCTCAGCGATAATCGTGCGGTTCTGCGGCACACCGGTCTCGATCGCTACGCCCGCGTTCGCGATGAGGTGGCGGTACTCGCCGTGAATCGGCATAACGTTCTTCGGGCGCACGATGTTGTAGCAGTACATGAGCTCGCCAGCCGACGCGTGGCCCGACACGTGGACCTTCGCGTTGCCCTTATGCACGACGTTCGCGCCAAGCTTCATGAGCCCGTTAATGATGCGGTATACCGAGTTCTCGTTGCCCGGAATGAGGCTCGAGGCGAGGATAACGGTATCGCCAGCGCCAACCTCAACCTGGTGTTCCTTGTTCACCATCCGGCTGAGCACGGCCATCGGCTCGCCCTGCGAACCGGTGGACATGTAGACGATGCGGTGATCCGGAATATCGCCGCTCTTCTTGAGATCTACGAGCACACCCTCGGGGACGTCGAGGAACCCGAGATCGGCAGCAATCTTCATGTTGCGAACCATCGAGCGGCCAAGCAACACGACCCGGCGGCCGTTCTTCGAGGCCGCATCGAGCACCTGCTGCACTCGGTGTACGTGGCTCGAGAAGCTCGCGACAACAACCTTGCCGCTCGCTTTCTCGATGACGCGCTCAAGCACCGGTCCGATGTCTTTTTCGAGGGCTGTAAAGCCAGGAACCTCGGCGTTCGTCGAGTCTGTCATGAAGAGGTCAACGCCCTCTTCGCCGAGACGAGCAAACGCGCGCAGGTCGGTGATGCGGCCGTCAAGTGGCAGCTGATCCATCTTGAAGTCGCCCGTGCCGATGACCATGCCGGCCTCAGTGCGGATCGCAACCGCGAGCGCGTCAGGGATCGAGTGGTTGACCGCAATGAACTCAAGGTCGAACGGCCCGAACTTCACGCGATCGCCCTCAGCCACAAGGTGGCTCTTCGGGCGAATCCGGTGCTCCTTCAGCTTCGCCTCAACGAACGCGAGGGTCAGCTTCGAGCCGACAAGGGGAATATCCTCGCGGCGCTTGAGCAGGTATGGCACGCCACCGATGTGGTCCTCGTGGCCGTGCGTGAGCACGACAGCGACGATGTCCTGGAGGCGATCCTCAATCTGGGTGATGTCGGGAAGGATGAGGTCGACACCTGGCTGGTGCTCCTCAGGGAAGAGTACGCCACAGTCCACCACGAGCAACTTGCCGTTGATCTCGTAGACTGTCATGTTTCGGCCGACCTCGCCGAGGCCGCCGAGCGGCGTAATCCGTAGGGTGCCCTTTTTGAGCTTGGGCGGTGCGTAAGGGGGGTTGGGCACTGGGCCTCCTGTTATTAGCGGGTGGTGCCTGCAATCTTGGGCAGAGCACCGCCGGCAGCCGCGTTGCGGTCCGGCCTGAAGTTTGAAAAGTCGACGCCGGGCAGGTCGCGAACAAGTGACAACTCGTCCTCAATGAGCGCGGCCTCCCACTCCTCGGGCCCGACAAGCGGGAGCCGAACGCGGGGGCTCGAAATGCGGCCGAGGCCGTGAAGGATGTACTTTACTGCGACTGTACCGGGCACGTGCGTCATTGCGGCGCGAACGAGCGGTTCGAGCTGCTGATGCGCGGCACGGGCCGTGTGGAGGTCGCCAGCGTTCACCGCGTCAACCATCACCCGGTACGGCGCCGCCGCAATGTTCGCAGTCACTCCGATGAGGCCAGTCGCCCCGATCGACAGGTGCGGGAGCACGTTCGGGTCATCGCCCGAGAAGTACATCAGGTCGGTCTGATTCAGCACGCGGCTGACCTCGCTGAGGTCGCCCTTTGCGTCCTTCACGGCGAGGATGTTTGGGTGCTTCGCGAGCCGCAGGATCGTCTCGTACTTGATCGGGATACCAGCGCGTCCCGGAATGTCGTACAGGATCACGGGCAGGTCGGTTGCGTCAGCGACCATGCGGAAGTGGGTGAGCAGACCAGCCTGCGTCGGCTTGTTGTAGTACGGGGTCACGATCATGACGCCATCGGCGCCGGCACGCTCACTCGCCTTGTACATCTCGATCGCGTGCGCGGTCTCGTTCGAGCCGCCGCCGGTGATGATCTTCGCTCGTCCGCTGCTGACCGACTTGGCCACCTCGACGAGCTTGAGCTTTTCTGGGTCCGTAAGAGTCGAGGTCTCGCCCGTGGTGCCGGTGACGACGATGCCGTCTGCGCCACTCACGATGCAATCTTCAATGTGCTGTTCGGTCGCAGCCCAATCAACCTCACCATCGGAATCGAAGGGGGTGATGAGAGCGACGAGCACCTGCCCGAAAGGATTCTCTACGTTTGCCACCTCACTAGGCTACCGGATCGGCCACCGCGATACCGCCAGCATTACTCAAAACTGCACCGCACGTCACCGCGGCTGCCCGAACGCGCAACGAAACCGGGCGCGGCGAGGGAGCCCCACGCCGAGGCGTTCCAGATCGATTACGCTGCGCGCCTGCGCTCGTAACGTTCGAAGCGGTACCCGAGACCGCTCGCCGCGACGAGGGGCTCTCCCCCGTCGACGAGCGCCCAGTCATCGCCGATCTCAGGTGCGAACGTGTCGGCGCCCTCCACATCCATGTCGATACGGGTGACAACGAGTTCGTGCGCAACAGGCATTGCCTCGCGGTACAGTTGGCCGCCGCCCATGATCCAGGCGCGATCGCCACCGGCGAGGCGAATCGCTTGGTCAAGCGTTGTCGCGGTCTGCGCGTCGTCGATCACCAGATCAGGATCGCGCGACACCACGACATTCTCGCGCCCCGGCAGCGGACGGAAGCGCTCGGGCAGTGATTCCCATGTGCGCCGTCCCATGATGACGGGCGCGCCGAGCGTGATCCGCTTGAAGTGTGCAAGGTCCTCGGGAAGGTGCCACGGCATCGTGCCATCGCGGCCGATCGCACCGCCTCGGGCCTCAGCCCAAATCATTCCGAGCGTAGTCACACAGCCACCGGCGCCTTAATTCCCGGATGGTGCTGGTAGCCCACGACCTCAAAATCCTCGTACTCGTAGTCGAAGATCGAATCGCGGTCGGCGATCTTCATCTGCGGGTACGGGAACGGGTCGCGGGCCAGCTGCGTGGTCACCTGCTCAACGTGGTTGTCGTAGATGTGGCAATCACCGCCAGTCCACACGAACTCACCCGGCTCAAGACCTGTCTGCTTCGCCACCATGAGCGTGAGCAGCGCATACGAGGCGATGTTGAACGGAACCCCCAAGAACATGTCTGCCGAACGCTGGTAAAGCTGGCATGACAGCTTGCCGTCTGCGACGTAGAACTGGAAGAACGCGTGGCACGGCGCGAGGGCCATATCGGGGATGTCAGCAACGTTCCACGCAGACACGATGAGACGCCTCGAGTCGTGGTTCGTGCGGATCTGCTCAATGATCTCGGAGATCTGGTCGATGTGCCCGCCCCCCGGGGTCGGCCAGGAGCGCCACTGCACACCGTAGACAGGCCCAAGCTCGCCCTGTTCGTCAGCCCACTCGTCCCAGATACTCACACCGTTCTCGGAGAGATAGCCGATGTTGCTGTCGCCCCGGAGAAACCACAAGAGCTCGATCGCGATCGACTTGAAGTGGACGCGCTTCGTCGTGATGAGCGGGAACGACTCTGACAAATCGAATCGGAGCTGCTTGCCGAACAGGCTTCGGGTGCCAGTGCCCGTGCGATCCGATTTCTGTGTGCCGTGCTCAAGCACTTCCCTGAGAAGGTCCTCGTACGGTGTCGGAATCACGGCTGCACTCATGCAATCAATCGTACAGCGCTTGCGTGTGGGCTGCCCGGGCTGCGGTCGAACGCCGCACCCGGGATCTGCAGAACATCTGCCCTCCCAAAGCCCAGACTGCATAGCTACTGCAGATCCCAGGGATACGTGCCGAGGCTTGGCCCCGGAGGGGCAGAGGCGGGGGCTGGGACGCGGGCTCCGCCCAGGCATCCACCGAACGCTACACCTGAGATCTGCAGAACATCTGCCCTCCCAAAGCCCAGACTGCATAGCTACTGCAGATCCCAGGGATACGTGCCGAGGCCGGGGCCGAGCACCAGTGCAGCCCCCCGAACACACCTCAGGCCCGCGCCGAATCAGCGCGGGCCTGAGTCTCGAGACAAACCTAGCCGTCGAGGCCGTCGTCGAAGAGCTCCAGCGCCGACGTGTCGTTCGTCGCGTCAGTGGTGCTCAGCACCTGGCCCTTGAAGAATCGGGGCGAGACGCGCGACTGAATGACCATGAGCACGACGCCGAGGCCGAGCATCACGATGCCGATCAGGCCGACGAGCCCGATGCCAGCGATGTTGCTGCCCGAACCGGCTGCCGGGTCAAGGCTGTCGATGGTCGTCTGCACGAAGACAACGAGCAGCAGGAGTCCGCCGAGGCCTGGAAGGATGACCTTCGAGAGCAGCGACCCGAGGCCCTCGCGCGGCGCCAGCTTACGGAAGTACCAGGTGCTCGCGAGCGCCGTAATGCCGTAGTAGAAGCAGACCATCATGCCGAGCGCGGTGATGGTGTCCCAGAGCACGTCCTCGCTGATGAAGCGCATGATCGCGTAGAAGACCGACGCAACGATCGAGGAGAGGAAAAGCGCGACGTAGGGCGACTTGTGCTTCGGGTGAATCTTCTTGATTGACGCGGGGATCGCGCCGTAGTGCGACATGGCGAGGAGCGTCCGTGCGGGCGAGATTGCTGTCGAGTTAATCGAGGCCATCGCCGAGACGAGGATCGCGAGCGACAGGAAGATCGCGGCGGGGCCCATCACCGGGTGTGCGAGCGCGGCGAAGACGTTCTCTGCAATGTCGGTGTTTCCGAGGCCCGTGGGGCCGTCACCGATTCCGGCGTATGCGACTGTCGCCGCGGCGGTGCCGACGTACATGACGACAAGGATCAGCACGAGGATCATCGCAGCCTTGCTCTCGGTCGACATGCGCCCCTTGGACTTCTTGGTTTCTTCACCCATGGTGAGCACAGTGTCCCAGCCCCAGTAGACAAAGATTGAGACAGCGATGCCGGCGGCAAATGCGCTGAAGGATGAGACCTCGAGCGGGTTGAACCACGAGAGTTCGGGCAGCTTGCCCTCCGTGTTCGCGGGATCAGCGGCGCCAATGAACATGGCTGTCGCGAACCACAGCATGACCGCTACCTGGAAGAAGACGGTGATGTACTGGAAGATCTTCGTCGAGGTCATGCCCCGGTACGAGATGAACGTTGCGATCGCCATAAAGCCGAGGCAGACGGCAATGTTGATGAACTTGTTGTCCGACAAGAGCGCGATGTCAGGATTGTCAGCAATGATCGCGATGGATTGGAACAGGAATTCAACCGCGATGCCGGCGAGGTTTGAGAGCACGAGCACGGTGGCAGCAATGAGGCCCCAGCCGGCCATCCAGCCGATCCAGGGCCCGAATGCGCGGGTCGCCCACGTAAACGATGTGCCCGAGTCTGGCATCGCAGTGTTCAGCGCGCGGTAGCCGATTGCGACGAGCAGCATGGGCAGGAAGCCCATGAGGAAGATCGCGGGAGTCTGGTAACCGACCTCACTTGCTGCCGGGCCGATGGCCGACGTCAGCGTGTACGCGGGTGCACAGACCGAAAGACCGATGACGAGCGCGCCCATCACACCCACGGTGCCGGATTCGAGACCCTTTTTGCTGATACCCGAAACTGAATCGAGTGTTCGGGTAGCCGGGTCGGCGTCGCCGAGGTCGTATTTACTCATCGCGTTCTATCGTCCTCCATCGGATTTCAATGACCTGGTGCCTTGTGGGCAGGCCATCTTGTACGCGGAAGATTGTAAGCAGACTCGGGCGATATGCCCTAATTTACCGTCGATATTGAACGAAATCAGCCACGCTTCAACGAAATCGCTTGTCGAATCGCACTTCTGGCGCGTTTTCGGTCGCCGGCCGCGTCGTATACGAGCCCGAGTCGCAGAAACTCCGGCCAGCCCGCGCCAGGCGCCTCCGCCGCCTCTCGGTACTTCGGGAATGCAGCGTCGGCGACCTGGCGCACCTCGGCGCGGGTCACCTCGACGTCGACCAACTCCTCCGGAAGCTCACCCGCCTCCGCGAGCGCATCAACGAGCTTCGTCGACGCGAATCCGAACATGATCTCCCGCACAAGCGCCCAGGCACCGAGAATCGGGAACACGAGCAGTGCGACGCCCATCAGCACCGCAATCGCATCGCCAGTGCCCAAGAGCGCCAATGCCTTCAAACCGGCGAACGCAAAGTAGAGCACGAGGAGCGCGCTCATGAGCGAGACGCCAAGGATCGCGCGCGTGCGCGCGTTCACAGGCCAGCTCCGAGGCCGAGGACTCGGTTGAGCCCAACGGTGAGACCCGCCGCGTCGCGCACGGCCTCGAGCCCAGCCCGAATCCCGGCGACGTAGCTCTCGCCTGAGTAGGTATCGTGCTGCACGGTGAGTACTTCTCCGGCTCCTCCAAACCGAACTTCCTGCCGCGCAACGACGCCTGCGAGCCGCAGGCTGTGTACTGGAATTCCAGCGACGAGTTCCCCGCGTGCGCGCTGATCGGCAAATGGCGCGTCGATGGGTTCCCGGCCCGCGTGCGCTCGGGCGCCAGCCATGAGCTCGGCGGTGCGCACGGCCGTTCCCGACGGTGAGTCGATCTTTCCCTGGTGGTGGGCCTCAATGACCTCGATTGAATCGAAGTAGGGTGCTGCGATCTGCGCGAGCGCCGTCCCGAGCACTGAGCCAAGCGAGAAGTTCGGAACGACAATGACTCCGGCGCCGTCGACCTCGGCTACGAGCTCTTCGAGGTCGCTCAGCCGTTCGGCCGACCACCCACTCGTCCCGACGAGAACCCGCTGTCCACGCCTGACCGCACGCTCGACGAGGGCAGGCGACGACTCGGGCGTCGTGACGTCGATGAAGATCTGGGCGTCAGCGCCGTCGTCGGCCCCACTCCGGCTCGAGAGCCGAGCTGACAGCTCAAAGTCGGGGTGGTTCTCGACCACATCACAGATCAACGCACCGAGCCGCCCTGACGCCCCAGCAACCGCAACACTCGTCACACTCGCACTCATGTTTCGAGTCTAGCGAGGCGAGGCTGCGGTAGCCTCGAAGTATGACTGCTGCTCAGCGCCCCCAGGCGACGCTCCGCACTCTCGACGAGATCAAGACATACCTCGCAGAGTCCCCGCAACCGATCTTCTATCTCAGCCGAAGCGCGACGAACCTCCTTGGCGTCGACCGTGCCGTGAAGGGTTTCAGCTACATCACGCTGAGCGACAGCTGGGACGGCAAGAACCCGCGTTGCTTCTCCCCAAGCAACGTGCCAAAGCTCGAACCGCGCGGCAACATCAACGTTGTGAACTGGCTGCTCCAGAACGACCAGGTTCAGGCGCACATCCGTACGCACACGCCGGCCGGCTTTACGCCGCAGATCGCGATCGCGATGTTCGATGAGGAATCAGAGCGACTGTGCGCTGAGCTCGGGTACGAGCTCATCATGCCGTCGATCAAGTTGCGAAAGCACCTTGACTCGAAAATTGTCACAACCGAGCTCGGAAATGAGGCCGAGACGTATAGCGTGCCGAACATCCTCACGACTGTCTCTGGTTGGGACGACCTCCGCGCGCAGGCAGAGAAGCACGACCTGGGCGAGAACCTCGTGATCCAGCTTCCCTACGGTGACTCTGGCCGCACGACGTACTTTGTCTCATCGCGCGCTGACTTCGATCGCATCGCCAGCGAAATCTCGGGTTCGGGCGCCTCGGCGCCGACGATCAAGGTGATGCGCTACATCAACCACCAACCGCTCGCGACCGAGGCCGTGATCACGAGCGCGGGAACCGTCGTCGGCCCTGTCCTCCGTGAGATCACCGGGCACCCAGAGCTCACGCGCTACAAGGGCGGTTGGGCAGGCAGCGAAATGTATCCGTCACTTGTGAGCGACGAGACGCGCGCTCGGGTCTCGGGCGTCGTTCAGCGCTTCTGCGACAGGCTGGCGCAGGAGGGCTACCGCGGCATTCTCGAAGTGAGCACGCTGCTTGATACCGATACTGGCGAGGTGTACCTCGGCGAGCTCAATCCGCGCATTAGCGGATCCTCTTCACATTCGAATCTGCAGGGCCTCTCGACTGCGCCAGGAAACGCCGAAACTCATCCGGCGCTGCCGTTGTTCGCGTTCCACGTGCTTGAGTATTCGGGGACTGACTTCACGCTTGACCTCGACGCGATCCACGCTGAAAGCAGCGCGGCCGTCGCGGGCCAAACCTGGAGCACGCTCGTGATTCAGCACCAGCGCCCTCAAACAGAGCGCACGACTGTCGCCCCACGCACCGGCAGGTACAGGATCGGCGCTGGGGGCTCCCTCGAGTTCGTGTCTCCTGACATTGACTGGCAGGAGATCGACGAGCCAAACGAGGCCTTCTGGTTCCGCAGCAGCGGCCCGGGTGAGATCGTCTCGCAGGGCGTCGACATCGGCATGCTGATTACACGTCGCCGTTCGCAGGAGGACCACTACGCCCTCACCGAGGGCACGAAGGAGCTGATCCCTTCGATTCTCGGTAAGTACGAAGGCAAGAAGGTTCCAACGATCCAGCGCTACTGGCGTGCGGGACTTCGCCGCCTCCGCGGCGAGTAGCCAGAACGAACGACGCCTCGGCGCCGCGACAACCCAATTGGGTTGTCGCGGCGCCGAAATCGTTACCGAGGCATCTTGCCAGTGTCGCCGACAGCGACGACGGTGAGCGGCGCGTGTGCGAAGTGGGTGGCGACCGACTTAATTTCGTCTGCCGTGACCGTTTCGAACCGTTCGAGGGAAGTGTCGAGGTCGTAGAACTCGCCGGCGCCGAGCTCAGCGCGGGCAAGGCGCCCCATGCGGGTCTCGGTGTCTTCGAGCGCGAGCGCCGACGATCCAGCGATCTGCCCGAGCGACCGCTCAAACTCTTCCTCGGTGATGCCGTCTGCGGCGATCTTCGCGAGCTCCTGCTTACTGAGCTCGATCACCTGCGCGGTCTTTTCAGGCGCGCTGCCCGCAAAGATCCCGAACAGTCCGGCGTCTGAATAGCTCGCGCCGAACGAGTACGTTGTGTAGGCGAGTCCACGCTTCTCGCGAATCTCCTGGAACAGTCGGCTCGACATGCCCCCGCCAAGCACCGAGTTCATCATGCCGAAGGCGAACCGGCGCGGGTCCCCTGCCACAAAGCCTGGGGCGCCGAGCAGCAGGTTGATCTGTTCGCTCGGGCGCTCGACGGTCACGAACCCCTCCCCCGCCGCACGGGTATCGACGGGCTCAAGGCCGCCGCGCTCCCGGCGCTCGGGAACTCCGGCGCGGTCGGTGTGCCAGCGCTCTTCGTGCGAGGCGTTCAGAGCGGCGAGCACCATCTCGACGAGCCTGTCGTGGTCTACCGCTCCGGCAGCAGTGACGACGAGGGTCGACGGGTCGTAACGGTCACGGTAGTGACGATCCACGTCGTCGCGATTGGCTGCCCGGATCGTGTCTGGGTTGCCGCCGATCGGGCGCCCAAGCGGGTGGTCTTTGAGTACTTCCTCGAAGAATCGCTCGCTCGCGACGTCGCCGAGATCGTCGGCGGCCATCGCGAGCTCCTCGAGAATCACGCCCCGCTCCATCTCGAATTCGTCGGCATCGAGGAGCGAGTTCGTGACCATGTCGGCGAGCGAGCCGACGGCGTGCTCGAAGTCGGCGTCGCGCACCTTCGCGTAATAGCATGTGTATTCCTTGGCGGTGAGCGCGTTGTGCTCGGCACCGATGCGATCGAAGCTCGTGGCGATCTGGTAGGCGTCCTGAGCCGGCGTGCCCTTGAAAAGCAGGTGCTCAAGGAAGTGGGTCGACCCCAGGCTGCCGGGTGCGTCTGTTCGCTCGGCTTGTTCGTCGCGTGAGCCGACTCCGATCCAGAATCCAACTGTCGCTGAGCGCGCTGCCGGCATGTGTTCGGTCAGGATCCGCAGCCCGCTTGGATGCACCGTGCGTCGGATCGTTCCGCCGCCCAGCTCAACTGAGAGTTCGGGTAGGTCGAGAGGAAACAGAATGGGTTCGCGCATCACTCCAGACTAGTCCGCCGCGCCGGTGAATCTGGTCAGTGAGGCGCGGCGTCACGCGGAACGCTGGCGCACGCCGAGCAGCATCAGTTCCCCGAGACCAACTCATCGACCGTGCCAGCACGCTTTGCGGCTTCGACGAGTCGCAGCATCGACTCGTGGATTCCGGTGAGCTCCTCGACAGTCATCCCGAGGCGGCGTGCCATCTCCGCAGGGACTGCAGTGGCCCGTTCACGCAGCGCCTCCCCCACGTCAGTAAGGGTGATCTCAAGCTTGCGCTCGTCGCTCGTGCTGCGCACGCGGGCGACGAACCCCTCGCGCTCGAGACGTTTGACGAGTGGTGACAGCGTCGATGGCTCTTGACTCAGCAGTTGCGCGAGTCCGTTGAGCGAGAGCTGCTTATGTTCCCAGAGCGCGAGCATGACGAGGTACTGCGGGTGCGTGATGCCGAGCGGGTCAAGAACGGGCTTGTACGCACCAATCACACTTCGCGATGCGACAGAGAGTGCGAAGCACACCTGACGCTCCAGTAGCAGCGGGTCCACGTCATTCATGTTCTCATTGTCGCGCATTTCCCTGGGCTCGCCTATACTTGATTCGCATCGCATTCATTAGCGCACAAATCATTAGTGAGGTAAGTTATGTCTCTCGGCGAATCCGCCCCCGAGAAGCCGGCACAGGAACGTCTGTTCGAGCCGAGCCCGACGCCCCGCATGCCCTTCTCTGAAGTGCTGCTCGTCGTACTCGCCATGGTGCTCGTCTTCGGCGGGTTCTACATGATGGCCCTCGCGTTCAGCATGCACGAGTGGGCGTTCTGGCTGTTCGGCGGCGGCATCGTCGTCGACGCAATCGGGTTCTGGATCGCGTTCGGGCTCATCCCCAGCCGCGACAAGTAGCAACACCCCGGCGCCGCAACCCCTTGTGGCGCCTCCCAACAACAGCACGGCGCCCGCCGCTTCCCTCTCGGGAGCGACGGGCGCCGTGCTCGTGTAGCGAGAACTACTCGGCGTCAGCCTCAGCTGCTGCCTCAGCAGGAGCGTCAGCGGCTGCCTCCTCGATGACGGGCTCGAGCGAGAGCTTGCCGCGATCGTCGACCTTCGTGATCTTCACGAGGATCTTCTGACCGATCGAGAGCACCTCGTCGACCGACTCGATGCGCTTGCCGCCGACGAGCTTGCGCACCTCGGAGATGTGCAGCAGGCCGTCCTTGCCCGGGAGCAGGGAGACGAACGCGCCGAAAGCTGCGTTCTTCACGACAGTACCGAGGTACTGTTCGCCAACCTCAGGGTTCTGGGGGTTCGCGATCGCATTCACCTGCAGGCGAGCAGCCTCGGCCGACGGGCCATCGACTGCGCCGATGTAGACGGTGCCGTCGTCATCGATCGAGATGTCGGCGCCGGTCTCGTCCTGGATGCCGTTGATCGTCTTGCCCTTGGGCCCGATGAGCTCACCGATCTTGTCGACCGGGATCTGCACGCTGATGACGCGAGGCGCGGTGGGCGCCATCTCGTCAGGAGTGTCGATCGCCTGATCCATGACGTCGAGGATCGCGGTACGGGCTTCCTTCGCCTGCGCGAGAGCGCCGACAAGAACGTCCGACGGGATTCCGTCGAGCTTCGTGTCGAGCTGCAGCGCGGTGATGAACTCCGAGGTGCCTGCGACCTTGAAGTCCATGTCGCCGAGCGCGTCCTCCGCACCGAGAATGTCGGTGAGGGTCGCGTACTGCGTCTCGCCGTTCACGGTGTCGGACACGAGGCCCATCGCGATGCCCGCGACGGCCGCGCGGAGCGGCACGCCAGCGTTGAGCAGCGACAGGGTCGATGCGCAGACCGAACCCATCGAGGTCGAGCCGTTCGAACCGAGCGCCTCGGATACCTGGCGGATCGCGTAGGGGAACTCATCGCGTGCGGGCAGCACGGGAACGAGCGCACGCTCAGCAAGGAAGCCGTGGCCGATCTCGCGTCGCTTCGGGCTGCCAACGCGGCCGGTCTCACCGGTCGAGTACGGCGGGAAGTTGTAGTGGTGCATGTAGCGCTTAGACGTGATGGGCGAGAGCGAGTCGATCTGCTGCTCCATCTTGAGCATGTTCAGCGTGGTGACGCCCATGATCTGGGTCTCGCCGCGCTGGAAGATCGCCGAGCCGTGCACGCGCGGGATGACCTGCACCTCTGCGTCGAGCGCGCGGATGTCGCGAAGTCCACGGCCGTCGATGCGAGCACCGTCGGTGAGGATCCGGCCGCGAACGATCTTCTTCGTGACCGACTTGTAGGCGGCCGATACCTGGCCGTCTGCCTCGGCGGGGAGTTCCCCTGCCTCGACCTTGGCCGCGATCTGCTCCTTGACGCGCGCCTTCAGTGCGTCGTCGGCGTCCTGGCGCTCCTGCTTGTCAGCGATCTGGTAGATGCCAGCGAGCTCGGTCTCAGCGAGTGCCGCGACCGCTGCGTAGACCTCGTCGGTGTACGGCAGGAAGACCGGGTACTCCTGGACTTCCTTGGCCGACTGCGCGGCGAGCTGCTCCTGCGCCTTGACGAGCTGGGTGAGGAACGGCTTTGCCGCCTCGAGGCCCTGCGCGACGATCGCCTCGTCCGGGCGGGTTGCGCCGCCCTTGATGAGGTTCCAGGAATCCTCGGTCGCTTCAGCCTCGACCATCATGATCGCTACGTCCTCGGTGCCGTCAGCCTTGGTGACAACGCGGCCGGCGACCATGAGGTCGAAAACGGCGTCCTTCAGCTGCTCGACGTTCGGGAACGCGACCCACTGGTCACCGATGAGCGCGAGGCGGACGCCCGCAATCGGGCCCGAGAACGGCAGGCCCGAGATCTGGGTCGACATCGACGCGGCGTTGATCGCGAGCGCGTCGTAGAACTCGCCCGGTGCGATCGACAGCACGGTCACGACGATCTGCACCTCGTTGCGGAGGCCGTCAACGAACGACGGGCGCAGCGGGCGGTCGATGAGACGGCAGACGAGGATCGCCTCGGTCGAGGGACGGCCCTCGCGACGGAAGAACGAGCCGGGGATCTTGCCTGCAGCGTACGAGCGCTCCTCGACGTCCACGGTAAGCGGGAAAAAGTCGAAGTGATCCTTCGGCTGCTTCGAGGCGCTCGTTGCCGAGAGGAGCATTGTCTCCTCGTCGAGGTACGCGGCGACCGCGCCCTGCGCCTGCTGTGCGAGGCGGCCTGCCTCGAAGCGGATGGTGCGCTTGCCGAACTTACCGTTGTCGAGAACGGCCTCGGCGAACTTGATTTCAGGACCCTCCACGGGTACTCCTTACATACGTGAGCACGCGGGGGCAGTCCGGAAGCGCTGCTGCGCTAACGCGGTGCGATCCGGAGCTGATGTTCAGTAGACGACCGCCCTGGAGTTTACTCAGAGAGATCCACCACCGAAGACCAGCCCACCACCGACGGGCTCGATTCAACATTGACGCGGGGTGATACCCGCATGGCCAGGATAGCATCGGCCCCCTCAGAACGGGCGGAGGATCCCTCGCCGATACACTCGCCGTATGCCTCGATCACGTACTCGGTTCCGGGCGCTCATGCTCCCCCTCTGCGTCGCGGTTCCGGTCGGCGTCGCCATCGTACTCAACGCGATCGTCCGCCCATGGCTCGCCGAGTCTCTTGACGGAGCGCGCCGAACGAGCTTCACGAACGCCAAGAGCGCAGACGGCTGGTGGGAGTTTTCCGATCAGGTTCGCACCGCGCATCCGGCCGCAACGAGCTTTCTCGAGACGTCCGATGGCGCGATCGCGACAGCTGGGATTGCGCTGGCAGCACTCGTATGCGGGGCACTGCTCGCGGGCGACAGCCTCCGAAGGTCAGAGGAACGCAAAAGGGGCTAGACCGCAATCATTCGGCCTAGCCCCTCAGCAGGATTGGGTTACGCGTCGACGACGATAGCGCGCGCCGCCTCCGCACCGATCGACTCGGCGAGCGAATCGACGAGATCCTCAGCGAGCGGCGAATCGATCGTCAGCACCGAGAGCGCCATGCCGCGCTTCTCGTCGCGCGCGATCTGCATGCTCGCGATATTGATGCCCGCGTCACCGAGCTTCCCGCCGAGCGTCGCGACGATGCCAGGGCGGTCTGTGTAGCTGAGCACGAGCAGGTGCTCAGTGAGCGGCAGCTCGACGTCGTAGCCATTGACCTCGATCAGCTTCTCAATCTGCTTCGGGCCAGTGAGCGTGCCCGAGACCGACAGCTGAGTGCCGTCAGTGAGCGAACCACGAATCGTGATGATGTTGCGGAAACTCTCGGCAACTGCATCGGTCGAGAAACGGACCTCGACATTGCGCTGCTCCGCGAGGAGTGGGGCATTCACGTATGACACCGGGTCCGAGACAATCTTCGAAAAGATGCCCTTGAGCGCCGCCAGGCGGAGCGCCTCAACGCGGTGCTCGGCGAGCTCGCCGTGCACTTCGATGTCGATCGAGGCGAGCGCGCCTGCAGCGAGGCCTGCAAACACCTGGCCGAGCTTCTCGGTGAGCGGCAGGCCCGGGCGGACGTATTCGTCGATGCCAGCGCCGGCAACGTTGACAGCGTCGGGTACGAGGTCGCCAGCGAGCGCAAGGCGCACGGACTTCGCAACCGCGACGCCAGCCTTCTCCTGCGCCTCAGCAGTCGAAGCGCCGAGGTGCGGGGTGACGTTTACGTTCGGCAGGCCGGTGAGCGAGTTATCGGCGGGCGGCTCCTGCACGAACACGTCAAGCGCGGCGCCAGCAATCTCGCCTGCGGCGAGCGCTTCAGCGAGCGCGGCCTCATCGATCAGCCCGCCGCGAGCGACGTTCACCACGTACGCGGTCGACTTCATTGCCTTCAGCTGCTCTGCACCGATCATGCCGAGCGTCTCGGGCGTGCGGGGCATGTGGATTGTGAGGAAGTCCGAGCGCTCCACGAGCTCCTCGAGCGACACGAGCTGGACTCCGAGCTGCTGGGCGCGTGGGGCAGTCACGTACGGGTCGAACGCGATGAGCTCAACACCGAAGGGGCGCAGCCGCTCGGCGACGAGCGCACCAATCCGGCCGAGACCAATAATGCCGATCGTCTTCTCGTAGAGTTCGGTACCCGTGTACGAGGAGCGCTTCCACTCACCCGCAGACAGCGAGCCGTGGGCCCGAGGCAGGTGGCGCGCGAGGCCGAGAATATGCGCGACAGTCAGCTCAGCCGCGCTAATGATGTTCGACGTCGGCGCGTTCACGACCATGACGCCAGCCTGCGTCGCAGCCTTGATGTCGACGTTGTCGAGACCCACGCCCGCGCGGGCGATGACCTTGAGGTTCGGCCCCCAAGCAATCGCCTCGCTATCGAGCTGCGTGGCCGATCGCACGAGCACAGCGTCGGCGGTTGCGAGCGCCGATCGGAGTGCGTCGCGGTCGGTACCGTCGACGTTCTGCACGTCAAAGTCGGGGCCGAGCGCGGCGATAGTGGCGGACGAAAGTTCTTCGGCGATCAGCACGACCGGCTTTGTCACGAGTGGTTCCTTCGGCATAGTTGAAGCGTCACATGTTGAGGCGCAGGAGCGCGGATCCCCAGTCTACTGCTCGAATATGCGCGCGCTTTCACGCGTGACGCAGCGTGACTGCCCGTTCAGGCCTCTCGCCGGTGAAGTTGCGTGCGATTTCTCGGCGCGATGGCGCCGCTGCCACTTACGATGGTGTCGTGTCCCTCAGCCTTCGCAAGCTTCTCCAGAACCCGTCGCTCCACCTCAACCTGATCGTTGGCGGCGAGGAGGGCACGACCGATGAGCAAGCGCTCGACCGCGACTTCGAGTGGCTGCATGCCACGGACATGGTCGACCCGACGCCGTTCCTCGGCCCTGCTGAGGTGATTCTCACCCTCGGCTGGCAGTTTCCAGTCACTGAGGCCGCCGATCCCGCAATCCCAGAGGTCCGCGTCTCCCCAGCTCGCCTTGAGCGCGTGTACGAGGACTACGTTGCGCTCGTCGCCGCGCACGGTGTAATCGGAATCGGGTTTGGCAGCGACGTGCTGCACCGCGGGGTGCCTCACCCGCTCGCCCAAGCGTGTAGGCGCCATGGCCTCATCCTATTCGAAGTGCCATACGAGATCTCATTCATGGACATCCTGCAGGAGGCGTCCCGCGTATTGCAGCGCGACCAGACGGAGCGGTACGGGCGCTCGCTGCGGGCGCAGAAAGCGATCGCGAATGCCGCGACGCGGCGCGACGGACTCAGCGCGACGCTGCGGGAGACCGCACGGCAGCTCGGCTGTGGTGTTGCCCTGTATGACCCGCTCGGTCACCCCGTGATCGTGATTGACGCGCCAGACGGGAGACGCCTCTCTGAGCCAAAGCTCACCGCGATTGTGCAAGAAACACTCGCGGGCGGCCAGCGGTTCCGTTCAGCACAGGTCACCGCCGACGTTGAAGCGATCCTCCAGCTGCTCGGGGAGCCAGGCGAGCCGAGCGGGATGCTCGTGTTGACGCTAAGCCAGGCGTTCGATGACGTCTCGCGCAACGTGCTGTCGAGCGTGCTTGCGCTCGTGAGTGTCTCGCTCGAGCAGAACCAGGCGCTTGAGCGGCTACACTCGACGCTGCGCGACGCACTCCTGCAGCTCGTGCTGTCTGGAAATGTTGGCGTGACCTCCCACATCGTCGAGAGCGTGTGGCGACCACTCCCCCAGGTACCGCTTGTGACGATCGTTGGGGTGCCGCGCGACGTCGAGA
Source organism: Leucobacter aridicollis (assembly GCF_024399335.1). NCBI lineage: Bacteria > Bacillati > Actinomycetota > Actinomycetes > Micrococcales > Microbacteriaceae > Leucobacter > Leucobacter aridicollis. Next base: position 2,465,115 of record NZ_CP075339.1, read on the forward strand.
CGGTTCGGGTGCTGCCTGCACTGGAGGCGCTGCAGCTTCAAGAGGACCTCGGAATCTTCTTTGCGGAGTATCGTGGCGACCTCGCAGTTCTCGCACACGAGCGCGACGCCGATAGGGTCATCGCTCATCTTGAGACGTTCCCGCTCACGCTCGGTAGATCACGCTGCGACCGCTGGGAGGGGCTCGCACTGGCCCTGGACGAGGCGAAGAAGGCGGCGGAGTTCGGCCTCCGGCGAGAGGCCGCGACCGTCACCGCCTTCCCCGACATTTGGCGAGAGGGAGTGTCGGACCTCATCGACTCCTCGGAGGCCGCTCACGTCGCACGCAGATTGCTTGGCCCAGTGACCACCTACGACGTCGAGCACGGCACCGAACTACTCACGACGCTGCGTGTGTGGCTCAGCCACCACGGCCGGCCGTTGCCAGCTGCGCGAGACCTCGGCATCCACAGGCACACTCTTGGGGCGAGGTTGCAGCAGATTTCGGTGCTGACTGGCACAGACCTTGAGGATTTCCAGGCGCGTGCGGAGCTCGCGCTCGCGCTGAGATATCTACAGAACTAAGGCCTCTCCAACAAAATGTCGATGAGGCCATAGCCTTATCGACAATTAGCCACACGCCACGTATCCGCCCACCCGACAAACCGTCGGCACAGCACCGATATTTGTGCAAACTGGCGAATGCGCCAACGCTCTGGATTCCGCATGCTTGAGTGTGGCCCCACCGGCCCCCACCGCAAAGGAGCGATGTATGACAAAACTCAAGCGAAGTCTCGGCTTCGGCGCCGCCTACGCGGCATCAACAGGACTCGTGGTCTCGGGAACCGCGATGGTTTCCCTCGGCAACGGGTTTGGCACTGGCGGACTCGCGTTCGCGATTCCTGCGTTCATTGGCCTCATCATCATCACGATGGTCGCGATCTCGTACGGCGAGCTCGCGTCGATGCTGCCAGGCGGCGGAATGGTCGGCGAGTACACCCTCCCCGCGCTCGGCAGACTCCCAGCGATCCTCGCGGTGCTCGGTGGCTACCTCGTGCTCGTCTCGGCAGACGGCGGCACCCAGCTGATGGTCGCCGGCGACTCATTCGAAAGCCTCACGGGCTTCCCTGCCGCGGCGTTCTCGTTCCTCCTGCTCGCGATCCTGCTCGTCTTGAACATCGCGGGCGTCGACATCTTCGCTCGCGTGCAAATCCCGGTCGTGTTCGGCCTCATGGGCATCCTCGCGATCATGGGCCTGGCCGGAGTCTTTGGCTTCACCAGCCAGACGCCCGTCGACAACCCGGCACTCAACACTGACTGGGGCACCCTCGCGTCAATGGGCGCCGTCGCGATCTGGCTCTACATCGGCATGGAGTTCGTTGCTCCCCTCGCCGAAGAGGTCAAGAAGCCGTGGAAGACGATCCCGGCCGCGATGATCGTCGGTGTCTGCACGATCTTTGTCGTCGACGTGCTGTTCGGCTGGGGCGCGACCCGCTTCGCCGACCTTGGCGAGATGGCGAGCTCCTCGATCCCGCACGTCGTCGGCGCGACAGCAATCTTTGGCGCCGCCGGCGGCGTCATCATGACCGTCGTCACGATCCTCGCGTCGTTCTCGACCGGCAACTCATACCTCGCGGCGATCCCGCGGATGCTCTACGGCCTCGCAAACGAGGGCCTCCTGCCGAAGTGGCTCGCAAAGGTCAGCCGCCGCACTCGCGTACCGTGGGCAGGCATGCTCGTGACAGCCGCGTGCATGGCCTCGGTGCTGCTCTACTCGACTTTCGCCGAGGGCGGCATCGAACTGATCTTGAACCTCATCAGCATCGCATGTACGACCTGGCTGTTCAGCTACATCATCGCCCAGATCGACGTCATCGTGCTTCGCAAGCGCTACCCGAACGCGCGCCGTCCGTTCAAGACGCCGTTCTACCCGCTGCCCCAGATTCTCGGCATTGCGTCGTGCGTCTACCTCATCGTGTTCATCGTCCCCGAGATGAGCCAGCGCATCGTCATCTGGTCGAGCGCTGCAATCATCCTCGGCGCGATCGCACTGTTCGGCGTGATCTGGCTGAAGCGCAACCGACTCCCGCTCTTCACCCCGACAGACCTCACGCACACACAGAACAACATCGTCGTGCGTTCTGAGAGTCTGGGCGATGACGAGCTCGGCTCGCCGCTCGCGGCTCCGTCGGTCCTGCAGCGCGAGACAGACGGCGAAGTTCGATGACACACGCACGCGTGCGCAAGCACCCGCTCGCGGGTTCGGGACCGATCGTCGATCGTGCCCGCGCCGCGCTACTGCGAACCGCTACCGAATTTGGCGAGGTCGTGGCGAGCGACATGACCTCGGTCACGGCACGCACCCGGGACGGCATCGACGTCACCCTGAGCTACGCGGGCGGCAACTTCGTGTTCTCGCGGGTCTACAACCTCACGCTCTCGGTCGCCCTTCCGGCCGAGTCCGACGTGCCGACCGGGCTGAAGCTCTCGCACCGCGCCCGCAGCGGCCCGCAGTTCGTGCGGGCGGGCTCTGGGGCTGGCGGCGCGGGACTCCCCGCGGCTCGCCCCGCTGCAGCCAGTTCCTCTGGCGGTGGCGGGGCGCTCGCCGCGCTCCACCGTTCCGTGGGCGACTTGCTGCGCGGCGTAGACCTTGTCACCGCAACAGTGTCGGGCCCGCGCACCTCGCGTACGCTCACGCTCACCCCGATGGGCGGATCTTACGTGTGGGTGCTCATCCCGCCCGTGTTCAAAGCCACAGCGTTCCCCGCTGGCGAGCCCGAGCGGCTACTCGAGATCGTCCGCGCGCTCCGCACCTGGTCCCCACTCTCAGTTTGACTCATTCGAAAGGATCATCATGATCACCATGAACGCGGCCGTCTTCGTCGGCCCGAACGAACCCCTCGAGCTCCGCGAACTCACGATCTCGTCTGAGCCGGGACCCCAGGAGGTACTCGTTCGTCTTGTCGCTTCTGGCGTCTGCCATTCCGACCTGCACGCGCTCGACGGCGATTGGGAGACCCCTGCCCCACTCGTGCTCGGTCACGAGGGCGCCGGTGTCGTCGTCGCCGTCGGCTCCGAGGTGACGGGACTCGAGGCCGACGACCACGTGATCCTCTCGTGGACGCCCTCATGCCAGAAGTGCGAGTTCTGCGTTGCGGGACGCCCCGTGCTCTGCCAACTGGCGAACGAAACCGCATACCAGCATGTCTTCTTCGACGGAAAGCCGCGCCTGCGCGACGGCGATGAAGACGTGCGAAGCTTCCTCGCAGTCGGCTCGTTCGGCGAGTACGCCATGGTTCCGGCCTCGGCCGCGATCAAGATTCGGCGCGACGCCCCGCTCGCGCAGGCAGCCCTCGTTGGGTGCGCAGTGACAACCGGCATCGGCGCTGTCACAAACACCGCGGGGGTTGAGCCGGGCAGCACCGTGCTCGTTGTCGGCTGCGGCGGCGTCGGCCTGAACGTCGTGCAGGGTGCGCGCCTCGCCGGCGCAAAGCAGATCATCGTCGCAGATGTGAGCGCCGAGAAGCTCGAACTTGGTCGAACCTTCGGCGCGACTCACACAATCAACAGCCGCGAGGTCGACCTCGTCGAGACAGTCATGGCTCTCACCGATGGACGAGGCGTCGACTACGCGTTCGAAGCAATCGGGCTGCCCTTCACGATCGAGGCATGCTACGAGGCGATCCGGCGCGGTGGCACTGCCGTTGTGGTCGGCCAGGTCGCAGACGGCGTGAAGATCTCGATCGACCCGTTTGTCATGAGCGACCAAGAGAAGCGCCTCATTGGCTCGAACTACGGCTCGAGCCGGCAGTCGATCGATTTCCCGAAGATCATCGATCTCTACATGGAGGGCCGTGTTGACCTCGACTCCATGGTGACCGACCGAATCCCCCTCAGCGGCGTGAACGAGGCGTTCGCGGAGATGCGCAAGGGGCGCGGTATTCGCACTGTCATCGAGTACAGCGGCTAACAGCCTCCTGCCGGCCTGGCTCGGCTCGGCCCCGACCTGGGCCGGGCCCGGCCCCGGCTCTCGCCCCGACCCCGACCTCCAGCCGAGACCGCGGCCGAGACCGCACGCGCTCTCCGAGACCGCCTGTTTCTTAAGTGAAAGACAGGCGGTGTCGGAGGGCGCGTGCGGTCTCGGCGGGTCGGCGGGCTCGGCGGGCTCGGCGGGCTCGGCGGGCCGGCGGGCTCGGCGGGCCGGCGGGCTCGGCGGGCCGGCGGCGAGCCAGCGGCACAGCAGCTACGAGATGAGGTGCATGATCTCGAGCTGCACCGCTGCGGCGACGCAAAGCCCTGTCGCGAGGAGCAATACTCGCACCCAAGCCGTGCGTCCCCTGGCAACGAGGAGCGAGACGAGCAGCGCACCAATTGGCACGAAGATCGCGAGCCCAAGCAGCGTCCAGGGCAGCGGCCCGAGAGCTTCGCCGAGGAAGGTCGACATCCCCATGAGGTTTCCGATGCCGGCGACAACTGCGTAGGCGTACAGCGCGATGATCACCACAGCGGCGCCCCACGCAGAGATCAACTTCACGTTCACAGTGCAGCTCCGCTCAGAAACACCATTGGCAGGGGGAAGGTAACGATGAGCCCGGCAACAAGCGCGAACACGAGCTTTCGCGTGTGCGCGCGTGCAAGCACGAGTGCCGAAATGAACCAGAAGACGGGTGCGAGAGGGGCGATCCAGAAGACGATCTGCTGGAGCACACCACCGATCGAGCCGCTCCCCGCAGCAGCCGCAGCGTTGACGTCAGCGTAATACTGCGCCCAGCTCATCCATACCCAGGCGTAGAGCATGAACAAGCCGCCTGAGAGCCCGAGCAGCACGACCGTCAGATTGCTCATCTGCTGTGGCTGCGCTTCTCGCTCGCCAGCGCCTGCCTCATCGGCGGACTCAGCAGCGGCCTCCGCGGTTGCTCCCACAGGGGTTGCCGCTACTGCCGGGTCTTCGATAGTCGGGGTGGCCTCCACGGTCCACCCACTGTGCAGGGCGCTCTCACGCTCATCGCCACTTCCCGTTCGCATGCTCACAATGCTATCGAGCTTCCGCGCGAGGGTTCTGAGAATGCGATCCCGAGCGATCCCCTTCGGCTCCGCCCCGCACCGCCCCTCCCGCTGCTGTGTAGTGCCATTAACTTTGCGACGTAAATCCGTTGCAGATTCGTCACCGGAGAACCGCTATCGCCGGGCTACACTTAAAGCGACTTCATAGAAATGTCGACAAAGGAATAGCACCACCGTGGTTGAACCCAAAAAGAATGAGTCCGGCAAGGCCGCGGCATCAGCAGAGTCCGCAGCCGACGCGTCATGGACGCCGACCGCAACAGCAAAGTCGAAGGCGACGAAGTTCAGGTGGATCGCCGCGATCCTCTGGGCAGTCGCTATCGCGCTTGAGGCAGTCTCGATCTTCTGGCTGCTTCGCCAGCGGGAGTTCGTTGGCGAAGACGGCACCCTTGTCCGCAACCAAGACACGGGCCTCATCGAGCAGCAGAACGCGACCGCCGTGTTCCCGCAGTGGGCGTTCGTTACCCTCATCGTCGCCCTCGTCGTGATTGCTGCACTTGCGATCACTGGCTCGATGCTCTGGAAGAAGGCGAACCGTCTCGACCCCGCGCGTCAGTCCGAGACCGTGAAGTTCTTCGTGCAGAACCAGCTCGGTGCGATCATCGCGATCATCGCGTTCCTTCCGCTCATCGTGCTGATTTTCACGAACAAAGACATGGATGGCAAGCAGAAGGGCATCGCAGGCGCTATCGGTATCGTTCTCGCTCTCGCCGCGACCGCCCTCGGCATCGATTACAACCCGGCATCCGTCGAGAAGTACGACGCTGACCAGTCCACGGTCATCCAGCTGCTCGGCCAGGACGAGGTCGTCTGGGTCGACGGCGGCACGGTCTACCACGTATGCGAGAACGTCTCAGATATTCAGACGGGCTCTGACAAGCGCGTCGGCACGACTGCTGAGGCTGTCGAGGCAGGCAAGCAGCGCCTCACGCTGAAGTTCGCGAGCGAGCTACAGAAGTGCGGCCTGAACGTTCCCGAGAACGCGTCCGAGATCGAGGCCGCGCTCAAGGAGATTCAGGGCGGCGCGACCGACGTCACGCTTCCGGCTCCAGAGTGGGCGAACCCGAGCGACGCTCCGATCGTCATCGAGAACGCTCCCGCAGCGTAGGTTCGAACACGTTGACGCCGCGTGGCCCCGGGGATTCCCGGGGCCACGCGGCATTTTAGGATGGATAGATGAGTGCCCACCGTTTCGACCTCTCCGCGATCGGAGCGGGCCTGCCTGTCGCACGCGCTGAAGCAGAAATTGAAGCGGCGATTGCCACAGGTGCTGCAGTGATCGCCGCACCACCGGGCACCGGCAAGACGACGTTCGTCCCTGCGCTCACAGCAAACTTCGTCACGAGGCTCGCCCGCGCCTCAGCTGGCTCACAGACGACGCTCCTCAGCCAGCCTCGCCGCGTTGCGGTCCGCGCTGCGGCGAGGCGTCTCGCCAGTCTCGATGGGAGCCAGATCGGCGGCCCAGTTGGGTTCACCGTGCGCGGCGAACGCAGCGTGGGGCCCGACACGGTGCTGGAGGCGCTCACTCCGGGCGTGCTGCTCAGGCGCCTACTGTCAGACCCTTCGCTCGAGGGCGTCGGCGCGGTGATCTTGGACGAGATTCACGAACGTTCAGTTGACAGTGACATCCTGCTCGGGATGCTCGCCGAGGTTCGCGAGCTCCGACCCGACCTCACAGTCGTCGCAATGTCGGCTACCCTCGACTCAGCCGCGACCTCCGAGCTGCTCGACGCCAAGGTTGTCGACGTGCCGTCGCCGCTGCACCCGCTATCCATTGAGTACGCCCCGGCACCGGGCCAGCGCCTCGACGACCGTGGTGTGAGTCGCGATTTCCTTGCGCACGTCGCCGAGCTCGCTGTCACGGAACAGGCCGCCTCCGGCAGCGACGCACTCGTGTTCCTCCCCGGCGCACGCGAGGTCGACGAGGTCGCACGGATCGCCCGCGACCTCGTGAGCCGGAACGGGGCCTCCCCCGTCGATATCCTCCCGCTACACGGTAGGCTCTCCTCACGCGAGCAGGATCGCGCGGTCTCAGGACGCCACGCGCACGACGCCCCGCGGATCATCGTGAGCACCGCGCTCGCTGAGAGCTCGCTCACCGTTCCCGGAGTCAGACTTGTCATTGATGCTGGGCTCTCTCGCGAGACACGGCGAGACCAGGCGCGAGACATGACTGGCCTCGTGACCGTTGGCGCGTCGCGCGCGAGCGCCGAGCAGCGTGCTGGCCGCGCCGCCCGTGAGGGGGCCGGCCGAGCTATCCGCGCATTCTCGGAGACCGATTTCGCCCGGATGCCCGCCGCTGTCACACCCGAGATCCTCTCGGCAGACCTCACCGATGCCGCGCTGCTGCTCGCTGCTTGGGGCACGCCTGGGGCTGCGGGGCTGCGCCTCGCTACGCCTGCGCCACCCGCAGCGCTCGCCAGGGCACTTGCAACCCTTCGATCCCTCGAGCTCACTGACGCGAACGACAGAGTGACAGCGCTCGGAAGTCGGGTTGCGGGCCTCCCCTTCGGCGTCCGCGAGGCACGCGCACTGCTCCAGGGGGTGCGCGATTCCGGCGATCCTGATCGGGTCGGCGAGATTGTCGCCGCGTTCTCCGGGGACTACCGGGCGAGCGACGCCGATCTCGCGACGCTGCTCCGCGCGCTCCGGACCGGACGGCAGCCGGGCGCGGACCGCTGGCGCGGGGAGGCGAAGCGACTCGCAAAGATCGCAAGCGATGAGCTGCGGGGAGCCCCGGAGACGCACGGCGACGCAGCGCGCGACAGCTCGAGCGGCGGGCGCGTCACAGCTCTCGCCCGCCCCGAGTGGATCGCCAGGCGGACCGCCGAGCATTCCCGAAGCTACCTCTTCGCGAGTGGTACCCGTGCAGCGCTCCCCGAAGGCAGCCCACTCGCAGCTTCGGAGTGGATAGCTGTCCGCGAGGTCCAGCGCGCCGAGGGCCGCGCCGCAGACGGCACCGGGGCGGTCATCCGGCTCGCCGCAAGCATAACCGCCGAGGACGCAGTGGAGATCGGTGGATCGCTCCGGTCACGCTCACGCATCGCCAAGATCGACAGCGGAAAAGTGCGGGTGCGCGAAGAGGATCGCCTTGGAGCAATCTTGCTCTCCTCCAGCCCAGCCGAGCCGCGCCCGGACGACGCAGGCCCGGCGTTCGCTGCGCACCTGCGGGAGACGGGCCTCACCGCGCTCAACTGGACGACAGCGGCCGGGACCCTACGGGCAAGGCTCGCGCTCCTGCATCGCGAGCTTCACGACCCCTGGCCCGACGTCTCGGACCTGGCGCTTCTTGACACCATCCCTGAATGGCTCGGCCCCGACCTCTCCGGGATGAACCCAAAGGCCTCCCTCGCAGCCCTCGATGTGACGAGCGCACTGCGCAGGCTCCTCCCCTGGCCAGAAGCAGCGAGACTCGACGACCTCGTGCCCGAGCGGCTGCCCGTGCCGTCGGGCTCAACCGTCGCCATCGACTACGCGCCGGCGCTCGATGCAAGCGGGCGCCCCATCGTCGCAGTGAAACTGCAGGAGGTGTTCGGGCTGGCAGAGACGCCGAGACTCGTGAGCGGCAAAGTTCCGGTGCTATTCCACTTGCTCTCCCCCGCGCGCCGACCGCTCGCAGTGACCGACGACCTTGCGTCATTCTGGGACGGGCCGTACCAAGACGTGCGTCGCGAGATGCGGGGCAAATACCCGAAGCATCCGTGGCCCGAGGACCCGTGGGCAGCCGAGGCAACCGCCAAAACAAAACGAGCCGCTGGACGAGGCGGTTAGGCGGGCTCAGGGAGGGTGAGCGTCATCGGCAGACACACGTCTGCCGCCGACTTCCGTGGGGCACAGCCGCGCCTCAGCGGGCAGCGAGCACCGCGTCCCGCTGCGCGATGCTGAGGTGTCGCACCGCCTCGCGGATCGTAACGCCCGAGGCCCGCTGCGCCCGCGGGAGCAGCCACTCGTATACGTCGTCTGGCCGCTTCCGCGACATGTCTCGCAGCACCCACCCGATCGCTTTGCGGATGAAGAACTCCCGTTCGTCGAGCAGGGAGTCAGCGGCTCGCGAAAACCGATCCCAGTCGCCGCGCCCCTCGCGCAGTGGCACCAGGTGCGCGAGCAGGGCCGCGCGCCGGAGCCAAAAGTCATCGTCGACGAGCCACCTGTCAAGCACGGCGCCGAACCGCTCCTCGCGCTCGGCGACAGGCCCAACAACGTTTGCCGCGATGTTGTCGACAAGTGCCCATGTCCCTGCCTCGCGGAGCAGCCGTTCGAGCAATTCGGCGTCGGCGATCTCAAGCACCGAGTGATGACGCTCGAGCAGCTCAACAGCCGCTGCCCGGCGCTCATGGACTGGAGTGCCGGAAGCTCCCGGCGACCACAGGTCGGTGACCACTGCACGCAGGGCTGGCCGGTCGAGCTGCACGCCCTGAAGTGCGGCCCGCACAGCCTGCCGCATCTGCGGCACCGTGACACCGTAGTGTACGTTTTCACTCTTGAGGTATGCTCGCTCGCGCTCGGCGCGCTCCGGGGTCGCGCGTGCACGAAGCTCCGCGTCGATCCTGTCTGCCAACTCAGCTGCACACATACCGTAAGCATACGGGCCCCGGGGAGAAACTCCCCGGGGCCCGTATGCTGACGTCTCGTCAGGCGTGACCGCCCGCGAGCATTGCGCAGCCGTTAGCGCGCAGCGCTGCCGTCGACGTAATCCGAATCCTGCTGCTGCCATGCGAACAGCTTGCGGAGCTCGACACCGGTCTTCTCGATCGGGTGCGACTCTTCCTTCTCGCGGAGGGCAGTGAACTCGGGCGCGCCCGCATCCTGATCCTCGATGAAGCGCTTGGCGAAGGTGCCGTCCTGAATGTCCTTGAGCACACCCTGCATGCGCTCCTTGACACCAGCGTCGATGACGCGGGGGCCCGAGACGTAGTCGCCGTACTCAGCGGTGTCGGAGATCGACCAGCGCTGCTTCGCAATGCCGCCCTCCCACATGAGGTCGACGATGAGCTTGAGCTCGTGAAGTACCTCGAAGTAGGCGATCTCTGGCTGGTAGCCAGCCTCGGTGAGCGTCTCGAAGCCTGCCTGCACGAGGTGGCTCATACCACCGCAGAGCACCGCCTGCTCGCCAAAGAGATCAGTCTCGGTCTCCTCGGTAAAGGTCGTCTTGATGACGCCAGCGCGGGTGCCACCGATAGCCTTCGCGTACGACTTCGCGGTCTCCCAAGCGGTGCCCGATGCGTCAACCTCGACTGCAATGATGTCGGGGATACCGCGGCCAGCCTCGAACTCGCGGCGCACGGTGTGGCCGGGAGCCTTCGGAGCGACGAGGATCACGTCAACGCCAGCAGGAGCCTCGATGTAGCCGTAACGGATGTTGAAGCCGTGAGCGAATGCAAGAGTCTTGCCCTCGGTCATGTGCTGCGCGACATGGTCGTTGTAGATGCCGCGCTGGTGCTGATCCGGCGCGAGCAGCATAATGACGTCGGCCCACTCTGCCGCGTCCGCCACGTTCTTCACGGTGAAGCCGGCCTCTTCGGCCTTCTGGATCGACTTCGACCCGTCCTTCAGTGCAATGACGACCTCGACGCCCGAGTCGCGGAGGTTCATCGCATGCGCGTGTCCCTGCGAGCCGTATCCGACGATGGCAACCTTCTTGCCCTGAATGATCGACAGGTCTGCATCGCTGTCGTAGTACATTTCAGCCACTGGCCGTTCTCCTTTGTTGTGTGGTGTGTGATGCTGTGAAATCTTGTGGCAGCCCGAACACGGGGCCGGGCCGCACGGTTAAACCTTGAAGACCCGCTCAGAGATCGACTTCGAGCCGCGCCCCATCGCAATGAGGCCTGACTGCGCGATCTCCTTGATCCCGTATGGCTCGAGCACCCGAAGGAACGCCTCGATCTTCCCGGAGTCGCCTGTCACCTCGATTGTGAGTGCCTCCGGCACAACGTCGACGACGCGTGCGCGGAACAGGCTCACGGCCTCAAGCACGTGCGACCGGGTCTGGTTGTCCGCGCGCACCTTGATGAGCACGTGTTCGCGCTGCACCGAGTTGCTCGCGTCGAGCTCGACGATCTTGATGACGTTGACGAGCTTGTTGAGCTGCTTGGTGACCTGCTCAAGCAGCACCTCGTCTTCGTCAACGACGACAGTGATGCGCGACAGACCGTCCATCTCCGTCGGGCCGACGGCGAGCGACTCAATGTTGAAACCGCGACGAGCGAACAGGCCGGCGACGCGAGTCAACAGGCCAGGCTTATCCTCAACGAGGAGGCTGAGTACGTGACGAGCCATGATTACTCTTCCTCCCACTCAGGGGCTTGCTCAAGTGCATACTGTACGTCGCTGTTCGACGTGCCCTGGCGGACCATCGGCCACACCATCGCGTCGGCGCTCACGACAAAGTCGATCACGACAGGGCGGTCGTTTGTCTCAAGCGCGAGCTTGATAGCCGCGTCGATCTCGTCTTCCCGCTCCACGCGGATAGCGAGACACCCATACGCCTCACCGAGTTTCACGAAGTCGGGAACGCGCTGCGAACCGTGTCCGGTGTTGAGCTCAGTGTTCGAGTAGCGACCATCGTAGATGAGGGTCTGCCACTGGCGCACCATGCCGAGCGACGAGTTGTTGATGACTGCGACCTTGATCGGAATGTTGTTCACGACACAGGTCGCGAGCTCCTGGTTCGTCATCTGGAAGCAACCATCGCCGTCGATCGCCCAGACCGTGCGCTCCGGCTCTGCGACCTTAGCGCCCATGGCTGCAGGAACCGCGTAGCCCATGGTGCCAGCGCCGCCGGAGTTCAGCCAGGCGTTCGGGCGCTCGTACTTGATGAACTGCGCTGCCCACATCTGGTGCTGGCCGACGCCCGCGGCGTAGATCGCCTCGGGGCCGGTCAGCTCGCCGATGCGCTGGATCACGTGCTGAGGCGACAGCAGCCCATCGCTCGTCTCGGCGTAGCCGAGCGGGTACGTCTCCTGCAGGCCGCGCAGCCGCTCCCACCAGGCAGTGGTGTCCGCGAAATCCCGGGCGAGCTTCGCCGTCGACACCGCAGCAATCAGGTCGGAGATGACGTCGGCAGCGTCGCCCACGATCGGGACATCTGCCGCGCGGATCTTGCCGATCTCGGCGGGATCGATGTCGGCGTGGATGACCTTCGCGTCCGGGGCAAACAGCGCCGCCTTGCCAGTCACCCGGTCGTCAAAGCGAGCGCCAAGCGTGATGAGGAGGTCTGCCTCCTGCAGCGCGAGCACCGCGGGAACTGTTCCGTGCATGCCGGGCATACCGAGATGTTGAGGGTGCGAGTCTGGGAAGACGCCACGAGCCATCAGTGTGGTGACGACGGGAGCGCCGACGAGCTCGGCGAGCTGCTTGAGCTCTTCGGATGCTCCGGCCCGACCAACGCCGCCGCCTACATAGAAGACCGGACGCTGCGCTTCGGCGATGAGCTCGGCAGCAGCCTGGATCTGCTTACTGTTCGCCTTCGTGATGGGGCGATAGCCAGGCAGCTCGACGCGCGGATCCCAGACGAAGTCGAGCTCCCCTTCCTGTGCGTCCTTGGTGATGTCAACCAGCACTGGACCGGGCCGGCCAGTCGACGCAAGGTGGTACGCGGCCGCGATCGCGGCAGGTACTTCCTCGGCAGTCTTCACGAGGAACGAATGCTTGGTGATGGGCATCGTAATGCCCATAATGTCGGCCTCCTGGAACGCATCCGTCCCCATGAGGTGCGAGAACACCTGACCGGTGATCGCGAGCAGCGGCACCGAATCCATGTACGCATCGGCAATTGCCGTGACAAGGTTCGTGGCGCCTGGGCCCGAGGTCGCAATCGCGACGCCGACCTTGCCTGATGCGGCTGCATACCCCTCGGCAGCGTGGCCGCCGCCCTGCTCGTGACGCACAAGCACGTGACGGAGGTGTTCATCGCCCATGAGCGTGTCGTAGAGCGGCAGAACAGCGCCGCCGGGAAGACCGAAGACATCGGTTACACCGAGCGCATCAAGGCTGCGGACAACAGCCATGGCGCCGGTCATGCGTTCGCCGCGGGCTGGCGGCTCCCCTGTTTGACGTTGAATAGCGTTCGACTCGAGGGTCATTCTTTGCTTTCTTACGGTGGTGGATGAGCGCAGGGCATTGGCGGCCCAGCGCAAGACAGGTGTGGAAACTAGCCGGTGATGGCACCCTCAGATGCCGAATGCACGAGCTTCGCGTACTTTGCGAGCACTCCTCGCGTATAGCGCGGGGGAAGCGGGGCCCAGTTCGCACGTCGGGCCTCAAGCTCAGCGGGGTCTACCAGCAGATCGAGCGTCTGTGCCGCGATGTCAACCCGAATCAGGTCACCGTCGTGCACGAGCGCTACTGGGCCTCCATCCGAGGCCTCAGGCGCGATGTGGCCGATACACAGGCCGGTTGTGCCGCCCGAGAATCTGCCGTCCGTCAATAGTAGTACATCTTTCCCAAGGCCCGCGCCCTTGATCGCGCCAGTGATCGCAAGCATCTCGCGCATACCCGGGCCGCCCTTCGGGCCCTCGTAGCGGATGACAACAATATCGCCCTTGCCGATCTTGCCCTCGGTGAGCGCATCCATCGCGGCGCGCTCGCGTTCGAAGACGCGCGCGGGCCCCTCGAACACCTCAGCATCGAAGCCGGCGGTCTTCACAACCGCTCCCTCAGGTGCGAGCGTGCCGTGCAGGATAGTCAGGCCGCCAGTCGCATGGATCGGGTCATCGAGGTGATGAATGACCTTGCCGTCAATGGGGTCAGGGTTCAGCTCCGCGAGGTTCTCGGCCATCGTCTTGCCAGTGACAGTAAGCGCATCGCCATGCAGCAGCCCAGCGTCGAGCAGTGCCTTCAACACGACCGGAACGCCGCCCTGACGGTCAATGTCAGCCATCACGTACTTGCCGAACGGCTTCATGTCTGCAAGGTGGGGCACCTTCGCGCCGATGCGATTGAAATCCGCGAGCGTGAGGTCAACCTCGGCCTCACGCGCGATCGCGAGGAGGTGCAGCACCGCGTTCGTTGACCCGCCGTAGGCCATGAGCAGCGTGATCGCGTTCTCGAACGCCTTCTTGGTGAGAATGTCGCGCGCGGTGATGCCCTTCGCGATCATGTTCACAACTGCCTCACCTGAGCGGTGCGCGAAGTAGTCGCGGCGGCGATCATACGAGGGCGGAGCTGCCGAGCCCGGAAGGCTCATACCGAGCGCCTCCGCGATCGACGCCATCGTGTTCGCGGTGTACATACCACCGCACGCACCCTCGCCCGGAACGATCGCGCACTCGATGCGCTTCAGATCTTCTTCGCTCATCGTGCCGGCCTTGCAGGCGCCAACGGCCTCGAAGGCGTCGATGATCGTGACTTCCTTTTCCGTGCCGTCGGTGAGCTTCACCCAACCAGGCGCAACGGATCCCGCGTAGAGGAAGACCGACGCGAGATCGAGCCTGGCGGCAGCCATGAGCATGCCCGGCAGCGACTTGTCACAACCGGCGAGCAGCACTGACCCATCGAGGCGTTCAGCCATCATCACAGTCTCTACGGAGTCAGCGATGACCTCACGCGAAACGAGCGAGAAATGCATCCCCTCGTGCCCCATCGAGATGCCGTCAGACACCGACACCGTGCCAAACTGCAGCGGGTATCCCCCGCCTGAGTGCACGCCCTCTTTCGCGCCCTGCGCGAGCCGGTCAAGGCTGAGGTTGCACGGGGTGATCTCGTTCCACGAGCTGGCGATCCCGATCTGGGGCTTGTCCCAATCTTCGTCACCCATGCCGACAGCGCGAAGCATGCCGCGCGCCGCGGCCTTTTCAATACCGTCGGTAACGTCGCGACTGCGCGGCTTCATATCGATATTTGACTTCTCTGCCATGAACTCATCCTACGCCCTGGCAGATTCCAGTAGCGGGACGTACAGCTGAGGCGGGCGCCTGGAGAAACTCCGGACGCCCGCCTCAGTGGCGATTCTGCTCGGCTACTTCCCGAGCGCAGGCAGGACCGTAAACGGAAGTGCAAAGCCCACCGTTGTGAGCACAAGGCCGCCAACGAAGAGGAACAATTCATTGCTTGCACCGATCGCCGGGTTAAAGCCGTAGCTCGCGAGAACAATGCCACCCATTGCGAGCACAAACGAAAGAATAAAGACGATTGCGGTGACAGCACTCACCGAGCCCTGTGAGCTCTCCTCGAACAGACCCTCGCTCTGCTTAGCCATGTCTTCTCAATTCCTCCGTGGTGTGTTGGTTGAGCGCATTTGCGCACGCTGCCTCAAGCGTAGCCTAGACGCGCGGCGAAACCCACAGCCAAGCAGGTACACGTTAGGGTGGGATCGAAAACGCCCCCGCGGCGATTCAGTTGGTTTCACCAACCCATTGATAGGAGGTGCCGCATGGCCCGGCAGCGTATTGAGGTCGGCAAGTACCTCACGAACATCGGCGTACTCGGCGCGGCGGCAGGCGTCGTCTCCACGGCTCGCCGTACAAGCACCATGCCGCGTGACTGGCGCAGACTCATCGTTTGGGGGGTCTGGATCGCCGGGCTCGTCCTCGCAATCGCAGGTGTCGCGATGCAGGAGCGAGACGAGGAGTACGGCGCGGAGTAGTCGCACCGCGTCACACGCATCCCTTGCCATTGACGGGCAAGATGCGATAGTTTTCAGCGGTTAGGTGTGTCGGGAAGTCTGGTCGACGTGATGTTCGAGCAACCCCACATACGAGGAGTCTTCAATGGCGAGCCCCACCCCTGAAACCCCAATTCAGCACTCTCCCTCTGCACGCAGCCAGCGACGCCCGCGCAGAAGACTCTTCGCCTACCTCAGCAGGCGAGAGATCGTCCGGATCAATCGTCTGCTACGCCGCGAATTCGTTGGCGGCCTCATCATCATGGTTGCCGCGCTGGTCGGCTTCATCGCCGCGAACAGCCCGATCGCCGAGTGGTTCCTGACGCTTCGTGAGTTCAAGATCGGCCCGGAGGCGCTCGGCCTGCATATGAGCGTGGGCCACTGGGCCTCCGACGGTCTGCTTGCAATCTTCTTCTTCATGGTCGGGCTTGAACTCAAGCGAGAGTTCGTCGAGGGCGACCTCCGATCACCTCGCACGGCAATCGTGCCCGTGGCTGCGGCGTTCGGCGGCGTCATGTTCCCAGCGGCGATCTACCTCGCGGTCAACGCAGGGACTGACACCGCGCACGGGTGGGCGATCCCGACAGCGACCGATATTGCTTTCGCCGTCGCGGTGCTCGGCCTCATCGCGCCAAGAATCAACCCAGCCCTCCGCATGTTCCTCTTGACGCTCGCAGTCGTCGACGATTTCATCGCTATCGCGATCATTGCGGTGTTCTACACCGACGGCGTGAACCTCACACCGCTACTCATCGCTGTAGTGCCAGCCCTCGTATTCGCGTTCCTCATGCGGTGGAAGGGCGAGTGGTTCGCGCGGTCGAAGTGGGGCGCCTGGTTGATCCTGCTCCCCCTCGGCATCGTCACCTGGGCGCTGTTCTACAACTCGGGCATTCACGCGACCATCGCTGGCGTCGTCCTCGCGTTCCTCGTGCCTGTTCGCGGCAAAACAGGCGGCGAGGTCGCAGAGACCCTCAACAGCCGTTTCCACCCGCTGTCGGCGTTCATCGCGGTGCCGATCTTTGCGCTCTTCGCGGCTGGAGTGTCGCTCGGCGGGGCCTCTCGATTCCCCTTCGATCCGATCGCGATCGGCATCATGCTTGGCCTCGTGATCGGCAAGCCGCTCGGCATCACACTCACCACCTGGCTCCTCACCCGCTTCACCCGCGCGACGCTCGGCTCCTCAGTGCTCTGGCGTGAGGTCATTGGTGTCGGCGCACTCGCAGGCGTCGGTTTCACCGTCGCGATGCTTGTCTCGGAGCTCAGCTTCAGCAACGAAAGCGACATCGACACCGGCCGCCTCTCGGTCATGGTGGCCTCGCTCATCGCGGTCGCTGTGGCAGCCGCCGTGCTCATGCCGGGCCAACGCAAGCGGGCGAACCGGCCGATCACCCAGGCAAACCTCGTTGTGGACTGAGCAGACCTGTTTCGTTGGCCCCGCATCGCGGCGTGTCGCGCCCAGAACGGCCCCGCATCAGGGGCGCGGCACACGCGGGATACACAGTTTTCGAAGCCGATTTGATTAGTAGAAAATTTGCGTGCTATCGTATATCCCGTTGCACACCGCAGCAAGCGCCTTTAGCTCAGTTGGTAGAGCAGCTGACTCTTAATCAGCGGGTCCACGGTTCGAGCCCGTGAGGGCGCACAGATTAGCCCCGAGATCATCACGATCTCGGGGCTTTTTGGTTTCTCGGGAGTAGACAGTGCACACCAATAGCGACACCGCCAGAAACCAGCACCCACCCCGCGACATGCCTCTCGCGATCTATCGCTGCTACGAGACAACTTTCCTGGCGCTCATCATCCACCAGATTGACGCAGCGTACTGGCAGGAAGGGGATATGTTCGGGGTGCCAGGTGGCGTCCAAGGCTTTCTCGTATTTAACGCGCTGGCAGTCGGGGCAATCCTGCTTGGATACCGCGAGCTACTTATGGGCGGCCGATGGGAACTCCACGCAGCGGTCTTGTGCGGCTCGCTTGGCCTCGCAACTGCCGGGATTCACATCTGGTTCGCGGCCATCGGACGTGAAGAGTTCCATCTTCCACTCTCCATTGCCGCGATCATTGCCTGTGGGGCGTCGGGCATTGCACTACTGGAACTCACAAGAAGACTGTCACGTAGGCGGCGTGCCGCTCAGGTTTCCTAGGAACCACCGTCCGATCGAGGACTCGAGCACCAGTCGGGTTACTCCCCCGACGCCGCAGGCTCTAGAGTGTCGACACGACGGATCGAGGCACGCAATACGACCCTGAGGGTATTGCACACTCTCAGGTATGGTTTCGCTATGACTGATTTGAACGCAATGATGGTGGCAGTGTGGGCCATCTACCTCGGCGGGTTTCTGCTGGGCTTACTCATCCTGTGGGCAGTGATCCGTGGCGCTGTTTTGTCGGCCTTGCGCAAGCATGCCGAGGAGCAAAGGCCTGGCAGGCTCGATCCCTATTGAAGGCTCACCGCTCTGCTACCCGCCATGGAAGGGAGATCAGCGTGGCCAGAGAGCGCGTCCCGCCGCAGCTAGTGACAACCGCGAGTAGCCCGAGGCGAGCATAGTCCCCTGGCTGCTGAGGCCGGTGGTGTCGGCCTCTTCTGGCCGCCGTATTCGAGACCACGGGCTGAACGCCGACCCCAGAGGCCACACCGAGCCGGCACCAGAAGCGACACCCAAACCCACTGAATGCCTCACTTTGGATGACGGCTGGACAATCGCGCCTGACGAGTTCGGCATTTCCACCACGATCAGTGGGCATGTTTCGAACGATGGTGACAAGGCAATCACCAACTATGTGCAGATCACGTTCAATGCACTCGAGGCCGCGGGGGCAAATCTCGGCACTTGCCTAGCGAATACCAACACGACCGACACGAACGGCAAGTGGAAGGTCGGGGCCTTGCAGGCCTTGCCCTCCACATGAAATAGGCTCGCACCGGGCTGGCAAGAAGCTCCCCAGATTGTGAACCATGATTCACACAGCGGGTTATCCCCGCTACAGTAGCGTCATGAGCACAGATCGGTTACAGGACGCCGAAGTCATGGAAGCACTTGGCGTAATGAGCGGCACAGATCTACCTTGGTCGATCACGTTACTCCTGGATGACCTATACAAACGAGTAGCCTCCCTTGAGCAGCAGACCGAACTGCTGCAGGAGCAGCACCCCTCAGTAGCTGTTGCACGGACCAATTCGCGCTAGCCGAGACGACAAACCAGTGATGACGGAACTCCAGCCAGGTCTTGCCGCCCCCTGCCCGAGGTTCTGAACGCCCGCAACATCCGGGCGCGAACGCCCATGTCAACCCCCTGTACCCTCGCCGCGCTCAATTGGTACTGTGTGGGCCAAAGATGAGGACGGTGACACATGACCCAGCATCCCCCAGTTCAGCGTCAGGCGGCTACCAGCATTGCATTGCTCGCCGTTGTCGCCCTCGTAGCCTTCCTCGGGTCACAAGCGACCATCCCCAACACCGAGGGTTGGTACGCGGAGGCGACGAAGGTCCCGTGGAACCCGCCGAACAGTGTCTTCGGCCCGGCATGGTCCGTCCTCTACGTGCTCATCGCCGCAGCGGGGTGGCTCGTCTGGCGCAGCGGGTGGCGCGCCAGCGCGCCGAACGCCGCACGCACATCACTCACGCTCTTCACCGTCCAGCTCGTGCTGAACGCCGCCTGGACCCCGGTGTTCTTTGCCGGGTATCCAGTGGTCGGCGAGGCGGCCTGGTGGGTTGCGCTCGCCATCATGGTCGCGCTCGTCGGGTTCGTCATCGCCTTTGCATTTTCGGCCGCACAGTGGTCGAAGGTGGCGGCCTGGCTCATGGTGCCCTACCTGCTGTGGCTGCTCTTCGCGACGTCGTTGAACATTGGGATCATCGCACTCAACTGACCCCGAGTGCCGCGCTAGCGGACGTCCAACGCGTTCAGTAGGCTCTGCCGATATGGACAATTCTTCGACGACGGCACCGGGCCGGCTCTCGTTCAGGACAGTGTTTGGGGGCACCACTCTCCAGGAGGCCTACTACGGTGAGCCAAAGCGAATCACCAGGAACCTCGCCGACGCGGAGTTCGCCTACGGCATTGATCTGTTTCTGCATATTGGGGGCGAGGTCACGCCGGGCGACGGCGCAACGGGCCTGCGCAACCCGCGGGTCTCGATCGCGAAGCGCGTCGCGACCGCGCAACTGATCGTCACCGCCGACGATGCCGAAGCGGCGCCCGACGCGAGTCGGTACCTGCGCGAACTCGTCCACAAATCCGCGGCTGAACTCATCGCGCGAATTGCGGCGAAGGATCGCACAGCCGATGAGGCGGCCGAGCTTGCCAAGCTCCGCCCCCTACTTCTCGAGCGCTAGGCTGGGGAGAGGCACACATGCCGCACGGCCCCCGAACAACGACGGAGTCTCATGCCACAGCAGCCCTCATCCCCGTCCGCCGATCTCGAGTTCGCGCTCGAGCTCGCAGATCTTGCGGACTCGATCTCACTCCCCCGGTTCCGGGCGGCAGACCTACGTATCGATACCAAGCCTGATCGCACGTTCGTGACCGACGCCGACAAGGCAGTCGAGGATGCTCTCCGGGCGCGAATCGAAGCAGAGCGGCCCGAGGACGGGTTCTTCGGCGAGGAGTCCGGTCGCGAAGACAAAGGCACACGCCGGTGGATCCTCGACCCGATCGACGGCACCTCCAACTTCCTGCGCGGCGTGCCAAACTGGGCGACGCTCATCGCCCTCGAGGTCGACGGCACACAGACAGTCGGCGTGGTCTCGGCACCCGGCTTCGGCATGCGCTGGTGGGCAGAGATCGGCGGTGGCGCCTGGGGCCAGGAGGTCGGGAAGGATTCTCGCCAGCTGCACGTCTCCGGGGTGAGCGACCTTGAACACGCCTCGCTGAGCTTCCAGTCAATCGAACAGTGGCGGCTCGCCGGCTACCTTGACTCGCTTCTCGCGCTCGAACAGGCGACCTGGCGCGACCGCGCGTACGGCGACATGTGGTCGTACATGCTGCTCGCAGAAGGGCTCGTCGACATTGTCGCCGAGTTCGACGTCAAACCCTACGACCTCGCGGCCCTCGTGCCCATCGTCACCGAGGCGGGCGGGCGCTTCACCGATATCGAGGGGAACGAGACCGCCTGGAACGGCAGCTCGCTCGCCACGAACGGCCATCTTCACGATGCGGTAATCACGACCGTTGCTGCGGCCAGGAAGTAACGGCCCTCACGGCCAGAACCGAATCGAGTTGAACAGACTGTGACAACCCCAGACTCAGCCCCAGTTGCACGACCCGCGTCCGCCGCTATGGTTGCCGGCGCGTTCGCGCTCGACGCGATCCTCATCGTCGTGTTCGCCGCGATCGGACGTGAGAGCCACGCCCGCGAGGCGACG
This sequence comes from Leucobacter aridicollis, assembly GCF_024399335.1. NCBI lineage: Bacteria > Bacillati > Actinomycetota > Actinomycetes > Micrococcales > Microbacteriaceae > Leucobacter > Leucobacter aridicollis. The sequence goes on from NZ_CP075339.1 coordinate 2,486,126, forward strand.
CTGTTCGGCCCGCTCGAGACCGCCTGGCCATTTCTCGCGGGGCTCACGATCAGCTGGCTTCTCGCGGCAGCATGGCGGCGCCCAGCCGCGATCCTGCGCACCGGGCTTCCCATCTGGATCGGCACGGTCGCCCTCGGAATGCTGTTCCGCGCGCTCACAGGCCAAGGAACGGCGTTGCCGTTTGTGATCGTCGCGACCCTGACAGTGTCAGCCTTCCTGCTCGGCTGGCGGCTCATCGCGCTCCTCATCTCGCGGGCGCGGTCACGCGGCAGATCGCCAAGCTAAGCAGACCGAAAGACCCGGCTCACGCCTCCAACGATCTTCGTCGCCTGCAGCCACAACAGCATGCGCGTCACAGGCCGCAACGCCCATCCTTGCAGCGACCGCCGCGCGACGCTACGTTCCCAGGCGATGCGTGCCCGAATTGCCGTTCCGCCGGCCGCGTGTTCAAGCTGAATTTCGAGCAGCCGCGTATTGGCGTTTGGTTCGTCAGGAAAGCTAAGGCGCCAGGCAACGCGGGCCGGCTCGGAGGCCTCGACGAGCTCGAAAGCGATCCGGTTCAGCGATGCTCGCGTGCGGAGGGGCTTGCCGTCAGGCGCGTGCGTTCGCCCCCTCCCCTCCCACGTTGCGCCGATCTCGGGCATGGCACCGGGGCTGGGCTGCGGGCTGATAGACGCCGGGTCGACAGACTCGAGCATCTCCTCCCACTCGGGCATTCGGCCGGGGTTAGCCAGTAGCTCCCACACTGCGTTCGGCGGTGCCGGGACGAAGCCGGTGACCGCCCGGGCGAGCGCCTTCGGAGTGGCCTGGCCATGCGGTCTGACCCCGGGACTTCGGCCCAGCGGGGCCTCCCCCGGTGCAGCGGTGCGGCGAGGAGAACCGGCCTGCCCGATGCCAGCCCAGTCAACAGTCTCAGCGCCATCGGCACCCCCGCCGAAGTCAGGGATGCGCGCCGCGGCTTCGAGGCGTTCTCGGACCTCCAGTGGGTCTACGCCAAGCCTCATCAGGACCCCGGAGATGAAGCCACTCGGCTCGTCAATGAGGGCACGCAGGACGGCGGTTGCGCTACCGTCTGAGTTCTTCTCGGACACGCTGTTCAGCACCTTGCCCGCTCGCGAGGTCCACTCGTAGCCACCGGTTTCGTTGAAGACAATAGGCCCGGGCTGTGGGGGCGCCATGTCGATGCCGAAGGCGCGCAGGTCTTCTGCGTGCTGGTCGGCGATCGCCTGCCGCGCTCCGTGAAGCGTCACTCCGAGTGCGCGCAACACCTGCCCGGCCGCCTGCTCGCTCGCAACGAGTGCGACGAACAAGTGGTCGATGTCAGTGTCGCGGGCGCCAAGCCTGGAAGCCTCCTCCATCGCTGTCATCGAGAGGGTGTGCATCGTCGCGGCGGCCGCGCTCAACTTCCCCATCACGCGCCTCGACCTGCGCGGAGCGTCGCATGCACACGCTTCGAGTACTTCTTATGAACGGCCTGCCTGGTGACACCGAGCGCCTCGGCTATAGCCTGCCAGTTCATTCCCGAGGCGAGCGCGGCCTCGACCTGCTTAAGTTCGAGTGTGTCGGCGAGGGTTCTCAGCGCGGTCACAGCGCGGAGCCCCGCACGCGGGTCGGTCGTATCTGCCGCGACGTCGGTAAGCTGAAGGGTCATGCTGTCAACCTACGTTGCTCGGAACAAGTTTGTCAACCTAGGTTGCTCCGATGGGAGCGGTTTTGGGCGTGGTACTGGCAACGGGGTCGTGCCAGAGCCAAGGCCCGGGGCCTTCCCTCCCAGGGACCCCGCCTACATTCAATGGGATCGACACTTCCAATGCCGGCGCCCAACTCTGCAGGACTTTATTCTGCAGATCACATGCGAGACGTTGAGACCAGGAGGGCGCCTAGGGTCGGCAAGCCGCCCCAGCACAGCCGTAACTCATGGGATCTGCACTTCATATGCCCCCACAAAGGGCGCACGACATATATTCAGCCGATCACATACGAAGTGAGGGGCCAGGAGCGGCGCGAGGGCTGGGCCGCCAGAGGCCAGCGCCCAGACGAGACAGGAATGGGCCCGGAGCCGGCACGCCGCCCCCGGCCGCCTAGACCTGCTCGAGCGCTATCGCCTGTGTGAAGCTCATGCGATCTTGCACGACCCGCTCCGGGTCCCAGCCGGGGCCAGGCGTAGACGAGATGAGCAGCTTCGTGTAAGCGTGCTCGGGTGCCCCAAGCACCTCGGCTGTCGTCCCTTCTTCGACCACGGTCCCGCGGTAGAGCACGAGCACCCGGTCACAGACCTCCTGGATGACCGCGAGGTCGTGGCTCACAAAGAGGTACCCAACGCCAGTGTCATGCCGAATGCCCGAGAGCAGGTCGAGCACCTGCGCTTGGACCGACACGTCGAGTGCAGACACCGCTTCGTCGAGCACGAGCAGGTCGGGCTCGACGGCGAGTGCACGCGCAATCGCGACGCGCTGCCGCTGCCCTCCAGAGAGCTCGTGTGGCTTCGCATCCGCGTGGCGCTCGGACAGGCCAACACGATCGAGCAGCGCGAGAGTACGAGTGCGCGCGTCAGCGCGAGACACCGCAATCCCGTGCAGGCGCATCGCCCGTCCGAGGGTCTCGGCCACGGTGAGCCGCCGGTCGAGTGAGCCGTTCGGATCCTGAAAGACCATCTGCACCGCACGGGCGCGCGCGAGCCGCGCCTCGCGACCCCGCGCTGGCGCGAGCCTATCGACACCGCCAAGCCGGACCTCGCCGGAGTCCGGCCGTTCGAGGCCCACAAGGATGCGGGCGATCGTTGACTTACCTGATCCTGATTCGCCGACGAGCCCCACTGATTCTTCCCGGTCGATCGAGAAGCTCACGCGGTTCACCGCGGTCACGTCGGCGGCAGAGGCCCGCCCCCTGCTGCCGAGCCTGAACACCCGGTGCAGTTCGGATACTTCGACAAGACTCATGCGGCGCTCCCTCGCGTCATCGTTGGCGCCGCGGCAATGAGCGAGCGCGTGTACGGGTGTGTTGCGTCGGCGAAGAGACGGTCGCCAGCGAGCGATTCAACGATTTCGCCGTGCTTGAGCACGTGCACCCGGTCGCAGATTGCCGCGGCAAGGTGCAGATCGTGAGTGATAAACAGCACCCCGAGGCCGCGCTCGCGAATCTGGCGTTGCACGATCGCGATGACCTCGGCCTGGGTCGTCACGTCGAGCGCACTCGTGGCTTCGTCGGCGAAGATAAGCGAGGGGTGCGTGCTCAGCGCACCGGCAATGACGACGCGCTGCAGCATGCCGCCTGACATCTCGTGCGGATACTGCCGCATTCGGCGTTCGGGGTGGGTGAGCCCGACCGCGGTGAGCAGCTCTCGCACGGTGTCGTGAGCTTCGGCGCGGGGTCGTCCGTGCACGCGGATGAGTCGCTCGGCGAGCGAATCCCCCACGCGGCGCACGGGGTTCAGCGCGGCACGGGGATCCTGCTGCACGAGCGCGGTGTCGTCGGCGCGCACGCGCCTGAGCGTCGCTGGGTCGGCGCCGAGCATCTCCTGGCCGTCGATCCGCACGCTTCCGCCCAGCTCGGCTTCATCCCCGTACAGGCGGAGCGCGGCACGAACGGTTGTTGATTTCCCGGAGCCGGACTCGCCGACGAGGCCGACGAGTTCGCCGCGGTCGACGTTGAGGCTCACCCCGCGTAGCACGCGGATCGGGCCGTCGTCGCCCGCGAAGCTCAATGATAGGTTTTCGATCTGCAGCAGCATGGTCCCTACTTTCTTGCCAGCAGCCGGTCTGCGATGCGAACACCGACAACGTTCACCGCGATCACGACGAGGGCGATCGCGGCACCTGGGATGAGCGTCGGCAGGAAGTGTCCCTGCACGATTCCGGCCTGTCCTTCCTGCACCATCAGACCCCATTCGGAGCTCGGCGGCTGCGCGCCGAAGCCGAGGAAGCTCAGGGTCGCGATGCTCATGAGCGCCTCCCCGAACAGCACGACGAGGTAGCCGACGAGCGGCGGCAGCAGGTTCGGAACGACCCCGCGGACGCAGATCGCGAGCCCGCCCATTCCCTGGGTGCGGTAGGCGTCGATGTACGCCTTCGAGATCTCACTCAACGCGAGGGATCTCGTGAACTTCGCGATCACCGGCGTGTACGCGAGGGCGAGCGCGACCACCGCCGTGACCGGGCCTTTGCCGAAGACAGCGATCACGAGAACGACGAAGAGCAGCCCAGGAAACGCGAACATCACGTCGGTGATGCGGGCGAGCACCGTGTCGACCCAGCCGCCGCGCCACGCGGCCAGCATGCCGATCGTGACGCCGAGCACGGTCGCGATCGCGAGCAGCACAATCGGCCCAACGAGCGTATCTGCGGTGCCCGTCATGATGCGCGACAGCAGATCTCGTCCCATCTGGTCGGTGCCGAGCAGGTGGGCCGCGGACGGTGAGCCCCAGAGTGCGGCAAAATCAATCTCCTCGGGCGCGTAGGGCGCGAGGAATCGGCCAAGCACCGCGACGAGGGCGACAACCGCGAGAAAGCCCGCCGACAGCCAGAACGAGAACGGGCTGCTCTGCCGCGCGGTGCGCTTGCGGAGCCGTGGAGGGAGGAGCGCGGTCATCGCGTGGCCACCTTCGCTGAGATTCGGGGATCGAGCACTGGAAGCAGCAGGTCAACCACGGTGGTCACGATCATGTATGCCACCACCATGAACAGGAGCACTGCTTGCACGACTGGGAAGTCGTGGGTGTTAATCGCGTCGACGAGCAGGGACCCAACGCCAGAGAGGCCAAACACCGTCTCGACGGCGACGGTTCCGGCGATCATCGATGCGATGACCAGGGCGACCATGGTAATGATCGGACCCCAGGCATTGCGCAGCACGTGGTCGCGCACGATGAACCGCTCGCGCAAGCCTGTCGCGCGCGCCGCCTCGACATGCTCGGACGTGAACTGTTCGATCATCGTCTGTCGCGTGACACGGCTGACGATCGCGAGGGCCGTGATCGCGAGGGTGAGCGCCGGCAGTGTGAGGTGATAGAGCTGCGCCCCGACGCCGCCGCTGCCGATGCCAGCCACCGGGAACCAGCGGAGCTGCACCGAGAACAGCGCGACGAGGGCGATGCCGAGCACAAACGATGGGATGCTCGCGGCGAGTGTCGTGCCACTGACGATGAGCGAGTCGACGGCGGTCCGGCGGCGGACCGCCGCGACGACGCCCAGGCCAATCCCGAAGATGACAAGCAGCACCGCGGCGTATGCGACGAGCGACAGCGTGGTCGGGATCCGGGCCGCCATGATGTCGGCGACGGGCTGGTGGTACTTGAACGATTCACCGAAGTTTCCGGTGAGGGCGCCCGAGGCCCAGTGCCAGTACTGCGCCAGCATCGGCTGGTCCAGGTGGTACTGGGCCCGGACGCTCGCAATCCGCTCCGGGGTCATGTTTTCGGGGTTCCCGATCAGGAATGTGACGGGGTCACCCGGCGCCGCAAACATCGCAGCGAAGATGATGAAGGAAGCGATCACCAGCGTGACAAGCATGCCGGCGAGCTTACGGATTGCGTGGGGCATTGCGCTTAGCCCTCCGTGCTGCCGAGGTCGGCTGCCCAGGGGTAGTAGATGAACGCCGCCGACGAGGGAACGCCGGTGACATCGTTCGACATGACGAGCGTCGCGGGGGTCGCGACGACCGGCAGCCACACTGCGTGGTCGACCCACTTCTGCTGGAGCTTGATCGCGATCTCGGCGCGCTCGGCGTCATCAGTTGCCGCGTAGCCTTCGGCGACGAGGGCGTCGTATTCGGTGTCAGTGAAGCCGACGAAGTTCACGCCCGCGTCGCTCTTGCCGTTCTTGTAAAACCCGATCGGGTCGTTCTTCGAGATGTAGTACTCATCGGGCCAGAGGTCGGCCTGATTTCGGAGCGCCTCGTCACTGTAGAGGTCGCCGTACTGCACGGCGGGGACGGTGAGGATCTCGGCGCTCAGGCCGATCTTGCTCGCCGCGTCGACGAGCGCGTTGGCGATGACGTTGTGCGCGGAGGAGCCGTTCGAGGCGACGACGATCGGGTCGGCGGGTGCACCGGCCTCGTCGACGAGCGCCTTCGCGGCTGCGATGTCGTCGTCACTGGGCTCAGCGGGCGCACCCTCGAGGGCTTCATATGCGGCCTGGAACGCGTCCTGCTCGTAGCCCCAGGCACCCGCGCCAACGGGGGTCTTCCACGGCTCGGCGAGCCCGCCGAATGCCGACTGTGCGATGCCCTCGCGGTTGAGCGACAGCGACAGCGCCTGGCGGAGCCGCTCGTCGGTGAGCGCACCCTTTGCGGTCGACTCGAGTACCCACGCGTTCGTGGATGGGCCCTGGAAGACGCCGACCGAGTCGCTCGCGAGGAACGCCTTCGCGCCGGCGGCGTTCTCGAGGAACGCGCCCTGGGCTTCACCTGTCGTGAGCGAGTTCACGATTGCAGATTCGTCGGCCCACCGGAACACGATCTCGTCGACGAGCCCGGCACGGTCGGGGTTCCAGTAGTTCGCGGCCTTGGTGATGGTGAGCTGCGCGCCAGCGTCCCAGCTCGTCACCTCGTACGGCCCGCTGCATGCGGAGGCGCTGCCCGGCTTACCGAACTTGTCGCCTTCCGCCTCGATGACGCGCGGGTTCCACACGATGCCGCCGTCGCCGGCCATCGCCTGCACGAAGATCGCGTCGGGCTGACTCGTCGTGACGGTGATCTCGTTGTCTCCGGTCTTCTGCATGTCGACGACGTTGCCGTACTCGTCGGACTCGGCGGCGCCTTCGGCCGCGTGGCGCTGCATGCTCCAGAGGACATCGTCGGTTGTGAGGGGGCTGCCGTCATGGAACTCCGCGCCCTGGCGGATCGTGAAGACGACGTGGGTGTCGTCGACCCACTCCGCCGATTCGGCGATGCCCTCGCCGAGCGACAGGTCGGGCTGCACCTGCATCAGCCTGTCGCAGACGTTGGCGAGCACGGTGTCGTCGGCCGTCGTCGCGTCGATGTCCGCGTCGAGGGTCGTCGGCTCACCGCCGAGCATCCATGTCACCGAGGCGAGCGGCCCTGCCGCCGCCGGGGTACTCGGGCCGAACGGCACGTCCGCCGCCGGATCGTCCGAGGTCGCTGAGCTTGGGCCGCTCGCGGAACAGCCTGTCAGTGCGAGCGCCGTCAGTGTGACGGCACTCACTGCGAGTGTGAGAGTGCGGGCTTGGTGCCGTTTCGCGCTCATAGGGTACGCCTCCTTGCGTGGGTGGATGGTTAGTGAGAACGAGTTGTGGGGCGGGCGGTGCCGGGTCCGGCATCGTCGAATCGGGGGCCGTCGTAGAGGTTCCACGGCAGCGCGACATACGGGGTCTCGCACGGGAAGCCCGCGGCGATAAGGTACTCCCCCGTCGTGAGGTTCACGCAGCTCGAGAGCAGCGTCGACCATTGCTTCAGCGGCGGCGCCTCGGGGTTCGGATGGGTGCAGACACCCTCGGGGAACCCGAGGTGATCCGACATCGCCGCCCGGACGAGCTCTGCGCTCTCTGCTGGCGTCGTCGCTGCGGCGACAGCGGCGAGACCCGCGGTCACCCGCGGTAGCCGCAGGAGCGAGTCCGCCGACACTGGCCGGTACTTGCCTGCGAGTTGGGGCGGCACGGACGCTTGGAAGTGATTCGTGTGCGCGATGCGGCCGTCCTCGGGGAAGATCCAGTCGACGCCCTCCGGGGTCGTCTCGAGGTCGATCCCGTACCCGCTGCGGTGCGCGAGCAGCGCGTTGCTGGCAATGTGCGGCCGCACCTTCACGAGGATCTTGAGCGCGGCGGCGAGCTCGGAGCTGTCGAGCACGAGCCTGCGAATGAGTGTCTGCGGCAGGCCGATATCGTTGCCGAAGCTACCGCCGAGACCATTCGCGTTCAGGGCGATGCCCGCGGAGTTCGCGCCGTGCCGACCGACCTGCCCGGCTTCGACCTGCATGATGACGGTCGGAAGTGGATCCTGCACAATGCGCACGATGAGGGTGGTGTCGGCGGTGAGGGTGCGCCAGTCCCAATTTTGCCCAACGAGGGTGTGCCCGGTGCCCGACGCTGCGCCGGTGAGGAAGAACGAAGTGCAGCCGTCCGCCTGATCGCGCTCGTCGTCGGTCGGATCGGCCGTGGGCACCTGCGCGGCCCGGCCGGACTGGTGGTTGTAGACGAACTCTCCGCGCACGTTCAGCGTCAGGATCTCCTCGAAGCTGCGGCCAGAGCCGTCCGCGATGCCCTGCATCTCCTCGACGAGGTGTGGCGCATGCTGCTCGCACACTGGCAGCCACCGCTTCACCGAGTCGGTGATTGCCGCCCAGCTCATCCCGGTCTGCTGGGTGAGCGCCGCCTCGTAGTAGCCGATCGCGCCTTCGATGAGATCGGCAGCGGCCTTCCCGTATTGGCGTCCGCGCTCACGCGGCGTGCCGCTGATTTCAATCGTGCGGATGGGCATTGCGCTCACTCGGGGACTCCTTTGGCAGATACTGCGGTGCGGGGCGTTGGTCTTGCGCCGGAGCGCTCCAACAGGGGAGGATAACTGGAACAAGCATTACAAGAACACCTCATTCCAGAATAGATGATACATACATGGAAGCCTTTGTAACAACCGATACGGAAAATCCGGGCCTCACTCGGCTGCGCGCGCGCATCGCCGAACGCTGGGACAGCCTCTCTCGCGCGGAACGAGCAGTGTGCGCGACGCTCACCGGATCCTCGTCGGAACACCTGCTCTACGCGAGCGCCGCCGATCTCGGCACGGAGTCGCGCACATCGAACGCGACGGTCATCCGCACGTTGCAGTCACTCGGCTACGCGGGCCTCTCCGAGCTCAAGCAGGAGGTTGCGGCACCGTTCACCACCGCCGTCGCGCCCGAGGTGCGGCTCAAACAGCGCATCGAATACCTCGGCCAGAATCTCGCCACGATCCAGCAGGAGGTGTGGAAAGAGGCAGAGTCGCTCCTCTCCCTCGCCGCGCAGGGGAACACTGACGCCGACTACTCAGCCGCGATCGACGTGCTCATCCACGCGCGCGCGGTGTATTGCTACGGTCTCGGCGCGTCGGGTATCGCCGCCGAGCATCTTGCGCTGCGGCTCCGCCGTACCGGCGTCTCGACGAGGCGGCTGACAGTCGACGGTTTCCGCCTTGCCGACGAGTTGCTTGGCCTCGGAGCGCACGACGCCATCGCGGTGTTCGCGCCGGGACGCGTCACCCGGGACATCGAGGCAATCCTCGACCGGGCCAACCAGGTCGGGGCCAAGACGCTTCTCGTGACCGACGAGCTCAGACAAACCCTGGCGGATCGGGTTACCGCAACCCTCGCGGCGCCCCATACCCCGACCGGGATCACCGCGGAGGGCCTCATCGGCATCCTCATCGCTGACGTCCTCGTCCAGGGAATCGTCGCAGTGGGACCAGACAAGGCCCTCGTGGCGTCCCAGGAGCTCAACGAGCTCCGCGCACAACTCGGGTACTAGCCAGCCGCACCTCAGAGCACGCACAAAGGCCGCCCCTCGGGGCGGCCTTTGTGTTGAGATCCACGTGTGTGATGGTTTTGTTCGTGGAGCCGCGGGGAATTGAACCCCGGTCCACTTCGACGATTCCATGCCTTCTACGAGCGTAGTTCGTGAAAACGTTCTACTCGGCCCCATTCTTTGTCACGAACACCTAGGATGACAGGCCCAGTCTCAGCAAAAGTCCCGGTGCGCCCTGAGACGCAACGCACCAGCAAGCCCCCTAGATGACGCCAGGAAACCGGGGCGGAGGCACACCCGGCCTGACGGACTCGGTCTCGTGCTTAGGCAGCGAGAGCGAAGTCGGTGCGCTTAGAAGTGGCACCTATTGGTTGCGAAGGGCGTTTACGAGATAACTCCGCGTCCTCGGCCCGCTTCTCACAGTCTCAAATCGACGTGTCGAAACCGATCGGCCCCGTCTGTGCGGGTGAGTACACCACCCGCGAACAATCGCATCACACACTGTTGAATTCTCAAGGTTCCTGGACGAGCCAGGCCTTACAGGATAGCACGGGGACAAGACGAGCTACAGTCACCCCGGTTGCGCTGCGGGCGAATGCGCCCGAAAGCACACAGCGGGTGGGCCGTGTCCGGCCCACCCGCCTGCCAGCCAGCCAGCGCGCGCTAGCGCGTGAGGAACTCCAGCGTCTCAGCAACGCGGTTCGAGAAGCCCCACTCGTTGTCGTACCATGCCGATACCTTCACGAGCTTGCCCTCAACACGAGCGAGCTCTGAGTCGAAGATCGAGGAGTGCGGGTCGCCGACGATGTCGCTCGACACGAGCGGATCCTCGGAATACGCGAGCACTCCCTGCAGGCGGCCTTCCGCTGCCTCCTTGAAGGCCGCGAGCAGCTCATCTCGGGTGATGTCGCGCTTCACGATTGCAGTGAGCTCGACGATCGAGCCGACTGGCACGGGAACGCGCAGCGAGTCACCCTGGAGCTTGCCGTCAAGCTCGGGGAGCACGAGGCCGATTGCCTTGGCAGCTCCGGTCGAGGAGGGCACGATGTTCAGTGCGGCAGCGCGTGCGCGGCGCGGATCCTTGTGCGGGCCATCGACGAGACTCTGGTCACCCGTGTAGGCGTGGGCGGTCATCATGAAGCCCTGCTCGATGCCTGCGAGGTCGTTCAGCACCTGCGCGACGGGAGCGAGCGCGTTCGTGGTGCACGAGGCGTTCGAGATGATGCGGTGGCTCTCGGGGTCGTATGCCTCTTGGTTGACGCCGCGAGCGATCGTCACGTCGGCTCCCTTCGAGGGCGCGCTCACGAGCACGCGCTTGGCGCCTGCTTCGAGGTGGAGCGCCGCGTCCTTCGCGTTCGTGAAGCGACCCGTTGATTCCACGACGACGTCGATGTTCAGCTCTCCCCAGGGGAGCTTCGCGGGCTCGCGCTCTGCAATGATCTGGATCTTGCGATCGCCGACGATGAGGTGGCCGTCTTCGAAGCGCATCCGATCTTTCGCCCGCCCGTAGACGGAGTCGAAGTTGAAGAGCTGTGCGAGCGCGTCGCCGTCGCCGAGGTCGTTCACTGCTACGAGGTCGAGATCGCTGCCCTGTTCGAGGATCGCGCGGAGCAGGCCGCGGCCAATCCTGCCAAAACCGTTGATAGCAATACGAGCTGTCATTTATCCATCTTTCTCGGACTTCTTGGGGTACTAAGACCATTCTCAAGAGAAAGCGAAAGCGCATCAAGTGGCATTAACGCCCACTCGCGCAAGGATCACGCCACCGGCAGTGTCAGCGGGCTTTCCCGCCAGAGCGATCGTCGAGGCAGTTACTCCCCCGCGGTAAACGTGCGCCTGTACTCACTCGGCGTCGTGCCGAGTACCCGGCGAAAAAACTGCCGCAGGTTCGCGCCTGACCCGAGGCCGACAGAGAGGGCGATCTCATCGATCCCGAAATCAGTATTCTCAAGCAGTTCACGCGCGAGATCGATCCGGGCACGCATCACCCACTGCATAGGGGTATAGCCCGTCTCCTCGCGAAAACGCCGCGAGAACGTTCGCGGCGACACGTTCGCGTGCCGAGACAGCGACTCGATGGTGAGTTGCTCGTCGAGGTGCGTGAGCGCCCACTCGCGCGTCGCCGAAAACCGTTCCCCGATCGTCGGCGGCACGCTCCTGCGCACGTACTGCGCTTGCCCGCCGGAGCGATACGGAGCCGCGACGAGGCGCCTTGCCGCGTGGTTCGCACTCGCCATGCCGAGGTCGCCCCGCAAGATGTGCAGGCACAGGTCAATGCCTGACGCGGCCCCGGCCGACGTAAGCACCGAACCCTCGTCAACAAAGAGCACGCTCTCGTTGACCTGGATACGCGGAAAGCGCTCAGCGAAGATGCGCGAGTAGTGCCAGTGCGTCGTCGCGCGCTTGCCGTCGAGCAGCCCCGTCGCCGCGAGCGCGAACGCGCCAGTCGAGATCGCTGCGAGGCGCGCGCCCCTGTCGTGGGCAGCACGCAGGGCGTCGACGAGGGCCGCCGGCGGCTCCTCACGGTCTGGGTGCCGGTACCCGGGGATGAAGATCAGCTCGGCTTCCGCAAGAGCTTCAAGCCCCTGTTCAACGGCGTACGACAGCCCGTCGCCGCCCGAAACGAGCCCCGGTTCCACGCCGCAGACGCGCACCTCGTACGGCATGCTCGGCCTCGTCGTGAAGACCTGCGCGGGGATTCCAACGTCCAGTGGCTTCGCGCCGTCCAAGATGACGACGGCGACCTTGCGAAGGTGATCCCCCATACTCTGCGACCTACTCAGCACCGCGGTTGCGCTGCCGCATTGCCCGCTCAGCCTCGCGCTTATCCTGCTGCTCACGCAGGGTCTGACGCTTGTCGAACTCACGCTTGCCCTTCGCGAGCGCGATCTCGACCTTCACGCGGCCGTCGAGGAAGTACAGCCGCAGCGGCACGATCGTCATGCCGCCCTCGCGAGTCTTCTCGTGTAGCTTGTCGATCTGCTTGCGGTGAAGCAGGAGCTTGCGCTTGCGGCGCGGCGCGTGGTTCGTCCACGATCCGTTGAGGTACTCAGGGATGTAGGCGGCGTCGAGCCACGCCTCTCCCCTGTCAATGAACACGTAGCCGTCGACGAGCGAGGCGCGCCCCATACGAAGCGACTTCACCTCACTACCAGTGAGCACCAGACCAGCCTCGTACGTGTCGAGGATGAGGTAGTCGTGGCGCGCCTTCTTGTTCGAAGCGATGAGCTTCTCACCGGTCTCCTTGGGCATCTTCACTCCCTCTCTGCGTCTGGTGCGCTTGCATACGCAAGGATCCAGCCTACCGGAGCCACCCCGAGCGGCGCGAACCCAAGTCGGGGCAATCAGTGCCGCCCCGCTCACACAGGCACAGTGCCATGCAGGCGGGGCGGTACCGGTCAGCCGTCGCGCTAGACGCGCAGGTAGCGGGTGATCGCGATCTTGGCGGCGATCGCCGAAAGGATCACGCCAAGCGCGATGAGGATCGGGGGCACGATCAACGACTGCTCGACAGTGATGTAGCTCGTGAACGGAACTTCCTTCACGAGGAAGCCCTGGACGAAGAACTTCACGATGGCGACGGAGGCGGCGCCCGCCAAGACCGCGCCGATGAGGGCGGCAATGATTCCCTCGAGTATGAACGGCGTCTGGATGAATCGGTTCGAGGCGCCGACAAGTCGCATGATCCCGATCTCGCGCCTACGAGAGAATGCGGAGAGCCTGATCGTCGTGGAGATAAGCAGCATTGCCGCAATGAGCATGAGGCCCGCGATTGCGATCGCGGTATAGCTCGCTACCCCGAGGAACAGGAAGATTCGATCGAGCAGGCTTTGTTGGTCTTTCACGCTCTGGACCCCGGGGATGCCAGTGAACGTCTCGAGGATGATCTGCGACTTCGCCGCGTCTTTGAGCTTCACCCAGTACGTCTGGTTGAGCTGATCGGGGCTCGTGACGTCAAGGATCGGGTTGCCCTCAAACTGCTTGGCGAACTCTTCGTACGCCTGGTCGTGGTCGAGGAAGAAGTAGTCATCAATGTAGGGCGCAAGCATCTCCGACTGCAGGGCAGCTTCGACAGCCGCGATCTCGTCTTCTCCAGCATCGCTGCCGTCACACGTCGCGCTGCGGTCGTGCGAGGTGCAGAGGTAGACCGCGACCTGGGCGCGGTCGTACCAGAACGACTTCATCTGCTGCACTTGCTGCTGCATGAGAATCGCAGCGCCGACAAACGTCAGCGACACGAAGGTGACGAGGATCACTGAAATAACGACGGAGAGGTTGCGGCGCAGGCCGCTCCAGACCTCTCCCACTACGAGCCTGAATCTCATCGGGTCGGCCCCACATTCCCTTGATCGTCGTCGCTGAGGCCGAGCCGCTCGGCGAATCCGCCGGCCTCTGCCACCTGCACTGTGCTCTCAACGTCGGGCTCGAGGAACGACGGTATGCGTTTGCCGGGCACCGCCTCGTCCGGTGGTGGTGGAACGTTCAAGTCTGCGCCTTCTTCGAGCCGCGTCGCGAGCGGCTCTGCCTCGTCCTCCATAATCGGGTCGAGTGTCTGTTCAGCGGCGGCCGAGGGCATGGCGTCGGGGAGCTGAATCTCGACGTCACCGGGTGTCACCTCTGCCGCCGCATCCTGCGCGCGTAGCCGCTCGATGTCGGGGGCGAGCGCCTGGCGCACGACCTCTTCCGAGGTGCGGAGCACGCGGGCACCGGTGTCTGTGAGCTCGGCGATCGGGATCGATGCCGTGTGACCGTAGCCGCCCTCGACATCGTCGCGGACAACGACTCCCTGCGAGAGCTCGACAACGCGCTGCTGCATGATGTCGACAAAGGTCGCCTCGTGGGTCGCCATCACCACCGTCGTGCCCGAGGCGTTGATCGCCTTGAGCAGCTGCATGATACCGAGGCTCGTCGCCGGGTCAAGGTTGCCTGTCGGCTCGTCGGCGAGCAGGATCGCCGGCTTGTTCACAATTGCCCGGGCAATCGCAACGCGCTGCTGCTCACCGCCAGAGAGCTCGTGCGGAAACCGCTTTGCTTTGCCAGTAAGCCCCACCATCTCGAGGGTGTCAGGCACGGCTTCTTGGATGTAGCCGCGTGACTTGCCAATGACCTGCAGGGTGAACGCGACATTGTCGAACACTGTCTTGTTCGCGAGCAGTCTGAAGTCCTGGAAGACCGTGCCGAGGCCGCGGCGGAAGTACGGAACCTTGCGCGATGAGATCTTGCTGAGATCCTGACCGGCGACGTGAATCTGCCCCGAGGTCGGGCGATCCTCACGCAAAATGAGCCGCAGGCAACTCGATTTACCGGAGCCCGACGCGCCGACGATGAAGACGAACTCGCCGCGGTCGATCTTGAGATCCACCGAATCGAGCGCGGGTTTTTGCGTGCCGCGGTACTTCTTGGTGACGTTTTCAAAGAGGATCATAACGCCACAGAGACTACGCGGCGTTTGGTGAATACCTGCTGAGGCGCGCGCGAATTCCGAGCATTCTCGGAAACCTTTGTGCAAGCCCGGAAGCGGCTATGACGCCAGCAACGCACCCGCTACTTGTTCAGTGATCGCCAACGGATACCGGCCGCAATAAACCCATCGAGATCGCCGTCGAACACCGCGTCAGGCTGGGTCGACTCATGCCCCGTCCGCAGGTCCTTCACGAGCTGCTGCCCGTACAGGAAGTATGAGCGAATCTGATCGCCCCAGCTCGCCGTAATATTGCCAGCGAGCTCCTTCTTCTTCGCAGCTTCTTCCTCGCGCTGCAGAATGAGCAGCCGGGCCTGCAGCAGGCGCATCGCAGCCGCGCGGTTCTGGATCTGACTCTTCTCGTTCTGCATCGAGATGACGATGCCAGTGGGGATGTGCGTGATGCGCACCGCGGAGTCGGTCGTGTTCACTGACTGACCGCCTGGGCCGCTCGAACGATACACATCCACACGGATGTCGGTCTCGGGGATCTCGACCTCGGTCGCCTCGGCGAGCAGCGGAATCACCTCGACTGCGGCGAAGCTCGTCTGGCGCTTGTCGGCCGAGCCGAACGGGCTGATCCGCGCGAGGCGGTGCGTGCCGGCCTCGACCGAGAGCGTGCCGAACGCGTAGGGTGCGTCGATCTCGATCGTCGCCGACTTGATGCCGGCACCCTCTGCGTACGAGGTGTCGAGCACCTTCGTCGGGTAGCCGCGATCCTCCGCCCACCGCAGGTACATCCGCAGCAACATCTCCGCAAAGTCGGTTGCGTCGTCGCCGCCCGCACCCGATCGGATCGTCATTACCGCGGACTCGGCGTCGTACTCCCCCGACAGCAGTGTCTGGACCTCGAGATCCTGAATGAGCGTCTCGATGGCGGCGAGCTCAGCGAGCACCTCGGCCTCGGTGTCTGCGTCTCCGGCTTCTTCGGCGAGCTCAGCGAGTACCTCGACGTCATCGATGCGCGACTCGACGCCGCGCACCTTTCGCACACGCGCCTGCCTGTGCGAAAGCCCGCTCGTCACGACCTGCGCGGCCTCCGGATCGTCCCACAGATCGGGTGCTGCCGCCTGCTCCTCAAGCTCAGCAATCTCGCGGTCGAGCTTCGGCAGGTCGGTGACCTCCGCGATGTCTGCGTACGTCGATCGGAGCGAGCGGATCCTTGCGGCGAAGTCCTGTTCAAGCATGATCGTCAAGTCTACTCCGCTCAGAGCTAGATCACTGCGGCGAGCGCATCACCACCGAACATTCCCCCCGCAGTGCGACCGCCGGCTGTGTCGTGTGATGCAGTCGCCGACCCCACCCCGCTGTCCCAGGCGAGACGGAGCCGAGCGACGGCCTCGGTGAGAACGGCCGGCTCGGCAGTAAACGGAACCCGTGCGAATCGTTCGAACACCCCGGGGCTCCCGAACCGCGATCCAGGCGGAAGCCATACCCCGAGCTGCGCGGCATCTCGACTGAGGCGGGTTGACGCAGGCCCGCCGAGGTCAACCCACGTGCAGGCTCCACCGACGACGGGAGACATCGTCCATTCGGGCAGGTGCGCACCGAGTTGTTCACTGAGCACACGATGGCGCTCGGTGAGCTCAATCGAGCGATCGGCGAGAATCTCGTCGTACCTGTCGAGCGCGAGCTCTGCGAGCAGTTGCTCCCAGCTGCCGGTGCCAAGATCACCGACCCGGCGCGACGTCTCAAGCCGGGCGATGAGCTCCGGCGTCGCACGTATCCACCCGATCCTGAGCCCACCCCACACGGTTTTGCCAAGGGATCCGACGGTGATTACGAAGTCCTGCTGGTGTGCCTGAGATGCTGCTGCCGCGAACGGCAGAGCCATTCGGGTGCCGCCGAGCGCGAGCTCGGCGGTGGTCTCATCGGCGATGATGTGAGTGCCCTGGGCAGTGAGCGTCGCGATGAGCTCAGCTCGGAGTTCGCCGGGCATGCTCTGGCCAGTCGGGTTGTGATGGTCGGGGATGAGATACGCGAGCCTCGGCGACGTCCGTCGAGCGATGTCGAGGATGCTCGCGGCGTTGTATGCGGAGGCCTCAGCTCGCTCCCCTGCCCTGGCGTTCTGCCAGACAGGCAGCTCGGCCACGAGCGCTCCTGTCGCCGTAAGGGCCTCCCGCGCATGCGGGTAACTCGGCGATTCGATGAGCGTACGATCGCCGCGACGCAGCAGTGTGCGTGCGATGAGAAACACGGCGTGCTGAGCGCCCAGAGTGACCATGATCTGATCCGCCGTCGTGTGTAGCCCACGCTCCGTGTAGCGGGCGGCAATCCGCTCCCGAAGCGACTGCCTTCCGATCGTGTCAAACCCGATCTCGCGAAACAACTCCGGCTGTCTGGCGACCGCTGCGTTGGCGAGCCCTTCCAGTCCATGCCAGGGCGACGGGCATGCCGCCGACAGGTCAATTTCTGCGTCGTCGGCGGATTCCGCTGCACCGGCTTGTCTCCGTTGCGCTCGCACGACAGTCCCTGACCCCTGCTTCGACTGTGCCACGCCTTGTTCGCGGAGGCGCTGGTACGCCGCGGACACGGTGGTGCGGCTCACCGCGAGTGCCTCGGCTAGCTGGCGCTCGGCCGGCAGTGCGGTCCCGAGCGGCACGCCGCCGTCACGAACGAGCAGCCAGATGCTGTCTGCAAGCTCGACGTAGCTGTGGCCTGAGCCACGCCAGTCGCCAAGCATGCCAACGAGGCGCCGCGCAGAGAGTCGTTGGGCGATCATGGGGCCACTCTACTCAGATTGGCCCCTTGATGACCAGGCCAAAAAGGAGTGGACTGGTTCTATGCTCCTTCGACTCGCTCGCCTCATCCCCGGCCTCATCCTCTACGGCATCGCCGACGCCTTCATGATCAAGGCTGCCGTGGGCGTCGACTCATGGACCGTCTTCGCCCAGGGAGTTGCGGCGCACACCGGGCTCAGCATCGGCATCCTCACAAACATCATCGGGCTCGCGGTTCTACTGCTGTGGATTCCGCTCCGGCAACGCCCTGGCCTCGGAACGGTGCTCAACATTCTGCTCGTCGGCCCCGGAATCGATCTCGGCCTCTGGCTCCTGCCGACACCTGGACCACTCTGGCTGCGCATCGTGTTCTTCGCAACGGGGCTCCTTCTCCTCGCCGTCGCGAGTGGCATCTACATCGGCGCAAGGCTCGGGCCCGGGCCGCGCGACGGCCTCATGACAGGCATTCACAACAGGTTTGGCACGCCGATCTGGATCGCGCGGACAGCAGTCGAGCTCTCCGTGCTCCTTGTGGGGTGGCTGCTCGGAGGAAACGTTGGGCTCGGTACTGTCGCATTCGCGCTGCTCATCGGCCCCCTCTGCGGTGTGACGCTGCCACTGCTTGACCCCGTGACCCGCCGCGAAGCTCGCGATGCACGGGCGGTCCAAGCCAAGCAGGCAGCCGCTGATCCCTCCCCGATCCACACCCGCTAGCAGCGCGAAGGGGCCGCGCAGGATCTCCCCTGCGCGGCCCCTCGTGTCACCGAGAACTGCCATGCGGCCAGCTCTCGCGTCGACTACTCGGCGTCTTCCGGCACCTTGTTGTATCCGGTCACCGGCTGGCTCTCGTCGAAGGCAGTGACCTTCTTCCGGAAGCCCTTCGTGAGGAATACGAGGTAGATCAGGCCGAGAACCGTCCATGCGACGCCACCGACGAGGGCATCGAAATGGAGGTTCGCCCAGAGCACGCCGGTGAGGATCATGCCGATGCCAGGCATCACAACATACGAGAAGAAATCCTTCGGTGTCTTGTAGCGCTTCTGCTTGATCGCGAACCACGCAATCACCGAGACGTTCACAGCGGTAAACGCGATGAGCGCACCGTAGTTGATGAACGCAGAGATGATCTCGAGCGTGAACGCCATTGCGAGGAGGCTCACCGCACCCGTCAGCACAATGTTGAAGGTCGGGGTGTGCGTCTTGGGGTTGATGTAGCCAAAGAACTTCTTCGGGAGCACGTTGTTTCGGCCCATCACGAGCAGCATGCGCGACACCGAGGCGTGCGAAGCCAAACCTGAGGCGAGCGTCGCCGCGAAGCCAGCGGCGGTGAGCACTGCCTGCAGCACCGGGCCGCCAACGAACTGGCCGATGAGCGGCAGCGTCGAATCCTCAACGAACTGCATGTCGCCGCCCGGTGCGAACTCCTCCCAGTTCGGGAAGCGCTGCTGCGTGAAGTAGCCTGCGATCAGGAAGATCGCGCCGCCGAGCACAACCGTGAGCAGGATCGCACGCGGCATAACCTTGGGGCTCTTCGCCTCCTCGACGTACATGGTGACAGCGTCAAACCCAATGAACGAGAAGCACACGATAGTTGCGCCAGTGAGCACGGCGCTCATCTGGACGCCCTCGTGGAAGAAAGGCTGCGTTGAGGCGATGGATCCGGTGCCTGCGCCGTCCTGCAACTGTGCCCAGACCATCACCACAAAGACGACCATGACAACGATCGAGAACACGAGAAGGATCATGTTGAGGTTCGATGTGCCGCGCATCGTGAGATAGATGACGCTGGTCACAAGGATGCAATACAGCACTACCCAGATCCAGCCCGGTGTGCCCGGGAACACTGCCTCAAGGTAACTGCGGATGATGAGGCAGTTCACCATCGGCAGCAACAGGTAGTCAATGAGCGAGGTCCATCCGACCATGAAGCCCACGTTCGGGTGGATCGACTCGCGCACGTACGTGTACGCCGAGCCCGCGCTCGGGATAGCACCGGCCATCTTGCCGTAGCTCACTGCGGTAAACATCATCACGACGAGCGCGACGAGGTATGCAAGCGGCACAACGTTGTCGGTGTCGCGGGCGACAAGGCCGAACGTGTCGAAGACGACCGTCGGAGTCATGTAGCCAAGGCCAAGGCCAACAATGGCCCACAAACCAAGGTTTCGTTTGAGCGACCCGCCACGCTTTGCAGCGGGCGTGAACGTCTTTGTCATGTGCTCTCCTAAACACCGAGAGTCGCACAGGCTTCTTCGCTCCAATGCGACAACTGCTGGGGGCGGAATTGTCTTCCGCCAGGAGATCATCTTGCACCCATCGGGCACGCCACGCAAAAGCCCGCCCGACACGCCGAATTATCTTCGGACATCGAGCGGGCTTTCACGTGGATAGCTCAAGAACCGCTGAACGTTTGGTTACCGTGTTGCTAGCTTTTTCTGCCTGCTGATATTGACCGACTGCACAATAATCACAAGCAGGAGGGCACCAATAAACACGATCGACGCGAGCACGTTGGCCTGCGCCGGCACGCCCTTGAGCGCCGACACGTAGATGAACTTCGGGAATGTCGTTGCGGTGCCCGAGTTGAAGTTCGTGATGATGAAGTCATCGAACGACAGCGCGAAACTGAGCAGCGCCGCCCCGATGATGCCAGGCATGAGCATCGGCAGGGTGATCCGCCAAAACACCTGTCCAGGCGAAGCGTAGAGGTCACGGCCCGCTTCCTCAATCGCAGGGTTCAGCGACGCAACACGGGCCTTCACCGCGACAACGACGTACGAGATGCAGAACATCACGTGGGCGAGGATCACGGTTCCAAGGCCCTTCTCCACCCCAGCGAGCAGGAACTGCGCTGCCAGTCCAGCTCCGAGCACCACCTCGGGGGTCGCCATCGGCGTGAATAGCAGCAGGCTGATTGTCGAGCGGAACTTGAAACGGTACCGCACGAGCGCGATCGCGATCATCGTGCCGAGCACCGTCGCGATGACAGTCGACACCAAACCGACCATGATCGAGTTGCCAAAAGCTGTGCACACCTGCGGGGCTCCACACGGATTTTGCCAGTTCTCGAGCGTGAAGCCGTTCCAAATAATGTTGTTTCGGCCACGCTTCTCGTTGAACGAGAACATGATGACGTGTGCGATAGGCAGGAGCAGGTAGATGAGGCCGATCGCGCCGACGACCGGAACGAACGCCTTGCCAAGACTGAACTTCTTCACAGCAGATCCTCCGCCCCGCTCTTTCGCACGTACGTTGCGATCATGATGAGGATGATCACCATGAGCATGATCGACAGCGCTGCCGCCATCGGGTAGTTCTGCGTTTGCAAGAAGTTCGACTCGATAACGTTGCCGATCATCGCCGTACTCGTGCCGCCCAAGAACTCACGCGACGCGACAACGTAATCACCGGACATCGGAATGAAGCTCAGCAGCGTGCCCGACACGATGCCTGGCATCGAGAGCGGCAGCGTGACGCGCCGAAACGTTGTCACTGGCGACGCGTACAGGTCAGATCCTGCCTCGAGGAGCCGCAGATCGAGCGCCTGCAGTGACGCGAACATCGGCAGCACCATAAACGGAATGAAGTTGTAGACAAGGCCAAAGATCACCGAGAAGTGCGTGCCGATCAGCTCGCTCGGCAAGATTGACTTCCACGCGAGCGTGCGGAGCAACATGCTAATG
This sequence comes from Leucobacter aridicollis, assembly GCF_024399335.1. NCBI lineage: Bacteria > Bacillati > Actinomycetota > Actinomycetes > Micrococcales > Microbacteriaceae > Leucobacter > Leucobacter aridicollis. The sequence goes on from NZ_CP075339.1 coordinate 2,507,439, forward strand.
AAGAACGGCGCGACGACGAGGATCAGCAGGATCCCCTGCAGCATCGGCTTCGAACGAACCTTCACGCCGATGAGGTACGCCAGCGGGTAGCTGATGAGCAGCCCGATGATCGTCGCCGACAGCGCGTAGATAAATGAGCGCACAAGGTGCGGCCAGTACTCGCTGAGCGCGGTCCAGTAGTTGCCGAACTCGAGTGCGGCGACGTATTGCCCGATCCCGCCCGATGCTGCGGGGGCCTGGAGCGCGGTGAGCGCGAGCTGAATGAAGGGAGCGACGAAGAACAGCAGCATGTACGCGATGCCGGGCGCGAGCAGGAGGAGGACAACCCACCCCTGCCTGCGCGGGTGCTGCTCAACCGCTTTCGTGTTTCCGGAGAATGCCGTAAACGCCATGGCGGTGACCCCCTACTCGGCTCTGGCTGCCTGCGCGGCAATCGCCTGCGTCGAGAACTCGGCAGTGATAGAGCCGGTGTCGGTCTCGTCGTCGGCGAGGCCGAACGTGTGTTCGACGAGCCAGCTCAGCCACACCTCGTCGCCGAGTCGCGCGGCGGGGCCAGCCTCGACGTTCTGTGCGAAGACCTGCACCTGACCGAACTCCGGCGCCTCGACAGTGTACTGCGTGCTGACGCCGCTGAACGAGACATCGGTGATCCTGCCGGGGCCGATCACGTTGACGCCGGCAGACTCCGTCGGCGCGCTACTGTGCAGCCGAATCTTCTCAGGCCGCACACCGACGGTGATGGTGCCCGTCGTGCGCTCAGTGCGCGCGAGCGGAACCGTGATCCTGTCGCCGTTCAGCGAAGCGTGAATCGCGTCGCCGCTCTCCGCCGTCACCTGCACAACGAACAGATTCGACTGGCCGAGGAAGTTGGCAACAAACACTGTCTTCGGCAGCTCGTACAGTACCTCCGGGGCGCCCATCTGCTCGATTCTGCCCTTGTTCATCACGGCGACGGTGTCGGCCATAGTCATGGCCTCCTCCTGGTCGTGCGTGACGTGGAGGAAGGTGAGGCCGACCTCCTGCTGGATCTCCTTGAGCTCGTGCTGCATCTGCCGCCGAAGCTTCAGATCGAGCGCGCCCAGCGGCTCGTCGAGGAGCAGCAGGGCCGGTCGGTTCACGACCGCGCGTGCGAGTGCGACGCGCTGTTGCTGACCGCCCGAGAGCTGTGCAGGCTTTCGATCAGCGACGTGGTCAAGCTCGACAAGGCGGAGCGCCTCGTGAGCCTTCCCCACCGGGTCGCCGATTCTCCGGCGGCGCAATCCGAACGCGACGTTCTCAAGGATCGACATGTGCGGGAACAGCGCATACGACTGGAACACGGTGTTCACCGGGCGCTTGTGGGGTTTCAGCGCGGTGACGTCTGTGCCGCCGATCCTGATCTGCCCCTCACTCGGCTCCTCGAGCCCAGCCACGAGCCGCAACGTCGTTGTCTTGCCGCAGCCAGACGGGCCGAGCAGCGCGAAGAAGGAGCCGGCCGGGATCGTGAGGTCGAGGTTCTCGATCGCGGTGAACCCTGGGAACCGCTTCTGGATTCCGACGAGTTCGAGGTCAGCTCCGGACTCGGCAAATGAGTTGCTCGCAGCCATCGGTTACAGCCCCAGCACCTTCTGGAATTCGGCGGAGTACTTCTTATCTTCCTCGGGTGAGAGGGAGCGGAAGCTGTGCAGGCGAGTCCAGTCTTCCTCTGACGGGAAGATGAGCGGGTTGTCTGCGTTATCAGGGTTCAGCTTGCGCATCGCCTCCTGGGTGCCCTTCACAGGCGGCACGAACGTCACGTAGTCTGCGACCGCCGCCATCACCTCGGGGTCGTAGTAGAAGTTGATCATCTCCTCTGCGAGCTTCTTCTTCGCCGCCTCGGTGCCGTTCGGAACTGTGAAGGAGTCGGCTGCGATCATGCCGCCCGACTCGGGCACCTCGATTGTCCAGCGCGGTCCGTCGGGCGACTCGGCGTTCATCATCACGACGTCGCCGGTCCACACCATCGCCGCGAGGGTGTCGCCGCGCTCCAGATCCTGGGTGTACGAGTTGCCCTTCACGTTCTTGATCTGGCCGCTCTGGATGCCATCGTCAAGCCACTGGATCGCCTCGCCCCACTCCTTGTCACCCCAGGTACCTGCAGGGTCGTAGCCGAGGCCAGCGAGGATGATTCCCATCGTGTCGCGCATCTCCGTGAGCACGCCAACCTTGCCCTTGAGGGAGGGCTGCATAAAGTCGTCGAGCGTCTTGATGCCGCCGGGAACGGCCTCGGTGTCCCACATGAGGCAGGAGGCGGGCAGCTGCCAGGGGATCGTGAACTTTCGGCCCTGGTCAGCGTCGAGCGCATTGAGCTGCGCGTCAACGAGGTTCGCAGTGACGTTCGGCAGGTTGGCGTAATCAAACTCCTGCACCTGCTGAGCCTGGATCAGACGGGCGTTCATCCAGTCCGTGAACGTGATCACGTCGTAGCCGGTGTGCTGGCCAAGCTCGAGCTGGTCCTTGATCTTGCCATAGAACGTGTTGTTGTCGTCGATGTCCTCGATGTACTCGACGGCGATACCTGTCTCCTCGGTGAAGAGGTCGAGGGAGTCGTAACTCCCAGTCTCCTCGTTGAAGTCGAGGTAGTAGGTCCAGTTGCCCCAGACAAGCTTCTTCTTGCTGTCGCCGCCTCCTCCACCGCCTCCAGGGGCGCACGACGCGAGCGTGAGCGCACCGAGTCCAGCGGCTCCGACTGCTGCGCCTTTAAGCATCTGGCGGCGATCGAACTGCGCGCTTCGCACCATGTTCACGATGCTGGCGATCATGGGGTCTTCGGGGATACGGCGTGCCATAAAAGTCTCCTTTGACTCATATTTAGCTACGTTGGGCTCTTTCGTTGAGCCCAACGTGTCGTAGTCACGAATATCCCATACGAGGGGCACCGATGCCAATCGAATGGACGCAGATTCACGGACATCTTCACGAAACAGTTACATTTCAGATGATTTGCCGTCGATCCGCACAGTAAATACGTAATAGATGGACGGAATCCACCGGAAAAACCAAGAATTCATATGGACTGCAGGCTCTCGTTGGTACAGTTTGCAGTGAACACTCATGCGACCCGCCGCCGCACCGACGCGCCGCAGATCAATTGCGTCCAGCTGGGCAAATACGCACATTTTTGGTCCCGAAACAACTGATTCCTTTGCTATTTCCAGGTTGAACTGTCAGAATCAGAAGCGTGAGCAGCAAACGAACTAGTCCTGCCCTCGATTCGACGTCGAAGGCGATCATTGAGCAACTTCAGCTCGACGGTCGCCGCTCGTACGCCGAGATCGGGAAGGCTGTTGGCCTCAGCGAGGCCGCCGTCAGGCAGCGTGTTCAGAAGCTCACGGATGCTGGGGTCATGCAGATTGTTGCAGTGACAGACCCGATGCGACTCGGCTTTCACCGACAAGCAATGCTCGGCATTCGCGTTTCAGGCGATACAAGGGTCGTCGCCGACCGCCTCGCGGAACTACCCGAAGTGAGCTACGTCGTTTTGAGCGCTGGCTCCTTCGACATCCTCGCAGAGGTTGTCTGTGAGGACGACGACGGTCTCATCGAGCTCCTGAACGACAAGATCAGGGACATCGATGGGGTCTCAGCTACTGAGACGTTCGTCTACCTCCAACTCAACAAACAAAAATACGACTGGGGAACGAGATAACCATGTCTTTCGATCCGACTGCTGCGGTCGACACTGCTGCGCTCCAGGCTTCGGCCAAGCGCCACATGTGGCCGCACTTCACTAACCGCAAGGTGCTCAACGACGGTATCCCCGTCATCACGCGCGCCGAGGGCCACCACATTTACGACGCCGCAGGCAAGGAATACATCGACGGCCTCGCAGGCCTGTTCGTTGTCAACGCCGGCCACGGCCGCCAGCGTATCGTCGACGCAGCTGCGAAGCAGATGAAGCAGCTCGACTTCATGCCTCTCTGGTCGTACGCTCACCCCGCCGCAATCGAGCTGTCGGAGCGCCTCGCTTCGTACGCTCCCGGCGAGATGAACAAGGTCTTCTTCACCACCGGTGGTGGCGAGGCTGTTGAGTCAGCGTTCAAGCTGGCGAAGCACTTCTGGAAGATCAAGGGCCAGCCGATGAAGCACAAGGTCATCTCGCGGTCGGTTGCCTACCACGGCACCCCGCAGGGCGCCCTTGCGATCACCGGCATCCCCGACATGAAGAAGTTCTACGAGCCGCTGACCCCCGGTGGTCACCGCGTGCCGAACACCAACTTCTACCGCGCTGAGGAGATGGGCGCGCCCTCGGACGACATCGAGGCATTCGGCCAGTGGGCTGCAAACCGCATCGAAGAGGCAATCCTCTTCGAAGGCCCCGAGACCGTTGCTGCAGTGTTCCTTGAGCCCGTGCAGAACTCGGGTGGCTGCTTCCCGCCTCCCCCCGGCTACTTCAAGCGCGTTCGCGAGATCTGCGATCAGTACGACGTGCTCCTCGTCTCGGATGAGGTCATCTGTGCGTACGGCCGCGTCGGCGATTTCTTCGCTTCGAAGGCACTCGGCTACGAGCCCGACATCATCACCTCGGCAAAGGGCATCACCTCGGGCTACGTCCCGCTCGGTGCGATGATCGTCTCGGACAAGGTGTCGGAGCCCTTCAACTCGGAGGACAACACCTTCTACCACGGCTTCACCTTCGCTGGTCACCCCGCTGCTGCTGCTGCTGCGCTCGAGAACCTCGACATCTTCGAGGAAGAGGACCTTAACGGCCGCGTCCGCGAGAACAGCCCGCTGTTCCGCGCCGAGCTCGAGAAGCTCCTCGACATCGACATCGTCGGCGACGTCCGCGGTGAGGGCTACTTCTTCGGCATCGAGCTTGTCAAGGACAAGTCGACCAAGGAGACCTTCAACGAGGCAGAGTCGAACCGCCTGCTGCGCGACTACCTGTCGCCCGCACTGTGGGACGCAGGCCTGTACTGCCGCGCAGACGATCGTGGAGACCCCGTCATCCAGCTCGCTCCGCCGCTGACAATTGGTCCGGCTGAGTTCGCTGAGATCGGCGGAATCCTCCGCAGCGTTCTGAAGGACGCTTCGTCGAAGATCTAATGATCTGACACGCTCAGCATGGTGGCCCCTCTCGCACTCGCGGGAGGGGCCACTTGCGTGTGTGCCGCCCCGCCCCATGCCCCGGCTAGCCCCGGCCAGCCAGCCCGGGCCGGCCCCGCCCAGCCCAGCCCGGGCCAGCCCCGCCCGGGCCAGCCCCGCCCGCCACGAGACCGGTCTGTCAATCCGAGACCGCCCCGTCCCCCGCACCACCGGGGCCTGTCTCGGAGGTCTGGAACGTTCTCGACCATACCCATCCTCACGGGGGCGGCACGCTGAACGCGCGAAGTCGCGCTCCGAGCAATCGGGCTGAGCGACTCTCTGAGAAGCCCCACCGCACCAGTCCGCAGCCCGTCGCGCCTCGAATCCAGTCTTCGCGCCGTTTCTCTGCAAGCACAACTTCCTCGGGGGTCCGTCTGCCTCGCAGCCGATCGTCAGTGTACTTCGCGTTGCCGTCGACTTCCCCCAGCGTCCGTTTGCCGACGAGCGCAAAATCGACGCGATACATGGAGCCCGAAGGCGCCGGAACTCCGACTTGCAGCTCCACCTCGTATCCGAGTCGGCGAAGCTGCAAGCGGCTCAGGCTTTCGGCGACGGATTCAGATCGGCTATCAGCGAAAGCCAGTCGTCTCCGCGCCCAGGCGACGCCCCGCTCACCCGGCATTGCCGCGAGCTCTTCCCGCAGCACCGCTTGCCATTGCGACTCCGCTTCAGCTGCGTCTCGCCGGGGTGCCAGCGCAACTGCACGGCGAACACCAGCGTCGAGCGTCACGACGCTTTGCTCAGCGCTTGCAAGGCGTGCAACATCGCGCAGTGTCCGCGAGAGGGACGTACACAGCAAACCGCCAATCTCAACAACCACGGATGGCACGATGGCGGCCTGGTGCCTGACGATGTCGCGCGAACTATGGGTGTGCCTTGCCCCCATAAGCGTCACGTGCACGCGTTCGCGATGCATCCCGTAGCCGGGGAGGCCGAGCAGAATTGCGGCGGTCATATGGGAGAACACTGGCCGCACAGACGTCGCGCTGATATTCACGGCGAGCGCTCTGGCTAGGTGCTGCTCATCAGGCGTCCAACTACCGAACCTGGACGCCTCGACGTATACGCCTCGAGCAAGCCGGCGCCAGGTTTCATTTCTCAGCGCGGCCGCGATGACTCGATCATGCACGCCATCATCTCGGAGCCGCACCCGTTGGAAGAGGCAGGACTGCACGTCAAGTATTCTCGCCACTGGATCCATCCGCCGATACTGCCAGCCCTGGGCTTGGAGTGAGTAGGGTGCCGCCGCGCTGTGCGCAACCTTGTCTGCTCCCCCGGGCTCCACCCAGCTGTGGACGAAGTAAGGCCCGACACCGACGCCTCAAGAAAGGTGCCCCAACACTGGACCCAGGAAGTGAGCGAGAACGCGTCATCCTTCCGAGACAGCACCCCGCTGGCGGTGCTGCGGTGCGGTCCGGGAGGGTTGAGGCGGTCTCGGGCAGGAACGGGAGGCGGCCTAAGAGGGTGGGGGCGGTCTCCGGCAGGAACGGGAGGCTGCCTCGGCAGGGATGAGGCCCAGGCCGTGGACCCTTGCTCAGGCCAGCCTTACAGACACGGTCGCTGAGAGAACTACAAGACCTCGCGACTAAATGCGCCACGGTATTCGAGCACCGTGCCGAGCACCGGGTTTCGCACCTCGGCTCGCACCGTGTTTCGTTGGGCATCGTCGTCGAACCCGTCAATCACTTCTGCACGCACTGATGCAAAGGCTGGCAGTCGTATCCGCAGCGGCCCAAACAGCAACCACGCCCGCTCCGAGGACAACCGGAGGAAACCCGACTCGGTTACCGAGCACCTGAGTTCAAGCTCGACGCGGCGCGACGCCCCCACTCGATTTCTGAGCCGGCCCGGACGAGGGCTCGGAAGCAGCACATCGGCAAAGCGCTGGGGCCCGGGCCGAAACATGAAGATTCGTTCAGACTTGAGGCCGAGGCCGGCAGCATCTTCCACCGCAATCGTGTTCTCAACGCGGAACGGCACGTTCCGTTCGTAACGGGTGACGAAAAGGTCGGGTCCAACGAACGGCCGGGCCAACAGATTCAGCCGACCGTAGCGGCTGCCAGCCACAGTGAACTCGCCCTCGACAACGACCGTTGAACCGATGGTTCCCCCTCCAGCGACGTACTTCAGCACTTCAGGGTGAAGCTTACGAGCTTCGTCGCCTAGGGCCTGCAGGAAGACAGAGCCGCCGGGCACGGGGTCGCCGGCGTGGAGTAGTTCGCCTCGCCCCCTGGTCACCGTGATCGCCTCATCGTCCGCATAGCTCCAGGCTAATACCTCTGCGCCCCCGCCCTCCACACGCAAAGAAGCCCCTCTCCCGAAGGAGAGGGGCTTCCCAGAGTCATAGGCGATCAGCCAAGCCGATCACAGACCGAACTTAGCGGCGCAGACCGAGGCGCTCGATGAGCGCACGGTAACGGGCAATGTCCGTCTTCTGGAGGTAAGCCAGGAGGCGGCGACGCTGACCCACGAGGAGGAGCAGACCACGACGCGAGTGGTGATCGTGCTTGTGCTCCTTGAGGTGCTCGGTCAGATCCTTGATACGACGCGACAGCAGCGCTACCTGGACCTCGGGGGATCCGGTGTCGCCAGCAGTAGTCGCGTACTCTTCGATGATCGCCTTCTTGACATCTGTGGGCAATGACATAGGTGATCCCCTTTCTCCAGTTGCGCGGCGCCTTCAGCAGGATGCTTGGGCTCTCTGTATCCGCGGCCGATCGAACGGCAACCTCACAAGCTTAGCACCGATTGCCGGCGGCGGCCACACGTGTTGAGTCGGCAGCGGCGGGTCTCCCCCGAAACACCTGGGAAACAAAGAAGTGACTGAACCGTCGCATACGAGAAACGGTTGCGAAACCGGAGGCGCGCAGACTTGGCAGCACCCAGCCGCACCGGCGCGCGGGGCGACTTTCGGCCAGTGGCGGCCGAGCAGAGGAGAGAACCATGGAAGCAACAGATGTGTGGACGCTCGCGAGCTCCGCGCTCGTACTCATCATGACGCCAGGCCTTGCGCTGTTCTACGGCGGCCTCGTCCGGGTGCGATCGGTCGTGAACATGATGCTGTTCAGCGTGAGCGCGATGGGAGTTGTGGGAGTCCTCTGGATCCTGTTCGGGTACAGCATGAGCGTCTTCGGCGAGGGCGACGGATGGTTCGCCGGGAACCCGCTTCGAGACTTCGGACTCATGAACTCCGACCCTGGCGAGTTCATCGGGGTCGGCTTTGGCGCGGTGTTCGCGATGATCACTACGGCACTCATCTCGGGCGCCATCGCCGACCGTGTCGGCCTCGGCTCATGGGTGCTCTTCGCCGGCGTGTGGGCGACGCTCGTCTACTTCCCAGTCGCGGCGTGGGTGTGGGGCGGCGGCTGGATTGCTCAGCTCGGAACCTGGCTCGGCACTCCCGACGTCATTGATCTTGCTGGTGGCACGGCGATCCACATCAACGCTGGCGCGGCCGCACTCGCGCTTGCGCTCATCGTGGGCAAGCGTCACGACTTCGCGCCCGGCGCCCACAGGCCGCACTCGATCCCGCTCGTGACGATCGGGGCGGCGCTGCTGTGGTTCGGTTGGATCGGCTTCAATGCGGGCCTCGCGGGCGATGCCGCAACCGCCGGCCTCATCCTCGTGAACACACTCGGCGCTCCCGCCGCCGCGATCCTCGGTTGGCTGGCAACTGACGCTCTGCGCGGCCGCAAGCCTGGGGTCATTGGCGCAGCGTCGGGTGCGGTCGCTGGCCTCGTCGCGATCACACCGGCCGCGGCGAACCTCGCCCCGGGGTTCGCGCTGCTCCTCGGTTTGCTCGCGGGCGCGGCCTGCGCATTCGCGATCGAGTGGAAGTTTCGCCTCGGGTTCGACGACTCCCTTGACGTTGTCGGCCTGCACCTCGTCGCGGGTGTGCTGGGAACCGTGTACCTCGGTTTCTTCGCGTTCGACGACGGCCTATTCACTGGTGGAGACGCTGGCCTCCTACTCGTACAGGTGATTTCGGTGCTCGGAGTGGTGATCTACTCATTCGGGGCGTCGCTGCTCATCGCATTGGCGGTCAAGCTCACGACCGGCCTCAGGGTGCCAGCTGAGGTCGAGGAGCGTGGTATCGACGCCGCCATCCACGGCGAGGAAGCGTACGCGTTCGATCAGGATCAGCGCGCCTAGCGCGCAGCGCACGCGGTACGTAGCCAGACTGCACCGTGCGGGAGAGTCAGCGTCGCGCTCTCCCGCACGGGCTTCTGCCGGGGCCGCTAGGCTCTGAATCATGACTGATTCGGTTGATGTTGCAGCTCTGGCCGAGATCGCGGGCTCGCTCGCTCGCGAGGTTGGCGAGGGCGTTCGTGCACAGCGCGCCGTGGGCGTCACGGTCGCGCAGACCAAGTCGAGCCTCACTGACGTCGTGACTGCGGCCGACCAGGAGGCCGAGCGTCTCTTGGCGGCCGGCCTGCGGCGGCTGCGGCCTCACGATGGGCTGCTCGGCGAAGAAGGAGCGAGCACCGCCGGTACCACTGGCGTGACCTGGGTCGTTGACCCGATCGACGGCACGGTGAACTATCTCTACGATCTGCCCGCCTACGCCGTGAGCGTTGCAGCGACTGTCGAAGACGGCGCGCCTGGGACGATGTCTGACGGCCGCCGAGCTGTCGCCGGCGCCGTGTACGTGCCGTCGTCTGGTGAGCTGTTCACGGCGTGGGACGGCGGCGGCGCGTATCTTGACGGCGAGCGACTGTCGGGCCCCACTGACACCGAGCTCGGCAGCACACTGCTCGCGACTGGCTTCGGGTACACCGTCGAGCGCCGCACGGAGCAGGCTGAAGTGCTCCGTCATGTCCTCCCGAGGGTTCGTGACATCCGCCGCATGGGTTCTGCCGCTGTTGACCTGTGCATGCTTGCAGCTGGCAGGCTCGATGCCTACTACGAGCGGGGCCTGCAGCCGTGGGACTACGCGGCTGCGGCGCTCATCGCGCGCGAGGCCGGCGTAGTCGTTCGCGGGCTCGGCGACAACCGTGCGGGTGAGGAACTCCTCATTGCTGGCGCCCGGGGAGTTTCTGCGGAACTCGCGACACTCATCGCGGAGGCCTACCGCCGCCTGTAGCCGTCTGAGATGATGTGGATGAGTTGACCCCATGCATTTCAAAGGAGAAAGTCATGCGCAACGCCCCAACCGATCCCGTGATCGCGGAGCTTGTTCGTCGGGCCAGGAGCACGCAGCTCACTCGGCGCCGCCTGCTTCAAGGCCTCGGCCTCGGTGCGGCTGCGGCCGGCACCGCCTCACTCGCGGCTTGCGCGCCAAGTGGGCCTGCCCACGGCGACGGTTCGGCGGGCAAGTTGCGTTGGGCGAGCTGGACGTACTACCTCGACTTTGATGAGGAGACGCAAGACTTCACGAGCCTGAGCGAGTTCATGGAGCAGTCGAACATCGACGTCGAGTACTTCGAGGACATTGACGACAACAAGATGTTCATGGCGAAGGTCAAGGACCAGTTGAAGCTCGACCAAGACACGGGCTACGACCTGTTCACGCTCACAGACTCATCGCTCATTCGCCTCTGGGAGCAAGAGCAGCTCACTGCCTTCGACCGCGCGCTCATGCCGAATGTTGACGCACAGATGATCGACATGGTGAAGCACTCGTCGTTCGATCCGAGGCGGGAGTGGTCGATCCCCTACCAGGCGGGTATGACCGGCCTCGTCTATAACGCCGAGCTCTACCCGAAAGGTGTCGCCTCGGTGAGCGACCTGTGGAGCGCCGATCTCAAGGGGAAGGTGAGCCTGCTCAGCGAGCAGGACGACACGCTTGGGCTCATCATGCTCGAGCAGGGGGTTGACATCACTGGCGACGCGTGGGGTGACGATGAGTTCTTCGCCGCTCTCGAGGTCGCCGAAGCGCACATTAAGAACGGCGACGTTTACACAGTCAAGGGCAACTCATACACGCAAGACCTACAGAGCGGCGCCGTGCTCGCAGGCATGGCCTGGTCTGGCGACGTGGCGATGCTCAACGAGGAAGAGGGCGAGGAAGTCTGGAAGTTTGTGGTGCCCGAGGCTGGGGCCACACTCTTCATTGACTCGTTCTGCCTCCCAGAAAGCACGGCGGCGTTTGAGCAGTCTCACACTTTGATCGACTACTACTACGAGCCAGAGGTTGCCGCCCAGGTCGCCGAGTACGTGCAGTACGTCACCCCAGTAGCCGGTGCACGCGACGCGATGGCGAAGCTCAACCCAGAAATGGCCGAGAACACACTCGTCTTCCCTGACGACGAGATGTCCGCGCGCATTCACGATATGCGTACCCCGACCGCGCAGGAGGACAACAGGTACGCGCAGGCCTACCAGAAGATCCTCGGGAACTAGCAGGGCAGAGGGCGCAAGCACGAGCGGCGGTGCGGATCAGCTCAAGCTGATCCGCACCGCCGCTTCGCGTGCAGGAGTGAACTACACGCCGAGCAGGGCCTCGATCGGGCCACGCGCGAAGAAGATCACGAACCCAAGGGAGACGATCCAGAGCAGCCAGTGGACCTGCTTCGCACGCCCGGTGAACGCGTGGATAAGCACCCACGAAATGAAGCCGGCGCCGATGCCGTTCGCGATCGAGTAGCTGAGCGGCATGACAGCTGCGGTGAGGAACACAGGCAGCAGCACGCGGAAGTCGCCGAGATCGATGTTCGAGATCTGCGACATCATCATTGCGCCCACGATAACGAGCGCTGCCGCGGCGACCTCTGTCGGGACGATCTGCGTGAGCGGCGTGAAGAACATCGCGAGGAGGAATACGCCGCCGGTGACGATGTTGGCGAGACCCGTACGAGCGCCCTCACCGATACCGGCACCCGACTCGATGAACACAGTTGTCGAAGACGACGAGGTGCCGCCGCCGACAACGGCGCCAACGCCCTCGACGACGAGCGCCGACTTGATGCGTGGGAAGTTGCCTTTTTCGTCGGCGAGCTGAGCCTCGCGCGACAGACCTGTCATCGTGCCCATAGCGTCAAAGAAGTTCGTGAAGAGGAGCGTGAAGACAAGCATGATGACAGTGACAACGCCAACCTTGCCGAAGTCGAAGCTCACGGCCCCAACGAGGCCGAGGTCGGGGACCGCGAACGGGTTGCCCTGCAGCACTGGCTCGGTGAGGCTCCAACCGCCGGGGTTGAGCGAACCGTCAGCACCAAACTTCGGGCCGATCTTCCAGATCGCCTCAACGATCACGGCAATGACGGTGCCGCTGACGAGGCCGATCAGAATGCCGCCCTTCACCTTCTTCGCGACGAGGATGCCAGTCAGCACGAGGGTGACGACGAAGATCACTGTCGGAATTGTCGCGATGAACCCAACGCCCGACGGGCCGAGGCCAACAGGAGGCGACGACTGGCCAGTCGAATCAACGAAGCCCGAGTTCACAAACCCGATAAACGCGATGAAGAAGCCGATACCAACGGTAATAGCGAGCTTCAGCTGTACGGGAACGGCGTCGAAGATCATCCGACGCAGACCAGTTGCCGCGAGCAGCACAATGAGCAGACCGTTGATGATGACGATCGCCATCGCCTCGGGCCACGTGACCTCTTGGACGACGGAGAACGCGAGGAATGCGTTGATGCCGAGGCCTGCTGCAAACGCAAATGGCAGGCGCGACACGATTCCGAAGAGAATTGTCATGACGCCGGCAGCGAGTGCGGTCGCGGCGCTCACCTGACCGAAGTCGAGGATGTTGCCTGCGACGTCTTCCTTGCCCGACAGGATAATCGGGTTGAGGATCACGATGTAGGCCATCGTCACGAAGGTTACGAGTCCACCGCGAACCTCGGTCCCGATCGTTGAACCGCGCTTAGTGATCTCGAAGTAGCGGTCAAGAAAGCCCCGCTCCTTCACCTGCTGTTGTGTGGCGTCTGACACGCACCGCTCCTGTTCCTGAGTGTTGGCTGAACAGGAAAACGGTACCACCTTGCGCCGGGGCTTGGGGCCCGGGCGCAAAGCGGTACCGCTTTGTGAAGGGACGAGAGGGGCTAGCTGACGCCCTTGAGGTCGATGATAAAGATCAGCGTCTTGCCCGAAAGCGGGTGTCCGCCGCTTTCGCCGTAGGCCTGCGCCGGCGGCACGACAAGCTTGCGGCGTCCGCCGACCTTCATTCCGGGAATGCCGACCTGCCAGCCGGGAATCAGGGCCTTGAGCGGGAAGTTCACGGACTCACCGCGGCTCCAGGAGGAGTCGAACTCTTCGCCGGAATCGTACTCAACGCCGAGGTAGTGGACGTCGACTGTGGAACTTGCGGCAGCCTCCGCGCCGTCGCCAACGACGATATCGACGATCTCAAGTTCTGCGGGAGCGGGCCCCTCGGGTGCATCAATCTCTGGCTTAGTAAGCGGTGCATCAGTCATGGGCCCATTCTGACCGATTGCCGACAGCGGCACCATGAGGTTCGCTGAGAGGGGAACTTCTTCTCAGGATCTCCGCCGCGACCTCCCAGACTCAATCGCGACAGGTGAACTGCGCGAACTTAGGCGGTGCGCGACAACGGCTCCAACACGAAAGCCCGGTAATCTAGTTGTGTGAGATTTGCGCATCTAACCCCCGAATCCGGTCCGACCCCCGAACTCTTCATCGAGCGGGGTGACCGGTTTGTCGCACTCCGCGACCTCGGGGAGACCTTCTCCAATTTGCAGGAACTGATCGAGGCGGGCCCCGATGCCCTCGCCCGTATCACCACCGCGTTGGCTGACCTTCCCGACGGTGCGGGAATCCCGAGTGACGGCGTCAGCTACGCCCCCGCGGTCATCAACCCACCCGTCGTTCTCGCGGTGGGGCTCAACTATGACGAGCACGCGAGCGAGCTCGCGCTCGACAACGATTCAGGGCCCGTGCTCTTCACGCTGTTCCCCAACTCCCTGAACGGGCATCAGGGCACTGTCGAGCTGCCGACGCGCATCAGCGAGGAAGTTGACTACGAGGGCGAGCTCGGGGTCATCATTGGCAAGCCTGCAAAGAACGTCACTCCCGAAGAAGCACTCGACTACGTCTTTGGGTACACAGCCATCAATGACATCACCGCGCGCAACGTCCAGTTCGCCGAACCGCAGTGGTCGCGCTGCAAGTCGTTCGACGGTTTCACACCGATCGGCCCAGTCGTTGTGACCGCAGACGAGATCCCTGACCCTCAGGCCCTCGCGATCACCACCGATGTCGACGACCTGCGGGTGCAGGACTCGACGACCGAGTTCATGATCCGCACAGTCGCAGAGCTCATCTCGTCGATCTCGCAGTCGCTCACGATCATGCCCGGAACCGTCATCTCGACGGGCTCCCCCGGCGGCGCCGGTAGGTCACGCAAGCCACCGCTGTATCTCACCGATGGCACCGTCGTGACCGTCACCATCGAGAAGATCGGCGCTGTCACTGCACACTGCGTCTCGATCTAGTCAACGGCAGCCAAACGCGCCCTGCAGCTCGGGGCGCCAGGAGAACCTACGCGGTTGACGCGAGCGAGGCAGCCGAGGCGGCTCGCAACAGAGAATGGCCCTCCAGGAATTCCTGGAGGGCCATTCTCGTGCAATTCGCTTGGCGCTCGGGCGCCGAGACGCTACGCTTCCGGGTTCGGATCGCCCGCGTCGCCAGACGCGGCGTCGTGCTCAATCACCGGGATGGCGCCGGTCTCAGGCGCGAGACCAGCGAGCTTCGATGGCTGCAGGATGTCGTCGAGCTGCGCCTGATCGAGCAGCCCGCGAGACACGACGAGGTCTGATACCTTCGCGTTTGTGGAGAGGGCCTCCTTTGCAAGCTTCGCGGCCTCGGCGTAGCCGATGACAGGCGCAAGCGCGGTGATGACCGTGACCGAACGAGCAACCATGTCCTCAAGGCGATCCTCGTTGGCGGTGATCCCGTCGACGCAGTTCACGCGGAGCGTCTGGCAGGCGCGCTCAAGCCACGTGATCGACTGGAACAGCGAGTGCGCAATGATGGGCTCGAACGCGTTGAGCTGAAGCTGGCCAGCCTCGACGGCCATCGAGACAGTGACATCTGAGCCGGCAACGGCGTAGGCGACCTGCGAGACGGCTTCAGGGATCACCGGGTTCACCTTGCCCGGCATGATCGACGAGCCAGCCTGGCGAGCGGGCAGGTTGATCTCACCGAGGCCGGCCTGCGGGCCAGAGGAGAGCAGGCGAAGGTCGTTCGAGATCTTCGAGAGCTTCAGCGCCGAACGCTTGAGGGCACCGGAGAAGGTCACGAAGACCCCAGTGTCGCTCGTCGACTCAACGAGGTCACCAGCAGTGACAAGGTTGAGCTCCGTGATATCGCGCAGGTGGCGAATCACCGACTCCTTGTACCCCTTCGGCGCGTTGATGCCGGTACCGATAGCGGTCGCACCCATGTTCACCTCGCCGAGCAGCGACACTGCCTCCTGCAGGCGCTCGATGTCCTCGCGGAGCGTCACCGCGAACGCGTTGAACTCCTGGCCGAGGGTCATCGGAACCGCGTCCTGCAGCTGGGTACGCCCAACCTTGATGATGTGCGAGAACTCGCGCCCCTTGGCGGCGAACGACTCAGAGAGCAGGCGCAGCTCCTCGAGCAGGCTACCGAGCGAGAATGCGAGCGCAATCTTGATCGCAGTCGGGTAGGTGTCGTTCGTCGACTGGCTGTGGTTCGTGTGGTCGTTCGGGTTGATGTACGAGTAGTCACCCTTGGCGTGGCCCGCGAGCTCGAGCGCGCGGTTCGTGATGACCTCGTTCGCGTTCATGTTCGACGACGTACCCGCGCCACCCTGCACGACACCGACGACGAACTGATCGTGCAGCATACCGGTCTTGATCTCTTCGCACGCGCGGTCAATGAGGGTCGCACGCTGCTCATCGAGCGCGCCAATCTCAAGGTTTGCGCGCGCGGCGGCCTGCTTCACACATGCGAATGCACGGATGAAGTCGGGGTAGACCGAGATCGGCCTACGCGCGATTGGGAAGTTCTCGTGGGCGCGCGCCGTATGCACGCCCCAGTATGCCGATGCGGGTATTTCGACGCTGCCGAGTGAATCCGTTTCGGTACGGGTTTGGGCAGACATGAAGTCACTCACGAGTATCTCGCTCCAGTGGTTTAAGGGGTTACGCGGGCTGGCCCGCACAGCCCCTCTAGCCTACCCTCCGTTGCCCTCAGGATCGTCTTCCGCGCGCGGATTCTTCGGCTTCGGAAGTGGAATGATCCCTGTCGTCGGAGGCGCCTCCTGCGGCGCCGAATCCCAGTTCGCTTCGAGCGGGTCAACGATCTCTGGCTCGCGCCGCAGCACGTCGAGCGGGGCCGTGAGAGTTTCGACCTGACCGCGCCTACTGTCGTCGAGGTTTGGGCGGCCTGCGTGAGTGATCCTCGGGCCGCCATCCCACCGCAGCCGCAGTTTGCGTTCGCTCATCAGCCATGCCATGCCAATTGCGAAAGCGATGAGCGCGGCGATCCCGCTGATCACGAACGTCGACCGCGGACCAAGCACGTCGGCCGCGGCGCCAACGAGTGGCGCGCCGATCGGCGTTCCCCCCATCAGGATCGCCATATAGAGCGCCAGCACGCGGCCTCTGACGGCGGGATCGGACGTGGTCTGGACGAAGCCGTTCGCGGTCGTGAGCATCGTCGAGGTCGCGAGGCCGAAGAACACAAGCGTCGCCGCGAAGAGCCAGAACGTCGGCATCGTCGCGCCGAGGAGACTCACGACGCCGAGGCCTCCGAAGGAGATGACAACGACGCGCATCCGGGCTGCCGGGCGCCTGGCTGCGAGAAGCGCCCCCGTCAGCGATCCAATCGCGAGGATTGACGACAGTAAGCCGTAGTCCCCCGCCCCTCGCCCAAACTCGACCGCCATGGTTGACGACATCACCGGGAAGTTCATACTGAACGCGCCAACGAGGAACACCATCACAAAGATAACGAAAATGTCGTGGCGCCCCATGACGTACCGAAAGCCTGCAGAGAGCTGCCGCAGCTGCGACTCCCGCTTCGCACCGCCAGCGGGCCGCTCATGCCTCGTCGTGATGAGTAGTAGCGCACCAAGCATGGCAAGAAATGAGGCCGCGTTGATCAGAAAGACCCAGCCCGAGCCGATCGCTGCGATGAGCACGCCAGCAACCGCCGGGCCGACGAGACGGGCCGAGTTGAACGACGCCGAGTTGAGCGCAACCGCGTTCGAGAGCTGGTCGTTTCCGACGAGGTCCGAGACGAACGCCTGGCGCGACGTCGCGTCGAACGCGTTCACAATGCCGAGCCCAAGCGCGAATCCGTACAGGTGCCAGATTTCGGCAGCGCCAGTCACGAGCAGCAGCCCGAGGCCGAGCGCAAGCAGCATGAGCAGCGACTGCGTGACGAGCAGTACCTTGCGCCTGTCGAACCTGTCAGCGACCGCCCCGCTGAACGGAACGAGCAGCAGCTGTGGGCCGAACTGCAACGCCATCGTGATGCCCACTGCCGAGGCATTGTTGTCGGTCAGCTCGGTGAGGACGACCCAGTTCTGCGTGGTTGCCTGCATCCAGGCTCCCACATTCGAGATGAACGCTCCGAAGAACCAGATCCGATAGTTGCGGATGGAGAGTGATCGGAACGTACCTGACACTGAGTAGACAACCCCCTTATTAGCTGTCCCCTACCCTACGCCTATTACGGCTGAGTTACATCTTCCCGCCCATATCGAGCAGCCTGCGGATCCTGTCGGGAATCGGCGGGTGCGTCGCGAAGAGGCGCTGCATCACGCCCGGCTTCAGCGGATCCGCGATCCACAGGTGCGCCATGCTCGACTGCTGCTTCTGTAGCGGCCTGCCGTACTCTGACAGCTTGTGCAGTGCGCTCGCAAGCGCCTCGGGGTGGCGAGTCGTGAGCGCCCCTGTGGCGTCGGCGAGGTACTCGCGCTGCCTCGACACGGCGAGCTGCACCATGCTCGCAACGAGTGGCGCAACGAGCATCGCGACGAGCCCAAAGATCAAAACGACCGGGTTGTTATTGTTGTTATTTCGGCCAAAGAACGCCATGCGCACGAGCATGTCGGCGATCATGCCAACCGCCACGGTGAGCCCATACACGATCATCGATACGCGAATGTCGTAGTTGCGCACGTGCCCGAGCTCGTGCGCCATGACGCCCTCAAGCTCTGCGTCAGTCATGATGTCGAGCAGACCCGTCGTCGCGGCGACGATCGCGTGATCGGGGTCGCGGCCGGTTGCAAACGCGTTTGGTGCAGGGTCGTTGACAATGTAGACCTCTGGCATCGGCATACCAGTGGTGATCGCCAGGTTCTCGACGACGCGATAAAGCCGCGGGTTGTCATGCGGGCCGATCTGTACAGCCCCGCTCATCGAGACGGCCTGCTTGCCAGCCATGAAGTACTGGATGAGCGCGTACACGAGGGCGAACCCCATGACAGCTATAACGATCCCAGGTGACTGGTAGATCGCCGATGCGAGCCAGCCCAGACCACCAACGATGCCGAGGAACAGCACGATGATGAGGGCGCTATTGATCTTGTTCCGGCGAATGGCGCTATACACGCTGGCTCCTCCTGGGAGTCGCTTGGGTTAGAACTGGATGCGCGGGGGCTCAGCGATTGCCGCCGCGTCGTCGACCTCGAAGAAGTCGCGCTGCGTAAAGCCGAACGGACCGGCGAGAAGGTTGTTCGGGAACACCTGAATCTTCGTGTTCAGCTCGCGCACTCCGCCGTTGTAGAAGCGGCGCGATGCCTGCACCTTGTTCTCGGTGTCGACGAGCTCCGCCTGCAGCTGGAGGAAGTTCTGGCTCGCCTGCAACTGCGGGTAGGCCTCTGCGACAGCGAAGATGCTCTTCAGCGCCGACTGCATGTGGTTCTCAGCGATTGAGGCCTCGACAGGCCCCTGTGCCGAGATTGTCTCGGCACGCGCCTTCGTGACGGAGTCGAACACACCCTGTTCGTGTGCGGCGTAGCCCTTCACCGTCTCGACGAGAGCCGGGATCAGGTCTGCTCGGCGCTTCAGCTGGACAGTAATGTCGCTCCACGCCTCTTCAACGCGCACGCGGAGCGTGACGAGTGAGTTGTAGGTAGCCCAGAGGTAGATGCCTGCGATGAGCACGAGGGCGACGACGACGAGCGTGATGACCAATCCGGTTGACATAGCTGAATACTAGCGCGGGACCTCATGAATCTGCTGTGAGAGTGCGGGCGCGTGTCACTCCCCCAGCACGCGGTCGAGGTAGGGGTTTGTGAACAGCCGTTCCGGATCCAGCTGGTCGCGAATCGCGACAAACTCGCCGAACTTTGGATAGCGCTCACTCAGGTCTCGGGCGCCGAGCGTATGCATCTTGCCCCAGTGCGGGCGCCCCGCGTGCGCGGCGAGCACGGCCTCCGCCTCACGGAAGTAGTTGTCCTCGCGATCCTTCCAATACCTGTGCACTGCAACGTATCCGCTCTCACGTCCGTGCGCCGTCGAAAGCAGCAGATCGTCGGCGGCTGCGGCGCGCACCTCGATGGGGAACGAGACACGGAACTTTCGCCGCTCAATCAGCGCTTTCAGCTCGCGCAGCGCAGAAGGCACAGCCTCGAGGGGCACCGAGTACTCCATTTCGCGGAAGTGCACGCGCCTGTTCGTCACATAGACCCGGTGTGATTCATCGATGTAGTCGCGTTCGCTCGACACCGTCTGAATGGCGCGATTCACTGACGGGGTGGAGGCGGGGACCCAGCGTTCGAACCCAACCACTGCCCCGAGCATCGTGTTGTTCACGACTTCTTCGTCGATGTAGCGAGAGACGCGACCGAGCGGCCGTGCGCCGCTCCCTTCCGGCCCCAGCGCCGGATCGATAGGCATTCGAGTGTTCGTCTTCGTCCGGGCGCCAGTCGTGTGTGGGAACCAGTAGAACTCGAAGTGGTCGACCGAACGGTTCCGGTCGACGTACTCGTCGAGCACTGCGTCAAGAGATTCAGGGGCCTCAACCGCGCGGAGCAGGTAGCGAGGAACGCACTGGATCGTCACTGTCACCAGCACCCCAAGCGCACCGAGACCGAGCGCGACAGCCGGGAGGAGTTCTGGGTTCTCCGTTTCGGAGACGGTCAACAGCTCGCCTGTTCCGGTCACGAGGGTCGCACCGACCACACCCGTCGAGATGCCGCCAAGGCCAAGACCTGTGCCGTGCGTTCCGGTCTGGGTCGCACCGGTGATCGTTTGCTTATCGATGTCGCCCATGTTCGCGAGCGCCAGTCCGAGCGGGCCGAGGATCGCGGGGAGTTCCCAGAGGTGGGTTCCCGCCCACAGCGTCACTCGGCCAGCAGCCGGATCAGCCGACACGAGCCCGCGCATGCGATTCATCCCAAGCCGAATGCCGTCTGTTGCTCCGATCGCGGTGAAGCTGTGCGACGCCCCGATCGGCTTCACCGTGTGCCCGGTGTCGCGAGCGCGTTCGACGGTGGCGATAATCTGTTCGGCTGACCGGGGAAAAACCTCAGTGGCGGGCGTCGACGACTCAGTTCGCGCCCAGTTGTGCCAGCGCTTGCTCATAGGAAGCATTTCCCTTCTCCGCGGTACGTGGGGAGCGGATCGCCGGCAACGTCGCCCGCGACGGGCACGACCGTGTTCGTGTGCTCCATTGGCTCCCCAGACTTTGTGTGCCGCAGCCAGACGCGATCGCCAACGCGCAGCTCTCGCGCGGCGGCCCCGCTCACGGGCGTCTGCACTTCGCCCGCAGCCTCGCGTGGCGCGTACCGCAGCCCTTCGGGCCAGGTGAGCTGCGGCAGCCGATCCTCACCCGCCGGCCCCGAGGCGATCCAGCCGCCCCCGAGCAGCGTCGCAGTGTCGGCGTTCGGCCGCCGAACGACGTCGAGCGCGAATGCGACTGCCGGCGCTGGCGTGAACGACCTGTAGTTGTCGAACAGGTGCGGCCCAAACAGACCGCTCCCTGCCGCGACCTCGGTAATGCCTCCCTCGGCGACGGTGCTCTCGATCGAGCCTGTGCCCCCGCCATTCACGAACTCGAGGTCGACGATATCGCGCACGCGCTGCAGCGCTTCGGCCCGCCTGTCGACGAGCTCGGCCCGGCTCGCTCGCTGCATCGCGCGCATCACAAGGCCGGACGCAGGTTTGCCGACGGGCTCGTCGCCGACACCGGCGATCTGAGCCTCGTACGACATGATGCCAGCGATTGTGAATCCCTTGCGGCCGAGGATGTGCTCGGCGAACTCGCGGAGTCCCTCCGCCGTGAAGATCGGGCTACGAAAGACGCCGATATGTCCGAGCACTCGGCTGCGCCAGGAAGCATCGAAATCAAGGCAGAGCCTGATGTCTGGGCGTTTGTCTGGCGCGACGACTGAATCGATGAGGTCAAGCTGTGCTGGGCTGTCGACCATCAGGGTGACGCGTTCGGCGGCCCGGGGGTCTGCGGCGAGCGCGGCGATCGCGGCGCGGTCGGCGGTTGGATAGGCGACGACGATATCGTCGATCGTTTCACTCAGCCAGTTCGCCTCGGCGAGCGAGTAGCCGAGCACGCCCGCATATCCAGGGAGTGCGAGCACCGCATCGAGCACTTCTCGCACGCGGACTGATTTGGATGCGACCCTGATAGGGAGTCCCCCTGCACGACGGAGCATGTCGTGGGCGTTGTAGCTCAACGCCTCCGTGTTGACTGCGACGACGGGGGCCGAATGCTCCCGTGTTGCCGTGGTCATGCCTGCCCAGTAGTTATCAGGAGAGAGCCATGGGGAGCGGTCGGCTGACGCGCGCAGCTCCGATGCCGCGAGATCGAGGGTCATGGCTGCATTCTAGTCCCGCTGCTGGGGCGCTCCGCGAGGCCTTGTCGTTATTCTCCAGCGTCGCGCTTGCGCCCGCGCTTGATGCGGAACTGCGTGTAGATGCCGGCGACAATTGCCGCGAGTAACAGGATGACGAGCAGTGCTTTCGCGAAGGCCATAGAGCCAGGGTAGCCGCCCGCGACGGATCTACTTGACCTTGACACAGTGTCAAGGTGTTGGGTATTGATGAAAGGAGTTCATCATGCACACCACCCCACACGCCCAGCCACAGCCTTCCGCACGCCGCCCCGAGGAGGCGCTCGCTGTTGCTCTCACCTCTCCGAACAGCTCGGCGCGGCTCCAAGCAGCAATGACGGCCGGAAGCCGCCCCCGCGCCGAGTACGTCGAAGTCCTCGTGGCGCGCTCAGGCGTCGAGCCAGACTTTTCAGTCAGGGAGACGCTGACCTGGGCGCTCACCCAGCACCCTGTCGACGACGTCCTCCCCCGCGTGCTCGAAGAGCTTCGCAGCGCAGTACCTCGCGCCGTGGCGCAGGCGCTGCACACAGTCTCAAAGCTCGGCGACGAACGAGCCTGGCCTGCGATCACGCATGCCCACCTTCACTCGCCGGACGATGAGATAGCCCGCACGGCGTGGCGTGCAGCGGCAGCAGTGGCCCCGGAGAGCGCGCACCACGCCCTCGCCGTTGAACTCGCTCGCGAGCTTGGCCGCGGCGACATTGACACGATGCGCAGCCTCAGCAGGGCGCTCGCGACACTCGGCGAGGCTGCGGCCGGGCCGGTCTCCGCCGCAGCTGCGCTTCGGGGAGGCGACGCGGCAGTTGCCTCCCACGCAGGTGCGACCGAACGACTCATCGCTGATCCTGACGCAGCGTTCGCGTTCGACCCCGCCGACGCAGCCCGCTACGCCCGGGCGTTCTCAGCAACCTCGGGGAACTAGCGTGCGCATCGGCGAAGCCTCCGAGCGTTCGGGTGTCAGCGCCCGAATGCTCAGGCACTACGAGCGGCTGGGGCTCATCACTCCAGCCGCTCGCACCCCAAACGGGTACCGAGATTACAGTGCGACAGATCTCATGCGACTCACGCAGATCGAAGGCCTCCGAGCACTCGGTATGAGCCTCAGCCAAGTTGCCGACGCGCTCGCAGACGCGACAACGACCCCAGACGCCCTCATCGCAGACCTGGCCGCGCAGGCGCAGGAGCGCATCGACCGAGACACGGCGCTGCTCGCCAGACTGCACACGCTCGCTTCAGTGTCCCCTGGCGATTGGGAAGCCGCGCTCACCGCAGTTCGACTCGCACGCGGCCTCGAATCCCCCATCGCAGGCGAACGGCAGCGCGCGGCGCTCGAACTTGGCGCCAGCTCTCAGGCGACATCGGCTGCCCATCTCGTCGAGGCGCTCCTCTCAGAGAAGACCACGAACGCTGCCGGTGCGCTGAGGTGGGCGATCGCGCAGTCAGGGGGCGGCCCCGAGCAGTTGCGGCAGGCGCTCGGCGACCCGGATCCTGACAGGCGTCTCCGCGCTCTCACAGCGGTCGCCGACTTTCCTGGCGATGCAGCGACGGAGTTGCTGCTTGAACTCCTCGCTGACCCAGTTGCTCGAGTACGCCAGCATGCGGCCCTCGCAGCGGGAGCGCGCGGACATGCGGCGGCGGTTCCCGAGCTCATGGCGCTCTTGACGCACGGCCCGCGCGACGTCGAAGCGGCGGAGGCCCTCGCCGTGATCGCGCACGCACAACACCGCGAGACAGAGATTCTTGCTGGTCTCACCGCTGCGCTTGACGCCGCGGACACGACGAGCGCCGCCCGCGGCAGGCTCACGCAGGCGCTCGGGGAGTTTGAGTCGACGGCAGCCACCGCGATCCTCACAGGGCTCGCAGCAGATAAGGACCGCGCTGTCGCCCGGATCGCCACATACTTGCTGGGGCGGGAGTGATAGTCGGGCTGCTCGCCGCCGGCCGTATCCGCGGGATCGACGCACCCTATCCCCCAGACCCTCAGAAAGCTACATAGATACTGCAGATTCCAGGGGTTGGGGTTGGGGTTGACGCGCTCCGGCCTGGAGTAGACCCGTGTCAGCTCACGCCCCTGACAGACAGCACCAGCCGTATCCATGGGATCGACGCACCCAATCCCCCAGGCCCTCAAAACCTACATAGATACTGCAGATTCCAAGAGTTGAGGTTGACGCCTGCAGACCCCGAGCCAAGCGGCACCAGCCGTGTCCATGGGATCGACGCACCCAATGCCCCAGACTCTAGGAACCTACATAGTTACTGCAGATTCCAAGAGTTGGGACAGTGGCGCTGGGGCAGTGAAGTTGAGACCGTGAGATCGGGGCAGTGAGGTTGGGGCAGAGGAGGTCGTGAGCGCGACGGGTCCTAGCCCTCGAGGTCGACCGCGAACTCCGCGCCTGTCTTCTCGCGCACTTCCGCCTCGGAGTGGCCGGGGGCGATCCGCCTGAGGGTCAGTGCCCCATCGGCGATGTCAAAGACTGCAAGGTCGGAGATGATGCGGTCGACGACGCCGACGCCCGTGAGCGGTAGGTCGCACTCAGTGACGATCTTTGGTGAGCCGTCTTTCGCGACGTGCTCGGTAATCACGATCACCCGCGGAGTCCCAGCGACGAGGTCCATCGCCCCGCCCATACCTTTCACGAGCTTGCCCGGGATCGTCCAGTTCGCGAGGTCGCCGTTGCCTGCAACTTGCAGAGCGCCAAGGATCGCGGTCTGCACATGTCCCCCACGAATCATGCCGAACGAGGTCGCAGAGTCGAAGATCGAGGCCCCGGGGACAAGCGTCACAGTCTGCTTGCCCGCATTGATGAGGTCTGCGTCTTCCTCCCCCTCGTAGGGGAACGGCCCCATGCCCAGGATGCCGTTCTCGCTCTGAAGCATGACGCTGACACCGGCGGGCAGATGATTTGCAACAAGCGTCGGAATGCCGATGCCAAGGTTCACGTACTGGCCGTCTTCAAGCTCTGCCGCGGCGATCGCGGCCATCTCATCACGAGTCCACATGGTTATGCCGCCTCTCGGGTGCGCACGGTTCGCTGTTCGATGTCTTTCACGGGGTCTTCTGCGACGACAAGCCGCTGCACGAAGACGCCCTGAGTGTCGATGCGCTCAGGATCAAGGTATTCCTCACTCAGGTGTTCGACCTCCGCGAGTGTCACCCGCCCCGACATTGCGACAAGCGGGTTGAAGTTCTTTGCAGTGAACCGGTACCGCAGGTTTCCTTCACTGTCGCCCGTGTGAGCGCGCACAAGCGCGAGGTCGGCAACGATACCGCGCTCAAGAATGGCGCGTTTGCCGTCGAACTCGGCTTCCTCTTTGCCCTCGGCGATAGGGGTCCCGACGCCTGTCGGCGTATAGAACGCAGGGATGCCTGAGCCGCCCGCACGGAGGCGCTCGGCGAGGGTGCCCTGGGGCACGAACTCGACCTCGAGCGCACCGCTCAAGTACTGCTCGGCGAAGAGTTTGTTCTCGCCGACGTACGACCCGAGCACTTTCGACACCTGCCTGTTCTCAAGGAGCAGCCCGAGGCCCTTGCCGTCGACGCCCATATTGTTCGAGACGATCGTGAGGTCTTTCACTCCTGTATCTCGCAACGCGACGATGAGGTTGTGCGGGATGCCAGACAACCCGAACCCTCCGACAGCGATTGTCATTCCGTCGCGCGCAACGTCTGCGATTGCCTCCGCGGCGGTGCTCCAGGTCTTTGATGCCACCTTTGCCACCTTTCGTTCACAATGCGGTCACGCGGACCGCCTTGCTGCGAGCGTAGAAGATTGTTTCGTCGTAACGCAACCACCACGCTGACGCGTGATTTGAACTGCTCATACCCTGAGTGCATCGCGTGCTATCGTTCACAATATGGACAGAACTCCGCTACCGGGCGCACAAGTCGTCGGCCGCGTGGCGGCGCTGCTGCGCGAGCTCAGCACAACGATGCCCGACGGAATCGGTACCACCGCGCTCGCTACTGCCACGTCAATCTCACGCCCAACCGCGCACAGGCTGCTCTCTGCCCTCGCAGAACAGGGTTTCGTCGATCGCGACACCCGAACCGGCAACTGGCTCCTCGGGCCGGAGCTATTTCTCATGGGAACCGTCGCAGCCGAACGCTACGACGTCACCGAAATCGCACGGGAACACGTCTCAGCGCTCGCCGCCGCAACAGGCGAGAGCGCGTTCTTCTCGGTCAGGCGAGGCAACGAGACAGTGTGCCTCGTTCGGCAGGATGGCAGCTTCCCGATCCGCTCCTTCGTGCTCCACGAGGGGAAGCGATTCCCACTCGGAGTGGCCTCCGCGGGCCTGGCGATCCTGTCTTACCTGCCTGCATCCGCCGCGGAACGTTACCTCTCGGACACCGACCTCACTGTCGAGTACGGTGCATCCCATGCGCCAGACGCGCTCCGCGGCCGGATCGCCGCAACGCGCAACACTGGCTATGCCGTGAACCCGGCGCTCATCGTGCCTGGCAGCTGGGGCATGGGGGCAGCAGTGTTTACAGCAAGCGGTCAGCCGGCCTGGGCCCTGAGCCTCACCGGCACAGAGCACAGATTCGCCCCGGAGCGGCAGCCCGAGCTCGGTCGCCTCCTGCTCGACCACGCGCACCGGCTCACGGAGCGGCTCGCACGCGACTGAGGGCTGGTGTCTGGGTTGGGTGGCGGCGCCGCCACCCAACGCACGGCCCTGACCACGGCGCGGCCCCGGCTGCGGCTGCGGCTGCGGCACCGATTGCGGCGCGGCGCATCGCCCCAGTGTGGGAGGATTACAGCACCCCCTATAGCCCAACTGGCAGAGGCAGAAGACTTAAAATCTTTTCAGTCAGGGTTCGAATCCCTGTGGGGGGACGAATGCACGGAGCCCCCGGCGAGATGCCGGGGGCTCCGTTCTCGTTCGGCGACGGTCACACCGAACGGGGGCAGGCAGGAGCCTGTCAGACCTGTGCGCGTGCACTGCGGTCGCGCGGCACGAAATCCAGGATCGCGATGAGCGCCGACAGCCCGACGAGGATGTAGACGACCTTGGACAGGACAGAACCAACGCCAAAGATCGCATCAACGAGGTTGAAGTCGAAGAGCCCGACGAGCCCCCAATTCAATCCCCCGACGATGATCAGAACCTTCGCGATGTTGAGCACGATATTCATGATGCTTCCTCTCGTTGAATACGCCTCGGCGATACCCCGAAACGCTTGCCGAAGATATTACATGCCTAGCTAACTAATTGTCGAGGACTTAGCCCCGAACCCCTACTCTTTTTGACCCCCGTCGCTGCTCTCTCTCCCCGACTTGCGCATGAAGATGACTTCCACCGAGAGCACAAAAGCAGCGACGATCGCGAGCGAGGCCGGAACGAAGTACACGAGAACGTGGATCATCTCGTTGTCCTCTGGCAAGAACAAATTCCACCCACACCACCGCGAGAGCCGTGACCGCCGCAAGTCCACCGACGATGCTCGAGACGCGAAACAGCACCTTCTGCGACGAATCACGCCTGCGGAACCTGAACTTCGCGTCAATGCTGAAGAAGATGAGCAACGTAACAAGCAAGCCGGCAAACTCGGACAACTGGTCGCGCGAGAGCTCAGCAATCATCATCATTTCCTCCCCATTTCACAGGCATATCAATTCCACCGACAGCACAACCCCTGGCTTCCAGCCACAAACCACCGGGGCGATAAAACTAAGTCGCTAGACAACTTCACATCAACCCCCTTGACCCCCCGCCACTTGTGATCTACCTTTGGGACTTGCAACCTGAATCAGGTTTCATAAACCCACCTTCCAAGGACGAAAGGTACGCGCATGCGCATCGGAAAGAAACTCGCGTTTGGCGCCCTCGTGGCCTCAACTGCACTTGTCCTGTCGGCGTGCGCGCCGGCAGCTTCGGCTCCTGAGGCAGGCGGCGACTCCGAAGGCCCCGCCTCGGTCACCGTCGGCATCATCACGAGCGAAACCGGCCCTCTCGCCGGCTACGGAGCCCAGTACCTCGACGGCTTCAAGGCCGGCCTCGACTTCGCGACAGACGGCACGGGTGAGGTCGCTGGCACCAAGCTCGACATCACATACGTCGACGACGCAGGCGACCCAGACAAGGCTGTCACCGCGGCGAAGGACCTCATCGGGCAGGGAGTCAACCTGCTTGCGGGCAGCGCTTCATCAGGCGTCGCCGCTGTCGTCGCCGAGCAAGCCGCACAGAACAAGGTGCTCTTCATCTCGGGCCCGGCAGCAGCCGACGCAATCACAGGCATCAACGACTACACGTTCAGGTCTGGCCGCCAGAGCGCGCAAGACGTCGCGACGGCTGGCACCTTCCTCGACGACATCAGCGGCAAGACAGTCGCGGTGCTCGCCCAGAACAACGCGTTCGGCCAGGGCAACGTCACCGCGGTCGAGGCCATCCTGGGCGCGAAGGGAGCCTCGATCACTCCCGTGCTCGTCGCCGAAGACGTCACCGAGTTCACGCCGTTCGCAACCCAGGTGCTCGACACGAAGGCGGACCTTGTGTTCGTCGCGTGGGCAGGGGCGACGACGGGCGCGATGTGGCAGGCGATGAGCCAGCAGGGCGTATTTGATGCAATGCCCGTCGTTACGGGACTCGGCGACGCCGCAACATTTGGGGCATACGGAGAGGCCTCAGAAAAGATCAGCTTCTTGAACCACTACTTCGCAGGCGCTCCAGATAACGAGGTGAACGCCGCGATGGTGAAGGCTGTCGAAGAAGCTGGTGGCACGCCAGACCTGTTCACTCCTGACGGATTCAATGCCGCACTCATGGTCGTGCAGGCAGTCAAGGAAGGCAAGGGCGACGTCGACGCCATGATCGACTCGCTGAACGACTTCTCGTTCGATGGCCCGAAGGGCAAGACAACCGTTCGCGGGAGCGACCACGCCCTCATCCAAGAGATGTACCAGGTGAAGCTCGTCGCACAGGGCGGCAGCTTCGTCCCAGAGCTTGTCGCCACAGTCGCCGCAGACGACGTCGCCCCCGCAGAAGCGAAGTAGGAACACACGTGCACACCCAGCCCCCGTCCGCCCTCACTGTCTCGGGCCTTGGCCTGAAGATCGGCGGCGCTACCATCCTCGACAGCGTTGACCTCGATGTCCCACAGGGATCTATCGTCGGTGTCATCGGCCCGAACGGTGCGGGCAAGACGACGCTCTTTAATGTCGTGTCAGGTCTCATTCCCCCGACGAGCGGCACTGTGTCGCTCCACGGCGAGACAATCACGAAGAGCTCCGTCGCCGCCCGCGCGCGGGCGGGGCTGGGTCGCACATTCCAGACCTCCAGCTACTTCCCGGGCCTCAGCGTGCTTGAGAACGTCAGGCTCGCCGCCCAGGCGACTGCAGGCGGCAGCATGTCGCTGCTTCGCTTCCCCAAACGCAGCGACGAGGCCACGCAGCTCGCCTTTGACACGCTTGCGACAGTCGGGCTCACTCACCAGGCGGCGACGCTCGCAGGCGATATCTCGCACGGCGACAAGCGCAAGCTCGAGATTGCCGTGCTGCTCGTCACTGACTCGAGTGTCGTATTGCTCGATGAGCCCATGGCGGGCGTTGCCTCCGGCGACGTCGCGGGGCTCGTGAAAAACATCAGGGACATGCAGGCCGAAAAACAGTGCACTGTGCTGATGGTCGAACACCACATCGACGTGCTCCTCGGATTCGTCGACCGCGTCGCCGTCATGTATTTCGGCAACATCATCGCCTACGACACTCCCCAGAACATCATGGAGAATCCCACCGTGCAGAGCGCATATCTCGGACGTGCAGTATGAGCGCGCCAATCCTGACAGTCTCCAACCTCGAATGCTCAATCGCAGGGCAGCAGGTTGTCGAAGATGTCTCGTTCGAAGTACCTTCGACTGGAATCACAGCGGTGCTTGGGCGCAACGGCGCCGGCAAGACGTCAACGCTGCGCGGCATCATGGGGCTCATCACCCGCTCGGGTGAGGTCCGCCTCGCGGGCGAGCGAATCGACGCCATGCCAACCCACAAGCTTGTGCAGCGCGGGATCGGCTATGTCCCCGAGGATCGCGAGGTGTTCGGCTCTTTGAGCGTCGCCGAGAACCTCGCGCTCGCAGAGCGCGGCCCGAACCCGCGGCGCGAGTTCGTCGCCGAGCTTTTCCCCGACCTTGTCGCGCGCCGCGATCAGGCGGCGGGAACCCTCTCGGGAGGCCAGCAACAGATGGTCTCGGTCGCCCGCGCCCTCATCAACGACAACAAGTTGTTACTCGTTGACGAACCGACAAAGGGCCTCGCCCCCAAGATCGTGCAGGAGGTCGCCGATGCACTCGCGGAGGCCGCGACAACAGTCCCCGTGCTCCTCGTCGAGCAGAACCTCGAGGTCGTCAGGCAGCTCGCCGACGACGCGATCGTGATCTCTTCAGGCCGCGTCGCCTACGCGGGCAAGGCAGCCGACATTCTCGACGACGAGCAGCTCACCACGCAGCTGCTCGGCGTCCACGCAGAGGGAGGGATCCAACTGTGAGCGCACTCGTTCTCACCCTCATCACCGGCGTCGGCCTCGGCGCCCTCTACTTCCTCGTCGCTTCAGGGCTGAGCCTCATCTATGGGCTCATGCACGTGCTCAACTTCGCGCACGGTGCCTTCCTCACGCTCGCTGCCTTCATCGGCTGGCGAACGGCGCAGGCGCTCGGCACGGACAGCTGGTTCGCGCTCGTGGTGTCCGTGCTGGTTGGGGCCCTCGTGGGCGCCGTCTTCGCGACGCTCACCGAGCTGCTGCTCATTCGGCCACTCTATGAACGTCACATCGAGCAGGTGCTTGTGACTGTCGGTCTCTCCTTCGCAGCCGTCGCGCTCTTTGAGGGCATCTGGGGTTCCGACCCGATCACTGTCGCGGGCCCTGCCTGGCTCAAACAGACAACGTTCGTGCTCGGCGCGAAGATCCCGAACGTGTACTGGATTCTGATTCTCACCGCAGGCCTCGTACTCACCGCGCTCATCCTGTTCCTCAAGAAGACTCGCTACGGCATGATCATTCGCGCGGGCGTCGAGAACCGAGCAATGGTTACGGCGCTCGGTATCGACGTACGCAGGGCGTTCACGCTCGTCTTCGCGATTGGCGGCGCCGCAGCCGGCATCGGCGGCGTTCTCGCGATGCACTACATGACGTTCGTGTCGGCGCATCTCGGCCAGACGCTGCTCATCTTCGCGTTCATCGTGACTGTCGTCGGCGGCCTCGGGTCGCTCGCGGGTGCGGCGGTCGCGTCGGTTCTGGTGGCGGTGTTGCAGCAATTCGCAAACTTCTATTTGGGCGGCACCGGCGATTTCATCGTCGTTATTTTGCTCGCCGTGGTGCTGCTCGTGCGGCCTCGCGGTCTCATGGGACGAAAGGTGGCGCAGTAATGTCAACCCCCACGACGCAGCCGGAACAGTCGATGCAAACTGGCGCGTCTCGCCGGCCGATCCTTCCCGTCGCCGCCTCCGTGGCGCTCGTCGCGGTCGCGGCTGCGCTCCCGCTCCTCAACCTCCAGATTCCTGGGATCCTGCCGACGCCGACGTACATGCCTGGCAGTCTCGCGCTGCTGTCTCTGTGCATGGTGTTCGCCGCGCTCGCGCTCTCGTACAACATGCTGCTCGGTACCGCTGGCATGCTGTCGTTTGGGCACGCGCTGTCATTCGGCGGCGGCGCGTATCTCCTCGGGATTGCACTCGCGCAGTTCGAGCTGCCGCTCGTACCGGCAGTCCTCCTCGCGCTCATCGGCGGCCTCGTCATCGCACTCATCACCGGCTCGGTCGCGAACCGCGTTTCGGGTATCCCGTTCGCGATGGTGACGCTCGCATTCGCGCAGGCAGGATCAGTGCTCGTTCGCCGCAACGCTCAGGTGACTGGCGGGGAGGAGGGGCTCAGCCTCGCGACAGCCCAGGTGCCAGACTGGCTCGTCGGGGTCGTGAATACGCGAAACCTGTACTGGGTGATCCTGGCGATCTTGGTGTTCGTCTACCTTGTTGCGCTCTGGGTCGACCGCAGCCGTCTCGGGCATCTGGCGCGTGCGTCTCGCGAGAACCCCGAGCGGGTGAAGGTGCTTGGCCTCAGCCCGTACGCCGCGAAGCTCACAATCTTCGTCATCGCTGCGGTCCTCGCGAGCCTCGCTGGCGTCGGCTACATGCTGCTCCAGTCAGGGACGGTGCCGCGGGCGGTCTCTGCTGACCTCACAATTACAGTGCTCGTGATGGTGGTACTCGGTGGCGTCGGCTACCGGTGGGGCGCAATCGCGGGCGGCTTCATCTACACGATCCTTGATCAGCGCCTCACTGTGCTTGCCAAGGCCGAGGTGATCCAGGGACTACCTGACGTGCTCAGGATCCCGCTCTCTGAGCCGCTCTTCCTGCTCGGTACGCTGTTCATTCTCGTCGTCATGTTCCTTCCCGGCGGAATCGCTGGCACGCTTGATACAGCATGGAAGAAACGCACGCGGAAGAGCCGCGCATGAGCGACTACACAATCGGCAGTTGGCTGGCGGATCGCGCCGCGATCGACGGGTCACATATCGCGATTGACGACCGCGGCGTGCTCACCTCGTACCGGGCACTCAACGAGCGCGCCCGTGCGCTCGCATCCCGCCTCGGCGAGGCCGGGTACGGCGCGGGCGGGCGTATCGCGACTGTCTCGGGAAACTCGACAGACCACGTCGTCGCGTTCTTCGCCTGCGCGATCCTCGGCATCGCGTTCATCCCGCTCTCGTGGCGTCTCACCGCTGGTGAGCTTGGTGAGCTCATCGGACGCTCTCGTGCAGACCTGCTCCTCGTGGAAGACGAGTACGCCGGGCTCGGCGAGCAGGCGCTCACGGTGCTTCGAGAGTCGGGCGGCGTCGCTCCCCCGTGCGCGGAGCCGGGCCCGGCTGGGATCGAGCAGTGGGCGCCGCCGGCGGTTCGCCCGCGAGAGCGTAGGGACGCCTCGGCGAGTGACCCGCTGCTTGTTGTCTTCACGTCGGGCAGCGAGGCGGCGCCGAAGGGTGTCGTGCTCACTCACCGGTCTTGCTTCTGGACGAACCTCGCGCTCTCGCGCGCAATGCCAATGAGCTCTGCAGACGTTGTGCTGTCGATTCTGCCGCAGCATCATGTCGCCGCCTGGAACGTGCAGCCGTTGCTCGCATGGTGGGTCGGCGCGACAGTCGTGCTCGAGCGCTCCTTTCAACCAGGCCGCGTCCTGCAGCTCATCCGCGACCGGAAGGTCACGACGATGATGGGGGTGCCGACCCAGTATCAGATGCTGTTTGCGCAGCCCGGTATCGACGGGGCCGATCTGGGGTCGCTCTCGCGCGTGCTCGTTGGCGGTTCCACAATTCCCGAGGAGCTCGCCGTCGAAGCCGCGAGGCTCGGACTGCCCCTCACCCAGGGGTACGGGCTCACGGAGGCCGGCCCGAACGTGCTGCAGTTGCAGTCTGCCGAGCTTGCGAAGTTCCCCGGAGCCGTCGGGCGCCCCTACCCCACTGTTGAGACAGCCATCGTCGATACTGCGAGCGGGTTACCACTCACTGGTGCCGCTACCGGCGAACTGTGGGTGCGTGGTCCGAGCTTGTTCGCTGGTTACCTCGACGACGACGCTGGAACCGAGCGTGCGATGGCAGGCAGCTGGCTGCGCACCGGCGACATTGTCTCGCGTGACACCGGCGGAATCCACAGGGTCGTCGACAGGGTCAAGAACATCTACGTTTCGGGCGGCGAGAACGTCGCACCCGCCGAGGTTGAGACGGCGCTCTGTGCCCACCCGCTCGTGATTGACGCCGCCGTTGTTGGCGTCGCTGATGCGGTGTGGGGCGAGCGAGGCTACGCATTCGTCGTGACAGCTTCGCCGCTGTCGCGCGACGAACTGCTCGCCCATGCCCGCACAGTCCTCGCTCCGTTTAAGCTCCCGGCTCACGTCGAGTTCGTCGACGAGCTGCCCCGTTCCACAATCGAGAAGGTCGCCCGCGGGGCGCTTGCGGACAGAGCCCGCACCGCCTTGGCCGCGCACGACAAGACAGGCATCGCATGATCTCCCCCACCGAATCAGCATCCCCCACCGGTGACCATATCCCGGTTGACGCCGGTGATCCAGTCTCACCAGCGACCGGTCGCCCGCTCACGAAACGCGGCCTCGCGACCAGGCGTCGCATCCTCGAGGCCGCGGAAGACGTGTTCGCGGAGCTTGGCTATCACGAGGCATCGATCGTGAAGGTCACCGAGCGCGCTGGGGTCGCTCTCGGTACGTTCTACCTGTACTTCGACAGTAAGCAGAGCATCTTCGAGGCGCTCGTGATCGACCTGAACGACCGCGTTCGGCAGTCAATGACTGAGTCGATGGCTGGCGCAGCGAACCGCATCGAGGCTGAGCGCGGCGGGTTCGAAGGGTTCTTCAGGTTTACCGCGAAGCACCCGGCACTGTATCGGGTTGTCAGGGAGGCCGAGTTTGTATCGCCGGAGACGATGAGGTTGCACTACGAGCGCATTGTCGCGGGGTACACGGCAGGCCTGCAAGCGGCGCAGTCGGCGGGCGACATCGATCCGACTCTCGACCCTGAGATTGCCGCGTGGGCGCTCATGGGCCTTGGCGAGCTCATCGGTATGCGTTACATCCTGTGGGAGCGCGACGCCGACGGGACGGCGCCAGATCGCATCGCACCGCATGTCCTCGACAGCATGATGCAATTCATCAATGGCGCGCTTGGCGGGTCACACACACAGGAAGGGTCACAGTCATGACAGATCAGGATCTCGCGGGCCGCAGCGCCCTCATCACGGGAGGCGGCTCGGGCATCGGGCTCGCGTGCGCACACGAGTTCGCGGCGCGCGGCGCACACATCACCATCGCCGACATCACGGCAGACGCAGCAGACAACGCTGTCGCGCGCATCGTGGCGGCCGGCGGCTCGGCCGAGTCCTGGGTCGTGGATCTCGCCGATACTAGAGCGCTCGACGAACTCGAGCTCGACGTTGACATCATCGTGAATAACGCTGGCGTGCAACGCGTGAGCCCGATTGAGGAGTTCGACCCGGAGGCCTTTCGCCTCATCCAGCGGCTTATGCTCGAGGCGCCCTTCCTGCTCATCCGCGCCGCGCTTCCTGGAATGTACAGTCGCGGGTGGGGCCGCATCATCAATCTGTCGAGTGTGCACGGCCTGCGGGCGAGCGCGTTCAAGTCTGCGTACGTCGCGGCCAAGCATGGCCTCGAGGGGCTGTCGAAGGTGACCGCGCTCGAGGGCGGACCGCACGGCGTGACGAGCAACTGCGTCAATCCGGGCTATGTGCGCACTCCGCTCGTTGAACGGCAGATCGCCGATCAGGCGAAGGCGCACGGTATCCCCGAGAGCGAAGTCGTCGAGCGGATCATGCTCACCGAGAGCTCCGTGAAGCGGCTCGTCGAACCGGCGGAGGTCGCCTCGCTCGCCGGCTGGCTCGCTTCAGACATGTCTGGCATGGTGACGGGGGCCTCCTACACCATGGATGGCGGCTGGAGCGCTCGATGAAGTCGCACAGCTACCGCACCGTCGACGTTCCCGTCAGCGGTGGGCTGCTGAGGGTCGGCGTCTGGGATCCGGTGTCTCCCGCGGAAGGCGCGCCCACAGTGCTCGCCATTCACGGCGTCACTGCGTCTCATCTCGCCTGGCCATTTGTCGTTGGGGAGCTCCCAGGGGTCAGGATCATCGCCCCCGACCTGCGAGGGCGCGGAGCGAGCAACACCGTCGACGGGCCCGCGGGAATGCACGCGCATGCAGCCGACCTCGTCGCCGTGCTCGACAACTTCGGGGAGCGCTCGGTACCGGTGTTCGGGCATTCGATGGGGGCGTTCGTCGCGGTCACCCTTGCCCATCTCGCACCCGAGCGGGTCTCTCGCCTCGTGCTCATCGACGGCGGTCTCCCGCTCGATACTCCAGCAGGGGTCAGCGCCGAGGCGCTCGTCCAGGCGATCCTCGGGCCGACGGCTGACCGCCTCTCGCGGCGATTCGCCGATGTTCCCGCATACCTCGACTTCTGGCGGGCGCACCCGGCGTTCGCACGCGACTGGAGCGGCGAACTCGAGGCGTATTTCGCCTACGACCTCGTACCGGCTGGCGACGGGCTTCGACCCGCGACAAGTCTCGCGACGACGACCGACGACACCGTCGACATGAACACGGGCTCGACGCTCGCCGACGCCCTCGCGGCACTGCCTGCGTTTTCTGGCCCTGTCGAGCTCATCACCGTGCCACGTGGGCTCCTCGACGAGCCACCTGGGCTCTACCCGCCTGCCCACCTCGCTACGCTGCTCAGCGCGCTACCTAACGTGAGGCACGTCGAACTCGAAGACCTCAACCACTACACGGTTGTCATGAGCGAGCGGGGGGCGCGGGCGCTCGCCCCGATCCTGCACGGCGAACTCTCCGCGCGCTGAGCGCGTGAATGGCCGGGCACATACGACGAGAGGGCGGTGTGACGGGAACTATCCCTGTCACACCGCCCTCTCGCGTTGCGTTGGCCTGCTACGGGCGGGGTGCTACTTCCCGAGGCGCTCGCGCAGTGCGTTGAGCTCGGCAGTCAGCTCAGCGGGAAGGCGATCACCAAACTGGGCGAAGTACTCCTCAGTGAGGTCTGCCTCTGCGAGCCATGAGGTCGGGTCGATCGCGAAGATCTTGTCGAGATCCTTCTCGACATCTTCGATACCTGTCAGGTTCAGCTCGCCCGGTGCGGGGATGGTTCCAACCGCGGTCTCGACGCCTGTGTGCTCGCCCTCAACGCGGCGAATCACCCAGTCAATGACACGGGAGTTGTCGCCGAAGCCAGGCCACATGAACTTGCCGTCTTCGTCCTTGCGGAACCAGTTGACCTGGAACATCTTCGGCGCGTTCTCGCCGAGCTGTTCCCCCATCTCGAGCCAGTGGCCCCAGTAGTCGGCCATGTTGTAGCCGCAGAACGGAAGCATCGCGAAGGGGTCGCGGCGGAGCTCACCGACGGTGCCCTCCTGCGCGGCGGTCTTCTCCGACGAGATCGTCGCACCGACAAAGACGCCGTGGTTCCACGAGCGCGACTGCGCGACGAGCGGCACGTTTGTCGCGCGGCGGCCGCCGAACAGGATCGCGTCAAGCGGGACGCCGTCTTGCTCGTACCAGTCACGCGCGAGCGACGGGGTCTGCTGGATCGGCACGGTGAAGCGCGAGTTCGGGTGCGCTGCGGGGCGGCCGGACTCGGGTGTCCAGTCGTTACCCTGCCAGTCGATGAGGTGTTCGGGGACCGAATCGGTCATGCCCTCCCACCACACGTCGCCGTTGTCGGTGAGCGCAACGTTCGTGAAGATCGTGTTTCCCCAGAGGGTTTCCATTGCGACGGGGTTCGTCGACTCGCCGGTGCCTGGAGCGACACCGAAGAAGCCAGCCTCGGGGTTGATCGCGTACAGGCGGCCGTCCTTACCCGGGCGGAGCCAGGCGATGTCGTCACCGATCGTCTCGACCTTCCAGCCGGGAATCGTCGGCTGGAGCATCG
Organism: Leucobacter aridicollis; assembly: GCF_024399335.1. Classification (NCBI taxonomy): domain Bacteria; kingdom Bacillati; phylum Actinomycetota; class Actinomycetes; order Micrococcales; family Microbacteriaceae; genus Leucobacter; species Leucobacter aridicollis. The sequence goes on from NZ_CP075339.1 coordinate 2,544,729, forward strand.
CGAGGTTGGTCTTGCCGCAGGCGGAGGGGAACGCAGCCGAGAGGTGGTAGTCCTTGCCGGTCTCGGTGTTCGTCAGCTTCAAGAGGAGCATGTGCTCGGCGAGCCAGCCCTCGTTCTTGCCCATGACGCTCGCAATGCGAAGCGCGAAGCACTTCTTCGAGAGCAGCGCGTTGCCGCCGTAGCCTGAGCCGTACGACCAGACCTCGAGCGTGTCAGGGAAGTGGGTGATGTACTTCGTATCGTTGCACGGCCACGCTGAATCCTCAGCGCCGTCCACGAGGGGCGCGCCGACCGAGTGCACCGTGCGCACCCACTCGCTACCGGGGGTAATGCCGTCGAGAGCCTGCTGGCCCATACGGGTCATGATGCGCATGTTGAGCACAGCGTATGGCGAGTCGGTGATCTCGATACCGAGCTGCGTGATGGCGCCACCAACGGGGCCCATGGAGAACGGCACGACGTACATCGTGCGGCCGCGCATGGAGCCTGCAAAGAGGGGCATGAGCTCTGCGCGCATAGCGTCGGGAGCAACCCAGTTGTTCGTGGGCCCTGCGTCTGCCTCGTTCTCCGAGCAGATGAAGGTGCGGTCTTCAACGCGGGCGACGTCTGCGGGGTGCGAACGGGCGAGGAAGCTGCCCGGGCGGAGGTTCTTGTCGAGCGGAATCAGCGATCCCGCCTCAACCATCTCGCTGGTGATGCGGTTCCATTCGTCCTGCGAACCGTCGCACCAGAGAATCGAGTCAGGCTGCGTGAGCTCCGCAACCTCAGTGACCCACTGCAGAACCTCTGCGTTGTCGGTCGTGGCGGTCTCGCGAACGAGATCAGTGATCGAAGCGAGAGTAGCGTTACTCATACCGTCGAGTCTCCTTGGGGTTTCGTCGAACCGGGCTGTATTTCTATTCTCGTGGGCTCCGTAACCTCTCGTTCACCAAAACGGCTGTCAAATTTTCAGCTTTTTGACATATAGTCAACTTATGAGCCCACAACTCACTCCTTCGTTGAGCGCAGCCACAGTCGACCGCCTCGTCCTCGGCAAGCGCCTCAGGCACTACCGCAACCAGGCAGGTCTCACCCTCGAGCAACTCGGCAGCCGCGTCGGCGTCGTCCCCAGCCAGCTCTCACTCGTCGAAAACGGCAAGCGAGAGCCAAAGCTCACACTCATCCAGGCAATCGCGCGCGAGCTCGCGATCGATCCTGGCGAACTCCTCAGCGAGGAGGCGCCAGACAAGCGCAGCGAGCTCGAGATCGAGCTCGAACGAGCCCAAAGCACGCTTGGCTACGAGCAGCTCGGGCTCCCCCGGATCCGGACCCCGCGCTCACTGAGCGACGACACCCTCGAGGCACTCATCGGCCTCCATCGAGAGCTGGCCAGGAGAACCCGCGCCGCAGAGACAACCTCAGAAGAGGCGCGGCGAGCGAACACCATGATTCGATTGCAAATGCAGGCGCGCGACAATTACCTGCCCGACATCGAGCTCATCGCGTCAGACCTGATGCGCCGCATCGGACACACTGTCGGCGCCGTCACCCACCGCGACGTCGCGATGCTTGCTGAGATGCTCGGCTTCACCCTCATCTTCGTCGACGACCTTCCCCCCAACACCCGGAGCATCACCGACCTCGAGAACGGGCGCATCTATCTGCCGCCCACGTCGATCCCTGGCGGCCACGGCCTGCGCTCGCTCGCTCTCCAAGCGATGGGACACCGCGTGCTCGGGCACTCCGAGCCCAAGAGCTACGCGCAGTTCCTCGAGCAGCGACTCCAAATCAACTACTTTGCCGCAGCCTGCCTCCTCCCCGAGGCGCGCGCCGTTGACTACCTGCAGCAAGCGAAACGCAACCGCAACCTCGCAATCGAAGACTTTCGCGACGCGTTCGGCGTCACGCACGAGGCGGCAGCGCACAGGTTCACCAACCTTGCGACGCGGCACCTCGACCTCCGGGTGCATCACTACCGCACCGACGGCGCCGGCGCTCTCGTACGCGGGTACGAAAACGACGGCAAGCCCTTCCCCACCGACGAGGGCGGCGCAATTGAAGGCGAGCTTTTGTGTGCGAAGTGGGGCGGGCGCACCGCGTTTCATCGCCAGAACCGCACGAGCGAGTTCTACCAGTTCACCGACACCCCGAACGGCACCTACTGGACAAGCGTGCAGACAGGCGACGCAGAGCAGGGTCCGTTCGCAATCGCCTGTGGCGTCCAGTTCGACGACGCCCGCTGGTTCCGCGGCCGCGACACGCAGGTGCGCAAGCGCTCAACATGCCCCGACACCGCATGCTGCCGCACAGCTTCCCCGACGCTCCGAGAGCGCTGGGAGGGCAAAGCGTGGCCGAGCGCGCGCATGCACCAACACGTGCTGACGCCCCTGCCAACCGGCACGTTCCCAGGCGTCGATGACACTTCCATGTACGAGTTCTTGTCGAAGCACGCACCCGAGATCTAGGGGCCTCGCGCAGCCGCGCTCGGCGACGTCGCAGGACGTGAATGCCGGAGGAGTTCCGGCCTCCTACAACGTGAAAGGCCACAAACCCCGAGGGGTTCGTGGCCTTTCGCGTAGTTTGCTACTCAGTAGCGTCTCAGGCTAGTCCGCGGCGGGACGTGGGCGCGACGCGAACTCTTCGAAGATCGCACGCGGCTCGGTCACAGCCTCGATGTTGACGATGTCACGACCGAGGAAGAAGTGCCCAACCCAGCCGCCGAACACGCGCCACTTACGCTCCCATGTGGGGATCGCAAGGCCGTGGTAGAAACGGTGCGCCAGCCACGCAATGTAGCCCTTGAGCGTGAAGTTGCCCGAGCGGAACACGCCGGTGTTCATGCCGAGGCCAGCAACCGCGCCCTGGTTCTTGTGGTTGTACTCGACGACGCCCTCGCCACGCAGCGACGCGACGATGTTCTTCGCGAGCAGACGGCCCTGGCGCACGGCGTGCTGTGCGTTGGGAACGCAGAAGCCGCCAGGGCCGGGGGTCGAGGAAATGTCGGGAACCTGCGAGGTGTCGCCCGCGGTCCAGGCGCCCTCGACGATCTCGCCCTCTTCGGTTGCGACGCGCAGCGACGGCGTACCGACGACGTGGCCACGTGCACCAATCGGGAGGTCGGTTCCGCGGAGGAACGGACGGGGCATAACGCCAGCGGTCCAGACGATGAGGTCTGACTCGTACTTCTCGCCGGTCGACAGCTCGATGTTGCCGCCCTCTGCAGAGGAAAGCTGCGTGTCGAGGTGGATGTTCACGCCGCGACGGGTCTGGTCCTTGACCACCCAGTCAGCGAGGCCCTCGGTGACCTCGGGCATGATGCGGCCCATGGCCTCAACGAGGTGGAACTTCGTCTCGTCGAACGTGATCTCAGGGTAGCGGCGAAGCAGCGCGGTCGCGAACGAGCGCAGCTCGGCCACCGACTCGATGCCAGCGAAGCCACCACCGACGACGGTGACGGTGAGCAGGCGGGCGCGCTCAGCCGAGTCCTTCGGCAGCGACGCGGCGCGCTCGAAGTTACCAACCATGCGGTCGCGGATCGCGACTGCTTCTTCGATCGTCTTCATGCCGATGGCGCGGTCAGCGATGCCCGGAATCGGGAACGTGCGCGATACCGAACCGGTGGTGATGACGATCTGGTCGTACTCGAAGTCGTACGCCTCGCCGGTGTTCGGCGTGATCGTTGCGGTCTTAGTAGCGTGCGAGATGCCTGTGACCTTGCCCGCGACGTTCACGGTCTTCTTGAGGTGACGGCGACGCGCCACAACCGCGTGGCGGGGCTCGATCGAGCCGGCAGCAACCTCGGGAAGGAACGGCAGGTATGCCATGTACGGAAGCGGGTCAACGATGGTGACCTCGGCTTCGCCAGCACGAAGAAGCTTCTCGAGCTTCCATGCGGTGTAGAAGCCGGCGTAGCCGCCGCCAACGATCAGAATCTTCTTCGCCACGAAGCGATCTCCTTGATGATCAAATTTGCACAAAATGCAGGCTGCAAGGTGCGCCCGCTTGTTTGCGCGGGAAGCCAGCTGGGCAAGATTCACCCAACCCGAACCACTTTACCTGCAAATTTGCTGCAGATCGTCACAAACAGCGAGACGGCGCAATCAAACCGATGATTATTCGCTACCTGGGCCAGAATTCCGCATCAAATGCGCGGCTAGGCGCTCCAGCCTGAACGCTCAAGCGCCAAGTCGCCAATCGGGTTCACCCCGGGCCCGGCTGCGAGCGAGTGACCGATCAGCGCGTGCAGGCACTTGACCCGGGTCGGCATTCCGCCAGCACTGATCCCTGCAAGCTCCGGGACCTCGCCAATCGCATCGCGATCCGCAATGTACTGCATGTGAGCCCGCTCGTAGGCGGCACGCAACTCTTCGTCATCGGCGAGCATCTCGTTGAACTCAACCATCATGCCGGCGGCCTCGAGCCGCGACGCGGCGGCCACGACCTCGGGATGCGACAGGTAGTAGAAGGTTGGGAACGGCGAGCCGTCTGGCAGGCGCGGCGATGTCGCCACGACGGTCGGGCTCCCGTCAGCGGCGCGGGCAGCGATACCGACAACGCCACGAGCCTCGCGTCCAAGCTGTTCACTCACCGCCGCGATGTCTGCTGCTGTCGGTTCGGGGAATGGGGGCCGGCTCACTTGCTACTCCTTGCGACTTCTTCTTCAGATGGGGTGTCGGGCACCGCGGTACCCGAGGCGATAACCGAGCCAAGAAGATCCTTCGCCCAGTTCCGCTCGACCTGCGTGAGGTCGGCGCTCGTTTCTTCGTCTGACTCGACGGGCAGCACGACATCGGAAATGATACTGAGCTGCGTCTCGCCTGGAAGCACGTACGACAGCCTGTCACGGGCTTGGGCCCGCACGTACGACGGATCCTTCCAGCGTGTGCGCTCGGCATCGATCGCTTCCACGGCTTCGCGGTGCTGCCGCACGCTCTCTCGCAGCTGCGCGATCTCGCGTTGCTGCTGCACGTACGTCGAAATATTTGGGCTGAGGATCAGCGCCCCGGCAATCACCGAGACAACAACGACAACGGTGAAGACGCTGAAGCGCAGACTTGCGACCCACGCCGCAATGTCTGCGCCCCAGTTCTTCACCGTGTGCTCCCCGGATTAGACGAGAAATTACGCCTGGAAACGCGGGAACGCGCCGCGGCCTGCGTAGCGAGCCGCATCGCCGAGCTCTTCCTCGATGCGAAGAAGCTGGTTGTACTTCGCGACGCGGTCCGAGCGTGCGGGCGCGCCCGTCTTGATCTGGCCGCAGTCGGTAGCGACTGCGAGATCGGCAATCGTGATGTCTTCGGTCTCGCCGGAACGGTGCGACATGACTGCCGTGTAGCCCGAACGCTGCGCGAGCTGCACTGCGTCAAACGTCTCAGTCAGCGTGCCGATCTGGTTGACCTTGACGAGCAGCGAGTTCGCGACACCCTTGGCGATGCCGTCGGCGAGGCGCTCGGGGTTCGTCACGAACAGGTCGTCACCAACAAGCTGGACACGCTCGCCGACGCGGTCGGTGAGTTCCTGCCAGCCGTCCCAGTCTGCCTCGTCGAGGGGATCCTCAATCGAGACGAGCGGGTACCTGTCGAGCAGGTCCGCGTAGTAGTCGGTCATCTCGGCGGCCGTGCGATCCTTACCTTCGAACTTGTAGACACCGTTCTCGTAGAACTCCGACGAAGCGACGTCGAGGGCCACGGCAACGTCCTTGCCTGGCTCGAGGCCGGCACGCTTGATCGCCTCGACAATCAGGTCGAGCGCAGCCGCGTTGTTCTCGAGGTTCGGAGCGAAGCCGCCCTCATCGCCGAGACCCGTCGAGAGCCCCTTCTCGTTGAGCAGCGACTTGAGCGCGTGGTACACCTCGACGCCCCACCGGAGGCCCTCAGAGAAGCTCTCGGCGCCAAGCGGCACCGCCATGAACTCCTGGATGTCGACATCGGTGTCGGCGTGCGCGCCGCCGTTGATGATGTTCATGAGCGGCACTGGAAGCGTGCATGCCGTCGGGCCGCCGAGGTAACGGTAGAGCGGCAGCTCAGCTGACGCAGCAGCGGCGTGCGCGACGGCGAGGCTGACGCCGAGGATCGAGTTCGCTCCGAGCCGGGACTTGTTGTCGGTACCGTCGATCTCGCGCAGCACAGTGTCAATGATGCGCTGATCGTCTGCGGCGAACCCCTCGATCGCGGGCGCAAGCTCGTCAAACACAGCGTCGACTGCCTTCAGCACGCCCTTGCCGAGGTAACGATCCTTGTCACCGTCGCGCAGTTCGTACGCTTCGAATGCGCCGGTCGAGGCGCCCGAGGGCACTGCCGCGCGCCCGACCGAGTCGTCGGTCAGGCCGATCTCGACCTCAACGGTCGGGTTTCCGCGCGAATCAAGAATCTCGCGTGCGATCACCGCGTCGATAAATGCCACAGTCTGCTCCTTGTGGTGGAAGTCATGAGACGCGTGTTCCGCGCCTCTTCTCAGTGTAGAGGGTGAGGGGCCCGCGACCCCTGGAGATCAGGCCATTACTCGCCGAGTTCGCGCCACGACAGGGACGCCGCGTCGCGATCGCCCGGGCGCACGTTGGCGAATCGGGTGAAGCCCTCGGCCTCGAGTCGTGCAAGCAGCGTCTTCATGTTCTTCTGGCGCTTCTCGAGTCGCACGCGCAACCCGTCGGCGACGAGGGCGCGCTTGAGCACCATGAGATCGTCGAGCGGTGTTTCTTGGTCTGCGACGAGCGCGACCGCTGCCGGCCCCGCGTTCGCGTCGAGCTCGATGAGGTCGACAACGCGTTCGAACCCGATAGAGAAACCGACGGCCGGCACGTCCTGTCCAAGGAAACGACCGATCATGCCGTCGTAGCGGCCACCGCCGCCAACCGACGACCCGGATCCAGGATGCGCGATCTCGAAGATTGTGCCCGTGTAATACCCCATGCCGCGCACGAGGGTCGGATCGAAACGAATCTCGACGCCTTCGGGGAGTCCCCCTGCAAGCGCCTCACCGAGAGTGACGAGGCTCGCAACGCCGTCCTCCGCGGCTCCAGTAGGCAGCACCGCCGCGATCGCCTCGCGTGTGACAGGGATGCCCGCGGCGAGCGCCTCGTCGACGCCTGCGAGGATTCCGCGCATCGCCTCGGCCGCAGCTTCGTTCGTCTCAGCAAGCTCAGCGGTGACGCCTTCGACGCCGATCTTGTCGAGCTTGTCGACGGTGATGAGCGCCCCAGCCTGCTCCTCAGGAGCGAAACCGCAGTGGTCGAGCAGGCCGAAGAGGATCCGTCTGTCGTTCACGCGAATCACACAGTCCTTGAGCCCGAGCTGCGCGAGCACCTGCGACGTCGCAGTGATGAGCTCAATCTCGGCAATCACCCCCGACTCTCCGATGATGTCGATGTCTGCCTGAACGAACTGGCGATAGCGCCCCTTCTGTGGGCGCTCTGCACGCCACACGGGGGCGATCTGGATCGATCTGAACACCGGCGGCAGCTCTGCTCTATGCGAGGCGTAGAAGCGCGCGAGCGGCACGGTGAGGTCGAAGCGCAGCCCGAGGTCAGCGAGCTGTTCTGGGTCGCCCGCCTCGGCCGCTGCGGCGAGCGCCTCGGGCTTGATCCCACGTTTCAGGATCGAGAAACTCAGCTTTTCGTTGTCGCCGCCAAGCCCCGAGTGGAGTCGCGCGTGGTCTTCGACAACGGGTGTCTCGATCTCGTCAAAGCCGTGCGAGCGGTAGACGCCGCGGATGATGCCGAGGGCGTGCTCCCGGCGGGCTTTGTCGGCTGGCAGAAAGTCGCGCATGCCGCGCGGCGGGTTCACTGGGTTAGCCATGGGTCCCATTCTTCCATGTCGGAGAGCAACACCGGACCGTCGGGGGCGCGGGAAGCTGGCGCGCACACACGCTAGTTGCGTTTGGCGAGAAGCTGCCCGATGGACCGCGCGGCCCGAGCGACATGGTCGACAAGCACTGCTGTCGCCGGCAGGGTCTCGCGCGTCGACACCGAGACTGACCCGAGCGGGTCATTGCCGAGCTTCACCGGCATCGCGAGCGCCGAGACCTGCTCGTCATACTCCCCGCGGGTGACGCAGTAGCCGAGGCCCCGAATTCGAGCGAACTCTCCCTCGAGCTCTTGGGGGTTCATGCTCGTTTCCGCGGTGTAGCGAGCGAGTGGTCGTTGGCTTGTGTAATGGTCACGTTTTGCGCGAGGGAGATGCGCGAAGTATGCCTTCGAGATTGCGCCGACGTGAGCCGGGAACAGTTCGCCTGCCATCGGGTAGTCGCGCAGCGGCCCCTCTGGCCCATCTACTGAGATGACCGCGCGCATGTGCGCGTGATCCGCGATTGCGAAGGTCGCTGTGAGACCTGTCGTTTCGGCGAGCAGTGTCACTGCTGGCCTTGCGATGCTCGCAAGCGAGGCTGTGCTCTGCCAGGCGCGCGAGAGATGCAGCACGCCAGTTCCAAGCCTGTAGACGCGGCGGTGATCGTCTCTGCGCAGGAACTGCATCTTCGTCAGTGTGTGAATCGTGCGCTGGGCGCTCGACGTCGAGCAGCCGAGCAGGCCGGCGAGTTCGGTGACTCCGATCTCTCGCCTGTCCGCGTCGAAAAGGAGTAGCGCGGTGAGCGCCCGTTCGACGCTGTCGAGTGTTTCAGCCATGCACAGATTATCCCGCATAGCGGCATAACCCTTGCCGGGCTCGTTCTGATGGCGAATTCTAAGTGAGCGTCTCCGGGAGAGGCGCGACACAGGAAAGAGGCGTTCCAATGACGGACTGGCAGGCGCACCAGGATGCGAACCGCGCGGGCACGGAGCTCGACGGCAAGTACATGTACTTTGACACGGCCGCAGCGGCTCCCCCGGTGATCGGCGCGGTGGAAGCCGCAACCAACTACCTTGAGCAGACCGCCAAGACCGGCCCCTACCTTCCGAGTCTGCGCGCTCGTGTCTACAGTCAGCTCGACGAGATCCGTGCGGATGTCGCGGGCTTCGTTGGCGCGACCCCTGATGAGGTTGCATTCACCCGCAACGGAACCGAGTCAATCAGCCTCGTCGCTCGCGGCCTGAGCTGGAACAAGGGCGACGAGATACTCGTCCCAGACACCGAGATGCTCTCAAACATCGCCATCTGGCGCATGGTCGCTCAGGAGACCGGCGCAAAAATCGTGACAGTCGAGGGAGGCATCACCGGACTTCTCGACCCCGAGGTCGTGCGCGCGGCGATCACTGACCGCACGAGACTCATCACGTTCGCGGCGATGTCAAACGTAACGGGCGCGGTCCAGCCGGTCCGCGAGATCTGCGAGGTCGCCAGAGCACGCGGCGTGCTCACCCATGTAAACGCGGCGCAGGCGCTCGGCATGATGCCCGTCGGTCTCGACATCTGGCCGTGCGACTTCATCTCGGCGTGCACCCGCAAGGGGCTCCGCGCGATCGAGGGCTCCGGGGTGCTCGTTGTCAGACAGCACCACATCGAGGGTATGACGCCCGCACTCGCCGGCTGGTGGAACGCGAGCTTTGACGACACGGGCAGTGTCCAGTTCCCCGCCACCGCACGGAAGTTCGAGGCAGGCTCGCCAAACATCCCCGCGATCCTCGCGCTCGGCGCCGCAGTTGAGACCGCTACGGGGCTCGGGATCGAGCGTATCCACGCCCGCGTCCGCGAGCTCACCGCGTACGCCGCGGCTCGTCTTCGCGCGATCGCGGGCACCCAGATCTATGGCCCTGAGCGAGATGAGGATCGCCTGGGGATCCTGCCTTTCAACATAGACGGCGCCGACCCAACAAAGCTCACCCTCGCCCTCGAGGCGCGCGGCATCATCATCGAAGCCGGCCACTTCATGGCAACCCCGATCCTCGCCGCGTACGGCGTCGAGCGGATGGCGCGCGTGTCGCTCCACTACTTCAACACGACAGCAGAGATCGACGCCCTCGCCAGGGCGATTGAATCCGAGAGAGGAATCACCGCATGACCAACGCACTTCTCATGAGCAGCTCCCGCATGGGCAGCCTCGGCTATCTCGAGCACGCCGCGAGCCAGCTCACCACGATCCTTGAGGGGACAAGCCGCAAGGTCCTGTTCGTTCCGTTCGCGGCCGTCTCATTCTCGTACGACGCCTACGAGGATCTCGCCGCTCCCCCGTTCGCCGCGGTCGACGCTGAGCTCACCGCGATCCACAGGTTTGACGACCCCGTGCATGCAGTTCGCGAAGCCGACGTCATCGCAGTCGGCGGTGGCAACAGTTTCGCGCTACTGAACAGGCTCTATGGTGCCGGAATCGTGTCTGAAATCCGCGAGCGCGTCACTCAGCACGGTGCGCGCTACATCGGCTGGAGCGCAGGCACCAACGTCGCGACTCCGTCGATCCGCACGACGAACGACATGCCGATTGTGGAGCCGCCGTCGTTCAATGCGATCGGGCTCGTGCCGTTCCAGATCAACCCACACTTCATTCCAGGCAAGCCCGCGGGCCACAACGGCGAGAGCCGCGAAGAGCGCCTCGCAGAGTTCACCGCGATCAACCCGGGCGAGGAGGTGCTCGGCCTCATCGAGGGCAGCGCGCTCCACGTCACCGGTTCGACAGGCACGATCCTCGGCGACAGCGACGCCCTCGTGTTTGCGCAGGATGCGCCGGCGCGCACGATCGCCGCGGGCTCGTCGTTCGAGCTCGCCGAGATCTCGGGCCCGGTGGCGTAATGTCACTTCGCGAAATCCTTGAGGTCTCTGACCAGATGGACGATCCCCGACTCTCGGGCGAGCGGATCGTCGATCTCCTCCGCAGCGCTGGTGCGCCAGGATGCGAGATCACCGTCACGAGCGTGCCGTACGAGGCACCGGAAGACACGAGCCAACTGTGCGACTTCGTGAGGGTGGTCATTCCCGGGGAGCAGGGCAAGATCGCGGGCGGCCAGGCCCCGACTCTGGGCCTTATTGGCAGGCTCGGCGCCCAGCAGGCCCAGCCCGAGCGTATCGGCTACGTCTCAGACGCCGACGGCTCGATCGTCGCGATCGCGGCGGCCCTCAGGTTGCTCCGTCTCGTGGCGGCAGGGGCGACGCTGCGGGGCGACATCATCGTGACAACGCACATCGCGACGCACGTGAGTATCACTCCGCGCGAACCCGTCGACTTCATGGGCACACCGGTCTCATCCGAGCGGATGAACGAATTCGAGGTTGACGACCGGATGGACGCGATCCTCTCGTTCGACACGTCAAAGGGCAACAGGCTCATTAACCACCGCGGCGTGGCCATCTCGCCGACCGCTAAGGCGGGCTACCTCCTTCCCGTCTCCCCCGACCTCATCACAGTGCTCGAGTACGCGACCGGCGAGCCGGCCCGCACGTTCCCGCTTGCGCAGCAAGACATCACGCCGTACGGCAACGGGTACCGTCACTTCAACTCGATCATGCAGCCGACGATCGCGACAGCTGCCCCCGTCGTCGGCGTCGCGCTCACCGCGCGCGCTGTAGTCCCGGGATCCTCAACAGGCGCGAGCTACGAGGGAGCGTTGCTCGACGCGACGAGGTTCGCCGTCGAAGTCGCGAAGAGCTATACCCGCGGTGAGATCGCGTTCTACGACAGCGAGGAGCATGCCGCACTCACTGCCCAGTACGGCGAACTTGCCTCCTTCCAGCAGTAACCCTGCCTCCCATCGCGCGCCGCACCTGACGCGCGATGGGAGAATCCCCCTAATGAGAAAAGACAGATCATGAAATCACGCACAGGTGCGCAGCTCGGCGACGTTGCCGCGGCGCATCCCAGAGCATTCGAGCTCGGCACTCTCCTCGTCTCGGCGCTCCTCAGCTTGCTCGGCGCCGTCATCGGCGTCCACCTCATCACTACCCTCGGCATCTCGGCGAACACGAGTGTTATTGGCGCAGTCATCGCGATGCTCATCGGCCGCTTCTCGTTCCTTGGGCTGAGCAAGTTCCGAGACCCACACCGGCAAAACATCGTGCAATCGGCGATCTCCAGTGCAACCTTTGCGGCCGCGAACGGACTGCTCGCGCCCATCGCGATCCCCTACGCGCTCGGGATGCCGGAGCTCGTGTGGCCCATGCTCATCGGCTGCGCGCTCGGGATCCTGATCGACGTCTTTATCCTGTACCGTGCGTTCGGCTCGCGGTTCATGCCGGCGTCGGCGCCGTGGCCTCCGGGAGTTGCGGCCGCCGAGACAATCAAGGCTGGCGCCGAGGGCGGCAAGCGTGCACTCGTGCTCGTTGGCGGCGCTGCCGTTGGCGTCGTTGGCTCACTCTTCTCGCTCCCGATGGCAGCCGCGGGAGTCGCGCTCATTGGGAATTTCTGGGCACTCCTGATGTTCGGCATCGGCCTCCTGCTCTCGCAGTACGCTCCGGCGCTCTGGAACGTAAACCTCGGCGAGATGTACGTCGCCCACGGCGTCATGATCGGAGCGGGCGTCGTCGCGCTGCTGCAGGTCGTGTGGCTCATCGTCGGGTCGCGTACGAAGAGGGCAAAGCTTACCGAGACCGCACGCATCCAGGCGGTTGCTGAGGATGAGACGCTGCAGTACACAATCGACGGCACGAAGCTCGGCCGGTCGCTCGGGCTCGGCTACGTGCTCTTCGTGCTCGGTGCCCTGCTCATCGCACTCATCGGCGGCGCGATGAACGACCTCACCATCTGGGGCCTCATCGGGTTCGTGCTCTTCGCTGGCATCGCGGCAATTGTTCACGAGCTCATAGTGGGCCTCGCTGCAATGCATGCAGGCTGGTTCCCGGCGTTCGCAGTCACGCTCATCTTCCTGATTTTCGGTCTCGTCCTCGGGCTTCCAACCGTGCCCCTCGTGATGCTCGTCGCCTATTGCTCGGCCACCGGCCCGGCATTTGCTGACATGGGTTACGACTACAAGACCGGCTGGATCTTGCGTCGCGAGCTGAAGCCGTGGAAAGCCTCGGAGCTCGCGGGCCGTCGGGAACAGCTCAAGGCCTCCATCGTCGCGATTGCCGTTGCCATCGGCGTCGTCGCAGTGTCGTGGGAGGGACTGTTCTCCGAGGGCAAGCTGCCCCCGTCGTCACAGGTCTTCGCCGACACAATCATGGCTGGCCTCACTGATCCGAAGATCATGGTCACGATGGCGTTATGGGCGATTCCTGGAGCCCTCATTCAGTTCTTTGGCGGTTCGAAGCGGCAGATGGGCGTGCTCTTCGCGACTGGCCTCCTCGTTGCGACCCCGAACGCAGGCTGGCTCGTACTCGTTGCGCTCGTCACCCGAATCGTGTGGACGAAGTACCGAGGCGAAAAGGGCGAGCAGGAGCTCTCCCTCGTGGGTGCCGGTGTTATCGCCGCCGATTCGATCATGAACGTGGGCAAGGTCATCAAGTTCTAGCACCCGTTCGGATCATGCAGCGAGGAGGGGCCCCGACACACTGTGTCGGGGCCCCTCTTTTCTGCGGCCGGCCACCGGCTGCACATGTGACCGCGAGTGAACTGTCGGTGACCGCAGAGCCTAGTGATTCACTGGCGGCTCTGCGCCGTAGCCTGTAAGTGCACGCACCTCCATCTCAGCGGCGAGCTTCTTCGACTCGGCAGTCTTGTCGGTGACAGTGCCAAGCCATGCGAGGAAGAAACCGACAGGGATCGACACGATTCCTGGGTTCGCGAGCGGGAAGATCGCGAAATCAATGTTCTCGCCGAGCATCGACGTCGGCGACCCCGACATCACTGGTGACAGGATGATCAGGCCGATCGCCGTGACAAGCCCGCCAATCATCGACCAGACCGCGCCACGGGTTGTGAACCGCTTCCAGAACAACGAGAACAGGATCGTTGGGAGGTTTGCCGACGCGGCAACTGCGAACGCGAGCGCCACGAGGAACGCGACGTTCTGGCCCTGCACCCCGATGCCTCCCGCAATGGCGACGACGCCGATCACGAGGGTCGTGATCCGTGCAACCTTTACTTCCTGTTTCGCGGTGACGTTTCCCTTCTTGATCACGCTCGAGTAAATGTCGTGCGCGAACGATGCCGATGCGGTGATGGTGAGGCCAGCGACGACAGCGAGAATCGTCGCGAATGCGACTGCCGAGATGAATCCGAGCAGCAGCGGGCCGCCGAGTTCTGCGGCAAGCAGTGGGGCCGCCGAGTTGACGCCGCCGGGCGCAGACTTGATCGTCTCCGGGCCAACGAATGCTGCAGCGCCGTAGCCGAGCACGAGAGTGAACAGGTAGAAGATGCCGATGAGCCAGATCGCCCACACGACCGATCGGCGCGCCTCACGCGCCGTCGGCACCGTGTAGAACCGCATGAGCACGTGCGGCAGGCCCGCCGTTCCGAGGACGAGCGCGAGTGCGAGCGACACGAAGTCGAGCGGCATCGCGCCGTACTGGATTCCCGGGGCGAGGATCGCGTCGCCGTTCGTGTTCTCGGGGTTGTTCACGGCGGCTTCGAGTACCGCACCGAAGTTGAATCCCTTGAGCGCGAGCACCCAGATCGTCATGGCACCTGCGCCGAGGATCAGGAGCGCGGCTTTGATGATCTGCACCCAGGTAGTGCCCTTCATGCCGCCGATGAGCACGTACAGGATCATCACGATGCCGACGACTGCGACAACGACTGACTGGCCGATCTTGTCGTCGATGCCGAGTAGCAGCGACACGAGGCCGCCGGCACCCGCCATCTGCGCGAGCAGATAGAAGAACGTCACTGCAAGTGTCGTGAGGGCTGCCGCCATACGTACCGGGCGCTGCTTCAGCCTGAACGACAGGACGTCGGCCATCGTGAACTTCGCCGTGTTGCGCATGAGTTCGGCGACGAGTAGTAGTGCGACGAGCCACGCAACAAGGAAGCCGATCGAGTAGAGAAACCCGTCGTACCCGTTGATCGCGATCGCACCACAGATGCCGAGAAACGACGCCGCCGAAAGGTAGTCGCCAGCGATCGCGAGCCCGTTCTGACGCCCAGTGAATGAGCGGCCGCCTGCGTAGAAGTCTGCTGCGGTTTTCGTGTTACGGCTCGCCCGAATCACGATCACCATCGTCACCGCGACGAAGGCGCCGAAGATCGAGATGTTGAGGATCGGGTTCTGAGCTGCCGAGGTTTCAAACTTGAAGAGTTGGGCCGCGACCGGCCCTACTGTGGCGAGTCCGTTCATTGTGCGGCTCCTTCGGCATCACGGGCGAGATCTTCGAGTTCGGCGCGGAGCGCTTCGGTGCGCGGGTCGATGCGCCTGTTCGCGAACATCACGTATGCGGTGGTGATCGCAAATGTTGAAACGAATTGCAGTAGCCCCAGCCAGATGGCGACGTTCAAGCCGAGGAACGGCTGCGCCATGAAGTCATGGGCGAACGCGCCGAGCATCACGTACAGCAGGAACCACGCGAGGAACGCCGCTGTGAGCGGGAAGATAAAGCTTCGCAGCCTGCGCTTCAACTCCTGAAATTCTGGGCTAGCTTGAAACTTTTCGTAATCAATCGGAGGAGCGTGTGTCTCCGCCTGTGCGGGGATATCTTCGGACATTTGGGCCTCCTTGCCCTGTCTCGTTGGAATCAGGAGCAGTGCGACCCTGCCGCCACATGTGGCCAGCGTGACTCTCCTGATCAACCGCGACGCTGCGGTCTGTCACCGATGCTAGAAATCATGGTAAGCATGTAGTACCCCCGAAAGTTGGGAGTGCCAATGGTGCCACCTGTAACCGTGACGAAGCAGCGTATCCTCCAGGACGCCGTGACGGAGTTCTCTCGAGCAACCGGTTTTGCTCTCGCCTTCGGAGGGTATGAGGCCGATGGCGTGACGACAGTGTCTGCGCTCTCAGGCACTGAGGGCGACAGCTTGCAGGGTCTTCGAGTTGCGAACTGGCGCGGCCTCGGCGGCAAGGCAATGATCGAGCTTCGCCCACGGTTCACGCGCGACTACATGTCGTCGCAGACGATCAGCCATGACTACGACGTCGAGATCGGCGCCGAGCGAATCGTGATGCTCGTCGCCGTACCGGTCATCGTCGACGGCGTCACGCGCGCCGTGCTGTACGGCGGCACTCGGGGCGATTCCTCACCCGACGCGACCTTCATGCAGGCGGCCGCCGGTGTGAGCGAGGAGCTTGCCCGGGTCATTAGCGCTGAGGATCGCGCGCAGACCCAGTTACGCTTCCCGCCAGACCCGACGGACCTGCCTGGGAGCGTGCTCGAAGAGCTGCGAAGCAGCCATGCTGAGATTCGCAGGATCGCGGCTGAGACGACCGATCCCGTCGCGCGCGAGCGCCTCGCCGCGATCGAGCAAAAGCTCGCAGGGATTGGCAAGCCGCACACTGCAGCGCCCGAAATACATCTCACGTCGCGCGAGATCGACGTGCTCTGCCAGGCTGCGCTCGGCGGTACGAACGCGAGTATCGGGCAGGCCCTTGGAATCGCTGAGAGCACGGTGAAGAGCTATCTCAAGACGGCGATGGGCAAGCTCGAAGCGCCCACGCGGCACGCGGCGGTCACTGCCGCTCGGGGGTACGGACTTATTCCGTAGCTGTCACTGGCTGCTTGGCACGTCAGTCGGCGGTCACGCGCGCCGCTAGCCTGTCGCTGGCGAGCCTGAGTGCGCGATCGGGGTCGACGCCCGCGGCGTTCGCCCTGATCACGAGCGCGAGCATTGCGTCACCAATGCCGACCTCGGCCATCGCGGCCTCCTGCGGACCGATCGCCGCCGACAGCGGGTCCTCTGCGGAGCGCTCTGCCGCAGCCGGGTCAACGAGGCCCGCCCGCTTGAGCCGTTCAACAACTTTCGCTGCACGTGCGAGGGTCGGCATACCCGCTGGCACGCCGTCGAGTGGGGCGCGCGACCCGCGCTCTTCCCCAGCAGCGTCCTCCTTCAGGCGCTCCCACTCAGCGTTGAGTTCTTCGACTGTCATGTAGCCGCGGTCACCGAACACGTGAGGGTGGCGAGCTATGAGTTTCTCGTTGAGCGTCCGGGCGACAGATTCGAGGTTGTAGCCCTCACCGTCGCGCTCCGCGATTGCCGCGTGGAAGAGCACTTGGTAGAGCACGTCGCCGAGTTCGCCTCGTACCTCGTCAGCTTCGAGATCGCGTTCAACGGCGTCGATGAACTCGAATGTCTCCTCGATGAGAAATGGGACGAGCGTCTCGTGAGTCTGAACTGCGTGCCAGGCGCACCCGCCCCCGGCAACGAGGCGGCGCACCGTGTCAAGCACCTCCTGCACTGCGTCGTCTGTGGGGGTGGGTTTGGGTCTGTCAGCGCCAGCATCCATACGACGAGCCTAACGGCTGCGCCACAAAGGTTCCGCAGAGAGTGCGGCGCTTCGCCACCCTCGCGCTGAATCTCAGGTGCGCTCCCGGCACCGCCGTTAGGCTCTCGGTATGAACACTGTGACTCCGAAGCTTCTCGCTGCCGCCGGTGCCACGGCGCTCGCCCTCGCCCTCTCTGGGTGCGTCACGTTCTCGGCTGCGCTCCCAGGTACGTCTCCAAGCGCGGGGGCACCGAACCGGATCGGCCCCGAAGGCTGTGGGGTGAGCGCCGACAAGGTTTCGACGCTCGTCGATGACGTGCTCGCAGAGCTCGGCACGGTGCAGGAGTCGGCGCTTGCCGGCGACATCCCTGACCTCTCGAAACTGCTCACGCCGTTTCAGGACGATGTTGCAACACTCACCGAAGGCGTGACCGACCCGGAACTGCTCGCGGCGCTCACCGAGGTGCAGGCCGGTTTCACTGGGTTCGCTGAGATTCCCGCGCCGCAGAACGTGCTCGAGGGCGCCGGCTGGGTCCAGGAGTTCACAGCCCAGCTCCAGGAGCTTCGCGACAGCGGTGCAGCGCTCAAGGAGCTCTGCACCGCCCCGTAAGCACTGTCGCTAGCGGGTCGCTGCCGGATCAGGATCGGGTTCGAGCAGCGTCGCAACCACGGTCGATGTCCACTTCACGATGTCGCCGTCGTCTGGCGTTGCGCGCTGCCCGACGCCCGCGAGTGGGCTCCGCGCGCTTGCGGTGCCTCCCGGGAGCGGGATCTGTAGCGTTTTCGTCGATTCTGTGTACTTGCCTCCCGGGTACATGCGAGTCATGCGCATGCGCCTGGAGTCGAGCAGCGTGACTGGTTCGAGCTTCAGCGTCGGCCCGAGCGCGACAACCTTCGTAAGTCCGAGGATCGATGCACGTCGCCGCAGCGCCGAGACCGCGGCGAGGCGCTGCACTTCCGCGGGCGGCTCACCGTACCGGTCGGTGAGTTCTTCAAGCACCAGCTCGACGTTCTCAGCTGGCGCCTGCGGGTGTGAAGCGGCAGAGAACTTCTGATAGGCCTCAAGTCTGAGCCGTTCGCTCTCGACATAGTCCTCGGGAATGTGTGCGTCCACTGGAAGCTCAAGAATGAGCTCAGTGTTCGTCTGGACGTCCTCGCCCTTGAACGTATTCACTGCTTCGCCGATCATACGCAGGTATAGGTCGAACCCAACGCCCGCGATGTGGCCAGACTGCTCGCCCCCGAGCAGGTTGCCCGCGCCGCGCAACTCGAGGTCCTTCAGCGCGACCTGCATACCCGAGCCGAGCTCGTTGTTCGCGGCGAGGGTCTCAAGTCGCTCATTCGCGTGCTCGGTGAGGGGCTTGTCTGGGTCGTACAGGAAGTAGGCGTATGCCCGCTCGCGGCTGCGGCCGACGCGACCGCGCAGCTGGTGGAGCTGGCTGAGCCCATACTTGTCTGCCTGATCGATGATGATCGTGTTCGCGTTCGCGATGTCGAGCCCCGTCTCGATGATGGTCGTCGACACGAGCACATCGAACTTTCGCTCCCAGAAGTCCTGCACGACTTGCTCGAGCTGATGCTCGGAGAGCTTTCCGTGGGCCACTGCGACGCGCGCCTCGGGCACGAGCTCGGCAATCTTTGCGGCAGTTCGTCCAATCGAGCTCACCCGGTTGTGCACGAAGAACACCTGTCCCTCGCGGAGCAGCTCGCGGCGAATCGCCGCCGAAATCTGCCGATCGCTGCGTGGCCCAACGAAGGTGAGGATCGGGTGTCGATCTTCCGGCGGAGTCGCGAGCGTCGACATCTCTCGAATGCCGGTGACCGCCATCTCGAGGGTGCGCGGGATCGGGGTCGCGCTCATCGCGAGGATGTCGACGCCAGTTTTCAGCGCCTTGAGTTTGTCCTTGTGCTCGACGCCGAAGCGCTGCTCCTCGTCGATGATGAGGAGGCCGAGATCCTTATAGATCACGCCGTCGGCGAGCAGTCGATGAGTGCCAATGACGACGTCGACGGTTCCCGCTGCGAGCCCCTCGATGGTCTCCTTCGCCTCTTTGTCGGTCTGGAACCGGCTGAGCGCGCGGAGCTGCACGGGAAACCCTGCGAAGCGGTTCTGGAACGTCTCGAAGTGCTGGTTCGCGAGGAGCGTTGTTGGCACGAGCATCGCGACCTGCTTGCCGTCTTGCACTGCTTTGAATGCTGCACGAACCGCGACCTCGGTCTTGCCAAACCCGACGTCGCCAGCAAGCAGCCTGTCCATCGGTACCGGACGCTCCATGTCACGCTTCACCTCGTCGATCGTGGTGAGTTGGTCGAGCGTCTCGGCGTACGGGAATGCCTCTTCGAGTTCGCGCTGCCATGGCGTATCAATTGAGAATGCGTGGCCAGGCGACGCCATGCGGGCTGAGTACAGCTTGACGAGTTCAACAGCGATGTCGCGGACAGCCTTGCGGGCCTTCTTCTTCGCGTTCGACCAGTCACTGCCGCCCATTTTCGAAAGTGCTGGAGCCTCGCCGCCAACGTACCGCGACAGCTGGTCAAGCTGGTCCGTCGGCACATAGAGCTTGTCCTTGGGCATGCCGCGCTTCGTCGAGGCGTACTCGATGACGAGGTATTCGCGTAGCGCTTTGCCTGCGTCCCTCCCGATACCCGTGGGCACCATACGCTGGGTCAGCTCGACGAACTGGCCAATGCCGTGCGTCTCGTGCACGACGTGGTCGCCAGCAACAAGTTTCAGCGGATCGACAACGTTCTTGCCGCGCCGCCGCGCGAGCTTCTGGCCACTCTGCCCCTGGGAGGTAACAGTTCGCCCGAAGAACTCTGCCTCGGTTTCAAGCAGCAGTTTCGCTTCTTCGCTCTCGAACCCCTGCCAGGCAATACCTGTGACGAGGTAGATGACTCCGGCTTCGAGCGCCGACGGGAGCTCGTCGACGATACGTGCGGCCGCACCAGTCTCGGTGAGGAGGTCGCGGGCGCGCTCGACAAGCCCCGCCCCCTGCGCGGTGACGATCGCGCGCCAGCCTTCGGCGAGCCTGCGGCTCAGGTGCACGAGCGCTTGAGCAGTCGCGTCGTTGTCTGTCGCTGACCGACGCACGGGTCCACCAGCAACAGTGATGATCGCATCGTCGACTCCGTCGATCACGGTGAGCCCGCGTGACTCGTCGCTCGCAGGCGGCTCTCCCCCGCCCGCGTCATCGGCATCGCGTACGAACCCGGTCATGCTCCACCAGGGGCGGTCGTGCGAGGCACGACGAAGCTCAGCGACAGTCAGCATGCCGCTGTCGCCCGTCGGCACCGGCGTCTCCGCCCCGACGGTCGCAGCGTGCCAGGCGGCCTCGAGAAACTCTCGGTTGGTGTCGGCGAGGCTCACGGCGCGACCCGCGACGCGTTCTGGCGACACCACGAGCACGGCGCCGCCATCGGGCAGCAACGAGGTCAGTGGCGCGAGCCCGGGCAGGAGCTGCGGCAGCAGGCTCTCCATGCCCTCAACCGAGATCCCCTCAGACATCTTCTCGAGCATCGTCGAAAGCGCCGGGAACTTCGGCAGCAGGTCGGCTGCGCGGGCGCGAACCTCGTCGGTGAGGAGCAGCTCGCGCGCTGGCCACAGCTCGAGAAGCTCTACGGGGTCGCCGGCGCTTCGCTGGTCTGACACCGAGAATCTGCGGATCTGATCGACCTCGTCGCCGAAGAAATCGACGCGCATCGCTTGCTCAGCCGCTGGCGGGAAGACGTCGAGGATCCCGCCACGCACGGCGAACTCGCCGCGCCGCGTCACCATGTCGACGCGAGTGTACGCAAAGTCAACAAGCTTTCGAGCGAGCGCGTCGAGACCCGCACCTTCGCCCCCCATGCGCGGTTCCTTGCCAGCGCGCAACACGACAGGCTCGGCGAGCGCGGCGTGTGGCGACACGGGCTGCAGCGCAGCGCGGACGGAGGCGACCATGACAAGCGGGCCGGCCTTGGACTGCTCGGGGTTATCGCGGTAGTCCCGGAGCATACGGAGCGCCTCAGCTCGGCGCCCAACGGTCTCCGCGCTTGGGCTCAATCGTTCGTGCGGCAGCGTTTCCCAGGCCGGAAACTCGGTAGTCCTCGCTTCTGGGATGAGGGATGCGACTGCTTGCCGGACTGAGTCCGCCTCACGGCTCGTCGCGGCGATCAATAGGTATGCGCCGCGGTCGCCTGAGGCACGACGCCGACGGATGAGGCCAGCGATCAGCGGCGCCCGCAGTCCGTCTGCGACCGAGAATTCTGCGTCGATACCAGCGGCATCGAGCGCGCGCGCAAACGACGGCGCGCCCTCGAGCAGCCCGTCAAGTCCGCGGAGACTCATCGCGCGCCCCCGTGGAATCGCTGTTGGGTGGCGGTGAGCCCGTCAGTGACGAGCATCTCCGTGGCGTCAGCAGCGTCTTCAAGCAGCACGGCGAGCGTGTCACGCTCGCCGGACGCGAACGGCTTCAGCACAAAGTCCGCCGGGTCTTGCTGCCCTGGCGGGCGCCCGATCCCGATCCTCACCCGCAGAAATTCTGGTGTGCCGAGCGCCTTCGCAATGTCGCGGAGTCCGTTGTGGCCGCCGTGGCCACCCCCCTGCTTCAGTTTCAGCGAGTCGAACGGCAGGTCGAGCTCATCGTGGAGCACGATGACGCGTTCGGCATCGACACCGAAGTACTTCGCAAGCGCCGATACGGGACCGCCAGATGTGTTCATGAACCCGTTCGACTTCGCAAGAATAAGCTTCGGCCCACCAGGCACGAGCCGGCCTTCGGCGACCCGCGAGTTCGTTTTGTGAGGAGAAAACTTCGACCCCATGCGCGCAGCGAGCACGTCGAGCGCCATCTGGCCAACATTGTGCCGTGTCGCCTCGTACTTCGGCCCGGGGTTTCCGAGGCCGACGACCAGCCAACTATCACTCGCCACGGTCTCAACGTCCTTTTTCTTTCGCAGGCCAAACACCCTCTAAGCCTATGCGGCGTTGGGCGGCCGGGAGTGCGAAATTGCTCTCGGCTGAACTGTTTGCTTGGACACACAAAACCCGCCGGGCGGTGCGGCACCGCCCGGCGGGTTGTGTGAAGCGTGCGAGGGTTACTCTGCGGCTGCCTCTTCGGCGCCCTCAGCGTCCTCCTCGTCCGCAGCTGCGCCGCGGGGAACAACGACCTGCACAACGAGGTGCTCAGTGTCGTCGAGGAGCTCAGCGCCCTTGGGAAGCTCGAGGTCGCCCGCGAGAATCTGGGTGCCCTCTTCGGCGCCTTCGATGCTGACCTCGACCGAGTCGGGGATCGAAGTTGCGGGGACGAGCAGCCGGACCGTGTTGAGATCCTGCAGCGAGGTGGTGCCCGAGAACGAGGTGCCGGTCACGTGGATCGGAACCTCGACCTCGACCTTCTCGCCCTTCTTGACGATAAGCATGTCGACGTGCTCGATGATCTGGCGTACGGGATCCTTCTGCACGTCCTTGACGAGCACGAGCTCCTTCTTGCCCTCGATGTCGAGTTCGATGAGCGCGTTAGCCTGGCGCACGATCAGGCTCAGCGGGTGCGTCTCAACGGTGATGTGCTTGGGATCGGTGCCGTGACCGTAGACGACTACGGGGGTCTTGCCAGCAGCACGGAGCTTGCGGGCCGCGCCCTTGCCAAAGTTGTCGCGTGCAGCTGCGTCGAGCTTGTTCTCTACGCTCATAATGATTCTCCTTGCGGGCTCTCGCCCCGTGTCGGGTGGGTATCCCCACCGGCGTGGTTTCTCGCACTTGTAACGTGCGACGCAGCGATGCCCCGATGTGGGGAGTTCGTTCCGCGTCGATAACGGGCGCTCGCGCGCCCCTCGCCGAAGTACAGCCACTAATCTTACACGACTTGAACCTCTGCTACGACCCGAGGTTCGCGACAGCCCGCTCGATCTCAGTATCACCGTCGAGGATGTCAACGGTTAGGCCCCTGAGCTTAGGGCGTGCGACGATTTCAGCGAGCACCCGAGCGACGTTGTCGCGGCTCACCGGACCGCGATCGAGTCGCGCACCGACAGTCACTCGGCCGGTCCCCGCGTCGTTCGTCAGCGTTCCCGGCCGCACGATGACCCAGTCAAGCCCGCTTGCCTCGAGCGCGAGGTCTGCTGCGTACTTTGCCCGCTGGTAGGCGGCAAAGTCGACACCCATCGTCTCTGGCGGAGTAGTGGCGACCCCGATGTAGGAGATCTGCACGACCCGCGCACCGAGCTGCGCTGCGGCGGTCATCGTTGCGAGCGCCCCCTGATGGTCGACGGTCTCCTTGCGCTCTGGCCCAGAACCGGGGCCAGCGCCAGCGGCAAACACCAGCGTGTCGGCGGCTCCGAGCGCACGCGCAAGCTCGTCGCCATTCGTTCGTTCAAGGTCGAGCAGCACTGGCTCACCGCCCGCGAGTTCGACGTCGGCAGCGTGCTCAGGGTTTCGAATCACGCTCAATACTCGATGCCCCGCCGCGCTCAGCAGCCTGGTTGCTCTGAGCGCGATCTGGCCGTGACCGCCGATCATACCGACGACGGTTGGAGAAGAATCGTTCATGCTGAACTCCTATTCAGTTCCGGCGCCGGTCAGCTGCACCAGGTCGGCATCATACGCCTGGGCAAGCTCGTCAGTGCGCACGAGCGCACCAATTCCCGGGCTGCCAGCGCCGACGACCACTGTCTGACCGCTCAGGCTCTCGTCAATGATGACCGGCCAAGCTGTGCTCGACCCGAGTGGTGTGATGGTGCCGCGTTTGTAACCTGTAGCGGCGTAGGCCGCGTCGGCGTCAGGCAGCGACAGCCTGTTCACGCCGAGGTGGGCGCGCAGTTTCGCCCAGCTGAACTGGCCGTCGAGCGGGGTGAGCACGAAGACAAATCCCTCCCCGCGCTGCACGACGACGCTCTTCACGATCTGCGCCCCGCCGAAGTCTGCGCGCGTCGGGCGGCCGGTGCCGTCACGCACCACGAACTCGACTGCAAGGCCACGCGCTGCGGCGTCGGACGCGGCCCTGTAGACCTCGGAGGGCACGTCAGTCTCGGTTCCTGCCGCGTGTGTCATTGCCGCCTCGTTTCTTCCGGGAGCGTTTCCCAGTGGGTGAAACGCTCCCGGGAAAGAAACTATTTCACTGGATGAGGGTGGGGCAGGCTAGTCGTTCCACGACCAGATATCGTCGCCGCGGAGCGTCGCATCTGCGCCACCGTCGCAGTAGATGACCTGACCGGCCATGTGGGTGTTTTGCTCGTCGGTCAGCCACACCAGCACGTCAGCGATCGACTGCGCGGGCTGGTGCGAGTTGAGCGGCATCGGCACGGCGGAGTCAACCATCGCGCGCCCTTCTGCCGTCGCGAGGAGTTCCTCGGTCATGGGGGTGATAACTGTGCCCGGCGCGACGGCGTTGAGGGCGATGCCTGCGCCGGCCCACGTCGGGGTGACTGCCTCACGGCGTACCCAGCGAGCGATCGCCCGCTTGGAAGACGGGTAGACGAGGTAGCCGACCTCGGGGCCCTGGGCGACGACGGCGTCAGCAACGGCGAGGGTCTTCGCCTCGTCGCCTGAGAGCGCGGCCTCGACCATCTCCTTCGAGTTGGGCTGCAGCGATGCCATCGACGAGACGACCGCAGCGCGGGGCGCCTCAGCTGCGGCGAGCGCCGGCTGAAGGGCCTCGAGGAGCTCCGTCACACCGAAGTAGTTGATCGAGATTGTCTTCGAGATCGGCGCCGAGATGCCGGCGCAGGCGATAACGCCGTCGATCACGCCGCCGGCGAGCTCGGTCGCACGCGCGGCCGCATCGATTCGGCCTTCGTGGCTCGACAGGTCCGCTTCAACCTCTGCGTTCTTCAGGTCGATGCCGATCACGCGGTCTCCCCTGTCGCGCAGGGTCTTCGCGGTTGTGGCTCCAATGCCTGAAGCCGAACCTGTCACTACGTACGTGCGGGTCATGATGTTTCTCCTTCGGTTGCATGCGCAGCCCCGATCGGAGCGGCGCTGTGGCGGCGACGTGGCCGCCAGCTTCTAGCCGTGGGTTTCCGGCCGAAGCAGCCTCATAGCGACGCCTGTCACCGTGCGGATCTCGGCGGTTGACAATTGCGCCGTTGCTTCTTCGACGATGCGCACACCGGCCCCGACGAGCCTCGCGTAGGCGGCTTCACCCTCGTCCGTGAGTGACAGCGTTATCGATCGGGCGTCGGTCGCGCTTTGCGATTTCATGACGAGTCCGGCTGCGGTGAGCCGCGCGAGCGCCTTACTCATGGTCGGCCTGCTCAACCGCAGCTCGTCCGCGAGCTCCGCTGGCCGCACGCCCATGCCAGAGCCACGTTGCCCGATGAGGTACAGCGCGCGCACGTCACCCTCAGCGATGTCGACACCGACCTCGGCGGCGATGCTGCCTTGCGTCACCGAGGCCGTCCAGTTTGACACGAGGCCAACGATCGCTGCGAGCAGCTCTGCAGCGGCATTCTCAGGGTTGTTGGCTGGCATATGCCCAGCTTACTCTTTTAGTTGCCATTGGCAACTACTTCTCCCCTGCCTAGCGCTCCGGGCGCAACTTCACAGCGGATTCAACCGCCAGCAGTAACAAGCCCCGACTCGTACGCTGCGATGACGAGCTGGGTTCGGTCACGGAGCCCGAGCTTGCTCAGCAAGCGCGAGACGTGCGTCTTCACAGTCTGCTCTGAAAGGAACAGGTGCCCCGCGATCTCCGCGTTCGTGTTGCCTGCCGCGACGAGTCGCATCACGTCGAGCTCACGCTCGGTCACCTGAGATAGGCTCGCCGACGGCTTTCGTTCGGGGCGCGCAGCGTAGTCAGCAATGAGCCGACGGGTCACTGACGGAGACAGCAGCGCCTCGCCGGCGGCGACGATCCTGACCGCCCCGATGAGATCCTCAGCGCTCGCGTCCTTCAGCAAGAACCCACTCGCTCCCGCCCGAAGCGCCGAGAACACGTACTCGTCGGCATCAAACGTCGTCAGCATGATAACGCGCGGGTGCTCGTCGCGCGGCGCACTAAGAACCGCACGCGTCGCGTCAAGCCCATTCATTCGCGGCATGCGAATATCCATCAGGATCACGTCGGGTCGCGTCCGGCGAACAAGCTCAGTGACCTCGTCACCGTCAGCCGCGTCCCCAACGACAGTGATGTCGGGCTGAGCGCCAAGCAGCGCACCAAACCCCTGACGTACCATGGCCTGGTCATCGACAATCGCGACACGGATTGACGAGCGATCGGATTCGGAAGTGGGCATGTGTCGATCCTATGCTCGAGCGCCCCTCACGGCCGCGCCCAGCAGGGCAAGCTCGCGAACTTCACTCTCGCGGGTGACCCCTTCACGCGATCGGATTCACTCGCCAGGGTGACGCGCACCAGTAGATGCGCCCTCTACAGTTGGCATCACCGGCACCACCAATGCCGGCAGATTGGCCTCACCGGCCGCTGGCCGGACGAGAGACAGGGATTGAACCATGGTGAAGACAACAACTCAGCCAGCGCCGCGCCTATCGCGTGCCGGCGCCTGGTCGGGACTCTACAACCCGGCCCTCGTGATGCGCGACATCGGCTACGTCCTTCCGGGGTTCTTCATCTCACTCATCGCCTTCTCGCTCCTCGTCCCGCTCGCATCTCTCGGCGTCGCTACTCTCATCGTCTGGCTGGGGGCCCTGCTCCTGCCAGCGACACTCCTCCTCGCGACAAAGTTCGCTGAGCTCTCACGGACCCGAGCGGCCTGGTGGGGTGCGGCGGTTCCCGCTCCCGCGTACCGGGCTCCCGGCCCCGGCCTCGGCGGGTTCATGCGCATCATGGCTGACGGCCGTCGCTGGCTCGATCTCGCATTCGAGACGCTGGTCGCATTCCCGGTCCGCGCGGTCACATTCTCAATTGG
This sequence comes from Leucobacter aridicollis, assembly GCF_024399335.1. Taxonomy (NCBI): domain Bacteria; kingdom Bacillati; phylum Actinomycetota; class Actinomycetes; order Micrococcales; family Microbacteriaceae; genus Leucobacter; species Leucobacter aridicollis. Next base: position 2,571,700 of record NZ_CP075339.1, read on the forward strand.
GATCGCCTGGCTCGCGGCAGCACTTGGCGGCACCACGTGGTTCATCTGGTCTCCATTCCTGCCCGAAAACGACAGCGTCTTTCCGGGCAACATGCTCCGTGCGATCTTCGGCGATGCCCTCACCCACGAGGCCGCCTACTCCCGCGCAGCCGAGAGCCTGACGTACACACTCTTCGGCGCTACCGCACTCGCGCTGACCCCCGTCGTCATGCGTGCGCTCGCCGCGTTCGATATCTCGCTGACCCGGGCAGGGCTCGGCGGAAGCGCCTCCTCGACGCAGGGCAACGGGGCCACGAAAACCCCCGCCGCAGACGGGCTCTCGACTTCCCAGCCACCACTCGCATCGTTCACGGGCTGGTCATGGATCCTGATCGGATTTGCAGCAGTCGCGACGATCGCCGTCTCCTGGCCGCTCCTCGCCACGCTCTACGACGTACATCCCGCGATCGCCATGGTGCTCGCAGCAGCCGAAGCAACAGCCGTGGCGCTCGCGCTGCGCCTCCCCGCCATCGCGATTGCCCTCGGCACCATCGCGCCGGCCGCAACCGCACTCATCACCGCTGCGCCAGTCGAGACGCCGTGGCCGTGGCCCGTGACAGCGCTCATCGTGCAGGCGCTCCTCGCGTTCATCATCGGACTGCGTCATCATTGGCGTTGGGTACTGGCGGCACTCGCGCTGCCACAACTCGCGGTTATCGCCGCCGTGGGGTTGTCGGGGGCCGGTTTTACAGCCGGCACGATCAGCAGCCTCGTCATCAGCAGCTCCGTGGCGCTCGGGCTCGGACTCGTCGGGATCGTGCTGCAGGGAATCCTTGAGAACCGCGGGGCGCTTCGCGCCGAGCGCCAACACAGCGCAGAGCTTGACGCGAAACAGCGCGAACTCTCGGAGCGCAACCTCGTCGCCCGAGAACTCCACGACGTTGTCGCACACAGCATGTCTGTCGTGAGTATCCAAGCAAACACGGCAAAGTACCGCATTCCCGGGCTCGGCGACGAGGCAGAGGCAGAGTTTGCGGCAATCGCGCAGTCCTCACGTCAGGCGCTCTCGGAGATGCGGGGGCTCCTCGCAACCCTCCGCGACAGCGACGGCACGGCCCCGCTCGCGCCGCAGCCGACGCTTTCAGACCTGCCAGCACTCATCGAAGGCAGCCGCAACTCGGGCGCCGAGATCACGTTCACCCAAAGCGGCGGCGTCACCACCGAACCCGTGCTCTCCGCGACGGGCCTCACCGTCTATCGGGTCGTCCAAGAAAGCCTCGCGAACGCCATGCGTCACGCCCCCGGCGCGGCGATCGACGTGACAGTCACACTTGGTGACGACGAGATCACTGTCGCCGTCGTGAACAGTCACGCGCCCGTCGAAGCGCCGCCCGCGCCCGGGTCAGGCCTCGGCCTCACCGGTCTGCGCGAACGTGTAGCGGCGCTCGGCGGCACAGTCACTGCTGGCCCAACAGGCGAAACCGGCGCGGGCGAAGGATTCGCCGTCCACGCGACGTTGCCACGCTAAGCCTGCGAAACGCGAGTGCCCCGCACCCCCGAGAGTCGGTGGGTGCGGGGCACTCGCGAGTTGTAGGGGCGGACCGCCTAGGCGACGCCATTGAAGCGGTCGAGTCGCATCTGCGCTGTGGCCTCATGGGCCGTCATCCCCTCAGACGCCGAGATGGTGATCGTCGCAGGCGCAACAGTCGGCGTTGCCTCCCGCTCGACGCGCTGGTACGTCAGCGGCTTGAGGTAGCGCGACACCGAGAGTCCCGCGCTGTGCTTCGCGCCGCCAGCGGTCGGCAGCGTATGGTTCGTGCCCGCCATCCCCTTGTCGGAATAGGCAACCGTGCTCCACTCGCCAACGAAGATCGAACCGTAGTTGCGAAGGTTCTCGTGATACCACTCGTCGTCACCGGTGATGACCTCAAGGTGCTCCGGGGCCAGATCGTCCATGAGCGCCGCAGCAACTTCGCGGTTCTCTGCAACAGTGACCGAACCGTAGTCGCGCCATGCTGGGCCACAGATCTCGGCTGTCGACAGTGTCTGCAGCTGGCGCTCGACCGCCTCCATGACCGCCAGTCCGTGAGCCTCATCGGTGGTGACAAGGGCGGCCGGGGAGTTCGGGCCGTGCTCTGCCTGACCAAGCAGGTCTGCTGCCACGATCTCTGGGTCGGCAGTCTCGTCAGAGATCACCGCAACCTCAGATGGGCCAGCAAGCAGGTCAATCGCGACCCTGCCAAAGAGTTGACGCTTCGCCTCGGCGACAAATGCATTGCCTGCGCCAACGAGCATGTCTGCCGGCAGTTCGTCGATCAGTCCAAACGCCATCGCGGCGAGCGCCTGAACTCCCCCGAGCATGAAGACCCGGTCCACACCCGACACGTGGGCCGTGTAGAGCACGGCGTCGTTTGCCTGCCCGTTGGGCTGCGGCGGGGTGCACGCAACGACGTGGGGCACGCCGGCTGCTTTGGCAACGCCGACGGTCATGAAGGCGCTCGCTGTGAGCGGGAATCGCCCTGCGGGCATGTACGCGCCGACGCGGCCAACGGGAATGTAGCGCACTCCGGTGTGCAGGCCCGGCGCGAGCTCGACGTCGAAGTCAACGTGCCCCTCGCGCTGGCGGCGAGCGAACGCCTGGGTCCGCTCAGCTCCGAGCTCGATTGCTGCACGCAGGTCAGGGGCGATGCGATCTCCACTGCTCGCGATTGTCTCCCGAGAGATTTCGAAATCGCCACCATCCCAGCGGTCAAGCTTGCGGGCGTAGTCGCGAACGGCGTCGAGGCCTCGCTTCTCGATATCGAGGAGCATCGCGGACACTGTCTCAACGACCTGGGGATCGCGCTGCGCTGCGGGAACGTCGAGTGGGGTCTTCAGCCGAGTGAACCGGCCGTCGTACTTTGTCAGAATTGGGGTGGTGAACTTCATAGTTCTGATCGTAAAAACGCGAGAGCAACAATACAACGGGGCAGTGAACTAGAGATCACATAGGGTTAGGCTATGACAATCACTCAGCTCCGGGCATTTGTGTACGCCGCCGAGCATGGCTCCTTCACAAGTGCAGCGAGCCGCCTCGGCGTTTCGCAGCCGACGATCTCGGCGCTCATCAGAAAACTTGAGGAGCACCACGAGTTGCCGCTCTTCATACGCACTGGTCGCAGGCTCGCGCTGACTGCGGCGGGCAACGAGCTGCTGGGCTGGGCGCGCCAGATCGTCGAGACGTCCGAGCTCGCTGACGAGGCACTCATCGAGCTTCGGGGAATACAGCGCGGATCAATCTCGCTCGGGGTGCTGCGCAACGCAAACTTCTACTTCCTCCCCGACATGGTCGAGAGGTTTCATAGGCGCCGCCCGAACGTCAACCTTCGCCTCTTCGGCCAGAACTCCTTCGAAGTCGTCGAGGGCGTTCGAAACGGTCAACTCGAAGCGGGCATCGTGGTCCTCCCGGTGCCTGACGAGGAGCTTGAGGTGTTCCCGCTTGTGCAGGACGAGGTCCTCTGGGCCTCAATCCATCCTGAGCGAGTGGCGACGGCAGTGAGCATCGATCAGATCGTCGCACACCCTGTCGTGCTGTACGACGCAAGCTACAGCTGGAATGACCCCACGCGGCGACAGCTTAGCGAGCGCGCGCAGGAGCGCGGTTTGCGCCTCCAGCCACGCTTCGAGGTGGAATACCTGGAGGCCGCACTCGAACTCGTCAAGCGCGGCCTCGGCGACACAATGGTGTCGCGAGCCGTGACTCAGAACGTCAGCTTTCCACCAGAGATCCACGTGGCCCCGTTTGAGACGCCACTCTACGACACGATCGCAGTGATTCGTCGCCGGAACAGCGTGTACTCCCCCGCGATTCGCGAACTCATTGACATCGTGAACGACATCCTCAAGGAGCGCGCGTACGGCAACGGCCGTCCTGGCCGGACGAATCCAGCGCAGAACGGCCGTAATAGCGAGAACCCTCGCGCTTAGTCTTCGTCGAACTCCGGGAAGACTGTGACAGCCTCGGTCTCAGGCGTGTCCAAGATTCCCGAGCGGCGAAGCAGCGCCCGCGTGCGCGAGTGCTGCGGGTCCCCAAAGACGTCCTCGGGAGGGCCCTGCTCGACGATCTGGCCACCGTCCATCACCACGATGCGGTCGCCGATCTCGCGAGCGAACTGCATTTCGTGGGTCACGATAACCATTGTTGTCCCCGACGCAGCGATGTTCTTGATGACTGCGAGAACTTCGCCGACGAGCTCTGGGTCGAGCGCCGAGGTCGGCTCGTCGAACAGCATGACGTTTGGTTCCATGGCCATCGCACGTGCGATCGCAACGCGCTGTTTCTGGCCGCCCGAAAGCCTGGACGGGTAGTTCGCCATGCGGTCAGCCAGGCCGACCCTCGCAAGCGCCGGCTCGGCGAGGGCACGCGCCTGCTGCTGTGACAGCTTCTTCACGTGCATGAGCGGCGCCATGACGTTCTCAAGCGCCGTCTTGTTCATGAAAAGGTTGAAGTGCTGGAACACCATTCCGATGTCCGTGCGCTTGCGAGCAGTCTCTCTCGCCGATTCCGCGACAAGCCCCCCGGCGCTCTCGCGGTACCCCACCAGGTGATCGTTCACGAGAATCTTGCCGCTGTCGATCACCTCAAGCTTGTTGATGCAGCGCAGCAGTGTTGACTTCCCTGAGCCGCTCGATCCGATCAACACGACGGTCTCGCCTGGCAGCACGTCGAGATCAACGCCCTTGAGAACCTCGAGGGTTCTGCGGGTGTCCTTGCCCCCGACGAGCCGCTTCCAAAAGCTTGGCTTCTCCCCGATAAGGAAGCTCTTATGCACATCCTGAATCTGAATCACTGGGTTAGGCACGGCTTCTCACCTTCTTCTCGAGTACGATCACGAGCCGCGAGAGCGGCAGCGACAACGCAAGGTACAGGACCGCTGCTGCGGTGTAAATCTCGACTGTCTGGAATGTCTGGGAATTCAGCGTGTTTGCGGTCTTCAAGATCTCAGAGACTGCGATGACGGAAGTCAGTGCCGTGTCCTTGACCATTGCAATGAAGTAGTTGCCGATCGGACCAAGCGCAACCTTGAATGACTGCGGGATCACGATACGCCAGAGCGCCTTCGTGGGTGTGTACCCGAGCGACAGCGCAGCCTCGGTTTGACCGCTGTCGATTGCAAGAATCGAGGTCCGGTAGACCTCGGACAGGTACGCGGCATAGTTCAGCCCGAGACCGATAATGCCGGCTGCGATTGGGTCGAGCTGCACACCAACGACTGGGAGCACGAAGTAAATGTAGACGAGCTGCACGAGCAGCGGGGTGCCGCGGAGCACTTCGACATAGACCACAGCGATGCCGCGCAGAATGCGGCTCGATGAGAGGCGGGCAAGGGCGATGAGCAGGCCAAGCACCAGGGCAAGGATCATCGCCCCGAGCGCGAGCTGCGCGACGACAGGCACGCCCTTGATGAGCTTCGGCATCACACCGATCACGTTTTCAATGAATTCCAAGACTTCTCCTCACACGGAGATAGTGGAGCACCTGCAGTGCTCCACTATCGACGCGTTCGTTACTCCGCGATGTTGTCTTCGCCGAGGCCGTACTTCTGCAAGATCTCGAGGTACTTCGGCGAAGCCTTGAGGTTCGCGAGCGCACCGTTGAGCTCTTCACGCATTGCGTCGCTGTCTGCGTCCTGTCGGAAGGCGGCCGCGATGGTTCCCGGGAAGTACGGATCGTAGGGCGAAACGAGCTTCACCTTGTCGTTCGGGTTCTGCACCAGACTCCACGCCACCACTGCCTGGTCGGTGAAGCCTGCGTCAACCTGACCGTTCGCGATCGCCTGGATGAGGTTTGCCTGCGAGTCGTACTGCTTGATGTTCGCCTCGTCGGTCAGCTCCTGGGCGATCTCGAGGTGCGTAGTCCCAGTCATCACGCCTACAGTCTTGCCGCGCGCATCATCGCGCGACGCGAACGTCGAGTTCGCGGGAACAAGCATTCCCTCGCCCTGGTAGTACCATGTGTCCGAGAACGCGAGCGTCTCCTTACGCGAGTCGGTCACGTACAGGCCGTCGGCAATGAAATCAGCCTTCTTCGAGAGCACGGTCTGCGGCATCGTCGCAAAGTCGGTGACGACGACTTCGATCTTCCAATTGAGCTCTTCTGCCATCGCACCGAGCATCTCACCGTCGATCCCCGTCAGTTCACCCGTCGCTTCGTCAACGAACGAGAAGGGGGCATCGTTTGATGTCACGATCTTCACGGTGCGCTCGGCATCGCCGCCCTCTGCTTCAGGAGCCGCCGAGCTGCAGGCACTCAGTGCGAGCGCACTCACCGCGAGAGCGGCAATGAGAGAAAACTTCTTCTTCATAGTCATGGGTGTGACTCTTCCTTATTCCAGGCTTGTGAGACTGCAGCGTTGCTGCCTCCGATTACACAGTCTTCGGAATCTCGGAGTATTGCACAAGAACTGTGGAATCTATATTCCACATAGCTCTTCACTATAGCTTCGCGTTGGGGCCCAAGTTTCTCGGGCGATCGCAGCACGCGGCACCGCACTGCATCACGCGGCATCGCGCAGCCGGAAGCCTGACGCCCGATACTAGAGCTCGGCGAGAAGGTGCTCGAAATCCTTGAGCACTGCGGCAACAGTCGCCTGCGGCGTCGATGCGCCACCGACGAGCGTGTACTCGCCGAAACCTTCGGCCGTCACCATCAGAGCCTTCGTGCTTCCCCTCGCCGCCGAGTAGGGGTGCGTTTGGTCGTAGGATCGCAGCTCGACCCGAGCAGCATAGCCAGTTCCCACGCGCTCGAGGACTCCAACAAGCGCGGCCTTGGCGCCTGTCTGCCGCCAGGCGCGCACCTGGTGGTCGGACACTTCGAACACGCTCTCACGCTCCACGCTCTCAAGCGGCAGCCACACACCGAGCGCAATACCGGCGATGACGACAAGCTTGGCAGCCGTATCCCGGCCGTCAAGGTCGAATGCGGGGTCGGGCTCCGCGATCCCGCGCGCTACCGCATCGGCGATTGCGGCCTCGAGCGTCGATCCTGATCTAACAACCTCGTCGAGCACGAACGAGCTCGTTCCAGTGAGCGCCGCCTCGACGCGAGTGATTTCTGCACCCGCGAGATTGTGTCGCAGAAAATCAACGGCGGGCAGCGCCGCCGAACTCGCCCCGCTCGCGTGCACTCGGCTTCCGCTTGCCTGCGCGGTCTCGAAAAGCCTCGCCCCGTGCAGCGCGAGCGCGCTCTTCGACACCATGATCGCGTGGATGCCACGCCGCGTCGCCCAGTCAAGGTGGTCGAGCCCCGGCCCACCCGACACGTAATCGTTCGGCCCAGCGTCAATCACGACGTCGGGGTTTGCCTGTTCAAGAAAGGTCGCGCCGACAAGCCGCGGCGCCCACCCATCCCGTTCGGCGATGTCTGCCGCGGTGAGACCACTGTCACGCACGATCCCAGACGCGCTCCCGCACACCGCGACAAGTCGCACGTCGACACCCCAGCGTGCAGACAAGCGAGCGCGCCGTTCGAGCAGCGCCACCGCGACGCGGGACCCGATCCCGCCGCACCCGGTGAGCGCCACTCGTACGACGCGCATGGCCACGCCGCGCCTGACTAGGCGGCGCCCTCAAACATCGACGTCACCGATCCATCTTCGAAGACCTCGTGAATCGCCTTCGCAAGCAGCGGGGCGATCGGCAGCACCGTGAGCTTCTCAAAGCGCTTCTCTTCGGGAACCGGCAGGGTATCCATGACGACGACCTGATCGATGAAGTCACGCGACAGGTGCTCAATCGCCTTACCCGAGAAAATGGCGTGCGTCGCGGCAATCGTTACCCCGCGGGCGCCGGCCTGCTTGAGCGCCTCGGCAGCCTTCGAGATAGTGCCGCCGGTGTCGATCATGTCGTCGACCATGAGGCACCAGCGATCCTTCACGTCGCCGACGATGCCGTGCACCGAGGCCTGGTTCGCGACAGACGGGTCGCGACGCTTGTGGATGATCGCAAGCGGAGCACCGAGGCGGTCGCTCCAAACGTCCGCGACGCGAACGCGCCCCATGTCGGGCGACACGACCGTCAGGTCGTCACGGTTCAGGTTCTTCTCGAAGTGCTCGAGCAGCACAGGCATCGCAAACAGGTGATCGAGTGGGCCGTCGAAGAAGCCCTGAATCTGCGGTGCGTGCAGGTCGACCGACATGATGCGGTTGGCCCCAGCCGTCTTAAACAGGTCTGCGATGAGGCGCGCCGAGATGGGCTCGCGGCCGCGGCCCTTCTTGTCCTGGCGCGAGTACGGGTAGAACGGCGCCACAACTGTGATGCGCTTCGCCGAGGCGCGCTTCAGGGCGTCGACCATGATGAGCTGCTCCATGAGCCACTCATTGATCGGGTCAGTGTGCGACTGAATGACAAACGCGTCCGATCCGCGGACACTCTCATCGAACCGAGCGTAGAGCTCGCCGTTCGCAAAGGTTCGGGCATCGGTGGGAACGAGTTCAGCGCCGAGTTCAGCGGCAACTTGTTCGGCGAGCTCAGGATACGCTCGGCCGGTAATGAGAACGAGCTTCTTCTGCCCGGTCATCTCGATTTTGCTCATCAGTGCTTTCCCACTTGCCCTTCAGTGATTACTTTGTATGAGATGTGTCGTTGAGTGAGTCTGAGGCGGCCTCGGGGCTCGCGGCCCGCTCGGCAGCGGCAGCGGAACTCGTTCCGGGGCGGTTCGCAGCGACCCAGCCCTCCAGATTCCGCTGAGGGGCAACCGTCATCGCGAGCGCACCAGCGGGCACGGGCTTACGCACGATTGTTCCCGCCGCGGTGTACGTTCCGTCTTCAATGGTAACCGGTGCGATGAGCACGTTCTTCGAACCGATTCGCACCGCATCCCCGACAACGGTCTGATGCTTGTTCACGCCGTCATAGTTCGCGACAATCGTGCCCGCACCGATATTCGAGCCGGTACCGATCGTGACATCACCGACGTAGCTCAGGTGTGGCACCTTCGAGCCCTCACCGATCTGCGCATTCTTCGCCTCGACGAACGCCCCGATCTTGCCGCCCTCGCCAAGCTCGGTGCCCGGACGGATGAACGCGAACGGGCCAACCTCTGCACCCGCGTGGAACGCCGCAAGCGTCGCCTCAGAACGGCGAACGCGCGCCCCCTCACCGACCTCGCAGTCAGTCAGGGTCGTGTCGGGGCCGATGATGGCTCCTGTCGCAATTGACGTCGCGCCATGCAGGAACGTTCCAGGCAGAATCTCGACATCCGACTCGATCGACACGTCAGCGTCGATCCACGTCGTCGCCGGGTCCATGATTGTCACGCCATTTCGCTGATGCTCGCGGATGATGCGAGCGTTCAGCTCACGGCCAGCATCGGCGAGCTGAGCGCGGTCGTTCACGCCCGCGACGACCCACGGATCGTTCGTCGCGACAGCCTCAACCCCGCCGCCTCTCGCGAGGATGCGCGCGGCCGCATCAGTCAGGTACTTCTCGCCCTGCGCGTTGTTCGTGTCGATCTCACCGAGCGCCTGCGCCAGAGCGCGGTGCGTGAAGACGTAGATGCCGCCGTTGATCTCACCGATCCTACGCTGCTCGTCCGTCGCGTCCTTTTCTTCGACGATGCCAGTCATGCCGCCATCCGCGTCGCGGAGGATGCGGCCAAGGCCTGTCGGGTTATCGAGAAGCGCGGACAGCAGCGTCATGTCGCGGTGCTCGGCGAAATGGCCATCGAGCAGGCTGCGAATAGACGGGCCATCGACAAGCGGAGCGTCGCCCGACAGCACGACGACCGAGCCGTCGAAGTCAGCGGGGAGCGCCGCAAGCGCGAGCTCGACCGCGCGGCCAGTGCCGGGCACCTCGTCCTGATCAACAATGATCGTGTCGGGGGCGTGGTTCAGGATCGCCTCGGCAACCCGTTCACGCTCATGCCGAACGACGGCGACGATTTTCTGCGGCGAGACAGCCGCCGCAGTGTCGAGCACATGCTCGATGAGTGAGCGTCCGCCGATGCGGTGCAGCACCTTGGGAAGCGTCGACTTCATCCGAGTGCCCTGGCCAGCGGCCAGAATGACGACAGCGAGAGAACGTTCTGTCATGTCGGGTGTCCCTTTCTCGTTCGCGAGTGCGTGAGCACTGCGCGGAACTGCGCCGATACCGACGCGCGGCGGTGGGTTCGCCCCAGCCGCCACCGCTCCGCCCCTAGGATTCGAACCTAGACTTAACAGCTCCAAAGGCTGTCGTGCTGCCATTACACCAAGGCGGATCGCACCGAAGCCGGTACAGATATAGTCTGCCAGACCTCGCGACTACTTTCGCACGTCTCGGGCAGAACGGGGCAAACTGCGGCGGGTTCACGGGGAAAAAACTTCAGCAACCCGAGATAATGAGCAGATGGAAGACCGCACGCCAGACTCGACCGACGAGGTTGACGGGATCATCGCGTCGTGGAGCGCAGCACGCCCAGACCTCGATTTCGCACCACTCACCGTGTTCTCGCGGCTCTCGCGAATCGCGAAGCATCTCGACCGGGCGCGCTCCCACGCGTTCGAGCGTTCAGGGCTCGCGTCATGGGAGTTTGACGTACTCGCTGTGCTGCGCCGCGGTGGCGCACCCTACCGACAAAGCCCGAAAGTGCTTGTGCAGCAGACAATGGTCTCAAGCGGCACCATGACGAACAGGATCGACAGGCTCGTCGAACGCGAGCTCGTGCGCCGCCTCACCGACCCCAACGACGGCAGGGGCGTGCTTGTCGAAATGACCCCCCTCGGCCAGACACTCGTCGATGCGGCGATGACACGACTCACTGATTCAGAGGAGCGCCTTCTCGGCGCAATGAGCAGGCCGGAACGCGAGCGCCTTGCCGTCCTGCTGCGAAAGCTTGCGCGAAGCGTTGACCGTTATGAGCCCGTCTCTGAGGCAGCCGACGACCCGGTGGTCTAGGAACCGGCCCCACGCGCCGGGCGCGAGCACCAGTCTCCTGCCCCACGGAACCCGTGCGGTGCGCATAGCGTGGCACGCACGCGGCGCTCTCAGAGGGCTGGCGTCGACTCAGGAGCGACACGGAGCGATCCGTCGCCGGCCGCCTCGAAAAGTGTGCCGAGACGCAGCAGCTCGGGGTCTGAATACGCGGCGCCGGCGAACGTGAGCCCAACAGGCATGCCAATATCGGCCATGACTCCCATCGCGACGGTGACCGTGGGAATCCCGAGGTGGCGCAGTGCGTAGTTCCCGTTCGAGAAGAAGACGCCGTTCGACCACGCGTGATCCGCAGCTGCCTTCTCACGCTCGGCCGATTCGCGCCCCACGTCGGCGTTTGCCGGGAACACGACGGCGTCGAACCCCTCGGTCTGCAGCCACGACTCGAACAGGTCCTCGCGCAACTGAACGAGCGCGCGCAGACCGGCAGCGAAGTCGGGGCGCTCACGCGGGTCTGGGATACCCGCCTTCGCGAAGGCGACAACTGCACGGTAGCGGTTCGCATAGTCTTCAACTTCTTCGTAACGGTCGGGCAGCGTGCCTGGGGGCTGCGGGAAGATCGTATCGGGGTCGACGTCCGCGAGCGTCGGGATCGCGGGGTCGCCGTTTGCGCGAAGGAAGTCGTCCCAGCCGTACGCGAGGAAGTGGTTGAACTCGGTGTCCATCCAGCCGTCGGGCAGCACCCCGAGCTCGCCGACGTTTTCCTGGCCGGGGCGATCGCCCTCGTAGCGTTCGATGAGGGGGAACCCAGTTTCGACGACCTCGGCGCCAAGCGCTTCGAGGCGGGCGCGCGCGGCCGCCCACAGGTCGAGCACTGTCGGGCGAACCGCAATGGGAAAGTCAGGATCGAGGCCGAGGTACATCTTCGGCACCGCGAAACGTTTGCCCGCAAGCAGCTGGGCATGCAGTTCGGGCCCGGCTTTCGACTCCCCCTCGAGTTCTGGCGCTTCCGCGAGGGCAAGGTATGACTCGGGCCTATGCTCGCTCGGCGCGGGCACAGGGACGGCGTTCTGGGCCCGCCAGAAGTCCCCGCGGGTGACCTTGTCGTCCTGCACGAGCACGTCGAGCAACCTGAGCATGTCTGGCATTGACCGCGTGTGCGGAACGACGACGTCGCGCGCCGGGAACAGCGGCCAGTTCCCGCGGATTGACAGCACGCCCCAGGAGGGGGTGTAGGCGCACAGGCCGTTGTTTGAGGCCGGGCTGCGGCCGCTTGAGACTGTCTCCTCGCCCATGCCGAAGACTGCAAGGTTTGCTGCCGTCGCGACGGCCGACCCGTTCGAAGACCCTGAGGCGTAGGCTGCTGCAAGGTAGTCGCGGTTGTAGGGCGACTCGGCTCGTCCGTAGACGCCACGCTGCATGCCGCCGTCGGCCATGGGCGGCATGTTTGTCTTGCCGATGAGCACCGCCCCCGCTTCCCGGAGCTTCTCGACTGAGAATGCATCCCACTGCGCGACGAGGTACTCGAACGCCGGCGAGCCTGAGGCGACGGTGAGGCCACGCACCATGTACGAATCTTTGACGGTGAAAGGCACGCCCTCGAGCGCGCGCTGCGTGCCAGCTTTCCAGCGGGCGTCGGACTCTGCCGCTTGAGCGAGCGCGTCTGGGGTGGGCACAACGACAGCGTGAAGTCCGTCATCGCCAAGGTCGTACGCTTCGATGCGAGCGAGGTAGCTTTCGGTCACGCTCGTCGGCGTGGCCGACCCTGTTTCGTAGGCTCCGAGCACGTCTGCGATGCTCGCTTCGATGAGTTGAAAAGACTCGCGCATGCCCCCATGCTAGTGGGGACATGCGCGAGTCTTGTGCGTTCTTTCGGCGCAGTGCCGACAGCGCTACTTTCGGCCGGTCACTGCGCGCGCAACGATCTCACGCATGACCTCGTTGGTGCCGCCGTAGATTCGGTGGACGCGCGCATCGAGGAATGCGCGCGCGATCGGGTACTCGGTGATGTAGCCGTAGCCACCGTGGAGCTGGACGCCCTGGTCGAGGATCTCCCACTCGCGCTCGGTGCACCAGAACTTGACCTTGGCAGCCTCGTCTGCGGTGAGCTTGCCCTCCATGAACAGCTTCATGGCACGGTCGATGTATGCCCACATAACGTCGACCGTTGTTGCCATGTCAGCGAGGCTGAAGCGCGAGTTCTGGAAGTCGGCGACGGGCTTTCCAAACGCCTCGCGGCTCTTCGTGTAGTCGAGCGTCCACTGGAACCCCGCATCAGCGATTGCCGTCGCAGCGACACCGATCGAGAGGCGCTCGAGCGGCAGGTTCTCCATGAGCTGCACGAATCCGTGCCCCTCGACACCCCCGATGAGGTTCTCGTCTGGAACGAACACGTCAACAAAGCTGAGCTCGGCGGTGTCGTGGCCGTGCGAACCCATCTTGTGAAGCTTGCGGCCGTGGTCGAAGCCGTCCATGCCGTCTTCGATAATGATGAGGCTGAAGGCGTCGGGGCGATTGCCCTCGCCGGTCTTCACGAAAGTCACGATGATGTCGGCTGTCTTGCCGCTCGAGATGAACGTCTTTGCTCCGTTGACGATGTAGCCGCCATCGGTCTTCTTCGCAGTCGTTGTGACGCCGCGCAGGTCGCTGCCGGCGCCTGGCTCAGTCATTGCGAGTGCTCCAAGCACCTCGCACGTCGCCATCTTCGGGAGCCACTTGGCCTTCTGCTCGTCAGTGCCGAAGCGCGCAATGTACGGAACTGCGAGGTCGTCCTGAATTCCGACTGCGCCTGCGAGCGCGGCGCCGGTGCCCGAGAGCGTGAGCTCCTCGAGCACGATTGACCTGAAACGGTAGTCCTCAAGCATGCCGGCTCCGCCGAACTCTTCGGGAACCGAGAGACCGACAATGCCGTGTTCAGCCGCCGCGAGCATCGTCGCGCGGTCAACCTCGCCTGCCTCTTCCCACTCGTTCATCTTCTCGGTGGTGACGTAGCGCTTGATGAATTGCTTGACCATCTCACGGAAGTCGTCGTGGATCTCTTCGTAAATTTCGCGTTCCATGTGCGTGTTCCCTTCGCGTCGTCGCGTTCGCAGGTTGTGATGGGCGGAGCCTGCTGGGCGTACCCACATGGGAACCCTCAGCGTCGGCTTTCGGTACACCCAGCATGAATGACCTTGCGATGCAACGTCAAGAGATTTGTTGCGTAGCTCCAGCTTTTTCGATCACTTCAGCCTGTGGTCTGCGCAACAGCTCCACCAGCAGGAGCGTCGCGAGGAACCAGCCAAGCGCTGCGAGCACGCTCGCAAGCGAAATCGGGCGGTTCAAGAACACTACGAGCACTATCGCCGCTACGGCGACGGACCAAATCATTGGGCGGATCCGATCGATCCAACTGCCGACGGCGCCGGTGTTGAGGTGCAGCCTGTCGAGGCCAGCCCGCGCACGGTCGAAGCCCCTGTTGGCTGCGCTTCTGATCGCACGCGCCTGTCGTGAAGAACCAAACAGCCACGCGGCGACAGCAATGAGCGCCGAGAGAACTGTGAGCGCGACAAGGATCGCGTGAATGTTCAACGTCACTTGCCCAAACAGCGCTTCGGCAGTAGCGACGGGTATGAACGCGGGACTCACTGTCGCAACGAAGAAGAGCTTACCCGTGCCGATCCCTGCGATCAGCAGCAGGAAGGAGGCAGCAAGTCCGATTCCCGCTGCCAGCGTCGCGCGGGCACGCTTGCGAGCTATCGCGATCGCTGCGACAAGAAGCCCGAGCACAAGCCAAGGGAGCCAGTATCCGACCGCCGTGGCGAACGTATACGCGGTGCGTACGGACGTGAGCGAGTCAGAGGTCACCAGCGGGATTGAGCGATCGATCTCCGGGATCAAGCTTGCGAGGTCGACGCCCTGAGCTTGGAGCATTGTTTTGGCCTCGGCGATGATCGTGCCGAGCTCGACAGTGACGGTCCCGTCGTCAGAAAGCTGGAGCGCACTGTTGGGGTCACCCTGGATCACAGCGATCGCGCGCGCGTGGGTTTGCCGCAGCGCGACCTCCCAGATCTGTGCAAACTGCGGCGACGTGACCATGCGGTCGACAGTGGTGCGCAGGATCGACTGGATGCCGTGCACTGCGGGGCCCTCAAGCATCGTGAACGCTGCCGCGGCCTGCGGCGGCAGGTCGAGCGCACTCAAACCGCTCACGGCGTCGTGCACGACTGCCTCGATATCGAGGCTCTCTTCGATCGCATCGACGACTTCGTCGGAGATGAACGACTGCACCGCCGGCTTCTCGGCGAGCGGCGCGAGCCCGGAAACGAAGCGATCTGTGTCGATAAGTTCGGCCCGCACCCACGTGCTCACGACCGCGGCGGGCGCAAGCAGCGCGGCGACGACGATCAGGATCGCGGCGAGCACCGAACGTGCGCGATTGCCAGCCCGGGTGCCGGTAGCGCGTTTCAGCTCGGTGTTCTCGCTCTCGAGGGCCTCGACACGGTCGCGCAGCTCCGCGAGCTCACCGCCTGGCCCGCTCATCGGGTCACGGCCTGTCGCGCCGAGTCATCCTGTGGACATCCAGAGAATCTGCTCATAGCTGGAGATTAGCGCACCAAGAGTTCGTGGTCATCAAGCTCTTTCGACGCTGCGTCGTGCGTTTCTCGTTAGGGAACACTGGTTGCCCGTATGGATTCCGTTAGGACGCATGATTTCGCTCGCGAGCGGGTATTCAATCAAGGCATGCGCCACCGCGGCGCCCGCCCCTGACAGCGTTCAGCGAGGCATATTTCGAACGGAGATCATCGTGCTCGATGTGGTCTACGCGCTTGGCGCGATCGCCCTCTTCGCGCTCATTGGCGTTGTTGCAAAGGCGGTGGAGAAGCTGTGATCGTTTTCGACATTCTCGCCGCACTCCTTGCGATCTCGGCCCTCGTGTTTCTTGGGGTTGCGCTCACCCGACCGGAGAAGTTCTGATGGGGTGGGTCGGTGCGCTCCTCGCGGTCGGCACTGTCGCGGTAATCATCGCCGTCCTGTACCGTCCCCTCGGCGACTACATCGCATGGGTGTACACGTCGCAGCGGGACTCGCGCGTTGAGCGCGGGATTTACCGTCTGATAGGGGTCGACGCGCGGGCCGAGCAAAGCTGGCAGGCGTACCTGCGGAGCGTGCTCACGTTCTCGGTCGTGGGGCTGCTGCTCGTCTACGGGATGCAGCGCCTCCAACATGTGCTGCCGCTCTCGCTCGGGCTCCCCGCACCGAGCGCGCCCCTGTCGTTCAACACCGCCGCCTCGTTTGTCGGGAATACAAACTGGCAGTCATACTCCCCCGAGGCAACGCTCGGCTATACGGCGCAGATGGCCGGCCTCGCCGTACAAAACTTCACGTCCGCAGCTGTCGGAATCGCTGTCGCCGTCGCGCTCGTTCGCGGCTTTGCTTACCGCCGTTCTGGCACGATCGGCAACTTCTGGGTTGACGTCACTCGCGGCATCCTCAGGCTCTTGCTGCCAGTTGCAGCTGTGAGCGCAGTTGTGCTCATCACCGCCGGCGTGATCCAGAACTTCAACGGGTTCACCGACGTGACAACGCTTGCCGGAGCATCTCAGTCGATCCCCGGTGGCCCCACTGCGTCGCAGGAAGCGATCAAGCTGCTCGGCACGAACGGCGGCGGGTTCTTCAATGCGAACTCATCGCATCCGTTTGAGAACCCAACGGGCTGGACGAACTTGTTCGAGATTGTTCTCATGCTCGCCATTCCGTTCGCGCTGCCGCGAGCCTTCGGCAGGATTGTTGGTGACAACCGTCAGGGGTACGCGATCCTCGGAGTGATGGGTGTGCTGTATCTCGGATCATTCGCCGCCCTCACCGCTGTCGAGCTCGCAGGCAACGGCACGGCACCGGAGCTCGCGGGAGCGGCGCTCGAAGGTAAGGAACAGCGTTTCGGGATCATTGGGTCGACGCTGTTCGCGACGACGAGCACCGGCACTTCAACGGGCGCGGTGAACTCGATGCACGACTCGTACACCGCGCTCGGCGGCTTCTTCCCAACGCTCAACATGATGCTCGGCGAGGTTTCGCCTGGCGGGGTCGGCTCGGGCCTCTACGCGCTGCTCGTGCTCGCCGTGATCACGGTGTTCATCGCCGGGCTCCTCATCGGGCGCACCCCCGAGTACCTCGGGAAGAAGATCGGGCCGAAAGAGGTCAAGCTTGCTGCGCTCTACATCCTCGTCATGCCGATGCTCGTGCTGACGGGAACCGCACTCAGCTTTGCTGTCCCGGGGGTACGCGAGAGCGTCACCGAAGACTCGATCCTCAACGACGGCGTCCACGGCATGTCCGAGGTGCTCTACGCGTTCACCTCAGCAGCGAACAACAACGGTTCAGCGTTCGCCGGGCTCACCGCGGACACCCCATGGTTGAACACGGCGCTTGGCGTCACGATCCTGCTCGGCCGGTTCCTCCCCATCATGCTCGTGCTCGCACTCGCGGGTTCCCTCGCGGCGCAGGACACAGTCCCCGCGACCTCGGGCACCCTTCCCACCCACCGCCCGCTGTTCGTCGGGCTGCTTGCAGCGGTCACCATCCTCCTCTCTGTGCTCGCGTTCCTCCCCGTTCTCGCGCTAGGCCCCCTAGCTGAAGGGCTCATGTAACCATGTCAACGCACACTCTCCCCACCCGCAGCGGGTTCTCGCTCGCCCAGCTCAGCCACGCACTCCCCGGGGCGCTGCGAAAGCTCGACCCGATTCAGCAGTGGCGCAACCCAGTGATGTTTATCGTCTGGGTCGGCGCCGCGCTCACGACCGCACTCGCGCTCGCCGAGCCATTCCTCGGGGGCCCCTCTGATTCGGGCGGTAGCTCGGTGCCAGCCTCGTTCACGGCGGCCATCGCCGTATGGCTGTGGTTGACAGTGTTCTTCGCGAACATCGCCGAGTCAGTCGCCGAGGGCCGCGGCAAGGCGCAAGCTGAATCCCTTCGCAAGACGCGGACGAGCACCACGGCGAACCGCGTCGACGCCTACAGCCCCGACTCCGACCCCGCTGCTGCCGAATCGGCAGTGACCCCAGTTGCCTCCTCTGAGCTGCGCATCGGCGACACAGTCGTGGTGGTCGCTGGCGAGCTGATCCCTGGCGACGGTGACATTGTTTGGGGCATCGCCTCCGTCGATGAGTCGGCGATCACCGGAGAATCTGCACCGGTCGTGCGCGAGTCGGGCGGCGACAGGTCCGCTGTCACAGGCGGCACCCGGGTGCTCTCTGACCGCATCGTCGTGCGTATCACCTCACAGCCT
The DNA here is from genome assembly GCF_024399335.1 of Leucobacter aridicollis. Lineage (NCBI taxonomy): Bacteria > Bacillati > Actinomycetota > Actinomycetes > Micrococcales > Microbacteriaceae > Leucobacter > Leucobacter aridicollis. The sequence continues at coordinate 2,589,836 of NZ_CP075339.1, forward strand.
GGCGACACCTTCGTCGACAGGATGATCGCCCTCGTCGAGGGCGCCGCGCGACAGAAGACTCCGAACGAGATCGCCCTCAACATCCTGCTCGCGAGCCTGTCAATCGTGTTCGTGATCGTCGTGCTCACGCTCAACCCGATTGCGTCGTACGCCGCCGCACCTGTCAGCCTTGCAGTGCTCACCGCACTGCTTGTCTGCCTCATCCCCACAACAATCGGCGCGCTCCTCAGCGCCGTCGGCATCGCCGGCATGGACAGGCTCGTGCAGCGCAACGTGCTCGCCACATCGGGGCGCGCGGTTGAGGCGGCTGGCGACGTCACCACGCTGCTCCTCGACAAGACAGGCACCATCACATACGGCAACCGCCGAGCAAGCAATTTCATCCCCCTCCTCGGAATCGCAGACACCGAACTCATTGCCGCAGCAGCGCTGTCGTCGCTCGCAGACCCCACCCCTGAGGGAAGCTCGATCGTCGAACTCGCCAACACGCTCGGGGCGACGTACGACACGAACACCACGGGTGAGATCGTGCCGTTCACCGCGCAGACCCGAATGTCGGGGCTCAACCTCCCAGACGGCACAGAGATCCGTAAGGGCGCCGGCTCCGCAGTGCTCGCGTGGCTCGAAGATGGCGGCGCCCCGCTCCCCCCGCAACGGTCGGCCGAGCTCCAGCAACGCATCGCCGAGGTTTCTGAGAGCGGCGGCACGCCGCTCGTCGTCGCCACGCGTGCCGGTTCCGAGCGGAAGCTCCTCGGCGTTGTTCATCTCAAGGACGTCGTGAAGGAGGGGCTCCCGGAGAAGTTTCGCGAGCTGCGTGCAATGGGGATCCGAACAGTCATGATCACCGGCGACAACGCACTCACCGCGGCCGCGATCTCGCGCGAAGCTGGCGTCGACGACTTTCTCGCCGAGGCAACTCCCGAAGACAAGCTCGCCTACATTCGCGCAGAACAGGCGGGCGGCAACCTCGTCGCGATGACCGGAGACGGCACGAACGATGCCCCCGCACTCGCGCAGGCAGACGTCGGCGTCGCCATGAACTCGGGGACCTCGGCGGCCAAAGAGGCTGGCAACATGGTTGACCTAGACTCCGACCCGTCGAAGCTCATCGATATCGTCCGCATCGGCAAGCAGCTGCTCATCACCCGTGGCGCGCTCACAACGTTCTCGATCGCGAACGACATCGCGAAGTACTTCGCGATCATTCCCGCGATGTTCATGGGGATCTTCCCCGGCCTCGCCGCGCTGAACATCATGGGCCTGCACTCGGCGGCATCCGCCGTGCTCTCCGCAATCATCTTCAACGCCATCGTGATCGTGTTTCTCATTCCGCTCGCGCTGCGCGGGGTGAAGTACAGGCCAGGCACTGCCGCGAGCATTCTCGGCCGCAACCTCACGGTATACGGGCTCGGCGGTGTCGTCGCCCCCTTCGTCGGGATCTGGCTCATCGACCAACTCGTCCGACTCATCCCCGGGTTCTAACCCATCAGAAAGAGGCACACACAATGAATGCCGCACCACGCACCACCCGCCGCACACTGTGGGTCGCGATTCGCGCGATGGTGATCTTCACCCTCCTGCTCGGCATCGCCTACCCGCTCGCACTCACCGGCATCGGCCAGCTCGCGTTCCCGTGGCAGGCAAACGGCTCGCTGCGAGCCAACGCAACCGGCGAGGTTGTCGGCTCGGCCCACCTCGGGCAGCAGTTCCTCACTGAAAGCTGCGAACCCGATCCGCAGTTCTTCCAGCCCCGCCCATCCGCAGCAGGCTACGGCTACGACGGCGCCGCGTCCTCCGGTTCAAACCTTGGGCCCGAAAACCCCGACCTCGTCGCAGCAATCGCCGAACGGCGGGCTGCAGTTGCGAGGTTCAATGGGGTCACGGAGTCCGAGGTCCCGGCCGATGCCGTGACAGCGTCCTCCTCCGGCCTGGATCCTCATATCAGCGCCGACTACGCCGCCGTGCAGATCAGCCGAGTCGCGGACGCACGCGGACTCGATCGAAGCGAAGTTCAAAACATCGTACGCGCCCACACGCAGGCCCCAGACCTCGGCTTCCTTGGCGAGAGTAGGGTGAACGTACTCGAGTTGAATCTGGCGCTCGAACAGTTGCGGAGGTGAGCATGGACAAGCGAGGGCGGCTGCGGGTCTTTCTCGGCGCCGCCCCCGGCGTGGGAAAGACCTTCTCGATGCTCGAAGAGGGAAGACGTCTCCTCGCCGACGGGCGCGACGTCGTCGTCGCCATCGTCGAATCTCACGGACGCGCAGCGACCGCCGCACTCACCGAAGGCCTCCCCCACATTTCCCGAGCGCGTCTCAGCCACCGCGGCGTTTCCCTCGACGAGATGGACCTCGCCGCGGTACTCGAACGGCGGCCCGAGATCGCCCTCGTCGACGAACTCGCGCACACAAACGCTCCCGGGGCTGCCAACGAGAAGCGCTGGCAAGATGTCGCAGAACTCCTCGCGGCGGGCATCGACGTCATCTCAACGCTCAATGTGCAGCACATCGAGTCATTGAACGATGTTGTCGAACAGATCACCGGAGTTCCACAACAGGAGACGGTGCCAGACAGCTTCCTGCGGGGAGCGGACGAACTCGAGCTCGTCGACCTCGCGCCACAGTCGCTCCGTGACAGGTTGGCCGACGGCTACGTCTACCCGGCCGAACGTATCGACGCCGCGCTCTCGCACTACTTCAGGCTCGGCAACCTCACCGCGCTTCGCGAACTCGCGCTCGTGTGGCTCGCAGACGAGGTTGACCAGGCGCTCCGCGGCTACCGCGCCGAGCACGGGATTGACGGCACGTGGGAGGCGCGTGAGCGCGTTGTCGTCGCGCTGACTGGCGGCCCCGAGGGCGACACCCTCTTGCGTCGCGGTGCACGGATCGCCGCGAGGTCATCTGGCGGCGAGCTGCTCGCGGTACACGTCACGAGTCAAGACGGGCTCAGGAGTGCCGCGCCCGACGTGCTCGCGAACCAGCGCGCGCTCGTGGAGAAGCTCAACGGCAGCTACCATCAGGTCGTCGGCGAAGACGTGCCGACGGCGCTCGTCGAATTCGCCAGGTCCGTGAACGCGACACAGCTCGTGCTCGGAGCGAGCCGCCGCGGCAGGTTCGCCGCCGCCCTCACTGGTCCAGGGATCGGCGCGACGGTGGTGCGGGAGTCGGGTGAAATCGACGTCCACATGGTCAATCATTCGGCCGCGGCCCGCCGGTTCGCACTGCCGCCACTCACTGGCGCGCTCACGGCGCGTCGACGCATCCTCGGCTTCGTCGTCGCGCTCGTCGGCGGACCCGTTCTCACATACTTCCTCACGCTCTCACGCAGCCCCGATTCGATCACCGCAGACGTGCTGAGCTATCAGCTGCTGACTGTCATCGTTGCACTCGTCGGCGGGATCTGGCCTGCCCTCTTCGCCGCCGTGCTTTCGGGGCTCACCCTCGACTATTTCTTCATCGAACCGATCTTCACTGTGCACATTCACGAGCCGCTGCACTTGCTGTCGCTCGGCCTGTACGTGATTATTGCGAGCCTCGTCAGCTTCATCGTCGATCGCGCTGCCCGCCATACGAGGGCCGCCCGCCGATCGGCTGCAGAATCAGAACTGATCCAAACCATCGCGGGCAGTGTCCTCCGCGGTGACGACGCCGCACAGGCACTCGCCGATCGCACCCGCGAAGCGTTTCAGCTCGAGGCCGTGCGAGTCGTGCACGAGGGCACCGGGCGGATAGTTGCAGCCTCGGGCGCAGTCATCGACGGCGACAAACGCACCCGGGCGGCGCTCGGAGAGCACGCCTGGCTCGAACTCTACGGCCAGCCGCTCGCCGCTGGCGAGCAGCGTCTGCTCTCAGTCGTCGTCGCACAGCTCTCGGCGGCCCTCGCCCGCCAGGAGCTCGAGGAAACCGCCCGAGAGATCGGTCCGATTGCGGCATCCGACCGTGTACGCGGCGCGCTGCTCACCGCCCTCAGCCATGACCTCCGTCGCCCACTCGCTGCCGCGACTGCAGCCGTCGGCGGGCTCCGGGCTGCGGGCGCCAGGCTCACGTTCGAAGACCGCGCCGAGCTTCTCGACACCGCCGAGGAGAGCCTCGGAGCCCTCGGTACGCTGCTCACCGATCTCCTCGACGTGAGCCGTCTGCAGGGCGGCGTACTCAGCATCGCGAACCTCCCGACCGACCCAGCAGAAGCGATTGCCCCCGCACTAGACGAGCTTGGACTCGGCCCCAGTGAGGTTCGTCTCGCCCTCGGTCACGGCGAAGGCCGCGCGAATGCCGACCCTGTGCTGCTGCAGCGCGTGATCGTGAACCTCTTGGCGAACGCACTGCGGCACTCTCCCGCAGGCTCGAGCATCATCGTCAGCACGAGCGTCTTCGGCGATGTGCTCGAGATTCGTATTATCGATCACGGTCCAGGTGTACCCCGTGACCGGCTCGAAGACATCTTCGTCCCGTTCCAGCGCCTCGGGGACACAGACAACGAAACAGGGCTCGGCCTTGGGCTTGCGCTCTCGCGTGGCTTCGTCGAGGCGATGGGAGGTACTCTCACACCAGAAGAGACACCGGGAGGGGGCCTCACAATGGTCGTTGCACTCACACGCCCCGAAGGACACACTGCATGAAGATCCTCATCGCTGACGACGACCCACAGATCCTGCGCGCACTGCGAATCACGCTCACAGCGAAGGGCTACGAAGTTGTTACTGCGGCCGACGGGAAGGATGCGATTGCGGTGGCAATCGATCACGACCCGGATCTGTTGGTGCTCGACCTCGGCATGCCGCAGCTCGATGGGCTCGCAGTGATCCAAGCCTTTCGCGGGTGGTCACACGCCCCCATACTTGTCGTTTCGGGTCGGGCAGGAGCCGACGACAAGATCGAAGCGCTCGACGCTGGCGCCGACGACTACGTCACGAAACCATTCTCGGTTGGAGAACTGCTCGCGCGCATCAGGGCACTCACCAGGCGCAGCCCACAGGGCGAGGCCGCACCCACCGCGCGGCTCGGCGCGGTCACCGTCGACCTCGCGGCGCACAGCATCGTGCGCGAGACCCCAACGGGCGACAAACAGATCAAGCTCACGCCCACGGAGTGGCAGGTGATTGACATCCTCATCCGCAACATGGGGAAGCTCGTGACTCGACACACACTCCTCACCAGCATCTGGGGCACCGAACATGCCGAGGACACCGGGTATCTCAGGCTGTACGTCTCGCAGCTGCGCAAGAAGATAGAGGATGACCCAGCTCATCCCGTGCATATTCTCACCGAGCCCGGCATGGGATACCGGCTCTCGGAGTAACCCCTCGCCCGCGGGCCGAGGGCTGCAGTGAGAGAGCCGGCGACTACGCCTAGGCGGAAGCCACGACGAGGATCGGATCGCTCGTCGGCGCCCCGGTCGGGGAACCGCCCCGCGCTTCCACCGTCACGGCGACTGCATCGCCGGGCCGAAATCCCGTCGCGATCATGGCAGTGTCGCTGTCGCCGTCAGCATGCACGACGCCGAGCGAGATAGGGGTTTCCCCCCGCACGATCCACAGCTCAAAGTCCCGCTGGTCGTCGAGACTTGGCAGTCCCTCGGCCACGAACACCGCTGTTTGCGCAGAGTCCGACCAATGTACGCTCGCCTCGCCCGATTCCCCGAAGGTCGCAGTCGCGACGGCTGCGTCCGGGGCATCAGCGATCTGCTCAAGCGCGAGCGCAACTGGGTCGTTCGGGAGAAAAAGGTCTCGCGCAAACGGTGTGAGGCTCAACGTGGCCAGCACTGCAATTGACGCGGCGAGGGCAAACCAGCCTGCCCACCGTCGAGCTGGCCGAGGAGCGAACTCGTCGCGAACACGACGCTCAGGCTCAGGCAATGCCTCGGCCGTCCGCCCATCACGGTCGTCGTGTTCGCTTGCACGCCTATCGCCGTGGTTTTCTCCAGATGCGGGGTCTTGCGGAAGGCCCGCAATCGCAGCGAGGATAGCGTTCCGCGAGGCCTGCGACGGTTCGACCGTGCCAGCGCCAGCGTCTGCGGCCGCTTCACCGAGCGCCGCTGCAACCTCGCGGTCCGCATCAACGATCTCGCTCCAGCTTGGGTTCGCGGCGAGCGCGGCCGCAAAGGCCTGCTCCTCGTCGGGTGAGAGCGCGTGTAGCGCGCGCCCCGCGGAGAGCACTCGGAACTCTTGTTCGTTCATGGCGCCACCTCCAATACTGTTCTCAGTCTCGTCAGCCCGTCTCTCAACCGGGTCTTGATCGTTCCAAGCGGCGTGGCAAGCAGCACCGCGATCTCACTCTGGGTGTACCCACCAAAGTAAGCGAGCACGAGCGCCTGCCGTTGAGCCTCTGGCAATTCGGAAAGCCCAGCGACGGCCGCTGAACCGTCAATCAAGAGCTCGACCTCCTCCTCGACAGCCGGGCCCGAACTCGCTTGCTCCTTGGCGCCGGCAAGAAGATCTCGGCGACGCGACGCCTGCACCGCACGCACCCGGTCTACAGCCCGTCGATGCGCTATGGTCAGCACCCACGCGCGTGCATGCCCACGCTCAGGATCAAACGATGTCGCTCCCTGCCACACCTCAAGGAACACGTCTTGCAAGACTTCTTCGCTCATCGACCGGTCAACGAGCACGCGAAGTATCAGGCGGAAGACCCTCCCGGAGAGCATGTCGTACAGTGCAGCGAAGGCCTCTCCGTCGCCGGCTGCTGCCCGCACGAGCGCGTCATCGGCAGGATCGGCGCGCTCGCCGTCCTCCGATACTTCCACTCCGTCGATCACCATCTCCCCTAGCATGACGCATTCACCTCCGTTCGTCGTGCTGTGTGACCCTGCGAGTCGCCTCGCGAGCAACTGCTCCGCGTGTTCGTTGACGCAAGCGCTCGCACGAGCGCTACCCAAACGTGAATGAGTAGACCTCAATACCCGTCGGGACCTGCAGTTCAAGTGCCCCTTCCGAAGCATCGCCGGGTTCAACCAAGCGATAGGACTGCGGAGTACCACCAACAGCGACTGTCCGAACGCCACCACCTGGGAGCGTGACTGTGAGTTCGCCGTCCCCAGCCACAACCACCCTCACCTCTGACCCGCGGTAGTTGAGCCGCACGGCCGCGGGCTCACCCGCGTTCGATAGCGGTGTCGCGTATTGGGTCTGGATGTCCCATGCACCTGCAAGGGCGAACGTGTCCGGGCCCTGTTTGGCCGGAAAATCGAACGTTCCCTCGCCCGGCCCGTACCTGCCAGCCCCTGCGTAGTTGTGGTCTTTTGCAGAACCGAGGAATGTCTCGGGGGTGGTGCTCCCGTTCTTGGGCGTGACGTCGCTCGTGTTGGTGGTGGCCGGGAGATCGACATCGGAATCTGCTTCAAAGAGTAGCTCGCGGATTAAGCGTTCGGTGGTCTCGTAGTTTCCTTCACCAAACGAAATGTGGCGCACCGTACCCGTGGCGTCGATCAGGTAGTGGGCCGGCCAATAGCGGTTACGGTATTTGGTCCAGGTCGCAAGACTGTTGTCGAGGGCGACCGGGTACTCGATCTCAAATTTGTTCGCCCCAGCCTCAACGTTGCTGGCGTCCTTCTCGAACGCGTACTCGGGCGAGTGCACGCCAATCACCCGCAACCCAGCATCACGGTAGGCCCGATCCCACGCGACAACGTGCGGGATCGAGCGTTGGCAGTTGATGCACGAGTAGGCCCAGAAGTCGACGAGCACAACGTTACCCCGGAGGTCGTCGAGGTCGACCGGAGCCCCGCCCTCAGTGTTCAGCCACGCCTCGATGCCGAAGAGCGCTGGCGCGGTACCGCACGAGCGAAGCTCCTCGGCGTTGGCTGCACAGTTGTCAAGCTCCCGGTTCTCATCAGTGACCAAGCCACCCAGACTGAGCGTGCGCTCGGCGGCGTCGCTTCCGGCGAGCTGTTGTTGGAGCCCAGCCGTGTAGTCCGGCACGAGACGCTGGAGCGCCTGCGGCACATCGAACGCGAGACCAGCGGCAAGCGCGATCAGCGCGATCCCGCCGGCGATCCGGATGCCGCGTTCGCGTCGCCTGAAGCCCCGAATTCGCTGCGCGACGCTACTCCCCGCGAGCGCAAACACGAGTAACGGTACTGCGACGCCAATCGCAAACGACACCGTAAGAAGCACCGTGTCTGGGCCGATCGAACCTGTGGCTCCCGCGACGATGATCGCGGCAAGCACCGGCCCGGCGCACGGCACAAACACCGTGCCGAGGGCGAGCCCCATACCAAATCCGTTTCCGCCATCGCCGACCTTGCGACGCGGCAACCGCTGAAACGGCTTCTCAAGCAGTTGCTCGAACCCTGGAAACAGCATCCCTACTCCGATAACCAACAGCACCGCAACGCCCACCCACCGAATGGCGGTCGGCGGGATGTGGAGCAGGCCGAGCAGCAGGGAACCAATCAGGGTGACCACGGAAAAACTCAACACGAGTCCACCAATGATCCAGAATGGCCTGCTGCGTTTGGCGGGAATGACCACAGGCGCCTTGCCGGGACCTGCCTGCGTTGCGCCGGCTGTGAGGAAGATCACTGGGAGTACCGGGAGGATGCACGGTGATATTCCCGTGATGAGCCCGCCGAGTAGTCCAATAAGCACTGTGTCCATGAGCCGCTCCCCTTTCTGTCTCTGTGACGCGAGACGTCGCCGTGAAGTGAGTTGTCACAGAGGTGTTCGGAGCCACGGACTACGCGGATTGCTGCTAGCCCTTTCGCACCGACGAAAAAATTCTTTTCACAATTTCCAATCCGATGATCGGGCGACTCCGAACAACCCAATAAGCCGCGAAAATCCGCGGAACAACGTTCGAAGGAGCAACCCATGTTCACCAAGAAGAAGACTCTCGGCACTGCGTTCGCACTCACGCTCGTCGCGGCCGCAGCGCTCACCGGATGCTCGATGGATTCAGCGGAGCCAGAGAAGGCCCCGTCGACCGAACAGTCGGGGCCGAGTGAGACCGAGCAGCAAATGGATCCCGCTGCGAATCTCGTCGGAACCGGCTGCGCCGCATACGCCGAAGCAGTGCCGTCCGGCGCGGGCTCAATTGTCGGCATGTCTCAGGATCCAGTCGCCGTTGCGGCGTCGAATAATCCCTTGCTCACCACGCTCGTCGCCGCAGTGAGCGGCGGCCTGAACCCTGACGTCGACCTCGTCGACACGCTGAACAGCGACGAGTTCACGGTGTTCGCCCCCGTTGACGACGCTTTTGCCAAGGTCGATTCGGCAACGATCGACACGCTGAAGACCGACAGTGAGATGCTCTCGTCAATCCTCACCTACCACGTAGTGCCCGGCCAGATCGAGCCAGCCGACATCGCCGGCACGCACACAACAGTCAACGGTGCCGAACTCACGGTGACTGGTGAGGGCGACGCTTTGAAGGTGAACGACGCAAACGTGATCTGTGGCGGCGTACAGACCGCCAACGCTGTCGTCTATCTCGTTGACAGCGTTCTCCTGCCTCCGGCGACCGAGAAGTAGCGGGGAAGCCCTTCTCGACAGCCGTTGGGCGACGCCGGTGAGGCCACGACTTTCCGTGGCCTCACCGGCGTTTTCGGTTCGTCGTTTCGCCAGCCCAGCCAGTGGAAGTGAGCGTTGGCTGCGTGAGCGCGGGGCCAGCGAAGCACCAGCCATTCCCCTGAGCCCTCGGTTAGCGTCGATCGCCATGAGTGAGCATCAAACTGCTCAGTGACCCCGCATTGGGGCGCCGGATTCCAGGTTTGGACTACTCAAGCGACAGCCACAATGTCACAAATGTTGCCGAAAACTCCACCTGCTGTGCAGTGAGACGACGCACGAGATTTACGCTCTTCAAGCACCGCGTAGCCGTGCCGTCGTCGATTACAACCGACGCGAGACAACGAACTCGAAGGATCACGCATGCCACACTCCACCCGCCTCGGAGGCTTCCTCGCTGCGACGCTTGCAGCCTCCACACTCGCGATCGCACCCGGTGCCGCGCAGGCGGTGCAGGACCCGCTCCCCGACGGCAAGGCTGAGGCGAGCGGAGAGTACGGCCTCATCGGCGACAGCCTTGAAACCATCCCCAACATCTACGGCGTCACGATCGACGATGCCGGGAGCATCTGGTACGCAGTCACCGATGGCGCATCGCGCGGCATCACCGAGTACCGGCCGGGCACGCTCGACCCGAACGCAGGCGACTACCTCGGCAACGGCGAGTACGCGGACGGAACCGGCTACCTTGGCGCTGGCTGGAACGCCCCGCTGCACTACGCGAACCGAGATTCCGGCCGCGACAGTCCAGCTGGCGGCACCGAGCCATGGGCAGAGCCGCGCGGCATCGAGGCTCTCCCTGGCGGCGGCATCGCCGTCTCAGACACCAACGGCAACGTCTCGACGCCTACAGGCACGATCCTGTTCTACGACGAAGGCCACACGGTCATCGGCAACGCTGGCGTCGGCGGCGACCAGGGATGCACCCAGCTCGCCGAGGGTGAGCTGGCATGGGGACCCTACTTCACCGTGCTCGACGACAAGCTCTACGCCCCCTACGAAGGTTGCAACGTCGTCAGTGTCTTTTCAGTGCCAGACGGCGAACCGCTCCACCGGCTCACCGGCGAGGGCCAGACAGCAGGGGCATCCCCCAACCCCGCCGCGACCAACGGGCCAGGCGGGCTGAGCGACATCTACGGAGTGTCCACGGACGGCCTGTCAATCTACACAACCGACCTCGGGTACAACAGGAGTCCAGGCGCTGGCATGGTGCAGCGATGGACCCTCACCGACGACGGATCCGACTGGCAGCTCGACCACACGTTCGCGGAAGACGGCGCGCTGAGCTTCCCGGAGGTCATGATGTACAACACGGTCATCGGACCAGCGAATGGCCTGTACACGATTCCGCAGAGCGGCCCGGTGCAGCGGTTCACGCACGCCGGCGAGTACGTCGCAGACGTGCAGGTGCGTGACGTGCCGTATACCTCGGCGCGCGATCTCGCGATCACGGAGGAGGGCTGGATCGTGATGACAGCGAAAGGCGAACACAGCCTCCGCATTCTCGCGGAGAGCCCCTCGCCAGTGTCTGGGCTCGCCGGCACGACTGGTGCCGCCGCGGGAACCGTCGAGCTGTCATGGGATGCGGTTGAAACTACCTACGGTCAGGCGCCCGTACTCGACTACGTCATCGAGCGCTCTCACGACGGCGGGGCGACCTGGCAGGCAATCGAACGAGACGTCAGCCTCAGCACCACTGCGACGATCGACGGTCTCGCACCCGGCGCATACGACTTCCGCGTGAGCGCGTACAGCGAGGCCGGCAGGGGCGACAGTGCGATCGTTGACGCTGTTGTTGCGGCCGATGCAGCGCCCGCTGTCGCAACAACGCTCACCGGGACGGCTCCTGAGGTGACCGCACTCGGCGCGGGCGTGACGTGGGAAGCGACGATCACCAATCCAGGCAATACGCCGCTCGCTGACGTCGCCGCAGTGTTTGAGGGTGACACTGACGGCGTGGCTAAGACCGTCGCGGTCGGTGACCTTGAGGTGGGCGAGTCGACGCGGGTCGAGATCGTCACGCCATTGACCGAGGCACATCTCGCGGACCTCACGGCTGCGAACTCCGTCTCTGTGGTCGGGGTCGCACCCGACGGCACGGCAGTCACCGCCTTGGCGGCGGCGCAGGTTGAGCTCGCTGAGGTTCCGGATCCAGATCCCACCGATCCAGACCCCACCGATCCAGATCCCACGAACCCCGCCCCCACCGGCCCGACGGCCCCCGGCACTGGCGGCGACGGCTCGGGCACTCATCCGACCCCGAAAGGCGGCGCTAACGCGCTGGCACAGAGCGGCTCTAGCGTACCGGCCAGCCTGGCAGTTGGCGCGGCCCTCGTCGCCGCGGGCGCGATGTGGCTCCTCGCGCGGAAGCGCCGCACGACAGCCTAGATCGCAAGTGCGGGGCCGGCTGCAAACAGCTAGGCCCCGCACAACCCGAATGGGTCAGCCCGCCCCCACGACGGCCTGACCCATTCGAGAGTTCGGTGCGGCGACGCTACTCGGCGGCGCTCCCGAGCACACGAGCAAGCAGGACCTCGGGCTCGACACGCGGACCCGTGAAGAACGGCGTCTCCTCGATCACGTGGCGACGGGCCTCCGTCGCACGAAGCTCACGCATCAAGTCCACGATGCGCGTCAGATCGGCCGACTCGAACGCGAGCAGCCATTCATAGTCGCCGAGCGCGAACGACGCGACAGTGTTCGCGAGCACGTCTCCGTAGTCACGGGCGGCTGCACCGTGCTCCCGGAGCATCTTCGAGCGCTCCTCGTCTGGCAGGAGATACCATTCGCGGCTGCGCACGAACGGGTACACGCAGAGGTAATCGCCCGGGGTCTCACCCGCAAGAAAGGCGGGGATGTGTGCCCTGTTGAACTCGGCTGCGCGGTGCACACCGATGTTCGACCACACAGGTGCGAGTCTGCCGCCTGCGCCAGTGAGGATCGCACGGTAGCCCGCTTGTAGTGCCTCGGTCGAGGGGGCGTGGAGCCAGACGAGCACGTCGGCGTCCGCGCGGAAGCCGGCGACGTCGTACCATCCGCGGACGCTCAGTCCGTCGACCGCAGCCAGCGCCGCGACAGTCGCAGAGACCGCTGCCGCGGGATTCGCCACTGCGGCGGCGGCGCGCTCCTCGCGGAACACCGCGAACATTGTGTAGTTCACCGCCTCGTTGATGGACTCGGCAATTGCGCTGTGGTCAATGACAGGGCGAACAGTCTCGGTCACGATCTCTCCTTCGGTTAATCCTCGGCCCCGGCGAGCACAGGAATGCCTGTCACCTCGCCGTGGCGCATACGGCAGCTCCCGGGTGGGGCGACGTCTGGCAGCGCCGGGTACTCCCCGACGGTCACTGGCGTGGCGTCCTCGCCCCGCTCACGGGCGGCACGCTCGACGACGAGGTCGACGAGGCCGGACACGAACTTGTCTCGCACTCCGACCGTGTCGGCTCTGACGGCCTGAATCCCGAGTTCGCCAGCTGTCTCCATCGCCTCGGTGTCGAGGTCGAATGCGACCTCCATGTGGTCGGAGATGAAACCGATCGGGGCGATAACAACCTTGCGCACGCCCTGTTTTGCAAGCTCTTCGAGGTGATCGTTGACGTCAGGTTCGAGCCACGGGGTCCGCGGGTCGCCTGAACGCGAGCAGTACGCGAGCGAGGATTCGAATGCCGGCGCGACATCGCCAGCGAGAAGCGCGTTGATCGTCGCAAGCACATCCTCGTGCTGCTCACGGTACCCGGGTCCGGTCTCGGCCGACGCGTCCTGCATCGTGTCCGGGATCGAGTGGGTGACGTAGACGACGTGGGCGCCGGCGAGACCGCCGTCGAGCTTCACCGCGGCTTCCGCAATTGCGTCTGCGTTTGCGGCGACGAAGCCCGGGTCATTGAAGAACGGTCGAACGATATCAATCTCTGGGGCCGCGTCACCGAGATCGGCGACCGCCGCAGCGAGGTGCTCGCGGTACTGGCGGCTCCCCGAGTACGAGGCGTAGGCGCTGGTTACGATGGTGAGTACGCGCTTCGCGCCAAACGCAACAGCATCGCGAAGAGTGTCGACTGTGTACGGGTGCCAGTTTCGGTTGCCCCAGACGACCGGCAGTTCGATGCCGCGGCGTTCGAGCTCGACCTGCAGCGCCCGCAACAGGTCAAGGTTTTGCTCGTTGATCGGACTCTTGCCCTCGAAGTGCCCGTAGTGCTCACCCACTTCGACGAGTCGGTCCTCCGGGATGTTCTTGCCAACGGTGACATTGCGCAAGAACGGAAGCACGTCGTCGGGCCCGTTGGGGCCGCCAAAGGAGCAGAGGAGCAGGGCATCGTAAGGAGCCGCGAGTGCGGCGGGCGAATTCTCAGTCACGCTCCGTACGCTATTCGACCGAACCTGAACGTCTGATGTGAAAGATCTGACTTATTAGATCTGATCTATGGCTAGAGTGGACCAGGCGCCATTCGACGCCCGCACTCAATCGGCACCAGGAGATCCGTGAGCCGCACACGACACCCAGCGATGTGGACCGCAATTGTCGGAACACTCGCGCTCGGCGTATGCGCACTGTTCTCGCTCATGCTTGGCATCGTACGCCTCAGCCCTGGCGAGACGCTCGGCGCCCTCTTCGCGCCAGCCAACGCAGAAATGCAGGCGGCGACTGTCGTGTGGTCGATCAGACTCCCCCGGATTGCCGTGGCCGCACTCGTCGGCGCGGCGCTCGCCGTCGTCGGAACCGTCATGCAGGCCATCCTGCGAAACCCGCTCGCAGAGCCAGGCATCACCGGCGTGTCCGCAGGCGCTGCAGTCGGGGCTGTCGCCGGCATCACTCTCGGGTTCTCTGGCACGCATCAGTGGGGAGTCCCGGTCGCAGCATTCGCCGGAGCCGCCACAGTCGCCCTAATTCTGCTCAGCGTGCTGCGGAGCCGTCGCGACCTTGGACCGGGCACCATCATTCTCGTCGGCGTTTCAATCAGTGCCCTCGCCGGCGCGCTCATCAACGTTCTCATTGCGAACGCGAAAGACGACGCGCTGGTACGCAGCGCAATGTTCTGGCTCGCCGGAGACCTCGAACTGCGGAGCTGGGATCACGTCACTCTCGCCATTGCCCCGATCCTGATCGGCGTCGCCTACCTCGCGACGCGAGTGCGTGCGCTAGACGCGCTCTCGCTCGGCGAAGAGATCGCCGCGACCTCCGGGGTGAACGTCACGCGAGAGCGCACGGTACTTCTGCTCGTCGCCGCGCTCGTCACGGGAGCCGCAGTCGCGGTGAGCGGAATCATCAGCTTCGTCGGTCTCGTTGTACCCCACTTTCTTCGACTACTCGTCGGCGCGTCGCACGCGCGACTCCTGCCTCTCGCGGCACTCGGTGGGGCGCTCTTCCTCATCGCCGCCGACACCGTCGCGCGCACCGCATTCGGAGCAGTTGTCGTGCAGACAGGCGTCGTCGCCGCGCTCGTCGGCGCGCCCGTATTCCTCGCGCTCCTACTCCGAAAGGGCCGCTCGTGATCCCCGCCCCGAGCGTGCTGCAGCCGCTAGAGCTCACTGAGTTCGGTGCAATACGCGGCAGCGCTTCGCTGAGCGACCCGCTGTCGCTGCGGCTCGAGCCCGGCACGGTGCTGGGGATCGTCGGCCCGAACGGCGTCGGAAAATCCTCCCTGCTCGGCGCGATCGCGCACTCGGGCGTCACAAGCTACGGTCGGGCGGTGTTCGGAGGTGAGGATCTCGGCAGGCTCCGCCCGAAACGCCGTGCCCAGGTCGTCTCGCTCATGGCGCAGGATCATGGAGCGCCAGGCGAGCTGCGCGTCAACGAGCTTGTCGCGGTTGGCGCCTGGGCCTCGGGGCGGGAGGATCCGGCCGAAGCCGTCGCGGCGGCACTCACGCGCGCCGGGATATCGAACCTCGCAGACCGCCGGTACGGGACGCTCTCTGGAGGCCAGCGCCAGCTCGTTCAACTCGCGCGCGTGCTCGCACAGAACACCCCAATTGTGGTCATGGACGAACCGACAAGCGCGCTCGATCTCGCCCACCAACGCGCGG
Organism: Leucobacter aridicollis; assembly: GCF_024399335.1. NCBI lineage: Bacteria > Bacillati > Actinomycetota > Actinomycetes > Micrococcales > Microbacteriaceae > Leucobacter > Leucobacter aridicollis. The sequence continues at coordinate 2,605,359 of NZ_CP075339.1, forward strand.
TCGAGCAAATCATGCGAGGCCTCGGCAATCAGGGCCGGATCGTGATCGCCGCAATTCACGATCTCAGCCTTGCCCTCAACACGTGTACACGAGTGCTCCTGCTCGATCCAGGCGGCGCGTCGCACAGCGGTCCGCCTCATGAGGTGCTCGGACCCGACCGCGTATTCGCAGCGTATGGAGTACGCACCACGATCCACACCACCCCGCAGGGCCGCCGCATTCTCGCAGCGGATGACTAATCGCGGAGCGCCAGCCGCCCCTCGCGAAAGGAAGACATGAAGACCACTCGCACGCTCACCACGGTTGCGTTCATCGCCCTCTCAGCGATGGCGTTCACAGGCTGCGCTGCAGCAGCACCTGCCGAGCAATCAGGATCGTCTGAGCACGACACGGGCGCGCACCGAGGACAGGGCTTTCCGCGCACCATCGAGATTCCCGCGGGTCGCGGCGGTGACGCACACAGCCTCACGATTGAGGCTCAGCCGAAGGCGATTGCTGCCCTCGACTACGAAAGCGCCGAGGTGCTTGCCGAGCTCGGGCTCGCCGACAATGTCGTGCTCATCCCCGAGGCTGTACTCAATCCGGCGCTCGGCGGTCACACTGAGGAGCTTGCCAACGTTCCCGCCACATTCCCCGTCGCGATGAACCTCGATACCGAGACTGTGATCGCTGCCGCGCCCGACCTCGTCGTCATGAGCCCTCGGCACGGAGCGGAATCGTCAATCGGTGCAGTGCTTGCAGAGGCCGGCCTCCCGACCTTACAGCTGCCAGACCCCTGGACGAGTCCGAGCATCCTCGCGAAAAACGTCTCCCTCATCGGCCAGGCGACGGGTACTGAGGCACACGCGGACGCGCTTGTTGCGGCGATCGACGACGGGCTCACCGAGAGCGCAGCGAAAGTCGCCGGGGCGAAAGCGTCTGACGCCCCGCGAGTGCTCGTACTCACCAACCAGGCCGGCAGACCGTTCGCGACAGGAGGCGACGCGTTCCCGCTGCACCTCCTCGATCTTGCGGGCGCCGTCAGCGTGTCTGATGAACTCGGAATGGAGACAACTGGGCCGATCAGCGCCGAACAGATTGTCGAGGCGAACCCCGACGGCATCGTACTCATCGACATGAATGGCACAGGCGACCGCATGTATGCGGAGCTGCTCGCGAACCCCGCAGTCGCCACCGTTCCTGCCGCAGCAGACGACATGCTCATGCGGGTCACGGGCCGAGAAGTGCAGGCGTTGGGCCTCGACTCGACCGTCGGCGGCCTCAAATCTCTCACCGACTGGGTGGCGACACTCGGGTAGCCCCGCACACTACCTGAGCGCGTGCCGCCCCCAATGCGGTGCGCGCTCGATACACTCAGTGCATGTCCTCCACACAGCTCGGTTCGCACAAGGTGCGCGAGGCTCATGATTTCCTCCGTTCGCGCATCAGCACGGGTGAGTGGCCAATCGGCCAGCTCATCCCGAAAGAGCCTGAGCTCATGGACCTCATCGGCGTTGGCAGGTCAACTGTGCGCGAAGCTGTCCGCTCGCTCACGACCCTCGGAATGCTCGAGCCAGTTCCCGGCGTCGGAACGTTCGTGCGCGCTCGGACCCCAGTGAGCTCACTGCTCACCGAGTTTCTCATCGAGCAAGACCTTGAAGAGGTGCTCATCTACCGCCGCTCACTCGAAATCGAGGCGGCACAGACTGCGGCGGTCAAGCGCAGTGACGCGCAGCTGGCTGCGCTGCGTGCGAGTTACGAGCGGAGTCTCACATTCGACGAGGCTCCCGAGGGTGCAGCGATGAACCCAGCAAACTGCGAGCGCTGCAACGATATCGCCCGGCCCGACTCTTTTCACAGGTTGATCGTAGAGGCGAGCGGCAGCAAACTCCTGCTCGACCTGTACACGGGAGTCATGACTGTCCTCGGCCGGGCCGTGGCGCGCGGGGTTGTATTTCTTGGCATCTCTTCAGACACGATGCACGTCGACCATGGGGCGCTGCTGAAGGCTATCGAGGAGCGTGATGTGCGCGACGCCGCACACACAATGGCGTTGCACGCTGACCGCGACCTCGGGGTGCACGCAGACATGCTCGATCTCAGCCCGAACACTGAGCGCGCAGAAAGCCTCATCGGGGCCGGCTACGACCCACAGGGCCTGGCCACAGAGACCCCCTAGGCGGCGCCTGTGTAGTGCGTTGGCGCCGCGACGCACTACGCGCTGCGCAGGCTCCCCGGGCTTTCTACTAGGCCTGGGATCTGCACTACACATGCCCAAACGCTGGGCGGAGCAGCAGATCTTCTGCAGATCACAGACCTACGCGCCGACGCCCCAGCCACGGGCACACCCCCGGGATGGCGCGCCTAGGCCCTGAGCGTCACCCGCCCGCGCATCTCTTGCACGCTGTCAACGCCGGTCAGTTGCATGGTGCGCACGGCTTCCGACCTCATGATCTCGAACATCCTGTCGACGCCACGCTCTCCCCCGGCCATAAGGCCATAGAGGTACGCCCGCCCAACCATGCAGGCGTCGGCGCCCAAGCCAACGGCAGCGAGCACGTCTGCGCCCGAGAGGATGCCGGTGTCGAGGAAGACTTGGGCCCTCCCGTTCACCGCCTCAGCCACCCGCGGTAGCAGCTCGAGCGGTGTTGGCGCGCGGTCGAGCTGACGCCCGCCGTGGTTCGATACCACGACCGCGTCGACACCCAGCTCGACGACTCGCTTCGCGTCTTCGACTGACTGGATGCCCTTCACAACGAGGGAACCCTCCCATTCGTCGCGGAGCCACTTCACGTCATCAAGGCTGAGGCTCGGGTCGAACATCTTGCCGACGAGCTCCGCGACTGTGCCGTCAAACGATTTCAGGCTGGCGAACTCGATCGGTTCTGTCGTGAGGATGTTTGCCCACCAATTCGGGTACAGGGCAAAGTCGACAAAGGTCTTCACGCTCAGCGACGGCGGGATCGTCAGGCCGTTTCGTGTGTCGCGCAGGCGGTTGCCCGCCACCGGAGTGTCTACAGTCAGTACGAGGGTGTCGTAGCCGGCTTCACGTACCTGGTCGATGAGCTGCTTCGTTGCTGCGCGGTCTTTCCAGAGGTACAGCTGGAACCAGTTGTCGCCGCTGGGCACGGCCGACTGCAGATCTCCAGGGGCCGTGGTACCCATCGTCGAAAGGGTGTACGGCACACCGGCGCGAGCCGCGGCCCGCGCAACGGCGACCTCGCCCTCATGCTGCATCATCCGGGTGAAGCCAGTGGGGGCAAGGATAAGCGGGAAGCTCGCTTCCTTGCCGAGGATGGTGGTTCGTGTGTCGACGTTCGCGACGTCGTGCAGCACGCGCGGCTCGAACTCGACTCGCGAGAACGCGTCGCGTGCACGCCAGATCGAGAGCTCTCCCTCTGCCGCGCCGTGTACGTAGTAGAACACCGATTTTGGGGTGCGCCTGCGCGCCGCCTCCGCAAGGTCCTTGACAGTCAGCGCACGTTGGAGTCGACGTTCGACGGGGTCGAGTTCGGGCTTCTTGAAGCCGAGGAATGGCGAGATTTCGCTCCACTTCGGCAGCTTGCGTGCAATCTTGCGAGTTCCGAGGGAGTCAGCGTTCTCGCTACTCACTTGTCTCCACCACCAGTTCCGAGGTATGCCTGAATGATTCCGTCGTCTGCGAGAAGCTCAGCTCCCGTGCCGGAGCGCACGATTTCACCGTTCTGGAGGATGTGGCCCTCGTCTGCTGCTTGGAGTGCCCTGCGTGCGTTCTGCTCGACGAGCACGACAGTGGTACCGCCTGAGCGGATCTCCTCGATGACTTTGAACACCTCGTCGACGATCTTCGGCGCGAGTCCCATCGATGGCTCGTCCATGAAGATCACGCGCGGCTCAGCGAGCATTGCTCGTCCGATCGCGAGCATCTGTTGTTCGCCGCCTGACAGGGATCCGGCGGGCAGCTGCCGCCGCTCGCCGAGCACGGGGAACCGCTCGTAGATACCGTCGATCGCGGCAGCTGCACCTCCGCGCAGTTTTCGCGCTCCGAGCTGCAGGTTCTCGCCGATCGTCAGCGTGCTGAGCACCTGGCGCCCTTCAGGAACCTGCACAAGGCCGCGGCCAACGAGCTTGTGCGCGCTTGTCTTCGTGATGTCTTGCCCCTCGAAGAAGATCTTTCCTCCGGTGGGCTTCACAATGCCAGAGATCGCATTAATGATCGACGATTTGCCGGCGCCGTTCGCGCCAACGAGCGTCACAAGTGACCCTTGCTGCACCTCAAACGAGATACCGCGCACAGCTTCGACCTTGCCATATGACACTGTGAGGTCGGTGACGCGAAGAATTGGCTCTGTCATGGTTAGGCCTTCCCGGTTGTCGAGTCGGAGCCCGAAGCTGCGTCTGCGTCTGGTTCCTGCACCGCGCCGAGGTACGCCTCGATGACTCGCTCGTCAGCCTCAATTTCTGCAGGCGTGCCGCTCGCGAGGAGCTGGCCGAAGTTGAGCACCGCGATGTGGTCACAGGTGCCCAGCACCATTCCGACGTTGTGCTCGATGAAGATGATTGTCAGCCCGTCGTTTGCGAGTGACCTGATGAGCTCGGAAAGTGCCTCGGCCTCGACGTGGTTCATACCTGCGGCTGGCTCGTCAAGGATCAGGACAGAGGGGTCGGCCGCGAGGGCCCGTGCGATCTCGAGTCGCCGCTGGTCGCCGTACGAAAGCCCCTTCGCTTCGACGTTCGCCTTGTCGACGAGACCAACTCTGTCGAGGCAGCGAGCGGCCTGAGCGAGCGCCACACGCTCGTCTCGGCGCGCCGACGGCAGCCACAGGAGGCGCCGCAGGAATGTCGGCTTCGCGACGAGGTGGGTGCCGATGAGAACGTTCTCGAGCGCCGTCAGCCTGTTGAAGAGCTTCGAGTGCTGGAACGTTCGAGTGACGCCTGCCGCTGCAATCTTGTGGACCGGGGTGCGCCCCACCTCGACGCCGAGCACTGTCGCCGACCCGCTCGAGGGCGGGATGAGTCCGCTGATCATGTTCACGAGCGTTGTCTTACCTGCGCCATTTGGCCCGATGAGGCCGACTACGTCGCCGCTTCGGATCGTGAGGTCGACGCCCTGCACCGCGTGTACTCCGCCGTACTCCTTAGCGAGCCCTTCGAGCTGCACGACGACCTCGCCCTTGGCTGGGTGCGAACGCATTGCTGCGGGGGCAGCGCCAGCCGCGGTGAGAGCCGCGACGTCAATCTTCTGCTTGCGGCGCGGCACGAGGCTCGCGATGCCGCCGGGGAGGTACAGGATCACGATGAGCAGGAGCAGCCCGGAGATGAAGGGGCGCAGCCACCCTGCTTCGATTCCGACCGCCCGCTGCAGCTCGGGCAGCATTGTCTGGAAGCCAGAGCCAAGAATCGGGCCGAAGAAGTTCGTTGAGCCACCGACGACAGCCGTGACGAGGCCATCGATGGCGGTGGAGAAGCTGAAGTCCTCGGGCGCGATGATACGCATGAAGTATGCCCACAGCACGCCGTACAGGCCAGCGATTGCACCAGCCGACACGAAGGCTGCGAGGCGGTGGCGGCCGACGTCGATCCCGATCGAGCGAGCGGCGAGCTCGTCCTCGCGGATCGCTTCGAGCGCGCGACCGTAGCGCGACCTGCCCTGACGCCAGAACCAGTACGCGACGACTACGAGCAGTACCCAGGCAAGCTCGGGGCCAACGATTTTCGGCACCGACATGCCCTGAGCGCCGCCGGTCCAAGACTGGTTGAGAATGAAGATTCGAATACCCTCGGCGAAACCGAGCGTCGCGATCGCGAGGAAGACGCCACGCAGTCGCATTGTCGGGATGCCGAGAATCACCGCTGCGAGCGAGCCAACGACCATGCCGATGAGGATCGCGACGATGAGTGTCGGCACTGGGCCCCACGACGCGGGGGTGGGTGCAAGGGTGGCGGCAACGAAGGCTGCAATACCTGCGAAGCCGGCCTGGCCGAGGCTGAGCTGGCCAGCGACGAGCACTGCGTAGAACGAGTAGGCGAAGATGCCGTTGAGGGCGATGAAGACGAGAACTGATTCTGTAAACATGTGTTTAGACCTCGCGCACCTTCCGCTTGCCGAAGATTCCCTGCGGCATGAGCAGCAGGATGACAAACAGCAGCGCGAACGCGATGAAGTCGCGCCAGCTCGATCCGATGTACTGGATCGCGAAGACTTCAGCGATTCCAAGCACGAGTCCGCCGACGAGTGCGCCCGGCAGCGACCCCATTCCGCCGACGATGATGACAGCGAGGCCCTTCAGCTCGATCGCGGTTCCCATGCCGAGCTGTGCACTGTTCACGTTGAGCGCGAACAGGACGCCTGCGACGGCACCGAGTGCCGACGATATTGAGAAGGTCATTGCAGTGACGCGGTCAACGTTGATTCCGAGTACGCGCGCCGCGGTCGGGTTCTCGGCGACTGCGCGCATCGAGCGGCCAAGCGACGAGCGCTTCACGAGCACGTTGAGTGCGATGACGAGGCCGATGCAGATCACGACGATTGCGAGCTGCACGTAGGTGGCGCTCGCGCCAAACAGCTCGACCTTCCCCTCGGGCGCTGTGCCCTCGGGGAATCGCCGCGTCTGCGGGCCGAAGAAGGCTTGCAGCACTGCGACGATCATTCCTGCCATCGCGATCGACGCGATCAGCCCCGCAAAGTGGGCGTCTGGCCGGTTCTTGAGCGGGCGGAAGGCCACCCGTTCAATCACCAAGCCAAGGAGCGCCCCGAATACAAACACGAGAACGAGGATCACCCAGATCGACAGTTCGAACGCTTCGGCGAGGCCGATGCCGACGAACGCCGAGGCCGCGAACACGGCTGGATGCGCCAAATTGAGGCGATCCAGAATGCCAAACACCAGCGTGAAGCCGATGGCGAATAGCGCGTAGATCGAGCCTATGAATAGGCCGTTAAGCAATTGCTGCATGGGTGATCCTCGTTCAGGGGTGGTGCGTGCTTAGCGCAGAACGGCGAACTTGCCGTCCTTGACGATCTGCACGACTGCCGGGTGCTCTGCGTCGCGGTTCTCGTTGATGCTGACCGCGCCGAGTGGCGTTGCGACATCCTTGAGCTGAGCGATCGAGTCGCGAAGGTCGGCACGCTCAGCCGAGCAGGTGCTACGGATCGCGTCGTCGATGAGGTAGAGCGCCGAGTACGCCTGGGCCGCGAACTGGTCGGGCTGCGCGCCGAACTTTTCTTCGTATGCTGCGAGGAACGCCTGGTTCTCAGCGTTGTCCGACGCCGAGTTCCACGCGGCACCGACGACGACGCCCTCTGCCGCATCACCCGCGTCTGCCATGAGCTTCGGGTTGTTGAACCCGTTGCCGCCGATGATCGGCTGATCGATGCCGAGCTCGCGCGCCTGCGTGACGAGCGGGATGGCTGCCTCGATCAGCGCCGAGACGACGATTGCGTCGGGGTTCTTGTCCTTTGCCGCTGTGAGGAGGCTGCGGAAGTCGGTGTCTGCCTTCGAGAATGTGAGAGTGTCGAGTACCTCGACGTCGGTGCCCTCGAGCGTCTCTGCCATAACTTCGTAGCCCGATTCCGTGAAGGCGTCGTCGTTCGAGTACATCACGACGACCTTCTTCAGCCCGAACTCGTCGATGACGGCGTCGATCGTCTGCGGGATCACCTGTGCTTCGGTGAGCGAGTCACGGAAAACGAACTCGCCGATGTCGGTGATGCCGCCTGCCGTCGTCGAGATGCCCATGACTGGCATGCCTGCCTCGTTGGCGATTGGCATTGCAGCGACCGCGGTGTTCGAGAGCGTCGGGCCGAGCACGATGCTTGTGCCGTCGCCTGCGAAGGTCTCCATCACGCTAATGCCCTGGCGCGGCTCGGACGCGTCGTCTTCAATGCTGAGCTTGTACTCGATGCCGTCGGCAGCGTTGAGCTCGGCGAGCGCAAGCTCGAGGCCCTGCTGCTGCGACGCGCCGTAGCTGCCAGCGCCGCCAGTGAGGCTCAGCGCCGCACCGATCTTGACGGGGCTGTCGATGACGCAGCTGTCGCCCGATCCGGTTCCGACGAGGCCGCCCGCCTCACCGCCGGATTCGTCTCCCCCACCGGTGCTGCAACCGGCGAGCAACAGGGCGGACGCTGACACAACTGCGGCGGCGCGAAGCTTCATCTTCATTGAGTTCTCCTAGCAGAATTGAGCACGCAAAAACGTGTGGAAATAGACGATAGTTATCCGACCACGCTGTCATAACACCCATTGGTTTTCAAAGACTCGCCGGAAAACTTGACCAGATGTGCCCAAATTGCAACATATGGAGACTGGGTGGCTACAACATTTCTGGGTGTGAATTCGTGCCCGGCGCTCAGGCCGCGTGTTGGCGCTGCTCGGAATCCACGCCTCGGGCAGTATCGAGTCTTCGGATGCTGCCGTCACCGCCCAACTGGACTTCCCCGTCGCAGCACCCACGGAGTCCGTCCGCGCTGCGGGCGAATACGAGAAGCGCAACCCCGTCGACGCTGCGCGCACGTGCGCAGGCTGCGAAGAGACCAGCCTCACGCTGAGCTTCGCCCCCATCGAGCACGAGCACACTCGGGTCGTGGGCGAGCGCGCGAGCAAGCGCGAGTCTGAGCTGCTCGGCTCGAGGCAGGTCACACACCCGCTCGAGCAGCAGCGTTGGGCTGAGCTCAGTGAGCGCGAGGATGGCAGAGACCCTGGATCCAACCGCACTCGAGGACGCGCCCGGCCGCGCGCGCCTGATTGCTCGCCGCAGTTGCGTGCGGACCGTGTGCGTCTCGGATGTCGCGCGGTCGGAGGAGTATGAAACAAGCTGGATCGCCCGGCGCTCTTCTGGCGTTCGCGCGGCTGCGCGCGGTTGCTGCTGAACTCCATGGATCAGGAGCCCACCCCCAATTCGCAGCGCCGAGCTCGGGCTCAGCCCGCCGACTATCGCGAGTGCGAGCATGCTCTTGCCGCTGCCGGTGGGGCCTGTCACCGCGAGCCCCTCCCCACGCCGAAGCGCTACCGACAGCGGAGCCGTCGACCCTGGCACAGCGGGCAGAGCGACTGCTAAGTCACGAAGTTCGAGCGAGTGACTCACCGAACGCGCCAGGTCCTCGCCGCCGCCGAGTTCGGCGCCCGAACGGCGAACGACGCCGCGCGCCGTGATCGCGTTCCCTGCAGAAGCCACCGACGTAGGCACGCAAAGGGGAAGACTGGCCGGTTGCGCGAGCGCGCGCCGCGGTGCCTGGGCATTCCGCCGCCCGAGAGCACTCTCTGGGCAGAACGTTTCGACTATCTGTCCGTTCTCAAGCACGGAGATCTCGTCGGCAAATCGCTGGGCGAGCTCGAGGTCTCGCGTGAGCACTATCACGGTCGTGCGGATTGCGCGACGCATCCCCGCGAGCGCCTCAATCACCTCGACTGCAACTGGGCGTTCCAGGCCAGCAAGCGGCTCGTCAAGAACGACAAGCTTGGGTGAGCCGACGCTGACCGGCCGGGCGAGCGCTTGTGCGAGCGCCACCCGGCGCCGGAGCCCCGACGGCAGCTGCTGGGGCTCGCGGTCAAGGACTCTCGGATCGTTGATACCGAGCCTGGCGAGTGCGGCGTAAAGCGTGAGGTCGTCGAAGGCGAGCCCTGGGAAGCGCGCCGAAAGCGACGAGGCGAGTGCGTCGCGCACCGTGGGCTCCCCGCGAAGTTCGCCCTCGGGGTCGTCCCCCAGCCAGGCGACGTGCGTTGGGGTCGCTGCAAGGCCTGCGTTATCGAGTGGATCAAACCCACCGACACGCACGCTTCCGGCCGTCCGTTGCAGGCCAGGACAGAGCGCACCCCTGAGTGCCCAGCCAAGTACAGTCTTGCCGGCGCCCTTGCCGCCCACGACAGCGCGAACTTTGCCGTGCTCGATGCGGGCCGAGATGCCTCGGAGCACGGGCTTGGCAGCGCCAGCAGCACCGCCGACGGTGAGGCGTTCGCACGTAATCATGTCTCCCCTAACGAGCGCGGCCGCGCCGAAGTGCTCAGTGTCGGTGCGAAACTTGCACAACGACTCAATTCATCTGATGATTGCTTTCACCAGATAGTAGCACCGAGTTAGGTAAACCTCACCCACGTCTGACGTGAAGAGTGGCTGTGACGTGCGGCGACTACCCGACTGCCGCGAGGCCAGCAGCTGCAGCCTCGTCGAGGAACCAATGCACGTTCGGGTGGGTTTGCAAGAGACTCGCTGGCAGCGCCTCGGTGACTTCGCCCTCGATCGCCGCTTGAACTGCCGCGGCCTTCGCCGGCCCTACTGCGATCACAAGCAGCTCCCGTGCCTCAAAGATCGTTCCGAGCCCCTGCGTGATCGCCGCCGTGGGAACGTCTTCCTGCCGTTCGAAGAATCGTGCATTGTCTGAGATCGTCGTCTCCGCGAGACTCACAACGCGCGTCCGCGATGTGGCAGACGAACCCGGCTCATTGAACCCAAGGTGCCCGTTGCGGCCAAGCCCGAGCACCTGGACATCGACGCCACCCGCCTCCATGATCGTTCGCTCGTACTCCTCGGCGGCATCGGGTCTGCCCGAACCATCAGGGATCCGCACGAGCTCGGCGTTGAGCCCAGCCCCAGCGACGGCGTCCCGCCGAATGACGGCGTGGTAGCTTCGCGGGTCAGACGGGTCAAGCCCGAGATACTCGTCGAGCGCGAAGCCTCGAACGCCCGACTGGTCAAGCCCGAGCTCGCGCGCTTGCCTGCCCCACTCCGCATATACCGCAACTGGAGACGAGCCGGTCGCAAGCCCGACGACAGCCGAGGCGTCTGCGCGCACGCGATCAACGATTCGTTTGGCCGCGGCCTGCGCGAGCTCAGCCTCGGTCGTGAAAACGTGAATGTGCACTGTAGTACTCACTTTCTGCGCTTTGCGGGCGCACTAGCGATCGACAACGCGCGAGTACACGCAGCCGTCGATATCGAGCGTCTGCGCGACGCCATCGATGAAGTTTCTGAACCTCGCCCGCTCGGGCGTGCCCGGCTCTGCTCCGACAGCGAACGTTGCCGGTTCTGGGAGCGCCACAAGCGGCGTATCTTCGGTTGGAGCCTCAACTCCGCTATACGCCCGGAGCACGAGGTGCCCAGCGGTGCCGGGCTCGGCTGAAACGCCGACCTCGTAGTGCGGACACCAGGGTGTGTAGCTCCGATAATGGCCACTCAACCCGGAGACCTCCGCACCCCCCGTTGAGAGCGGCCCCCGCGAGACGCGAATGGCCGCAACGGGATCGGTCGCACCAGGCGCGACCGCGCCGCCTGCGGCGTCCCCGCCATCCACACACGTTATGAGCTCGGCGTGGATTGCCCGTGCGAGCAGCTCGGCGTGCGGCCACTCCCCCGGTGTGCTGAGGGCGACGGCAACAGTGAGGTCGAGATCTGGGTGCGAAATCAGGAAGGCGCCGTAGCCGATCATGCCGCCGCCGTGAGTGAGCATCGAGCCGAGCGCCGTCGGTTCGACGTTCGCACCAAGCCCGTACCGCGCGCCCTGCACCTGCAGGTGTGGCCCTGCCGCAAGGATGTCTTCACCGCTGGGCGCCGTAGGCGTCGCAATCGCGGCGACGGCGGCGGGGAGCCACGCGCGCTCGCGCGGGAATGCGGCGGGCCGAGTGAGCGCGAGCCCAAACTGGAGGAGCTCTCGGGCGCTTGCTCCGACATTGCCGTCGGCGCCCGCGGGCTCGACCCAATTCTGTTGACTCAGCGGATCGCCGGGTGTCCAGTGCGCGTCATCGCGCGTCGGCACCGTTCCTGGGCACAGCCTGGCCCGCTCGGCACCCGTGATGCTCCCGAGCGCCCCAGGCAGCCCGAGGGGCTCAAAAATGCGCTCCCTGAGCAGTTGCGGAAAGCGTGTGCCCGCCGCCTCGGCGAGCGCGAGGCCGAGCACGACGTATCCCACATTCGAGTAGTGAAAGCGTTCACCCGGCGCGGTGATGGCGCGCGTACCCGGAAGCTCAAGCGCCTGCGCGATTTCTCCGGGCATGGCAGAGTTGCCTGCGATCCAGCCAGCCGTGTGCGAAAGCAACTCGCGCAGCGTCGGCTCCGAGGCGCCCTCCGGCAGCTCAAGCCACGGCAGGTACGAACGGACCCTGTCGTCGAGCCGCACGACGCCCTCCACCTCGAGCCGGGCGGCGGCGAGCGCGGTGATCGTCTTTGAGATCGAACCGATCTCGAATCTATCGTGCACTTCAACTGGGAGGCCCCCGGGGCCTCTCGTGCCAAACGCAAGCTGCTCGATGAAGTCGCCGCGGGCGAGCGCGACAGCGCCCCCTGTGACCGGCGCTTGGGCGAGCAACTGCCTGAGGAGACCGGTGACGGGATCGCTGCCAAGTACGTTGTGCATCGACGAGGCGCTCACAGCGTTCCCTCCCCTGCACGCCAGGCGGGATCGTCAGCACGCGCTACCGCGGCACGGGCCCGCTCGCGCTCGAGGTCGTTGTCGTGTCGCGCAGCAAGAGCCTCCCACACCGCCGCGCGGCCTGGATCCGGCGCGTAACGCGAAAGCGTGGCGGCACGCGTTGGAGGCTTCTTTCCGAGGCCGACGAGCAGTGTTGCGATCGCCCCAAGCGCCGAGTGGTCCGCGTCGCTCTCATCTGCGAGCACTTCCCTGCCGCACGCATCGGCGAGGTCTTGGAGCGCCAGCGGCGACGCGAGCGAGCTACCGGAGGCAATGATGCGCCCGTCGACGTCTGGCCCGATCGCAAAGATGCACCGTCGAAGCTCGAGAATCACGCCCGTGAGAAGCCCGCGCATGAGTGCGCCGCGCGTTGTGGCGAGTGTCAGTCCGTGGAACGCACCGAAGATACCTGGTTCCCAGAGCGCTCCCTGTTCTCCGGGCCCCACGTATGGAAGTACAGCAGGCGCAGCGAGCGGGTCGACAGTGCTCGCCTCCGCTATGAGGTCGGCAACGCTCGTTGCGCCTGTCAGGCCTGTCAACCATTGGAAGGCGGAGCCCGTCGCGACGAGGTCCATTTCGAGGCCGTAGCCCCCGAGCGCGAGCGGAGTGACGAGCGCCTGCCCCTCTGCTCGCAGTTCGAGTTCACGCCTGGTGCCGAGCACGACGGTGCTCGTCCCCGAGATGATTGCGACGTCGAGCCCTGGCCGCGTTCCGAGCGCCTCGGCGCCGAGCACCGAGTCGGCGCCTCCAAGAGCGACAGGAATTCCCGCGCGTACCCCGATGAGCCTGGCGACGCCAGCGTCGAGCCCGCGAGACTCGCTCGACTGCGCAATTGGTGGAAGCTCCGGCCACGGGCCAGCGGCGTACGCGCCAGTGGTGAGATCGTAGACGCCACTCCCCGCGGCCGTCGAGGGGTCCGTAAGCAGTTCGCCGGTGAGCTGTTCGAACAGGTAATCCTTTGCTCCCGCGAGGCGAACTGTTCGGGATGCGACCTCGGGATCGCTGTCACGCAGCCGGAGAAACATCGGCACGAGGTATCGGCCGTCGAATTGCTGGCCGGTTCGCTCATAGGCGACTGCGTCCGCGTGTTCGCGTCGCAGCCACTCGGCCTCTGTCTCGGCGCGTGTGTCTTCCCAGACGATTGCGCTCCCAACAGGTTCCCCGTCGGCGTCGAGACACACGAGCGTCGGCAGCATCGCCGAGAGCCCGATGCCCACCCAACGTTCGGCCCCGGTCGCGGCGGCGAGGCGCGCGAGCGCACCGATCGCCGCCGCCATCCAGTCTTGGGGCGCCTGTTCAGCTGCCCCGAGCTCTGGTCTGTGCGTCGGGTACGGCTGACGCTCCCTGAAAAGCACCCGACCGGATTCAACCCCAACAGCAATTGCTTTGAGGCTTGAAGTGCCAAGGTCGAGTCCGATCGCGATGCCCTCGGGAGGCGTCATGCCGCGCCCTTTCGTCGTTGAATCGCTTAGCGCGAGAATTCTTGCTTCAGCACCTTCATGGCGCCAGCAGCGGCCTCAAGCGTGTCGTCAATGTCGCGGTCGTCGTGAACGAGCGACACGAAGAGGTTCTCAAACTGTAGCGGGTGAAAGAGCACGCCGCGCACAAGCATTTCTTCGTACCAGCGCTTGAAAACGCCCTCGCGGGTGTGGGCTACGGCGTCGCGCCAGTTCTTAATCGGTCCGTCTGCGAACCAGAGCTGGAACACGGTGCCGAGGCCCGTCACGTACGCGTCGATCCCGTTCTCATTAGCGATCGACTCGAGCCCACGCGCGAGCCTGTCGCCGAGCGCGCGCTGCCGCTCGTAGAGCCCTGGCTCAGCGAGCAGGTCCATCGTTGCCGAGACAGCCGCGCACTGCACGACGTTCGCGTTGTAGGTACCCGAGTGGGAGTATGTACCGTCGGCGATGAGGCGCATCGCTTCGGTCGTGCCGCCAATTGCGGCAACCGGGAAGCCGCCGCCGACGCCCTTAGCGTAGGTGGTGAGGTCGGGGATGACGCCGTAGTACTCGTGCGCACCGCCGCGTGCGATCCTGAAACCGGTGATGACCTCATCAAAGATGAGCATCGCGCCGTACTTGGTCGTCTCGCTGCGGAGGAGCTCCAGGTAACCAGGCTCGGGGAGGATGCAGCCCGTGTTGAGCACCGCCGGCTCGGTGATAACGGCGGCAATCTCCTCGCCGCGCTCTTCCATGAGCTTGACGAAGCTCTCTGCATCGTTCCAGGTGAGCACGACAAGCGTCTCTTCGAGTTCCGCGGGCACCCCGAGCCCCATCGCGACGGGGCGGGGGCGATCTGCGGAACCCGCCTTGTCGAGGTCGACGTGATTCGACCAGTACACACTGTCCTGCCACCCGTGGTAGAGGCCTTCAAAGCGGACAATGATGCGGCGGCCAGTCGTTGCGCGAGCAATGCGTACGGCCTGGCCGACTGCCTCTGAGCCCGAGTTCGCAAAGCGAACCTGTTCGACGCCTGGAACTGCAGCGACAACCTTTTCCGAGGCCTCAATCTCGAGCTCGTATGGGAGGCCGAAGCTCGTGCCCTGTTCCTGCACTGCCTTCACTACGGCCTCGGTAACGACTGGGTGGCGGTGGCCGAGGATGTCGGGGCCGAGGCCGAGCAGATAGTCGACGTACTCGTTGCCGTCAACGTCGGTGATGCGCGAGCCCTGACCCTGCTCGATGAAGAGCGGGTAGGGGCTCCAGCCGTTGCGCGGGAGGCGGGCGGTACTGCCCGCGCCGCCGGGAATCGTGAGCTTTGCGCGCTCGAAGAGTTCGCGAGAGCGCGCGGTACGCGCGGGGAACGCCGAATCGAATGTGAGGTCCACGTTGAGCCTTTCAATTACCGCGGGGAGGATCTCCGCCGCTAGCTTGTCATACTAAGCATATACAGAGTGGTGACGGTGCGCAATACCTAGCGCAATGATCCGGCAGCCCACTCTCCAATTGCGGCGGCGACGGCGAGCGTTGCCGCACCGGTTGGCCCCTCTGGCCACCCGGCAATCGGCGCCTCAAGGTAGGCGACCCCACCGATGTCGAGGTGCGCCCACGGGACCTCACCGACAAACTCGGCGAGAAACCCCGCTGCGTGGCGACCAAGATCCGGGCGGTCAAGTGGCGCGTTCTTTGCGTCGGCGACGCGGCTCTCAAGCACCACTTCTTCGCCATACGGAAGCGGGATGGGCCAGAGCGGGTCTGCGACGCCGCCCCCGACTGCCTGCAGCCGCGACGCAAGAAGCGCATCGTTCGACCATAGCCCGGCGGCCCGGAGCCCCGCGCCGCCGTCAGTGAGCGTGCCCAGATCGAGCAGAGTCGCCGCCCCTTCCGCGCGCAGCCAGGCGAGTCCGTCGGCGATCACGAGCCTGCCCTCGCAGTCGGTATCCACAACCTCTGTGGTGCGGCCGTCGGGGTGCGTGACGACATCGCCCGGCCTGACAGAGCTCCCAGACACCGCGTTGTCACACAGCGGAAGAATCGCCTCGACTGGCGCGCCGGGCTTCCCCAAGCGAGACGCGAGCACAAGCGCGGCGGCGACAGTGGCGGCCGACGCCATGTCGCTCTTCATCCAGGCGAGCTCACCCGGGTCCTTCTTCACATTGAGCCCACCCGAGTCGAAGGTGACCCCTTTCCCGACAACGCCGAGTATTGGGCCCCCCTGGCCCGCAGCGGACCAGCGCAGCCGCACGACGATAGGCTGGCGACTCGAGCCGGCACCCACCGCGACGAGCGCGCCGAAACCCCGTTCGCTGGCGTCATCAGCCGACCAGAGTTCGACCGTCACGCCTTTGCCGTGAGCCTCGGCAAGCCTCGCGATCTCATCGCCAAGCTCCTGCGGTCCGAGCAGGTTCGCCGGCCGCTCAGTGAGCTCGCGCACCCACCCGCGGGCGCGCGCCCGAAACACCGCGGGAGACGACTGCGCCACGCCGTCCCCAAATACAGGCATGAGATCTTCGTCGAGGGCGGCAGCCGGCCGCTGGGTCGCAAGCCACGCACCGCTCCACAGTGCATCACGCAGCGGCCCCGGGAGCTCGCCGAGCGCGACACCGGCAGCTGCCCGGCCCGAGAACCACAGCTGCGCTCGCCCGCCACCTGCTGCCCCGAGCCGTAACCCCGCCTCGAAGAATCGCTCCTCGTCGCTCGGCGCTCCGGGGCCGCGGCGTGCGCCGGGGAGCCGGCACACAACCACGGTGACCGGCCCCGAGGCCAGTGGAATCACGATCCTGCTGGGTTCGCTCCCCGCACGCGCATCCACGGCCCCGGCGACCGTAGCGGCGAGTTCGGAGTCGGTAACGCCCAACTCGGCGGCGAGGCTGTGAAGCCCATCACCCTCAGGCGCGTGCCCACCAACGCGCCACCCGTCACCCAGCAGCAGCAGCAGTGATTCCTGCATCTGAACTCCTCGCTACTTCTCGGTCTTGTGCACACCCGTGAGGGTCTGCGTCGAGAGGTTATTGATCGATCCAACGAGCGGAGACAACACGAAGCCGTCCCAGGCGGGGTTGAACGCTTCGATCACATTCGGGTAGGCGTAGACGATGTACGGCCGGTCGTCAAAGATGATCTGCTGCATCTCGTTGATGATCTCCTGGCGCTTTGCGGCGTCAAGCTCGGTGCCCTGCGCCTTGTAGAGCTCGTCGTACTTCGGGTTGCAATAGCCGCTGTCTGAGTTTCCTCCGAGGGAGTCGCACGTCAGCGTACTGAGGATGAAGTCAGGCTCGTACGGTGGCGCCCAGTTCCACATTGCAATGTCAAAGTCGAGGTACTTGTTGTCTGGGGCTGTGATCGCGTCCCAGGCAGCGTCTGAGTCCATCTTGCGCTGCTCAACCTTGATGCCGAGCTTCTCCCAGCCGCGCTGCATCGTCTGGAACGCGCGGTCACCCGACCCTGACTCAGCCGTCGGGAACACAAGCTCGTACGCCATCTTCTCGCCGTCGGCGACGCGAATACCATCGGCACCAGGTAGGTAACCGAGATCATCGAGGATCTTGTTTCCAGCCTCAATGTCGTACGGGAGCCCTGGAAGAGATTCGTTCTTGAATCCCGAGATCGGGGTCAGCAGCGTCGACCCTGGCTCCGCGTTTCCGAGGTAGGTCTGCTCAACAATTTCATTCCTGTCGATGCCGTACTCAAGCGCCTTGCGCACCTCGGGGTTGAGCAGCTCGCGGTGCGCGGTCTTCTCGGGATTCGTGTTGATGATGACGTTCTTGATCGAGACGCTCTGCCCGGTCTGCACAGTCATGCCGTCTGCCTTCAGCTTCTCAACCGCTGTCGGCGGCGTTGTGAGCCCAACCATGTCGACCTGGCCGCTCTTGAGCGCAGACACCATGGCGTCGTCGTTCGCGAAGAACTGCAACCCCCATCCGTCTATCTCAGGAGCCTTGCCGTACCAGTTCGGGTTTGTCTTGTACATCATCATCTGGTCCTTTTTGTAGGACTCAAGCGTGAATGGCCCGCCGGAGACAATCGGCGGGGCGTTGTCGAAATTCGTGAGCTCGATGCCGTCACCTGTCGCCTTCGGCGCCCAAATGTGCTCCGGGAGAATATGGAGAGCCTGCACCTGCGTCAGCACGTTAGCGACTGGCGCGTCGTATGTGAAGACGACAGTGTTGGCGTCTGTCGCCTCCGCCTTATTCAAGTGCGCCACCCACCCCGACAGAATGCCAGTGGGCCCGTCTGCGTATTCAAGGATAAGGTTTGCGGTGAACGCGACATCCTCGGCGTCAAGCGCCTCACCGTCGCTCCACTTCGCGTCCTTCACTGTATTGAACGTCCACGTGGTGCCATCTGCGCTCGACTCCCACGACTCTGCGAATGACGGGACGATTTCGAGGTTCTCGTCGTACTCGGTGAGGTGCGGGTAGATGTACTGGTACATCACGCTCGAGTAGTCGGAGTCCGACACAAACGGGTTGAGCGAGTCGACAACCGCGGTCGCCCCGACCCGCAGGAAGTTGCTGCCCCCGCCTGCGCTTCCTGATCCGCCAGGAGAGCAGGCGGAGACTGATATGACAAGTGCGGCCGCGGCTGCGACAGCCAGGCCCGCGCGTACTGCGATCTTCATTGATCCTCCATCGACTGATCGGTGCGCGCGGCCCGCGCACCTCTCTCAGTAGACTTAGCATACTATATAGCGCTACTTCTCATATAGGCAGTAAAGTAGTTCCATCGCCCGAGGATATCTCGGGCCGCATGCACCGTCGCTGCACTGAAAGGACCCCCGATGCATCGAGGAAGATATATCTGGCGCAGGACTCTGTTCGCGCTCGTCACGGTCTTCGTAGCCGTCACAATTAACTTCCTGCTATTTCGCGTACTGCCAGGATCGGCGGCCAATCGTCTCTCACGCGTGCCAGGCGCCTCAGCCGAGATGAAGGCAACCCTTGAGCGGCAATTCGGCATCGACAAGCCGCTCTGGGAGCAATACCTGCTCTACCTCAAGGGACTGTTCACCGGAAACCTTGGCATCTCGTTCTCGAACAGGCAACCGGTCGCGGCAAATCTCGCGGAGGCCTTTCTCAACACGCTCCCCCTTGTGCTGAGCGGCACCATCATCGCGCTCGCCATCGGCATCACACTCGGCATCCTGAGCGCCGTGCGGCGCGGCACCATCTTCGACCACGCGATGACGAACATCTCGGTGGTCTTCTACGCGTTTCCGACCCAGTTCGTCGGGGCAATGCTGCTCATTTTCTTCGCCGGTGTCCTGCCCTCCGCCGGCATGGCAGATCCGTTCGCAATCGCGCTAAGTCCCGGCGAGCAGTTTGCAGACAGACTTCGACACCTCATACTCCCGGTCGCGACACTCGCCCTCACCCTCTACGCTGAGTACCTCCTCATTATGCGTTCGTCAGTTCTCGAGACACTCGGCGAGGATTACGTGCTGACTGCACGCGCGAAGGGGCTTCCGCGTGGCAGGATCATCCGTTCGTACTCGGTGCGCAACGCGATGCTCCCCACAGTCACGATGGTCGCGCTTGCGCTCGGGACAGTCGTGAGCGGCGCGATCCTGATCGAGGTCATCTACTCGTGGCCGGGTATCGGCCGCGAGCTCTACCAGGCGGTGCTGCAGCGCGACTACCCGATGCTCCAAGGCGGGTTCCTCGTCATCACAATCACCGTCGTCGTCTTCAACTACCTCGCCGACCTCGCATATGCGTGGCTTGATCCGCGGGTCTCCGATTGAGCAAGGAGCACACAATGGCAGCACCAGGCACCACACTTTTCTCGCTCCCCCGGAGGCGCAGGCCGAAGGACCGCCGCCGGGGCGCGTTCGCGACCGCGCTCAGGCAACCGAGCGCCATCATTGGGCTCGCGATCATCGCCTTCTTCCTCCTCGTCTCAATCTTCGCACCACTCCTCACCCCTTACGCGGGAAACGAGGTGAGCTGCGGAGTCTTCGAGGCACCCTCGCCAGCGCACTGGTTCGGCTGCGACGACGGTGGTATCGACGTGCTCACGCTGGTGCTCGAGGGCGGCAGAGTGTCAATGTGGGTGGGGTTCACGGCGGCGGCGATCGCGATCGTGATCGGCTCGGCGGTCGGCATCCTCTCCGGCTACTTCGGCGGCTGGGTCGACACCGTGCTCATGCGCATCACCGATTACTTCCTGGTAATCCCACAAATCGTGCTCATGATTGTCATTGCCGCGGTGTGGGGCCCAAGCCTCAACCACGTCATCATCGTGATCGGCGTACTCATGTGGACGGGCACCGCCCGCATCGTAAGGTCGCAGGTGAAGAGCCTGCGCGAGCGCGTGTACGTCAAGCGAGTTGAGGCGCTCGGCGGCAGCCACCTTCGCATCATCATGCGGCACATCCTGCCGCAGCTCGGGCCGCTCCTCGCGGCGAGCGGCGTGCTCGCCATCACCGTCGCGATCTTCAACGAGACGGCGCTTGCCTTCCTCGGCCTGTCTGACCCAAACACAGTTACGTGGGGCGTCATCATGGAGCACGCGTTTAGTCGCGCCGCGATCAGCACAGGCGCCTGGTGGGCGATCGTTCCAGCCGGCGTCGCAGTGGCGCTGCTCATCCTCGGCTGCTACCTCGTCGGCCGCGCCATCGAGGACGCGCTCAACCCGCGCCTGAAGATCTCTCACCTCGCATTGCGCACGTGGGCGATCCGCCCGCTCGGGTCGACCGAAGACGCGAAGGCCCGCGCGACGACGAAGCGACCCCCGACACACTCAGTTACTGCTACGAACGGAGCGGGCGAATGACCGCAGCACCTTCCCCCACCCCCGTGCTTGAAATCCGCGACCTGCGGGTCTGGTTCGCAAACGACCGCGGCGACGAGACCGAGACAGTCCACGGCATCTCCCTCGCGCTCGCGCCAGGCGAGCGGCTCGGCCTCGTCGGCGAGTCGGGCTGCGGCAAGACGACAACTGTTCTCGCCGCCCTCGGCCTGCTGCCAGCAAACGCAACAGTGGGCGGCCAGATTCTGCTCGACGGCGTCGACATCATTGCGGGCGGCGACGCGACCGTTCGCCCCCACCGCTGGAAAGACATCGCGATGGTGTTCCAGGGCGCGATGAGCGCGTTTAACCCGGTCAAGACGATCGGCTGGCAGATTGAGGAGGCGCTGCGCTTCCACGGCTTCCCCAAGGCAACAATGCAGGAACGGGTGCGTGAGCTGCTCGGCCTCGTCGGCCTTCCCGAGGGCACCGAAAAGCGATACCCGCACGAGCTATCTGGCGGCATGAAGCAGCGCGCTGTCATCGCGATGGCTCTCTCGTGTGAGCCCAAGGTGCTGCTCGCCGATGAGCCGACAACGGCGCTCGACGTCGTTGTGCAGGATCAGATCCTTGGGCTCCTCGTCGAGCTCTCGGAGCGGCTGGGGCTTGCGGTGATCCTCGTTACCCACGACCTCGGCGTCGTTGCGCAAAGCTGCTCGCGAGCCGCGGTGATGCGTGCGGGCGAGATCGTTGAGATCGGCGCAGTCGAGCAGCTCTACCGCGCCCCCGCGCACGAATACACACGCACGCTGTTCGAGTCGACGCCCGACATCGCTGCCGTTGCGAACGCGAGCCGCGCACACGCGCCCGCCGCCGAGCCACTACTCGCGGTGCGCGACCTCACCGTGCACTACGCCGGTCGCCGTGAGCATCGCGCCGTTGACGGGATCTCGTTTGATGTCGATCGGGGTGAACTCGTCGCGCTCGTCGGCCAGTCGGGGTGCGGCAAGACGACAACGATGCAGTCGATCATGGGACTCATTCCCGAGGCCGCTGGCAGCATCGAAGTTGCCGGGATCAGCGCGCTTGGGGCTCGGCGCGCGGCGCGCAAGCAGCTGCGGTCGCTCGTGCAGCCGATCTTTCAAGACCCGTACGAGTCTCTCGATGTGCGCTTCACTGTCGCGGACACGCTTGAGGAGCCCCTACTCATTCACAAGGTGTGCAAGACCCGCGAGGAGCGGATGGCACGGATTGTCTCCGCGCTCGAGTCGGTGGGCCTCACACCCGTGGAGCAGTACCTCGACCGCTATCCGCACCAGCTGTCAGGCGGGCAACGCCAGCGTGTCGCAATCGCGTCGGGGCTCGTGTTGACGCCGTCGCTGCTGCTCGCCGACGAGCCAGTGAGCATGCTCGACGTGTCGGTGCGCTCGGGAGTGTTGCAGCTGCTCGCCGAGCTGAAGGACTCTGCCGGCCTCGGGATCCTGATGATCACGCACGACCTGTCAACTGCCGCGGAGTACGCCGACCGCATCATGGTGATGCGCGAGGGCAGGATCATTGAATCGGGCACCCCAGACGACGTCGTGAATCGCCCGCAGGATCCTTACACCCAGCTGCTCATCAACAGCATCCCGAGCCCTGACCCAGCCCACAGTCGGGCGTGATAAGGCGCGCGCTCGGCTACTCGGTGCCGAGTGCGCGCACGCCCCAGGTGCCGGCGCTTTCGGGGCTCAGCAGCCGCGGTGTCGAGCGCGCGCCCTGGACGTAGAACAGAAACTCGTCTGCGCGGTACGACTGCTGGTATGAGTCGAACGCGATGTCGTCTTCGGTATAGCTCACGCCGCGGACGCGCATCACGGTGTCGTTCGGGCCGAGGCTAAGCTGCTCGCGCTCCCACTGGCTCGGGCGGTCAACTTGGAAGACCTGCTCGGCGTATGCCTCAGTGATGCCGTGCAACTCCTCGAGCAACTCGTAGAGTGAGCGCCCCTCGGCGAGCTCTGCCTCGTCAAGCGCTGGGACCAGGCTGAGCGGGAGGGTTGCGCGCTCTGCGACAGTCTCTCGCCCGTCGCGAAGCCGGACGCGGGAGATCTCCCACACCGGCTGACCTTCTTGAATGTCGAGCGCTCTCACATGGTTACGACTCGGCATGCCCACGGCGATGCGGAGCAGGCGGGTTGTGAATTGCACAGGCTGCTCATCCTGCGAGATCGTGCCGAGCAGCGCGCCCGCGCGCCCCGGCTGGCTGATGAGGCGGGGCTTTGCGACAAATGTTCCGAGGCCCTGGTGGCGCTCGATGACTCCGTCGTGGTCGAGCTCGTCGAGCGCGCGGCGGACGGAAATGACGCTCACATCAGCGAGCTTTGTGAGTTCGGCGGTGCTCGGGAGCTTGTCACCAGGCTCAAGGCCGTCCTCTTCAATGAGGCGAAGCACGAGGTCGTAGACCCGCTGGTAGCGAAGCTCGCGCCCAGCCGGTTGCTCGGCCGATACCGCCTGGCCCGTCTTTGTCGCCGTCAACGTACTACCTCCCGTGTACCGATATGAACTTATTATTCACAAGCTTGGGCCAGAAAGCTAATCTCACGCCATATACTGCTAGGTATAACAAGAATCGAGGAAGATGAGATGACCGCAGCGCACGCCACAGCCGCCCACGCCGCTCGACTGAGCGAGATGCTCCCTGAGCACAGCTCCATCACCGACGAAGGCACCCTGGCGATCGGCGGAGTGCCTGTCACCGAGCTTGTCGAAGAGTACGGCACTCCACTACACGTCTTCGACGAAGCCGGGCTTCGCGAGCAGGCGCGCCGCTTCGTCATTGGGCTTCGCGACAGGTGGCCAAACTCCGACGTCCTCTTCGCATCGAAGTCACTCCCCGCCGTTGGGATGTACCAGATCGCCAAGGAGGAGGGTCTCGCAGTTGACGTCGCGGGGGCAGGCGAACTGCATCTTGCGCTCGCCGCCGGCGTCGATCCCGCACGCATCTACTTTCACGGGAACGCAAAAACAACTGAGGAACTCGCGTTCGCGCTCGATCGCGGGGTCGGCACGATCATCGTCGACAACACCGATGAGCTCGACAGGCTCGAAACGCTGCTCACCACCCCGCAGGCGCTCTTGCTTCGCGTGATTCCAGGCGTCGAGGCCGAGACCCACGCCTCGCAGGCGACCGGCGGCGCGCGCTCGAAGTTCGGGCTCCCGATGGACCAGGCGCTCGCCGCGATCGAGCGCATGCGCACGCACCCGCTCATGCGTTTCGAAGGCGTGCACCTACACATCGGCTCGCAGATTCTCAACACCGCACAGTTCGCGGAGGCCGTCGAGAACATTTCGAGCGCGGGCCACTTCCCCACCTACGACATCGGCGGCGGCCTTGGCGTGAAGTACACGCACGCCGATGAGGCACCGACCGTCGAAGAGTACCTCGACGAGATCGTTGCCGCGGCGAAAGCGCACCTCCCCGAGGGGTCGCGACTGCTCATCGAGCCCGGCCGCTCACTCGTTGCCCGCGCCGGCGTCTCCGCCTATCGCGTCGTCTCAGTGAAGCGCACCGGGCAAGTCTTCGTTGCGGTCGACGGCGGGATGGCGGATCAGCTTGACGTCGCGCTCACGCTGCAGCGATACGAGGCCGTCATTGCAAACCGAGCGACTGAGCCCGCGACAGAGGCCGTGCAACTCGTGGGCCGCCAGTGCGAGTCGGGCGACCTCCTCATCGACGGCGCCGAGCTTCCGGCGGCTCGGATCGGCGACGTTGTCGTCATGGCAACGACAGGCGCGTACTCATACACAACGTCAAACAACTACAACGGCGCGCTCAAGCCTGCAATCGTCTTCGTCGCAGACGGAGAGGCGCGTCTCGTCACCCGGCGCGAGACCTACGCAGACCTACTCGCAACGCACGCGCCGGCGCTCGGGGGTTAGCTCAGCCTCGTCTTCGGTGAGACCGAGTAGGTGTCTTGCGGGTCGCTATACACAGCGTCGCCGAGCGCCTCGTCAATCGCCGCGAGCGTTGATGCGTCGAGCGTGACCCCCGAAGCCTTAACGGTGTCGGCAAGCTGCTCCGGGCGCGAGGCCCCGACGAGCGCAGCCGCAACGTTCGGGTTCTGCAGCACCCACGCGATTGCGAGTTGCGGCATCGTCAGCCCGGCTTGCTCGGCAATTGGCTTCAACCGCTGCACCGCGACGAGCAGCTCCTCACGCAGAAAGTCGTGAATGAACCTCGCACCACCGCGTTCATCCGTCGCGCGCGAGCCCGCCGGGAGCGGCTGGCCCGGAAGGTACTTCCCGGTGAGCACGCCCTGCGCCATCGGCGACCACACAATCTGCGAGATGCCGAGCTCCTCGGAGGCAGGCACTACCTTGCCCTCAATCACTCGCCAGAGCATCGAATACTGCGGCTGGTTCGAGATGAGCTGAATACCGAGCTGCTTCGCGAGCGCATGGCCCTCGCGAAGCTGCTCGGCTGTCCACTCAGACACACCGATGTAGAGCGCTTTACCCTGCCTGACGACGTCGGCGAAGGCCTGGAACGTCTCCTCAAGCGGGGCCTCGTAGTCAAACCTGTGCGCCTGGTACAGGTCGACATAATCGGTACCGAGCCTGGCGAGCGAGCCATTGATCGACTCGAAAATATGCTTGCGGCTCAGCCCAGTGTCGTTCGGCCCCTTTGCGCCGACAGGGAAATAGCACTTCGTGAAAATCTCGAGGCCCTCGCGGCGCTGACCAGCCAGGGCCTTGCCAAGCACAACCTCGGCGGCCTGGTTTGCGTAGGTGTCAGCAGTGTCGAAGGTCGTGATGCCGGCATCGAGCGCCGCATGCACAGTCTTCGTCGCGGCCTCGTCTGCGACCTGAGAGGCGTGAGTGATCCAGTTGCCGTAGGTGATCTCAGAGACCTTCAGGCCGCTGTTTCCGAGGTAGCGATAGTTGACCATGTGCCAACGCTAGTGCCGCTACCCCGGCGAGCGGAAGCCTAACCCAGGAAGATGTCAGGGTAGAGGGCGCCGTCTGGTGTTCCCGGTACCGCGGCGTACCCGGAGAAATCTGTGACGCCCTCACCACGAAGCACGTCCTCTGCAATCAGCGACTGGCCTGTGTACTCTCGGGCGGGCTTCGTGAGCACTGCGTACGCGGCATCGGCGTAGACCGCTGGCGTGCGGCTCGCGGCCATGACTTTGTCGCCACCGAGGAGGTTCTGCACTGCTGCGGTCGCGATAGTTGTGGCTGGCCACAGCGTGTTCGCCGCGACTCCCGCTTCCGCGAACTCGGCTGCCATACCAAGCGTCGACATCGTCATGCCGTACTTCGCGAGCGTGTAGCCTGTGTGCGCGCCAAGCCACTTCGGATCGAGGTTCAGCGGCGGCGAGAGCGACAAGATGTGTGGGTTCTCGGCAAGCTTGAGGAGCGGAAGTGCCGCACGGGAGAGCATAAAAGTGCCGCGCACGTTCACGTCCTGCATCAAGTCGTACTTCTTGGGGTTCAGATCGAGCGTGCCCGACAGGTCGATGACACTCGCGTTGTTCACGACAATATCGATCCCACCGAACTCGGCGCGCGTCTGTTCGACGGCGGCCGCAATGTCGTCATCGCTGCGCACGTCGCCGACGATGGCGAGCGCGTTGCCACCCGCGGCGCGAATCTCTTCCGCCGCCGTGTGCACTGTGCCCGCGAGCTTTGGGTGCGGGGTATCTGTCTTCGCAAGCATCGCGACGTTCGCCCCGTCGGCCGCGGCGCGCAGCGCGATCGCGAGTCCAATGCCCCTGCTGCCGCCAGACATGAGGATCGTCTTCCCGTGAAGTGTCATAGCTACTCCTTTGTGCTGTCGATTTCAGCGCAAGTCTGGCATGCACGAGACACATTCGCGAACGTTGCGTGGAGATCGTGCATCCTGGGCGCAGACGGCTGGCAGTATTGGTGCATGTCGCACGATGCAGGGTCGTGCCGTCCGCACTAACGCGCGCTCCTTGAGCAATTCGACCGGGCACGCACGCGCGGGTTCTGGCTGATTCTCCATCGCGTGCGCGACGGCTACACCGCTGGGAGCGCGGCACGGAAGACTCCACGGGGCAGCATCCGGGCTGTACACCGCGACGGATGCGAAAAGGTCTCGAGTGGCTTACCGAACCGGATGACACATGAGAATTCGATTACAAAGACGACTCCATTGCGCGCTTCGCGGGACCCACAAACCAGCGCGCTTTTCGAGGTGGGGGCAGGAATCGAACCTGCGTGCACAGCCTTGCGGACTGCTACCTCGCCATCGGTCACCCCACCGGGTTCGCGGAATATTTCCATCGACATAACCCATGTTATTGTTTGTCCTATGACAATGCAAATCTCGAGCAATATGCGCACAACTGTGGCGGCGAAGGAAGCACAAGCGCCCGTCGCCTACGTGGTACAACATGTCGCCTTCGAAGGGCCTGGCACGCTCCACAGCGTGCTCACTGAGCTTGGGTACGAGGTGAGGGTGCGTCTTGCGGGTCTCGACTCGCTTCACGTCAATTCGTTCTCCGACGGCGCCCTCCTTGCCGTGCTCGGCGGCCCAATCGGGGCGGCAGAAACCGCAGCGTACCCGTTTCTGCATGAAGAAAAGCGCCTGATCCGCAGGTGGCTCGAGCTTGAACGCCCTCTGCTCGGCATCTGTCTTGGCGCCCAGCTCATGGCTGAAGCGATGGGGGCCGAAATCCGTGCGCTCCCCTCCCCTGAAATCGGCTACGCACCGCTAACACTCACACAGGCGGGCGCACGCAGCGTGCTCGGCCCGCTCGCACACCTCTCTGTGCTGCACTGGCACGGTGAGCATGCGGGTCTTCCGCCAGGTGCGCGGCGGCTCGCGCAGACCTCGGCAACGCCCGTACAAGCTTTTGCGCGTGGCGAGCACGTACTCGGGTTGCAGTTCCACATTGAAGCCGATCACGCGGCTATCGAGGAGTGGCTCATTGGGCACGCTCTCGAACTCCGCACGGCGGGCATTGATCCCGGCGCGATCCGCGCACAAGCGTCCGAGTACGGGCCCGCGCTCGAATCAGCAGGCCGAGCAGTGCTGCGCGCGTGGCTCGGGCGTCTCCCGGGCCACGCGCGCACGCCCGCTCTCTGGCCGGCCACCGCTGCCGCGAACCGTGACAGATAACACGAGCGCGACCCGGCTCGCCCTTGTCGCCCGAGAAGCAGCCGCAGCGGGCGTATCACCGCGGCCGTCAGCGCTTTCCGAGGCTGAAACGGAACTCGCCGAGCGAGTGCGGGCGCTGCGGATAGGCACCCTTGGCCAAGGGCTGCAAACGACAGCGTCTGCGGAGCTCAGCGTGAGATTCTCCGAGACCCGCCTCGCCACGGAACTACTCGCGCGCGAGCTCAAGGTCACCGCTCCCCCTTTCGAGGAGTTCTTTGCCTTAGGCGCTGAGGCCCCTTCGCTCGAACAGGCGGCCGCGGGTGAACTTGTTCCCATCCTCGCGCCGCATGGACTCGGCGCGGCAGTCTGGCAGCGGGTAGCGGCAGCAAACGGTGTGCTTCCGCCGATTGAGTGCGCCACCGAAGTGCTTCGCTGGTTTGCCGCACTCGATCGGCCGGCACTCGAGTCAGCGGCGCCAACGGTACGAAACGCGAGCGTCCACGGCTCAGTTACTTGGACGCTCCGCTGGATCTCAGCATCCGCTGCCCCTTCGAGTGGGACTTCAGTAACGTCTCCGACGCCAGAGCTTACGGCCGGGCAGGCTTGGCCGTCACTCCCGGAGATGCTCGCACTGCAGGCCAGGCAGCGATCCCTTGCCGCTCCACTGGTCGACGGGCGCACCTTCACCTGGCTTGCCGGAGTTCTCCCAGACCGTACCCTCGCAGCGCGACACACTTTCGACGGCACCACAGGATCAATTCGAATCAGCACAAGGGTGAGATCTGACCACGGCAGCCACGTGGGCACCCGGAGGGCGTGCTAGGCCGAAGGGCGGCTACCTTATGCTCCCCAACGCCGGTGCTCGCTGAGCAGCTGCGCGAGCGCAGCGGGCAGCTCCCGCACAGACCCAATCGACGTGAGGTCGGGCCGGAAGAGTTCCATCCCACCAGTCGCACCGATTCCGACCCCGCACACCTCGATTCCTGCAGATCGCGCTCTTGCGAGCACGCCCGCTAGTGCACGACCCTCAGCGTCTTCCTGGCTAGCCTCGAACCCCCCGTCACTCACGAAGACAAGCACTCGACGCTGCGTCGCACCCCCAGTCCGCTGGACGGTCAGCAGGTCACGCATCGCGAGTTCGATCGCCGGGACCGGGTGTGTCTGCCCCTCCGCTGTCGCCAGTGCTTCGCGCAGGGAAATCCGGTGAAGGTCCGTGAGCTGTTCACCACAACGCTTGACCAAAGTCGCCACGCTATCAAATACGACGAGCCCGGAGCGCACGATACTCGGGGCCCGACTGGGGAACCGGGCTTCAAGCTCACGGAGCTCTCTCGCTGCGCCCGCGAGTGCCTCCAGAAAGACCATCGCAGCATCCGTCGAAAGCTGCGCCGCTTGGCCCCGCATAGACCCTGACCTGTCGAGCACAAGCACGGTGTCTGTCTGCCCGAGACCAGGGCCGCGCACTGTCAACGGCTTGCGAATACGGTAAGCGCTCGGCCTGGGGACGCCGCCGCGAGACTCCGCGACAGTTTCGGCCAGCCGACCTGTGTGGATCGATCCAGGCTCGGGCCCGGCAGCACCGGTCTCGGGCCGCACGACTCGCAGGCTCTCTCGCAGCAATCGCCGCCACACGTCACCGACAGCTCGCACCTCGTCACGGTGGGTAGCAAGCCGGTGCCGGTACTCAGCGAGCGCGGCCTCACGTCCGTGCCGCCAACCGTTCGTCGGCCCAGGTTCGGGAAAGCCGCGCCCCCCAACTCCGGCGTCCTCTGTCTGCGTCCCCAGGTCCCCGTGTGGTGGGGCGAGCGACGGTCGCAGAGAGGAGAGCGGTGTCTCACTCAGCACCAGTGGCGTGTCGCCCGAATCAATCTCAACGAGGGGGTCTTGAATGGCCGTGACGGATAGCAGCGGATCCGGAGGCACCAGTGGGGGGACCTCGCTCTCAGGTCCCCCTTCGTTTCCGGTTCCGCGTTCTCCTTCCTGGTCCATTGCGCCATCTGCGCCGATTTCCGCCGCTCCAGGGCTCCCCAGGTCGCCGATTCCTTCTCCTTCGACGCGCTCTCCTTGGCGATTGCCCGCGGCCCCATCCGCGGCATCACCTAGCCCGTTGCCTGCGGCGAGCGCCTCGTGCACGGGCACAGCAACAGCAAGCAATTGATCGAGCCCTTCCACGGGGTCGACCGCTGCCGCCCCCTCAAGCGCAGCGCGGACCACAGCGGTGAACTGTCGCCCGACCACTTCGTGAACGTGTGTTGGAAGCCCCAGCGATGCGCGCTGCAACAGCCCAAGCCACTGAGCGCTGGGTGGCCAACCCACAAGCGTCTGAGGAATATCGCGGCGAACTGCCCGAAATAGCTCCTTCCCAAACCCAGGTACGACATCGAGCAACGCACGCTGCGCCTGCACCCTGTCAAGAGTGACCATGAGGACGTGGAGATCGGGGCGAGCAACGAGCACTCGTGATCGCCTGTGCTCGCGGCCCATGGAGCGGCCCACACCCGAAACAAACCAGAGTTCGCGCACAGTCAACGCGACCGCTGCACCGACGTCATGCCCGCGCCGCGTGAAATACTCCCGGCCCACCGCAAGCTGCCCGCCGTCGACTCGCCATTCCTCTCCAGCAACAACGGTGACGCGCAGGCCGAGGAGCCGGCCAGTCGCGGCCAACTCGCCGTCGAACAGAGAAGTTTCGCCGGTCTGGCTTCGCTCAACCCAGCCTTCCTCGCTCATCTGAGCAGCCCTTGTCCGGCGAGTATCAGCCGGAGCACTGCCCGGTCCTCCGTGTGCATCACCCCGTCCACGAACCGCTCCATCGCGCCCGTGAGCGCAGACGCCCCACCCTGCAGCATCACTCCTTCGAGCACAGCAGCGAGCGTACGCGGGGCGATGACGGTCTCCGCAAGCCCTGGCTGCTCGTCGAACTCATGCTCGGTTCCACGGTAGCGGTCGAGGGCCTCATCGGGATTTCCCACGAACACCTGCTGACTGATAAAGGCCGCGCGCGCGAGTGGGGTCAGCTCCGCCAGGCCGAGCCCGGGCGGCATAGAGCCATCCGGGCCAGCAACGACGGCTGCCGCCAATAGGAGGTTCTCTGCTGGGACATCTTCGATGTTCGCTCCAGCGTCAGGGTAGTGCACCCGAAATGTGGCCGAACCGAATCGGTTGACGAGCTCAGTGCTCAACGGTTCAATGCCGCGGTATCTGTGAGGTGAGTATTCGTTTGCGGTCGCCAAGACGACGAAGCCGCTGGCAATTTCGATGGTAAGTCCCGGTTGCTCCTGCACCGCAAATCTCGAACCTGGGCGTAACTGTAGGACCCGGTTCAGGCGTTTGAGAAACTCGGGCGGCATGGCGTTTATCTCGTCGAGAATAATCGGCACGCCGCGCTGCATCGCACGCAGCAGGGGCCCCGGCGCAAACTCCGTTACCGTCGCATCGCCCTCTGCCCGAAGCTCGTGGGTGCCAACGATCTGGGCGCCGGTGATGTCGCCATAGCCTGACACGAACTCATGGGCTTCGCCTTCCAGACCAGCGAGGTACTCGGCAAGGGCGGTCTTGGCACCTCCGGTCTCACCGATCAGCAGGATCGGCGCTCCCGCCAGCACCGCGGGCGTTGCCGCGGCAACAAGCTCACGCATCTTTTCGTTGAGCACAAGCCCCGCGTCGAGCTCACGACGGGCCTGCCGAATGCGAATTTGGAGCACCGCGTCGAGCACCGCATGGTCTTCGCCCGCTTCCAGTTGCATGCCCGGCCTGCCCTCCCCGAGCCGGACCGCAGGGCTCTGCGATCCACGCGCTTGTGTCACGTGATTCGCTGCCGCTGCGATCGTCGCCTGTTCCTCCCTCGTGAGCGGCCGCGATCGCCGAGCGGCGTGCCGCACGAGGGCGTCGACGGGCCCCAGGCGAGTAGCCTGCGCATGAGGGGATGCGGAGCGACCCCTCATGCTCGCTTCGCCCTCAGCGCCGTCGACCGCTCGCACTAAAGCAATGGCCTGGCGCAGCACCCGAGCCCGCGCCGTGCTCGCGGAGGCAAGTAACTCTGCGACCTCGGGATCGGAGAGCAGCCGTTCCCACTGTTCTGACAGTTCGCGCATACAAGCTATTCCGTGCGCGATTGACGCTTGCGCGTCACGCTCTGCTTGCGTGCGCGGCGCGGCTTCGGCACGCGTGGGCGCTTGTTCGGGGAGGGTGGCGGCGAGATTCATTTCTTCGCCGTAGTGGCGCCGCCAGTCAGCCCGAAGCACGCGGATCGTTTCCCGCAGCGCCGAGCGCACGTCGAGAGCATTCGCCACAAGAGGCGATTCAAGCGTCGCCGCCTCGTACGGAGACGTGGCGCCACCAACATGCTGGCTTGCAATGGGGACCTGCGCCCCCGCGCCGATTACCGGGTGGGCTGTCACTGTGCCTAGTGCTGTCATAGTCCTCGTCCCTGCTCAGCGCACTCGCGCCGGTTCGTTCTATCAAGCCAATGTTACACTTTGTCATAGGACAAAAAGTTCGACGCAGATCTTCTGCCTGACAGACACGCGAAGGGTCATTCACCCATGAACCTCACCTACCCCAGCACGCTTCCCCGCTATCCACTGCGCGACGGACGGTTCGGAAGTGGCCCGGCAAAGATCAGGCCCACACAACTCCAAGACCTTGTAGCTGATCCCCTTCGACTGTTGGGCACCTCTCATCGACAACCACCCGTGCGCCGACTCGTAGGCCGCATCCAGGAACAGCTACACGAACTCTTCGACGCACCCGAGGGCTACGAGGTGGTGCTTGGCAACGGCGGCTCTACGGCATTCTGGGATATTGCCGCATTCTCGCTCGTCGATACGCGCGCCCAATGCCTTGACTTCGGCGTCTTCGGCAGCCGCTTCGCGCGGGCCGCGGCAGCGCCATGGCTGACGCCCCCGGATGTGCGCACAGCTCCTCATGGCGAACTCGTCCTCACCGAAGAACTGGAAGGGATTGACACCTACGCGTGGCCCCACAATGAGACTTCGACAGGCGTGCTTGCCCCCGTGCGCCGGGTGGGCGCGACTGAAACTGCCATTACACTCATCGACGGCACGAGCGCAGCGGGCGGCACGGAATTCGATGCCCGCAACGCCGACGTCTATTACTTCGCACCGCAGAAGAACTTTGGCTCTGACGCAGGAATATGGATCGCGCTCCTCTCCCCAGCCGCGATTGATCGCGCGAGCCGGATAGCGACGTCGGGGCGATACATTCCTGATTTCTTGAATCTTTACCTCGCGATCGAGCAGTCTCGCAAGCAGCAAACCCTGAACACTCCGGCGCTCGCGACACTCATGCTCCTTGAGAACCAGATCAGTTGGATTCTGGAGCACGGAGGCCTCGCATGGGCGGCCGGACGCACTCGTTCGCTGTCCACCGAGATCTACGATTGGGCGGAACGCAGCCGGTACGCAGCGCCCTTCGTTACGAACCCAGCGCTCCGTTCTCCAACAAACGTAACCCTCGAGATCGACCCCAGAGCAGACACTCGCACTCTTGCCGCCCTGCTCCGAAGCGCAGGGATCTTCGACACCGACGGATACGTCGGTGTCGGGCGCAATCAACTCAGGATCGGCACCTACGTCTCCATCGATCCCGCAGACGTCGGCCAGTTACTCCAGTACCTCGATGTGCTCATCCCGCACGCGATACAATCCGGCGAACGTCCGACCACCGAGGGCTAACCAGGTGGCCGCGTCCCGAGGGTGTTAGCCGAGCGTCTCGGAGAGCTCTAGCCAGCGCTCCTCGAGACCCTCGACCTCTGCCTCAAGAGCGGTGATCTTCGCCATCTCGGCGTTCAACAGCGCAAAGTCTGCCTGGTCAAGGTCAGCGAGTCCGTCACGCGACTTCACGATGTCGTCCTGCAGCTTCTCCATCTTGCGCTCCACCGACGACAGTTCCTTCTGAGCGTCGCGCAGCTCACGCCCCGATAGCTTTGGCTGCGCTGGCTGAGCGGCCTTCGTCCCGGATGCCTGGGAAACAGCCCGATCAGCCTGCGTCGACCCTCCGCCCACGGCAGCGGCTTCCTTCGCACGCTCCTCCGCCTGGCGCAGCTTTAGGTACTCGTCGACCCCACCCGGCAGGTGCCTCAGCTGATTGTCGAGAATCGCGTACTGCTGGTCGGTCACGCGCTCGAGGAAGTACCGATCGTGTGAAACGACGATGAGGGTGCCAGGCCAGGAATCGAGCAGATCCTCCATGGCCGCGAGCATGTCGGTGTCGAGGTCGTTCGTCGGCTCGTCGAGAATGAGCACGTTCGGCTGGTCGAGCAGGATCAAGAGCAGCTGCAGTCGGCGCTTCTGGCCGCCCGAGAGATCCTTCACGGGGGTCGACAGTTGCGCACTTGTGAAGCCCATGCGCTCGAGCAGCTGCCCGGGCGTGAGCTCCTGCGCCTTCGAACCCGACCCGACGGTGAAGCTCGTGCGCAGCCTGCCGATGACGACACGCACTGGCTCATTGAGGTGCGCCTCAAGCTCGTCGAGGCGCTGCGTGAGCTGCGCAACCTTCACTGTCTTGCCGGTCTTCACGGTGCCGCTCGTCGGTTCGACCGCACCCGAAATGAGGCCGAGCAGCGTCGACTTGCCCGCGCCGTTCACGCCGAGGATACCCGTGCGCTCGCCCGGAGCGATCCGCCACTCGACGTCGCGCAGCACCTCCCGGTCTTCGCCAGTCTTCGGGTCTGCGTAGGTGACACCGGCGTCGAGGATGTTCACGACCTCCTTGCCGAGGCGCGAGACAGCCATCGACTGCAGCGACACCTTGTCGCGGATCTCGGGGACGTCGGCAATGAGTTCGTTCGCAGCGTCGATCCTAAACTTCGGCTTCGCAGTGCGCGCTGGCGCGCCGCGCCTGAGCCACGCAAGCTCCTTTCGAGCGAGGTTCTGACGCTTCTGCTCAATCACCGCCGCCTGCCGATCGCGCTCCACGCGCTGCAGGATGTAGGCGGCGTAGCCGCCCTCGAACGGCTCGACGATACGGTCGTGGACCTCCCAGGTCGCGGTACACACTTCGTCGAGGAACCACCTGTCGTGCGTGACGACGAGAAGCGCGCCCTGGCCGTTCGGCCAGCGGCGCTTCAGGTGATCGGCGAGCCAGGCGACAGCCTCGACGTCGAGGTGGTTCGTTGGCTCGTCGAGAAACAGCACGTCCCAGTCGCCGACGAGAAGCCGGGCGAGCGCAACTCGGCGGCGCTGGCCGCCCGAGAGCGACTCGAGCTCGGCGTCCCACGGCAGGTCCGAAACGAGGCCCGCGATAACCTCGCGCACCTTCGGATCGCCCGCCCACTCGTACTCTGGGGTGTCGCCAACGATCGCATTACCGACAGTCTCACCGTCATCGAATTTGTCGGCCTGGTCGAGCACGCCGATGGTCGTGCCGCCCCGGTACGTCACGCGGCCGGAGTCTGGCTCCCGCCGCCCCGCAAGCATCATGAGCAGGGACGACTTGCCGTCGCCGTTGCGGCCGACGATCCCGATACGATCGCCCTCATCGACGCCGAGCGTCACTGAGTCGAACACCGTCTTCGTGGGCACCTCAAGTTGCAGGGCCTCAGCCCCGAGAATATGCGCCATACCTGCCTCATTAGTCGCGTGGATCCCCCGGCGCATGAGAGCGCCTGGGGCGTTGCCGCCCGATTCGCTGTGCGCGCCGGAAGGAGTACGTATCGAGAATAGTCGACTGGCCTGTGCGCCGACGCGCTGAGGCAGCTCGCCCGCCCGGACCGGGTCGATGCGCGACGCCCTAGGATGGTGCCGGTACGCTTACCGCATGACCGCATACCCCGACGTCACGCACCCCGCACTCGGTACGCTGCGCCGTTCCTCGTTCACGCTCACCGACGGCGAGACACAGTACATGGAGAGCTACGCCGGCGAGATCGACCTAGCGGGAACGGCAGTGGAGCTGCTCGTTGAAAGCAGCGACCCCGCGGTCGTGGAGAAGCTCTCCGAACGGCTCGCGGCCGCCCTCGCGCAGCTGCCGAGGCTCGTGCGGCGCGCCACCGATGCAATCGTCACCGAGTTCAGCGATCAGGATCCCACGGAGGCAGACCGCGACGAGGCAGCCAGGGATCTCGCGTTACAGACGCTTGCCGTGCTCCCCGACGGGCGGCTCGTGCTGCATCTCGACGACACGACAAGCGCACACTTCCCGGAGGGTCGTTGGCCCGCGGTCTACCTTGGGGGCGATAACGAGGTGCTCGACGTCACCGTGGAGGCGTGACAGCGAGGTAGTCTGAACGCGATATACCGCACGCATTGCCCGCTCGACCAAAGGGCGAAACCGAGCCAAGCGAGGGAGGCGGAGTGCCGCTGAAATCCACGATCACCGCCTCACTGTCGTCGTATGCGGGTCCGGTGCGTGCGCTCATCGGCATCGCCGGTGTCGCCCTTGGCGTGCTGCTCGTTCTTGCCCCACTGTCGACGCATCAGATCGCGGTGGTCACCGGCATCGGATTGGCGCTCGCGGGTGTTGCAGCTGCCCTGCTTCCAACGCTCGATGGGTTCACCAAGGTGTCAGCGCGCGTGTTCGGCGTCGTGCTGTTTCTGCTCGGCGCGATCATCGCGGTCTGGCCCGCAGGCGGCGCGCCCTGGATCGCATTTATCGTTGGAGCGTCACTCATCGGGCACGGGGTACTCCAGACAGTCCAGGTGATCCGGCACGGTGGCGATCAGCGCGCGACGAGCGTTGTGATTGCGCTCGCGAGCATCCTCTTCGGTGTCGTCGCGCTCGCCTGGCCAGTACTAACACTCACGTTCTTCAGGCTCGGCGTTGGTGCGTGGTTCGTCTTCTTCGGGCTGCAGCTCGTCATGGCAGCGCTGTACAGGCACAGCCCTGAGCAGCGCAGGCCTCGCGGCAAGTTCGCGCGCTGGTCTCGCACAATCGGCGCAAGCCTCGCTCTCGTGCTCGCCGTCGTCGTCGCGCTCGGCTCGAACTGGGCGCTCGGTGGCGTGCCGCTCCCGCAGCCTGGGGCCTTCTACAATGCGCCTGCCAGCGTGCCCGAAGAGCCCGGCAAACTCATTCGTTCCGAGCCGCTGCGCGAGGGAGTGCCGCGCGGCGCAGAAGCCTGGCGAATTCTCTACACGACCACACGCTCAGACGGCTCGCCCGCAATCTCGAGCGGCACGATCATCGCGCCGAAAACCCGAGGCGATGAGCCGCTTCGGCTCCTCTCCGTCGCTCACGGCACAACCGGTGTTGCAGCGAAATGCGCCCCATCGCTCAGCGCCACACCGTTCTCGGACGGCGCAGGCGCGGCGCTCGAGCAGCTTGTTATCGACAACGGCTGGGCCGCAGTCACGTCGGACTACATCGGACTCGGCACCACGGGTGCACACCCGTACCTCATCGGCGACGCCGAGGCACGGAACGTCCTCGACGCGGCGAGAGCAGCCCGAGAGTTCTCGGAAGTGTCGGTCACGAGCGAGACCGTCGTCTGGGGCCACTCGCAAGGCGGCCAGGGCTCGCTGTGGACGGGGCAGCTCGCAGAGAGCTACGCACCCGATATCACCGTGCAAGGGATCGCCGCCTTCGCGCCAGCGGCCGACCTCTTCGGGCTCGCCGAAGTCAACAAAAACGACGCAGCAGGCAAGACAGTCTCGGCCTACATCGCCGCGACCTGGGGTGAGCTGTACCCGCAGCTCGGCCTCGCCGCTCAGCTCACGCCCGGGTCTGCCCGCGGCGTTGAAAAGATCAAGGACCTGTGTTTCAACGGGCAGGACGTGCTCGCGGCGATCCTTCACGGCACCCAGGTGCCAAACCAGATCTTCCCAGATTCCCTGCTCGACGGCGAATTCGGCGACCTGCTGAGGGCCCAGACTCCCGTTGGTCCTTTCCCAGCCCCTGTGCTCGTAGCCCAGGGCCTCGCTGACCCGCTTGTGCGCCCCAAGCAGCAGCGGGAGTGGGTTGCCGCCCGGTGTGCCGCAGGCGCTGACCTCGACTACCGAGAGTTTGCGGGGCTCGATCATCTCTCGCTCGTCGCCGCGGAGTCGCCTCTGACACCGCAGCTCGTCGAATGGACACTTGCCCGGGCCGCGGGCGAGGCGACGACGCCAAACTGCGAGACGCTGCAGGGCTAGCACCTGCGAACTGGATTCCTCAATCACTACATCTGTGATCCGCAGGCCCCATGCCACTTTCGGCTTTTGGGGGCATTCCTATCGCAGATTACAGGCGCAAGTGCGACCCTCAGACGGAGCACGGGCACCCCTGGAACAACCTCCGCATAC
This sequence comes from Leucobacter aridicollis, assembly GCF_024399335.1. Lineage (NCBI taxonomy): Bacteria > Bacillati > Actinomycetota > Actinomycetes > Micrococcales > Microbacteriaceae > Leucobacter > Leucobacter aridicollis. Next base: position 2,643,228 of record NZ_CP075339.1, read on the forward strand.
ACACAAGCGGCGCACCCCGAAGAGTGCGCCGCCGAACTGCGTGAATCCTTAGCCCTCGCCAGGCATGCAGCAGCTTCCGCCACAGCAGGAGCCACCCGTAGCGCTATCACCGAGGAGATTCAGGATCTCCGCGGTCTCTGCACCCGCGAACGCCGCAGCTCCTGCGATGCTCGCGTCAGTGTTCAGCTCGACAATGTCGGCAGGGGTCTCGGTCTTCTCGGTTGTTGTATCGCTCATACTCGATCCTCTCTCGGGTGAATTGTAGTTCGGCTGACCGACGTACGGCCGCCCGCCCACTGTTCTCTCAGTGGAGGCTCAGTCTGCCGAGGCGGCCTCGGCTTCGAGGGTGAGCACCTGCTCGAATGCGCTCACAAACATTTCAGGCTGCTGGGCACCCGAGACGCCGTACTTCTCGTTGATGAGGTAGAACGGCACACCAGTTACCCCGAGCATCCGCGCACGCGTGATGTCGCTCTCGACAGCCTCGCCGTAGCTCTCATCTTCGAAGGCGTCGCGAACCTCGTCGGGGTCGAGCCCGACCTCGTCGACGACCTGTGCGATCTGCTCGGGGTCGCCAACATTCACGCCCTCCTCAAAGTAGGCCTTGAAGAGACGCGCGAGCACCTCGTCGTAGATGCCCTGCTCTTTGGCGAGGTGCAGCACTCGGTGCGCGGCAGCCGTATTCGAATGCGCGACCTTGTCAAAATCAAAGGTGATGCCCTCGGCAGCGGCCATGGCGGTCATCTGCCCGAGCATGTCTTCGACCTGCTCGCGGGGCATGCCTTTGTGCTTGACGAGAAAATCGATCTCGCTCCCCTCAAAGTTCAGCGGGGTGTCTGGGGCGAGCTCGTAGCTGTGCCCCTCGACCTCGAACTCAACTTCTGGGTTGTCGGCCTGAAACTGCGCGACGGCCTGGCGAAAGCGATGTGCCCCGATGTAGCACCAGGGGCAGGCGATGTCAGACCAAATGTCAATGCGGATCGTATTACTCACGTCCCGTTAAACCCTGCGTCGTCACGAAGTATTCCTCGGAAGAGCGACGAAGTTCTAGCCTTCGATGACGCGAGCGCCGTGCACCGGACCGGTAACAGTGAGGGCGCTGACTCCAGCGCGGGTCAGCACCGACTTCAGCTCCGACGCTTCTTGCGCGCTCTCGACCAGGAACGCGACGGTCGGCCCGGAGCCGGACACGATCCCGGCGAGCGCACCGCGCGACTCCCCGAGTTCGAGGAGCTTCGTGAGCTCTGGCGCGAGGCGCAGCGCCGCGGCCTGCAGGTCGTTGTGCATGGAGTCAGCGAGCGACTCGGCGTCACCGACTCGCACGGCTTGCAGCACTGCGGTCTCCACCTTCACGTATTCGGGCTGCTCGCCGAGCTCATTTGCGTGGTCGTCGCGGTGGCGATCCAGCATGTTATAGACCTCCGGCGTGCTGAGCCCGCCGTCGGACAGGGCGAGCACCCAGTGGAAGGTCCCCTTCGCGAGCGCCTGACTCAGTTCGTCGCCGCGACCGGTGCCGACGGCGGTGCCGCCCTCAAGCGCGAACGGCACGTCAGCGCCGAGCTCCGCAGCAAGCGAGGCGAGCCCGGATCGCCCAACCCCCGTGCACCACAGTTCGTCACACGCGAGCAGGGTCGCCGCTGCGTCGGCTGACCCGCCGCCCATGCCGCCCGCAATCGGTACGCGCTTGAGCACGGTGAGATCGACCCCGCCTTCGTAGCCAGTGTGAGCCGCAAGCAGCTTCGCCGCTCGAATCGCGAGGTTCGAGTCGTCTGTCGCGAGCCCAGTCGTGTCGATGGGGCCCCCGAAGCGCAGCGAGAACGTGTCGGACTCGGTCGCCGTCACTTCCTCAAACAGCGAGACCGCCTGGTAGAGCGAGGCAACCTCGTGGTAGCCGTCGTCTTGGAGCGCACCAACGCGAAAGTAGACGTTGATCTTACCGGGCGCTCGCACGGTGATCGATCTTCGCTGGTCGCTCCGCATGCTTCCTACGCTAGCGCAAGTCTGAGGCCGCTCGTGACCGTGCGATCGCGAGGAAGTCGGTGATGTGTAGCTGCTCTGCTCGCGCCGTGGGAGCAATGCCGGCGTGTTCGATGATCCCGACGGCGTGTTCTGCCCCGAGCACAGGTTGGAGCGCCTGACGAATCATCTTTCGACGCTGCGCGAAGGCCGCGTTCACGAGCTCGAACGTGAGGACACGTTCGGCCTCGGTTCCGAGATGCTCGGCGCGTCGCTCGTACGAAACGAGCACCGAGTCGACGCCGGGCACTGGCCAGAAGATTCGCCGGCTCACGGTGCCCGCGATCCCCCACTCCCCATACCAGGTGGCCTTCGCGCTCGGCGCGCCGTACTCCTTCGTTCCGGGCCCTGCAGCGATCCTGTACCCCACCTCGGCCTGCACCATCACCAGCCCGCGATCGAGCGTCGGAATGAGCTCGAGGAGGTGCATGAGGATCGGCACAGACACGTTGTACGGCAGGTTCGCGACGAGGGCCGTCGGCTGGCTTGGAAGGCCCGCGAGGTGCTCGGCCGAAAGGTCAAGCGCGTCTGTGTAGATCACGCGGAAGCGCTCGGCCGCCTCCGGCTGCATGGTGCGAATGGTGGCCGGCAGCTCGGCAGCGAGTCGAGAGTCGATCTCGATCGCGGTGACGTCGGCGCCGACCTCGGTGATGCCGAGCGTCAACGACCCGAGACCGGGTCCGATCTCGATGACTGCGGTATCCGCTCCGACGCCCGCGAGCCGCACAATCTTGCGCACGGTGTTCGGGTCGATCACGAAGTTCTGCCCGAGCTTCTTCGTCGGCGAGACGTCGAGCCGTTCCGCCAGTTCGCGGACCTCGACGGGGCCGAGCAGCGCGCTACTCATTGGTATCCATCTCCCACGTGCCATACACGCGCTCAGTGTTTGCCGCGAGCTGGCGGCACACGTCTTCCAGCGGCAGGTCCTGCACCTCGGCGAGGCGTCGAACAGTGTGCGGCATGAGGTAAGGCGCGTTTGGGCGGCCGCGCAGCGGCTCGGGTGTGAGGAAGGGCGCGTCGGTCTCGACGAGCACGAGTTCTGGCTTAGCTGTCGCGAGCGCCTCGCGCAGCGCCGGAGCGTTCTTGAACGTCATGGTTCCCGCGAACGACATGTACCAGCCACGCTCGTTGCAGATCTTCGCGAGCGCCGCGTCGCCCGAGAAGCAGTGGAACACCGTGCGCTCGGGGGCTCCCACGCGGGTGAGCGTCGCGACGACCTCGTCGTGCGCATCGCGGTCGTGAATCTGCAACGCGATGCCGTTCGCTTTCGCGATCTCAATGTGCGTCTCAAACGACTCGTACTGCGCCTCGCGCCCGTCTTCGCCCGTGCGGAAGAAGTCGAGGCCTGTCTCCCCCACCGCACGCACACGGGGCTGGGTGGCAAGCCGCGCAATCTCCGAGAGGTGTTCTGAGAGGGTTCCAGCTGCTGCGAGCCGCGGCGCTTCGTTCGGGTGCAGCGCGACCGCGGCGAGAACGCGCGCGTCGTTCGCGGCGAACTCAGCACTCCAACGGCTCGTCTCGAGATCGGTGCCGACCTGCACGACTCCGCGCACGCCGACAGCCTCGGCCCGCGCGAGCGATTCGAGCGGGTCGAGCTGCGTGACGCCATCCTCAAATTCGAGGTGCGTGTGGTTGTCATACAGCGGGAACGGCAGCGGCTCCGGGCTTGCAGGTCGCGTCAAGTCACGCGTCTGCTTCCCAGGCCCGTCGGGCGCTTCGCGGCGCTTGCGGATTCCGCCAGCAGGAGTCTGCGAAGGGGTCGCCCCCTCAGCTGCGGGGCTCACTTACTGTCGCCCTCGGTCTCGATCCGGGGGAAGAGAACGGGAAGCGGATGCTGGGTCGCGCCCGCGGGCAGGCGGCCCCAGGTCCCAGCGTCACGTAGCGACTGCGCGGCGAGCGCTCCGAGGCTCTCCTCCGCTCCGAGCGCAGCCCAGAGCTTGCCTGTCGATTCAGGGATCACGGGGTGCAAGAGCTCAGCGAGCACGCGCAGGCCCTCAGAGACGGTGTAGAGCACGGTGCCGAGGCGCTCACGCTTGGTTTCGTCCTTTGCGAGCACCCATGGCGTCTGCTCTGTGATGTAGCCGTTGAGCGCGTCGACGAGCTCCCAGATTGAGGTGAGCGCCTCATGGATAGCGAACGCCTCAATGTGGGCGTCAGCGTCGGCAGCTGCCTTCGCGGCGAGCTCGCGGATCGCGGCATCAGCTGGCTCCTCGGCCCCAGCGGCGGGAACAACACCGTCGAAGTACTTGACGTTCATCGCAAGCAGACGGCTCGCGAGGTTTCCGAAGCCGTTCGCGAGCTCTGCCTGGTAGCGCGCTGCGAGGTCCTCCCAGCTGAACGAGCCATCATGGCCGAACGATACTGCGCGCATGAAGTAGTAACGGAACGCATCGGCACCGAAGGTGTCAGTGATCTCGTTCGGCGCGATGCCAGTGAGCTTCGACTTTGACATCTTCTCGCCACCGACGAGCAACCAGCCGTGTGCGAACACATTTGACGGCACCTCGAGGCCTGCAGCCATGAGCATCGCGGGCCAAATCACGGCGTGGAAGCGCAGAATGTCCTTGCCGACGATCTGCACAGCCGGCCAATGCTTGAGATCGGCTGTCGGATCGGCGGGGTTCTGCCCGTAGCCGCGCGCGGTGATGTAGTTGAGCAGCGCGTCGAACCACACGTAAGTAACGTGTGCAGAGTCCCACGGGATCGGGATACCCCAGTCAAACGACGTGCGTGAGATTGAAAGGTCTTCAAGGCCCTGCTGCACGAAGGCGATTACCTCGTTGCGCGCACTCGCAGGCTGCACGAAGTCGGGGCGCTCCTCGTAGAGCGCGAGCAACCGATCCTGGAACGCGCTCATCTTGAAGAAGTAGTTCTTCTCCTGGAGCAGTTCAAGAGGCTTCGAGTGGATCGCGCAGACCTTCTCGCCCTCGAATGCACCCTCTCCGTCGACGATCTCGCTCTTCGGTTTGAACTCCTCACACCCGACGCAGTAGAGCGCTTCGAACTCGCCGGCATAGACGTGGCCGTCGTCGTGCAGCCGCTGCAAGAACGTCTCGACACCAACCTTGTGTCGCTCATCGGTCGTGCGAATGAAGTCATCGTTCGAGATGTTGATGGTGTCGAGCAGCGGGCGCCACGACGACTCAACCAGGCGGTCTGCCCACTCCTTCGGGTGCACGCCGTTCGCCGTCGCGGTGCGCAGGATCTTCTGCCCGTGCTCGTCCGTGCCGGTGAGGAAGAACGTCTCGTCGCCAGCCTGGCGGTGCCAGCGAGCAAGCACGTCGGCAGCCACCTCGGTGTAGGCATGCCCGATGTGCGGGGCATCGTTAACGTAGAAGATCGGCGTGGAGACGGAGAACGAAGAGGACTGGGCCATGAGTTCCATTCTATTGGGAGCGCGGGGCGCCTGGGGCCGTGTTACGCCGACAGCGCCACGCACCGAGGAAGCTGACTAGCCGACTGTAATTGTCGGCTCGTGCGTGACCGGGAAGTTCACCGACCTCGCAATGAAGCAGTTCTCGAACGCGTCACGGTGCGCGGCGCGTGCAGCATCGATCATGGATGCATCAGAGACAGTCACTTGCGGCCTGAGCGTCACCTCGGTGAACTCGCCCCCGAGCCCCTCCTGGCGCATCACGCCGACTGCGGCGTCACGGTACGAGGTCACGACGACACCCGCACGCACAGCCATGTGCAGATACGACAGCATGTGGCACTGGGCCAGTGCCGTAACGAGCAACTCCTCGGGGTTCCAGCGACCGCGATCACCCCGGAACGTCGGGTCAGCCGACCCCTGGAGTTCTTCTTTGCCTGCTGCGCGGATGACGAGCTCCCGACCATAGTCACGGTAGCCGCTCGTGCCGGTCCCACGGTTTCCCTGCCACTCGACTTCGATCTGGTATTCGTGCTCGTTTTGCATAGCCCTATCGTAGAGTCCTCGGATAGTCGGGAGTAAGCTTGCTCCATGACCTCAGACATGTTGGAAGCAGAAATTACTCAGGAGCGTAAGCTCGTCACCGAGATTCCAGGACCGCGTTCACGCGAGATCCACGAGCGTCGTCAGCGAGTCATCCCACCGGGCGTCCACACAGTCTTCCCCGTCTACATCGATCGTGCGCACGATTCGATCGTCGTTGACGTTGATGGCAACCAGCTCATCGACGTCTGCGGTGGTATTGGCGTCACCACGATCGGCCACACCGACGAGGCTGTCGTCGCTGCCGCTCGCGAGCAGGTCGGCAAAGTCACTCACACGCTGTTCACAATGAACGCCTACGAGCCCTACGTTCGAGTCGCTGAGCTGCTTGCCCAGCACGTTCCCGGCGACGGCGACTACAAGACGCTGCTCATGAACTCAGGCGCGGAGGCTGTCGAGAACGGCGTCAAGATCGCCCGCAAGTTCACCGGTCGTCCAGGTGTCGCGGTGCTCGAGCACGCCTACCACGGTCGCACGATGCTCACGAGCAGCATGAACCATAAGGGTGCACCGTACGCGCTCGGCTACGGCCCCCGCGCCGGCGACATCTACCGCGCACCGAACTCGCACCCCCTCCACGACGGTCTAACCGGCGAGGAGGCTGCGAAGCGCACAATCAAGTACCTCGAGAAGACCGCTGGCGCCTCTGACCTTGCGTGCCTCGTCGTCGAGCCGATCCAGGGCGAGGGCGGCTTCGTCGTCCCCGCCGATGGCTACCTGCCCGCGCTCGCCGCGTGGTGCAAGGAGAACGGGATCGTCTTCATCGCTGACGAGGTGCAGGCCGGCATGGCCCGCACAGGCACCATGTTCTCGATCGAGCAGTTTGGTGTGCAGCCCGACATCGTGCTCTCGGCGAAGGGCATTGCTGGCGGCCTTCCGCTCGCGGGCATCACCGGACGCGCGGAGATCATGGACAAGTCGATGCCCGGTGGCCTTGGCGGCACCTTCGGCGGCAACCCAGTCTCGTGCGCTGCCGCGGTCGCGGTGTTCGAGCGCGTCGAGAGCCTCGGCTTGCTTGCAGAGGCGAAGCGCATCGAGCAGACCTTCGGCGGGGCGCTGCGCGAGCTCCAGAGCGAGTTCGACGCAATTGCCGAGGTCCGCGGCAAGGGCGCCATGCTCGCGATCGAGATTGTGAAGCCGGGCACCCTTGAGCCCGACGCAGACCGCGTCAACGCGATCATTGACTACGCGGGCAAGCAGGGCGTCATCCTGCTGTCGGCTGGCCTGTACGGCGAGGCGATCCGCTTCCTTCCGTCGTTGAAGATGAGCGACGAGCTGCTGCTCGACGTTGTGAGCGTGCTGCGAGAGGCATTCGCGGCCACCGCGTAGCACCTCCACGCAACGCAGAAGGGGTCCGGGCCACGGTTGGCCTGGGCCCCTTCTGCGTTCTCGATCCCAGGCACCACCCCTCACGCCTCACGCACCACACCCCACCGAGGCTCCGCCGAAGAGCCACATCCCTGCAGCAGGGCCCCTTGCCAACCGTCTGGATGTGGCGGTCTTGCAAGAATGGGGCTCTCTGGCCGGGGTTGGCGGAGTGAGGGGTTGAGGGTCACAGCGCAGGCGACCCCTGCAATACTAGGCCGTTGAGGGCCCGCCCGCCCGTTCCTCTGGTGTCACCCCAAGCAACAGTGTCCGCAGCGCCAACTCCGCGACGGCAGACTCGTCTCGATCGAGCGCCCGAGACTGCGTGAGCCCCGCATCACCGAGCCTGCGCTCCGCGGCCGCAAGTGCCGCAATGAGTTCCGCGACAATGGTTCGGACCTCCTCTCGACGGTCGGGGGTACGCCGCCCGAACAGCATCGCCTCAAGAGTCAGCGTGACCGCCTGGGCAAGCCGCTGCGATTCGGGCTGCGCCGCGGCACCGGTCACGGTACCCGACACGGGCCCGCCTGCGGCCTGTGCTTCATCTGGCGCGCTCCCGCTCTCAGCCGCCCCCTGAAGGCCGAGGCCAGCGAGTTCCTCTGCAGCGGCGCGGAGTGCGGCGAGGAACGTCTGTTCCTTCGACCCGAAATGGCTGTAAACAGCACCCTTCGTGAACCCAGCTGCCTGTGCGATGTCCTCAAGCGAGACACCGGCGTAGCCACGTTCGGCGAAGAGCCGCACTGCCTGTTCGAGCAGTTTTTCCTTGGTAGTCAGCGGCTTTGCTCGCTGTTCAACCCAGGCGCTCGCCTGCGCGAGGGCCTGAGCCGCGGCGAGAAGCCCCTTCGTCACCCCGGTCTCTGCCTGCGCGCCGGCACTGCCGAGCGACTGCCCAAACTGGCCAGCGGCTTCAGCTAGCGCCCTGGCGGCGTCGCGCAGGCGCTGTTCGCCGCTCAGGTCTGGTCCCCCAGGAGGTTGTGTAGCCATGTCACAAGCGTACCCGAGATACCCGGAAAGATCCCCTTGCGTCATTGAGATACCTATGAGTATATTCATACCAATCAGTATCTGACTCGTTAGGAGCATCTCGATGTCCCCCATCCATTCGTCGCCTGCCAGCGACCCAGCACTGCTGCCAGCGGCGAGTGCGACAGGCGAGCCAGTGCTCTCAATCGAGCACCTCGTGAAGCAGTACGGCGGCAAAAAGGCCCCCGCGAACGACGACGTCTCACTCACCGCTCACGCCGGCCGGGTTCTCGGTGTGCTCGGGCACAATGGCGCAGGAAAGACGACGATGGTGAACCAGATCGTCGGGCTACTTCGCCCCACGTCGGGCACCATTCGCGTAAGCGGCGTCGACGCCGTCGCCCATGCCGCCCGAGCGCGCGAGATCGTCGCAGTACAGGCCCAGGCGAACGTGCCCATCACCGGGCTCACCCCGCGAAAGGCGGTCGAGCTCGTTGGCCGTATTCGTGGCGGGGCGCCAGAAGCCGTACGCCGCCGCACGAACAATCTCCTCGAAGCGCTCGATCTCGGCCCCTGGGCAGACACCCCGGCAGAGAAGATCTCTGGCGGGGTCGCGCGGCTCACCGCATTCTGCATGACCGTCGTTCAGCCAGCCGACCTCGTGATTCTTGACGAGCCAACAAACGACGTCGATCCGGCAAGGCGCCGTCTCCTCTGGGATGCGATTCGCGACACAGCCGCGGCCGGCGCGGCAGTGCTCCTTGTCACGCACAACGTCCGGGAGGCCGAGCGCACAGTCGATGACCTGGTGGTGCTCGACGGCGGTCGGGTGCTCGCGGCCGGCAGCCCCGCCGAGCTCACGGCGCACCTTCGCGGCGAGCTCTTTCTTGAGCTCGACGGCCGAGACCTTCCCACTCTTCCACCGGGGCTTCGCCCGAGCGTCACACGCCCAGCGCAGAGCATCGTCCCTGTCCCCGCCGCACGTGGAGCCGAGGTTGTGGCGTGGGCACAGACAGCGGTCGAGCGAGGCGAAGTCGAGCGGTTCTCACTCACACCGGCCTCGCTTGAGGACGCGTACCTTGAGCTCGTCGGCGCGGGGACGGAGGTCGCAGCATGACCTCCCTCACGACCGCTCCGACGCTCGTCAGCACGCCCGCACCGGGCGGGTCCCCCGCCGCCCGCACACTGCGCGGCCTCCGCGGAACGCTGCTTCTCATTCAGTGGCAGGTCAGACGCCAAGCACAGTTCCTCCCGCTCATGGCAGTCGTCCAGACGGCGCTCGCCGTGTCCACTGTGCTCGGCTACGGGCTACTCATTGGCGACGTCAACCATGAGGCTGCACTGTTCCTGGCGACTGGGGCCCCGACGATCACGCTTATCGTGATCGGCCTCGTGATGACTCCGCAGGCGATGGTGCAGGCACGCACCGAGGGGAGCGCCGATTGGTTGCGAACGCTCCCACTCCCCCGCGGCGCGTTTCTCGCCGCAGACCTCACGGTGTGGACGCTGCTCGCGCTCCCCGGCCTGATCCTGGGGACGATTGTTGGCGCGCTCCGCTACGACATCACCTACCAGTTGGCGCCGTGGGTGCTGCCCGTCGCGATTCTGATTTCGCTGACAGCCGCGTCGATCGGGTACGCGTTTGCGGCGCTGCTGCCACCAATGATCACTCAGCTCGTCTCGCAGATGCTTGTCTTTCTGCTGTTGCTGTTCTCGCCAGTCAGCTTCCCAGCCGCCAACCTGCCGGACTGGCTTCGCGCGGCGCACGAGATCCTTCCAATCGAGCCAATGGCGAACCTCATGCGCGCTGGCCTCGCCGGCCAGGCGTTCGACGCGACACCACGAGACCTCGTCACTGTGGTTGTCTGGTGCGCAGCTGCCGTCGCAGCTGCCGTGCTGGCGCTGCGCCGCCGCGGATAGCGAAACACCGGGCGCCCCATGCGGGCGCCCGGTGTCATCACGCAGCGATCAGGATCGGGTCTACTTGACTTCGGTGAATCCGCTGTCAGTCAGGGTCTTCACTGCTTCCTTGAGGCTCACGTCGCGCGCCTCCTCGGGGTTCTCCCCGGGGTCGCCGCCGGTGACAGACGCCAGCTTCTCGAGATCAAGATCCGCGTAGGTGAGTGTGACTGTCTCGGTGAGCTCATCGTCCCCGAAGTCGATCGAATGCTCGACACCCTTGATTCCCTTGTACTGCTCGGCGAGCGGAGCAACCGACTCCTCGGCAGCCGCGCGATCTGCGATACCGCTGGCCTCATAGTTGACGACGTTCTTGGTCGTCTGCTTGGTCACCTTGTCGCCGTCGGCGACGTAGGTCACCGTGAGCTCAGCGCCCTCGACCGAACGAGTGAGCGTCGTCTCGGTGGTCTCACCCGTGGTGTCATCACCACCGCTGCATCCCGTGAGGGCGAGCGCAGCGGCGACAATCACTGCCGCGACCTTGCCTGTTCGCTTGGTGGCCTGGGGGCTAAGCTTCGTCAGCACTCTTCTCCTCAACTGATGGAGCGTCGCCGCTCGGTTCCAACTCGACACCGCTCGAAGCAAGGCTTCCGGTGTCGATCACGTCACCAACTGCGTGAACGTCGATCACCACGACCGTAACATTGTCGCGGCCGGCGTTGTTGAGTGCTTGCTCAACGAGTGTGTTCGCTGCGTCTTCAGCACTGTGCTGAGTGGAGAGGAAGTACTGGATACCGACCTCTGTGAGCTCCTTGGTGAGCCCGTCTGAGCAGATCAGGATGCGCTGGCCCGGAATCAGGGCGAGCGTCGTGTAATCGGGCAGCGGCGCTTCGCCAAGCCCGACAGCCCTGGTGATTACGTTTGCGTGCGGGTGAACCTCGGCCTCTTCCTCGGTGATCGCACCGGTATCGAGGAGGTGTTGTACGACCGAATGATCGACAGTGATCTGGCTGAGCGCGCCCTTGAAGTACTGATAAACGCGGGAGTCTCCGATGTTGAAGACCTTCCACACGGGGGTGTCGCTCTGCTCACTCACAATGACGCCAGTCACTGTTGTGCCCGCACCAAGTTCGGTGTCGCCAGTGTCGATTTCGATGTCATCGACGGCCTGAGTGAGGATCTCGAGAATGTCGTCTTCCGTCACCGTGAGGTCGCCGGCGAGCTCGTTCAGCCGGCGCACCACCGCAGCCGACGCAACCTCGCCAGCCGAGTGACCGCCCATGCCGTCAGCGACGGCGAACACCGGCGGCACTGTAATGAAACTGTCCTGGTTCGTCTCTCGGCGGTTGCCGACGTGCGTGATAGCGTGCCAGGAGAGCTCAATGTCGGCCTCCCCGCCCTGACGGTACGCGAGGCGTCGCCTCACCGCGTTCTCACCGTGGGTGGTCACCAGCTCATCTCCTGCACTCATGTATTCTAGCGGCTCGCTGCCGGGACGCCCTGAAGCGTCACCAGTCGAAGCGTTGACGCGTCGGCGCCCACGCCAAGCTCAAGCCCAGTTGCGCGGGCCCACTCGAGCAACTCAGACCGAGACGAGATCGCAGGCGCACTTTCTGCGAGACGGCGAACGAGGTCGCCCTTTGCTGCCTTGTTGAAATGGTTCAGAGCGCGAACCTCACCATCGTCTGAGCGCGCCACCACTTCGAGGTAGTCAGCCTGTTCCGCTCCGAGCGCGCCGAGCGGAGCGAGTGCTGCGTAGTCCTTTGACCTCAAGTCGAGAACGTACGCAGATCCCTCGAGCGCGCCCTCGTGTGGCGCAGCCCACAGCTTTGCGAGCGGTGAGCCAAGCTCTGGGAGCCGAGAGGACGCCGAGACGCGGTACGCAGGTATGGCGTCTCCACCACGCACGAGACCAAAGAGCGCTGACTGCACGAACACATGATCGCGGAGCCAGTCGAGTGCCTCAGGCGCGAGGGTTTCGGTGTCGAGGGCGTCGTACAGCACGCCCGTGTAGCGCTCAATCGCCGGCATTGCGCCGCTCGCATCGAGTTCAAGATTTCGCAGCCGCTCGTCGCGGTTCTTCACGCCAAGCTTGAGCGCCTTCGTCGCCGCGCTCTCATCGCCGCTTACTGATTCAAGTGCCCGCTGGGCCGCGGCGCGCGGGGCGGCGAGCCGCTCCCCGAGGAAGAGCTCGCGGGGGGAAAACGGAAGCCGCCCTCCGAGACGTTTGGTCTCAGAGGGCGGCAACAGGATACGCATAGTGACTCTAGCCTAGCGCGGTGCGGGCAGCAGCCCGTCCGTTTCTGTGACAGCCAGCCTACGCGACGAGCACGGCGTCGCCGGCTACGACGGTGACGGTGTCGTGGTCGACAGACAGGAACCCGTCCTCAGCGTTCACGGTAACCTTCTCGCCCGCCGAAGTCGTCACGCGTACCTCACCCTTCGCGAGGAGAGCGAGGAACGGCTGGTGGCCGGTGAGGATACCAATCTCGCCTTCGACAGTGTTCGCGACAACCTGGCTGGCTGCGCCAGACCAGATCTCGCTCGTTGCCGAGACAACCTTGACGTTGAGCGCCATGATTAGGCCATATCCTTCTGCATCTGAGCCCACTTCTCTTCAACATCGGAGATTCCACCAACGTTGAAGAATGCCTGCTCAGCGACGTGGTCGAACTCGCCCTTGGTGATTGCATCGAACGACTCGATGGTCTCCTTGAGCGGAACCGTCGAGCCCTCAACACCGGTGAACTTCTTCGCCATGTAGGTGTTCTGCGAGAGGAACTGCTGGATGCGGCGTGCGCGCGAGACGGTGATCTTGTCGTCTTCCGAGAGCTCGTCGACACCAAGGATCGCGATGATCTCCTGGAGTTCCTTGTTCTTCTGCAGGATCTGCTTGACGGTGGTTGCCACGCGGTAGTGATCCTCGCCCAAGTAACGGGGATCCATGATGCGCGAGGACGAGGTCAGCGGATCGATTGCGGGGTACAGACCCTGCGACGCGATCTCACGCGAGAGCTCGGTTGTCGCGTCAAGGTGCGCGAAGGTGGTTGCCGGGGCCGGGTCGGTGTAGTCGTCTGCAGGAACGTAAATTGCCTGCAGCGAGGTGATCGAGTGGCCGCGGGTCGAGGTGATGCGCTCCTGGAGGATGCCCATCTCGTCCGCGAGGTTGGGCTGGTAGCCCACAGCCGACGGCATACGACCGAGAAGGGTCGACACCTCAGAACCGGCCTGCGTGAAGCGGAAGATGTTGTCGATGAAGAGGAGCACGTCCTGCTTCTGCACATCACGGAAGTACTCAGCCATGGTGAGCGCCGAAAGCGCAACGCGAAGACGCGTCCCCGGGGGCTCATCCATCTGGCCGAACACGAGTGCGGTCTTGTCGAAGACGCCTGCCTCATCCATCTCGTGGATGAGGTCGTTGCCCTCACGGGTACGCTCGCCGACGCCAGCGAACACCGACACGCCACCGTGATCCTGAGCAACACGCTGGATCATCTCCTGGATGAGGACGGTCTTACCGACGCCCGCACCACCGAAGAGACCAATCTTGCCGCCCTGCACGTATGGGGTGAGGAGGTCGATCGACTTGATGCCAGTCTCGAAGAGCTCAGTCTTCGACTCGAGCTGGTCGAATGCCGGCGGGGTGCGGTGGATGCCCCAGCGCTCGGTAACCTCGATCGTCTCACCCTCGGGGAGATTCAGAACGTTACCGGCAACGTCGAAGACCTTGCCCTTGGTGATGTCGCCGACGGGAACGGTGATCGAGTCGCCGGTGTCAACAACTTCCTGGCCACGGACGAGGCCGTCGGTGGGCTTCAGCGCAATTGCGCGGACGAGGTTGTCTCCGAGGTGCTGTGCGACCTCGAGGACGAGGGTGAAGGGCTCAGAGCCCTCGCCCATGTTGACAGTCGTCTCGAGTGCGTTGTACACGCCGGGGATCGCGTCGTGCGGGAACTCGATGTCGACGACGGGGCCGGTAACGCGGGCGATGCGCCCGGTGACCTTGGTGGTGGCCGTATCGGTCATGTCTCTTCTCTCTTCAGTCTGAACTTAGGACAGCGCGTCAGCGCCGCCCACGATCTCGGAAATCTGCTGGGTGATTTCCGCCTGGCGTGCGTTGTTGGCAAGGCGGGTGAAGTCGCGGATGAGTGTGTCAGCGTTGTCACTCGCGGACTTCATCGCCTTCTGGGTTGCCGCGTGCTTTGCAGCTGCGGACTCAAGCATCGCGTTAAAAATACGCGACTCGATGTAGTCGGGCAGCAGCTTGTCGAGCACGACGTCTGCCTCTGGCTCGAATTCGTACAGCGGGTTCAGGTCGTTCGCCTCTGCGACGCCCTCAACGATCTGCAGCGGCAGCAGGCGGGTAACCTGCGGCGCCTGCGTGACCATGCTGATGAAGCGGTTGTATACGAGGTGGATCTCCTGTACACCGCCCTCGTCGCTGTTGCGAAGGAACGCCGAGACGACAGCCTCTGCAACTTCCTTGGCGGTCTCGAACACCGGGTTCTCGGTGTCCCCAACCCACACGCGCTCAGCAGCGCGACGGCGGAAGGTGAAGTACCCCTGCGCCTTACGCCCGATGAGGTAGTACGAGATCTCCTTGCCCTCGGCACGAAGCAGCTCGCTGAGCTCCTCGGCCTCGCGCAGTACCTGCGAGTTGAACGCGCCTGCAAGGCCGCGATCGGAGGTGAAGATCACAACTGCTGCGCGCTCGACTGTGTCAGCCTCGGTCAGCAGCGGGTGGTCGGTCTTCGCGTGCGTCGCAACCGCCGATACAGCCCGGGTAATCGCCTGGGTGTAGGGGTTTGAGGCGTCAACGCGAGCCCGTGCCTTCTGAATGCGTGAGGCAGCGATGAGCTCCATCGCACGGGTGATCTTCTTGGTCGTCTGGGCAGAGCGAATGCGCTGCCTGTAGACCCGAAGTTGCGCTCCCATGTCTCTCCTGTGTTGTTCGGTGCTTGCAAGTTGTCAAGTGGCGAGGGGTGGGGGCGCTGGCGCCCCCACCGCCTCAGCTACTTCTTGACGACGAGCTGCTCCTGCTGGATCTCTGCCTCGTCGAGCGCGTCGAACTGCTCGTTGAGGGACTTGCCCTCAGCGGTCAGGAACTCGCTCTTGAACTTCTCGATCTGAGCGGTGAGCTCAGCAACGATGTCGTCGTCGAGAACATTCGTCTTCGCAAGCGTCGACAGCGCCTCGGAGTTGCGGCCGAGGTAGTCGAGGAACTCGCGCTCGAAACGGAGGATGTCTACGACGGGGACGTCATCAAGGAAGCCCTTGGTGCCTGCCCAGATCGAAACCGTCTGCTCCTCAACCGCGAACGGTGAGTACTGCGGCTGCTTGAGGAGCTCGGTGAGGCGTGCGCCACGCTCGAGCTGCTTACGGCTTGCCGCGTCGAGGTCGG
Organism: Leucobacter aridicollis; assembly: GCF_024399335.1. Classification (NCBI taxonomy): domain Bacteria; kingdom Bacillati; phylum Actinomycetota; class Actinomycetes; order Micrococcales; family Microbacteriaceae; genus Leucobacter; species Leucobacter aridicollis. Next base: position 2,658,848 of record NZ_CP075339.1, read on the forward strand.
ATGCGAACATCGCGAATGCCTCGAGCGCACGGTACTGAGCGAGCTCAAGCTTGAGCGTGCCCGAGACCTTCTTGATCGACTTCACCTGCGCGTCGCCGCCAACGCGAGACACCGAGATACCCACGTCAACTGCGGGGCGCTGGTTCGCGTTGAACAGGTCCGACTGGAGGAAGATCTGGCCGTCGGTGATCGAGATCACGTTGGTCGGAATGTAGGCCGAAACGTCGTTCGCCTTCGTCTCGATGATCGGCAGACCGGTCATCGAGCCCGCGCCGAGCTCGTCCGAGAGCTTTGCGCAACGCTCGAGCAGACGCGAGTGGAGGTAGAACACGTCACCCGGGTATGCCTCGCGCCCCGGCGGGCGGCGGAGCAGCAGCGAAACGGCGCGGTATGCCTCAGCCTGCTTCGAAAGATCATCAAAGATGATGAGAACATGCTTGCTGTCGTACATCCAGTGCTGGCCGATAGCCGAGCCGGTGTACGGAGCGAGGTACTTGAAGCCTGCGGGATCAGATGCGGGCGAAGCAATGATGGTGGTGTACTCCATCGCACCTGCGTCCTCAAGGGCGCCCTTCACCGAAGCGATGGTCGAGCCCTTCTGGCCGATAGCAACATAGATGCAGCGAACCTGCTTGTTGGTGTCGCCCGACTCCCAGTTCGCCTTCTGGTTGATGATCGTGTCGATCGCAAGAGCGGTCTTGCCGGTCTGGCGGTCGCCAATGATGAGCTGGCGCTGGCCACGGCCAACCGGGATCATCGCGTCGATCGCCTTAATGCCAGTCTGCAGCGGCTCGTGAACCGACTTACGCTGCATGACGCCGGGAGCCTGAAGCTCGAGGGCGCGACGCGACTCGATGCCGGTGATCTCGCCGAGGCCGTCGATCGGGTTACCGAGCGGGTCGACCACGCGGCCGAGGTAGCCCTCGCCCACGGGAACCGAGAGAACCTCGCCGGTGCGGGTGACCTGCTGGCCCTCCTCAATACCGGTGAACTGGCCGAGCACGACAACGCCGATCTCGTCCTCTTCGAGGTTCTGTGCAAGGCCAAGCGTGCCGTCTGCGAAGCGAACGAGCTCGTTGGCCATCACTCCGGGAAGCCCGGAGACGTGTGCAATGCCGTCAGCCGCGTCGACGACAGTTCCGACCTCGGTCTTCCCTGCCTGAGCCGGCTCGTACGATGCTGCGAATTCATTCAGCGCGCTACGGATCTCGTCCGGGCTGATTGAGAGTTCTGCCATTTCGTTTCCTCTATCTGTTCCGGAGAGACTCTCCGGCAAGTAACTATGTTGTGCTCTACGCAGCGAGCCGCTGGCGGAGGTCTTCCAGGCGAGCCCGGACACTTCCGTCGATAACGTCGTCAGCCATGTGGATACGGACGCCGCCGATCAGGGCAGGGTCCACAACCGTGGTGACCTTGACCTTGCGGCCAGCGCTCTGCTCGAGCAGAGCAGCCAACTTCTCCTGCTGTGCGCTTGTCAGCGGAGCCGCAACGGTCACCGTCGCGAGCTCAAGCCCACCCTGGTCAGCGGCCACGCGAGCCGCTTCAGTGAGCGCTGCATTGACGCGACGACCGCGCGGGTTTGCGACCACGTGGGCCACGACACCGAGCGCGCCAGCTGAGAGCTTGCCAGAGAAGATTTTCGACGCGAGCTGCGCCTTCGCTGCGGGATCGCCGAGCTTGTTGCCCAGCTCGAGCTCGAGCTCATGGCTCGAGTTGATCGTCGCTGTCGCCGCGAGCAGCTCATCGGCAAGGCCGGGCTCTGCAAGCGCCTGCGCACGGAAGCCAAGCTCCTCGACGCCATCAACGAATTCAGCCGCGGTCGACCAGTTCTGCTCGACTGCTGCGGTGAGCACAGAGCGCGCGCCAGCCGACAGGCTGCCGAAGAGCTTGCCGACGACCTCTGCCTTCGCAGAAGCCGGGAGCGATGCATCAGCGAGAGCACTCACGAGGGCAGGTGAGCCCTCGATCTGCGCAGACGCCGAAAGAAGCTCTGAACCGACTGCCTTCCCGAGGCGGCCGCTGAGCGCGGACTTCGCCTTCGCGAGTGCCTCGCGTGACGCGCTGCCCATTACTTCGCCGCCCGTTCGGACGCTTCGAGGTCGACGAGGAAGCGGTCGACGAGAGCCGATGCCTTCTTGTCGTCGCTCAAGCTCTCACCGACCACGCCAGAAGCGAGATCGATTGCGAGTGAGCCAACATCCTTGCGCAGCGAAACGAGGGCGCTCTGGCGCTCTGCCTCGATCTGCACCTGAGCTGCCTGCGTGATGCGGGCCTGCTCGGTTGTGGCGTCTTCCTTTGCCTTCGACACGATCTTGGTCGCATCGAGACGTGCCGCCTCGCGGATCTCGCCAGCTTCCTGGCGAGCGCTTGCGAGCTGCGCGGTGTACTCCTGCAAGGCAGCCTCTGCCTTCGCCTGAGCCTCATCGGCCTTTGCGATGTTCCCCTCAATCGCTTCGGCGCGAGCGTCAAGCATGACCTGCACCTTCGGGAGGAAGACCTTCCAGAATGCGATGAGGATAATGAAGAACGCGATCGCCGACCAGACGATATCGTACGTTGCCGGAAGCAGCGGGTTCTGAGTAGCGCCCTCTGCAGCGGCGAACTGCACTGCGTGATTCATCTTGCCTCCCTTTCGAGACTAGTGAAAGGTTGCTTACTGGAAGATGAAGTAGGTTGCAACGCCGATGAGGGCGAGCATCTCGGTGAACGCGATGCCGATCCACATCATGCCCTGGAGCTTGCCGGCGAGCTCAGGCTGGCGTGCGGTGCTTTCGATGGTCTTGCCGACCACGATTGCCACACCGATGGCGGGTCCGATGGCAGCGAGGCCGTAGCCGACGGTTGCAATGTTGCCCGAAATTTCAGCGAGAACAGACACAGTATGTGTTTCCTTCCGTGTGTGAGCGCGGCGGTTGCCGAACCCAAGGTTTGATTTAGTGCTCGTCGGCCAGCGCGAGCTGGATGTAGAGCGCGGTGAGCAAGGTGAAGACGTAGGCCTGGAGGCCTGCGACGAAGATCTCGAACAGGGTGAACGCGAAACCAAATGTGAAGGTCACGGCACCGAGTGCGGGGAACAGGCCGCCTGCGTACAGGATGAAGAAGTTCGTTGCAGCCCACAGAAGCACGAGGATCATGTGGCCGACGAGCATGTTCATGAGCAGTCGAAGGGCGAGTGTCACCGGGCGAACGATGAACGTCGAGATGAACTCGATCGGGGTGACGAGGAGGTACATTGCCTTCGGCACGCCAGCCGGGAAGAGCGAGTTCTTGAAGAACTTGCCCGGGTGCTTCTTGATTCCCGCGTAGATGAACGTGACGTACGCGACGACAGCCATGAAGATCGGGAAGCCAACGACCGACGAGGCAGCGATGTTCAGCCCCGGAACCACACCAGTGATGTTGAACGCAAAGACGAGGAAGAAGATCGTCATGAGCAGCGGTGCGAAGCGGCGCCCCTCCTTCACGCCGAGCTGCGACTCGATCGTGTTCTTTCGCACGAAATCGAGGGCGAACTCAAGGACACCCTGCCCGCGGCCGGGGATCACGCGAAGCTTGCGCGTTCCGAGCCAGAACAGCACGAGAAGCACGACGACCATGAGCATACGGATCAACATGATCCGGTTCATCTCAAATGGTGTGCCTTCGAAGAGGACTGCCGGCGGGAAGAAGTCATTGAGAGTAGGACCGTGGAAGCCACCCTCCTCGGCACGAATAAGTCCGGGGGCAACGAGGTGCATAGCGTTAGCGAACAGGCCATTCTCCTGATTCGGGGCGCGGCGTCAGCCGCACGGCATCGAACGATGGTCGTGCGCCCTGCTCGCGGGCACTCAGAAATGGCGCCACGGGGCTGGGAACGAACTTATCCTAACAAGGTTTCACCCCGAGCGAAACTCGGGAGGGGCCCTCGCGGGTCAAGATTTTGCGGTGGCTGAGAATCTCCCCTCAAGCCCGCGCAGAATTACGGCAGATTTGCGCTGTATGGTACGCGTGCCTTGGCAACAATCACTGTGTCGATCACGATCGAGACAATTACTGTAGCCACGAGCGCGATGAACAGCATCTTCGGGTCAAGCCAGGGCTGATCTCGAAGGAGCAACGCGGCGACGACGAATGCAATGAGCTTCAGCACCCAGGTGCCCATGACGATCCCCATAAAGATCTGCAGGTAAACCGGACTCTGCACAAACCGGTTCGCGAACGCGATGCTTCCAACAGTGGCGAGCAACAGCGCTCCCCCAATTGCGGCCCCGATGAGCCCACCAACGAGGCCGTTCGTGCCACTCACCAGGAAACCGACGGCCGCAAACACGAGCATCGAGGCGACAGTCGCGATGATGCCCCAGCGCACACCGCGAAGCAGCATGGGCTGTGAAGATGGCATCGGGTACTCGCCGCTGCCATACGTGGAGGGTTCAAGCTCCGGCGACTGTGCGGGTTCGGGGTGCACAGGTGTGCTCACTCGGTGGTCCTTTCGTTGGGCGTCGCGCCGAGGTCTGCGCGTACGTCCGGGCCAGGTGCGGGGCCACCCCGCTCTTGTAACGCTACCAATCTGCGCTGCGCGAGTGCTGCGCGTACCCGGCTTGCCGGGAACCTGACGAGTAGTACGCCCGCCACGATGCCGACGACGAGCACGATCAGTGGCAGGGCGAAGCTCTGACTGGTGAAGACGAGCAAGCCCGCCACCGAGAGCACCGCGGTGCCGAGGTAGAAGATCGAAACCGCCTGGACCGGCGAGTGCCCCATATCTAGGAGGCGGTGGTGCAGGTGGAGGCGGTCTGCCTCGAACGGGCTCTTTCCGGCACGGAGGCGCCGAAGCACGGCGAGCACGAAGTCAGCCAACGGCATCGCGAGCACCGCGAATGGCAACAGGATGGGAATGTAGCTCGCAAGCACGAGCTTAAGATCGAGGGCCGCGGGATCGAGGTCGCCCGTGACCGAGACCGTCGACGTCGCCATGAGCAGGCCGACAAGCAGGGCTCCCGTATCGCCCATAAACATTCGTGCGTGATGCCAATTGAACGGGATGAAGCCCACGCAGATCCCGACGAGCACGAGGGCAATCAGGCTCGCGAATGTCACTGCCTGTGAGTTGCCAAGCTGCGAGTTGAGGATGAGCGTATAGACGAAGAATGTCCCGCTCGCGATGATCGCCACACCTGCAACGAGGCCATCAAGGCCATCGACGAAGTTGACAGCGTTCATCACAAGGGTAATGAGGAACACGGTGAGCACGAAGTTCACAGTTGACGAGCCGATGACAAGGGTGTCCCCGATAGGAATCGAGACGATCTGCACGCCGTTCCAGGCGAGCACGCCCGAGGCGAGGAGCTGGGCACCGAGCTTGATCATCCAGTCCAGGTCGAGCAAGTCATCGAGAAACCCGATCACTGCGATAAGCAGGCATGCCCCGATGAGCGCCCACATTTTCAAGCCGTCCCTGAAGAGCCCCTGGAACTCGGGAAACAGGGCTGCGGCGCCGAGCCCAGCAAGCAACCCAATGAACATCGCGACGCCGCCAAGGCGCGGAGTCGGGTTCTTGTGCACATCTCGCTCTCGCACTTCCGGCGCCAGCTTGAAGCGCCTGGCGAGCCGCAGCACGCCGAACGACGCCGCCGCGGTCACGACGACCGCCACCGCGAACACCGGAAGGTAGGGGAACATGACTAGTCGCTGACTCGCGGCGCCTCAGAATTCTCATCGCCCTTGGAAGCATCCTCGCCACCCGAGGGCGCGGGCTTCACCTCACGCACTGGCTCGGCCCCGCCCGCAGGCTCAGACTCGGCTTCAGTCTCAGCGAGCGGAGTCGCTGAAGGGGCTGGCTGCTCGAGGACTGTAGCGTCCGGGAGTACTCGTTGCAGGTCCGCAACAGTGATGCTGCCCTGCCGCAGTACCCGCACCGTTCCGGTGCCGTCACCACCGAGAAGCGTGGCGTCGATAATCGTGGAGGCTTCACCGCGGGCATCCCCGCCGTCGAGGTACACGGCGATCGAGTCGCCGAGCATGTCACGCGCCTCCTGTGCGGAACCAGCCGCTGGCAGACCAGTCTTGTTCGCCGAGGAAACCGCCAGCGGCCCAGTCTCCTGCAAAAGCTCGCGCGCGAATTCGTTTCCTGGGATCCTCAGCGCAACGGTTCCGCCAGTCTCGCCGAGATCCCAGCTGAGCGACGGATTCGCTTGCGTAATGATGGTGAGGGCGCCAGGCCAGAAAGCGTCAGCGAGGTCGTGGAGCGCCTCGGTCGCTTCGGCAGCAAGGGCCGCAAGGGTAACGACGTTTGGAATGAGCACCGGCGGGGGCGACTGCCTTCCGCGCCCCTTCGCATCAAGCAGTCGCTGCACGGCCTCGGGCGAGAACGCGTCAGCCGCAACGCCGTAGACGGTGTCTGTGGGCATGACGATGAGTTCGCCCCGGCCGAGCGACTGGCGAGCGAGTCTCGTCCCCTGCAGCAATTGGGCGCCGTCTGAACAGTCAAATACCTCGGACATAGTTCGCAATTCTACTTCAGTGCGGTTGTGGCGCGGTCGCGGCCCGTGAGATCTGGATGAGTGGCGGCAGCACGCCACCCATCGGCGGCGAGCAGCTCGCGAATCGCCGCCCCCTGCCCCTCGGCGTGTTCGAGCACAAGCGCGCCACCAGGGGCCAGCAGGTTCGCTGCGATACGGCTGATGATCCTGATCACATCGAGCCCGTCGTCGCCCCCATACAACGCGAGATCAGGATCGTGGTCGCGCACCTCAGGGTCCCGCGGCACCATTGCGGCGGGCACGTACGGCGGGTTCGACACAACCACGTTGACTCGCCCGGCGAGCCGCGCCGGGGCGAGCCTGCCCGGAACGAAGTCTGCGAGGTCTCCGTGAATGAGCTCGACCCGACCATCGCCAAGCGCTACGACGTTCTCGGCGGCCCAGGCGTGAGCGTCGGTACTCTTCTCGACCGCCCAGACACGCGCGGTTGGCACTTCTGCTGCGAGGGCGAGCGCAATGGCGCCTGAGCCTGTACACAGGTCGACGGCGAGCGGCTCCGGCGTCGGGGCGAGCGTAAGCGCGTCGATCGCGAACTGAGCGACAGTCTCAGTCTCTGGCCGAGGCACGAACACGCCAGGGCCGACACGTAGCTCGAGAGACCTGAACGGCGCCTTCCCTGTCAGATGCTGCAGCGGCAGTCGCGAGGCGCGGAGTTCAGCGAGGTCGCGCAGCCGGTCTCCCTCAGCCTCCGTCAGACGCTCACCCATGATCGCCAGCGCCTGTACCCTGCCGCGGCTCACATCAAGCACATGAGCGACGAGCAGCTCGGCGTCGACCTCTGGGTCGACGATCCCCGCCTCCGAGAACCTGTCGCGCATCACGCGAAGAACTTGGTCGACCTGGGGTCCGAATGCGTCAGTCACTTGCTCATTCTCTCGCACGGGGCCTCACCGCCACGCAGACTTCGCGACTTCGGGAATACCCATTCGCGTAAGGCGTTGTAACACAACGAGCATGAGCATAAGCATTCAGAAAGTTTCAGATAACCTGGTGGCATAACTCACCTACGCTGAACCACATCACGACACGGAGGTCATTCCGCATGGCTCGCATTCACGACAACATCACCCAGGCGTTTGGCAACACTCCCCTGGTCCGCCTCAACCGCGTGACCGACGGCGCTGAAGCCGAAGTGCTTGCAAAGCTCGAGTTCTACAACCCCGCCGGGAGCGTGAAGGACCGCATTGGTGTCGCGATCATCGATGCCGCTGAGCAGTCGGGAGAGCTGAAGCCTGGCGGCACAATCGTCGAGGGCACGAGCGGCAACACAGGCATCGCACTCGCATTCGTTGGCGCAGCGCGCGGCTACAAGGTCATTTTGACGATGCCCGAGACCATGAGCGTTGAACGCCGCAAGCTGCTCGCAGCTTACGGCGCAGAAATCGTTCTCACCGAGGGCCCCCTCGGCATGAAGGGCGCGGTCGCAAAGGCTGAAGAGATCGTCGCGAACACGCCTGGGGCGATCCTTGCGAAGCAGTTCGGCAACCCCGCGAACCCCGCAATTCACCGAGCAACCACCGGCCCCGAGATTTGGAACGACACCGACGGCACGGTCGACATCTTTGTTGCAGGCATCGGCACGGGTGGAACGATTACCGGCGCGGGCGGCTACCTCAAGGAACAGAACCCCGGCGTTCAGGTGATCGCCGTCGAGCCGATCGATTCGCCCCTGCTGACTGAGGGCACAGCTGGCCCCCACAAGATTCAGGGCCTTGGCGCGAACTTCGTCCCCGACATCCTCGACCGTGACGTCTATGACGAGGTCATCGACGTAGCCCTGCCCGACGCGATTGCGAAGGCACGCGCACTCGGCACCGACGAGGGCGTGCTCGCCGGCATCTCTGGCGGCGCAGCAGTGTGGGCCGCTGTCGAGGTCGCGAAGCGTCCCGAGAACGCAGGCAAGAAGATCGTCGTCATCGTCCCTGACTTTGGCGAGCGCTACTTCTCGACGGTGCTCTACGAGGATCTCGCAGTTTGAACCTGATTTCACGTATTCGTGAGGACATCTCGTCGGCCCGCGCGCACGATCCAGCTGCGCGCGGGCCGGTTGAGGTGTTCTTTCTGTACTCGGGCCTGCACGCGGTGTGGTGGCACCGCGTCTCGCATGCCCTCTGGAAGAAGGGGATGCGATTCTTGCCACGCGCAATCTCGCAGATCACTCGCTTCTTCACAGGAATTGAGATCCATCCGGGCGCGACAATCGGCCGCCGCCTCTTTATCGACCACGGCATGGGCATTGTCATCGGCGAAACTGCAGAGGTCGGCGACGACGTGCTGATCTACCACGGCGTCACGCTCGGCGGCACGGGCCACCAAAGCGGCAAACGTCACCCGACTGTCGGAGACAGAGTCGTCCTTGGCGCCGGAGCAAAGCTTCTCGGTGACATCGTCATCGGTTCGGATTCCGCGGTTGGGGCGAACGCCGTGGTCGTTCGCTCGGCCGAGCCGTGGACGACACTCACCGGAATTCCCGCTTCGGGCAGGCCCCGCCGGGGCGCCCCTGTCGCGGAGCACCCAAACACTGCCGGGTTCTACGTCATCTAGCAACACGTCTCTGGGGGAACGGACCGAGCCCCCGACGCAATCGTCCATGTCCTTAACCCATAAAGGAACCTGAATCCTCAGTTCGCGTACGTGAACGTACCGACATGGCTTACGCCGGTTACACGAACGGTGGCTTGGATAATGTCGCCCGTCCTTGATCTGTCGCTCACAGCGTCGACAGCATCTTCAGACCGATGAACTGGAAATGGATGCGCTCAACGATCCGCACGCTGAGCGCGAAGACGTAATCCAGTATCTCCGAGATGAGGTCGCCGCGGGGATGCCGCACATCGCCGTCGCCACAGCCGAGCCGTTCGCACACCTCGCAAGAGTGGGCAGTGCAGCGCGCACTGCCCACCCTTTTTTGTTGCCCGTACGCTGCCACCAACGGCAATGAAGCAGGAGGCACCATTGAGTTATCGAGTTGCAATGGATATCGGCGGCACGTTTACAGACATCGTCGTACACAACACTGAAACGGGCACTCTGCGCGCCTCAAAGGCAGACACGACCCCGGCTGATCTGACAGAGGGCGTGCTCACCGCTATCGCGCAGCTAGAGGTGCCACCCGCAGAGATCCTCTCGTTTGTTCACGGCACGACCCAAGGGCTCAATGCGCTGCTTGAGCGACGGGGGTCACGGACACTTCTCGTGACGACGAGCGGCATGGGCGACGTCTATCGGATTGCACGCGGCAACCGCACCCGGATGTTTGACATTCACTACCGCAAGCCAGAACCCCTTGTGAGCCGCGAGGACACCGTCGAGGTTGGCGGCAGGCTCCGCTACGACGGCAGCGAACTGCACCCGCTCGACGAGGAATCCGTCCGGGCGGCCGCAGCGGTGGCTCGAGCGGGCGGCTACGAGGCTGTCGCAGTCTGTCTGCTGTTCGCGTACGCAAACGAGGCGCACGAGCTAGCGGCCGAGGCGATTCTCCGCGAGGAGCTCGGCGACGAGGTCGCAGTCGTGCTCTCGCACCGCGTCGCCCGAGAGTGGCGCGAGTACGAGCGGACGTCATCGACGGTGCTCGAGGCGTACACGGGCCCCGTTGTTCGCCGCTACCTCGCGCGCATCGAGGACAGGTTCGCGGGCGAGGGGATCACGAGCGGCGTGCAGGTCATGCAGTCGTCTGGCGGCATCGTCGGGGCAGGTTTCGCAGCCGAGCACCCGTTGCAGACGCTGCTCTCGGGCCCTGTTGGCGGCACGGCGGGCGGAGTCGCACTCATGCAGCTCCTCGGACGCGAGAACGCGATCTGCGTCGACATGGGTGGCACCTCGTTTGACGCCTCGCTCGTGATCGATGGTCAGCCAGACATTTCGACCGACGGTGAGGCCGACGGGTTCCCCGTTCTCATGCCGCTCGTGAATCTGCACACGATCGGTGCAGGAGGCGGCTCAGTGGCATTTTCTGAGTCTGGCGCGCTGCGGGTTGGACCGCGCTCAGCCGGCGCCCAGCCGGGGCCAGCCTGCTATGGTCGTGGCGGCACCGAGCCGACTGTGACCGACGCGAACGCCGTGCTCGGCCGTGTTGATCCCGAGCATTTCGCTGGCGGCAGGTTCGCGCTCGATGTTGTCGCTTCGGAGCGCGCAATTTCGGGGCTCGCCGCTGAGTTCGAAATGACGACGCCCGATCTCGCCGAGGGAATCCTTGACATCGCGAACGCGAAGATGGCGCAGGCGATCCGCACGCTGACAGTCGACCACGGGCGTGAGCCCGGCGACTTCTCACTCGTCGCCTTCGGCGGCGCGGGCCCGATGCACGCCGAAGCGATCGCGCGGGAGCTCGGCGTACACGAGGTACTCATTCCCGAGTTTCCGGGTGCGTTCTCGGCATGGGGCATGCTCGGCTCAGATGTGCGTCGCGACCTGAGCACGCAGTACTACGTGCACGAGGATCAGCTTGACACCGTGCACCTCGGCGACGCGCTGCAGGGGCTCGTTGCCGCCGCCGATGCCGAGCTCGCCGAGCAGGGTGTGCGTGAGGAGCTCCGCCGGTTCGAGCGGGCGATCGATATGCGTTACGAAGGCCAGGACTACACGCTGACTGTGCCACTCGAAGACGGCGAAGAGCCGGGTCAGGCTGGGTTCACGGCAGTGATTTCAGCACGCTACAGCGACCAGCACAGGCGGCGCTACGGGCACTCGACGCCCGAGGCAAAGGTCGAGTGCGTCAGCCTCCGAGTCACGGGCCTCGGCACCAACGAGTTCGGTCACCTCACGGGCGAGCGCTACCGCGAGGACGCCATCGGGGAGCGAAGCGCTCAGGTCAGATTCGATGGCGCGGTTTGGGAGACCCCGATCCGGCGCCGCGATGCACTCCCTGTCGGCGAGACAATACCGGGCCCCATGCTCATCGTCGAAGACACGACCACAACGGTCGTATCACCCCGCGCGTCAATCCGACGCGAAACTCTCGGACATCTCACCATGGAGGTGCAGGCATGACACTCTCAATCGACCCCGTACGCACGGAGATCATTCGCAGCGCACTGCTGCAGGCCGCCGAAGACATGAACACGACCCTCATTCGGTCGGCCTACACTCCTACGATCTACGAGGCAAAAGACTGCGCTGTCGCGATTATGGACCGCAACCACCAGGTCCTCGGACAGTCGAGTGGCCTGCCGATCTTCCTTGGCAACCTCGAGGAGGTCACACGAGACACCGAGGAGCGCTTCGGCCGTAACGTGTGGGAGCCCGGCGACGTCTGGGTACTCAACGACGCATACATTGCCGGTGCTCACCTCAACGACGTCACGGTCTTCGGGCCCGTGTTCGAACGCGTCGACGGCGGTGAGCTCATCGGCTTCGCGGCCAGCCGCGCGCACTGGATTGATCTCGGATCGAAGGATCCCGGTGGGTCGATGGATTCGACATCCATCTATCAGGAGGGCCTCCGGCTCGGCGCGACCCGGATTTACGCCGGCGGGGAGCCCGTCGAAGAGGTACTGCGGCTCATCGCCACGAACTCACGATTCCCCGAGCCGCTGCTCGGCGACTTGCGCGCACAAACAGCGTGCATTCGCACAGGGGCAGATCGCATGCGCGAGATCGTGTCGCGGTGGGGGCTCGACCTTGTACACGCCGCGCGCGACGCGTTCTTCGCGCAGACTGAGCGGCTCGAAGCCGCAGCACTCGCCGGGCTCCCCGATGGCGAGTACATGGCTGAGGGCACACTCGACAACGACGGGATTGACTTCGAAACCCCGATCCTGATCCGCGTGCGCGTGCGCGTCTCGGCAGGTCGCATCGCCATCGACCTCACCGAATCTGCTGACCAGACACGCGGCCCGGTCAACTGCGGTGCCGCCCAGGCAGTCGCCGCGTGCCGTGTCGCCTACAAGGCCCTCCTCAGCCCCGACGTGGCGCTCAACGGCGGGTCGTTTCAGCATCTCGACGTCACCGTGCGCCAGGGGTCGGTGCTCGCCGCGGTCGAGCCGGCTCCCGTGCAGTACTACTACTCGCATTTGGGCTTGCTCATCGACCTCGTGACCCGTGCGCTCGCAGAGGCGATGCCTGACGCTGTCGCCGCCGCGAGCTACGGCGACTCCCTCATCGTGCAGATGATGGGCTTCGACCCCCGAACCGGCAGAGACTTCCTGTCCCAGGAAGCAACCGTTGGCGGGTGGGGTGCGTGGAGTGGAAGCGATGGCGAAACCGCGCTCATAAACAACGTCAACGGCTCGCTCCGAGATATGCCTGTAGAGGTACTCGAAACACTGTTCCCAGTGCGCGTCGATCGCTACGAGGTACGCGAGGGGTCTGGTGGCGCTGGCGAGTTCCGCGGCGGCGACGGCGTCATCCGCGAGTACACGTTCGAAGCTGACCAAGATCTGTCACTCTGGTGGGAGCGATCAGTAACGCCAGCCTGGGGGCTCTTCGGAGGTGAAGCAGGCGCCGCGCCACGCGTGACGCTCAACCCCGGCACGCCACAGGAACGCTCGCTCCTCAAAGCGAATGCCATGCGTGTTGCTGCTGGCGACGTGCTGCGCTGCGAGTCAGGCGGTGGCGGCGGCTTCGGAGCCGCCTAACCGCTACTCGCGCCGCACCCGGCTACCACGGCTGAGTGCGGCGCGAGCGGCGCGCCGCGTGGTTTCGCTACTCGTCGAGTACGCGCCGTGCCGCGATGTGGATCGCAAGCCTGTGGCCCGGGTTCGACGGGTCAATACCGAGACCGCGAACCCGTTCGAGTCGCGCCGTCACTGTATTTCTGTGAACTCCAAGCACCTGGGCTACCTGAGCGGGTCTGTCGTTGTGGTCGAGTGACACAACAAGGGTCTTCAGCAGTGCCCCGTCGCGATCGACCTCAAGAAGTGGCTTGAGCAACGCCCTCGCAGCGACCTCGGCGTCAGCGCCGAGCAGCGCTGGCAGCGCCGCCTCTGGGGTGAGGCCCTCTGAGAACATCACAAGGCTCGGCGTGCTCTGCGCGATATACGCGGCCCGGTCTGCCTCAGCTAGTGCGGGTTCGGGCGGCTCGGTCGATTCGCAGGCCGTCGAAACGCCGACGGCGATGCGAGCGACTCTCGGATCCGCTGCGACAAGCTGCGCGATAGTGGCCTGCGCGACTTTCTGTTCCCCCGTCAGGGGCACGGCGAAGAAGACCGCCCAGCCGTCACCGTGCGGTGACGCAAACGCTTGGGTAGCAAGCTCAGATACCCGTGCAAGCACGAGCTCGTCAAGGGCGGCGCTCCTGCCGCCGGATGCGAGCAGTTTCGCAGCGCGATACCTTGAGCCGAGCGGCCAGCCGCCGGCAGCAAGCCCGCCACGCAGCTTCTCGCTTGGCGCACCGTCTGCCGCCATGACGGCTGCCAACAGAGTTTCTGCCCGCGAAACGTCACGCCCGAAGGCGATGTGTCTGAGCGCTGCCCACGATGTGAGCGGAGCGATTGCGAGGCGCGCCACTGTCGCGGCAGTAGCGTTGCTTGCATCGCGCTCCCCCGGGCCGCGCCGAGGTCTTCCGACGAGTCGCGCTTGAAACCGCGGGTCTGGAAACGGGACGCGAACGTGAAGTTCGTGCGACCCTGCCTCGCTGACGCGTTGCTCACCGGCGACATGTGCGCCTGCGTGATCGGTCAGCGCAAACTCGTGGTCGGGAAGCAGCCGGTGGAGCGTTGCGAGAGCGCGGCGCGGGCTCATCTTGGCGACGCCAAATGCACGAGCCGCTTCCGCGAGAGTTCCGGCTTCAGAGGCTTCATCGGTTGCGATGATCGCCGCGAACCTCACAGTCGCGTCGAGGACACCAGTGTCGAGCGTGATGAGGGCGACCCCGAGCCTGGCTGCGAGCTCGGCGGGCTCTGGCCCCGTCACGTCGGCTGCGCTGATAACGACGCACGAGACTGCGCGTTCCCACGCGAGCCTGATCCCCCGTTCCAGCCGCCACGCTTCGCGCGTCGCATCCCCGGTGAGTACGAGCGCGCAGCCGGCGGCTACCGAGAGGATGTCTGCGTGGTTGTCAACGACCCGCACGCTGTCGACCCGGGTATCGACTGGGCCGTTGAGCGTGACGGGAGTGCCCAGACGAACCGCGAGTTCTCTGACAGTGAGACTATGTGGCATTTCCCTCAACTTTCATCGTGTCGTCGCTGAGCACAGACCACGCAGCGGGCAGCTCGACGGCGACAAGGTCGACGCGCATGCCCGGCAGGCAGCGCTCGGGATCGAGGACCTCGCCGCTCTCTGAAATAACAAAGAGCTCTTGTGTTGGTGACTGTAGCGGCACCCCGTCAGCGAGCGCGCCCAGGTATGCCTCGTCTGCGTCGACCCTGATGCGCCGGGCAGAACCTGATACGCGACGCTCAGTCATGAGAATGCTGATCCGCTCGCTGCCCGCGGGCCCGTGCTCGATGTTGGTGATCGTCGCCCGCAATAGCGTGCGGTGCGCGACCCCGGCAAGCTCATTGCCCGGTTCAGCGTCAAGGTAGCGCGCAATCGTGCCCGGGTTCGCGTGCTCGCGCAGCTCGCTACCCGTCACGGGGTAGCCTGCGAAGAACACCCAGCCGCCACTCGCGCCGACAAGCCGAGGCACAATCTCCGAGACCCTGCCCGTCGTGCCCTCGAGCACAGTGGTTTCGCCGAACGGCGACGCGACCGCGCACGGCCCCATCTCGACCCCGGCGAGGGTAAACAGCGTATCTTCGACTGTCGGGCGCACCCTGCCGCACCCGTCGGCATCCACGAGTTCGATCCCGAGGGCCGCCGCCGCAGCGAGGGCGAGTACGGCGTTCTCCCCCGCGGTATTGATAGGCAGCACACCCCGTACTCGGGTTCCGATGGTGCGCTCGAGTGCCCTGAGCGCCCGAACAGGCTCCGTTCCATTGGGGAGGTTCTCGGCGAGGGCCGTCGGCGAGCCGACAACCGTCACAACCGCATACATCGCGTCATCGGCGACCGCTGCCGGGGCAGTGAGCGTAACAGCCCGGGTATCGAGTTCTGCCTCGGCCCAGTCTCCAAGTACCTGCAGAGCAGCACTGTTCACTCCGCTCGCAAACGGCCGGGCACCGCGCACCAAGCGCGCAACATCGCCTCGCCGCAGCACCCCCGTCACGCTGGTGCCCCGCTCACGCGAACCCGTACTGTGTCGACGGGGTCTGAGACGTACGCCAACGGGCGGACGTCTGCAGAGCTTCTCGGCTCTGGCGATGGTGCGGCGCCAGCAAGCGTTGCGCGGGTGACGGCTTCTTCGACAAGCGCGAGCGTCTGCTCAGCAGCGGCGTGGGTTCCTAGACCGCGCCGCAGCACGCGCTCAATCAGCACAGTCACCCTTCCCTGGGTCGCACCGAACGCTATCGCCCACTGCAGAAAGCCTGAGAGGCCTGCGGGCTCGGCTCCGCTTGCTGCCGCGTCACCGATGGCCACGACGGGGTAGCCTGGCCGGCGCGCAAGCATACGTCGCACCAAAGGTGAGGTCGCAGGATCGGCGCCGGCGCCCAGCGGCAATTCGACGCTGTCGAGAGCAAGGTGGTTGTGCGTTACGCCCCACAGCTGCTCGACGTCGGCTCGATCGGGTTCGCCGCCTGTCACGCCGACAAGGGTTGTGCTGTCGTCGCGCGCACTCACCAGAATGAAGTCAGTGTGCCCGGTCACCCGGCTCACACCCAGCACCGCCGCACGAACAACCCCGTGAAACACGCCAAGCGGCTGTCGCACAAACTCTGCGGCTGAGCCGAAGCCTCCCATGCCGTGCGCGAATCCAAGGTCGCTGTCTGGGAACGCACGCCGGGCATCGGCCACAACGGCCTCGGCCCAAGACGTGAGCCCCAGGTTCAGGGCCGCCGCATGCTCACGCTCACGCACTCCCGTTCCCCCAAGCTCGTGTGCAACCTCAACGTGGAGCCCGAGCTCCGTGCGCAGCACGCCGGCTGCGGTGCGTTCAAGCCACGGCGCCGACGGCGCTCCCGCAGCACTGACGACGAGCCGTGACGCGCCAGCTGCCACGACCCCGGATGCAGCCTCGCAGAGCTGCGTCGGATCGGCTGGAAGCTTGTGGTTCCCGACGAAGTCGCTGCCTCCGGGCACCTCAGCGCTCCGCGCCCGCAGACTAGCGCCCGCTGTGCCGGGCCACGCGGCAAAGGGCCGAAGCGCGGCCATTGACCGCGGCGCGATCCTGAGCACGCCCACGTCTGTGAGCTGCAAATCGCGTTTGCCCGGAACGATTGCGATTCGAACC
Source organism: Leucobacter aridicollis (assembly GCF_024399335.1). Taxonomy (NCBI): domain Bacteria; kingdom Bacillati; phylum Actinomycetota; class Actinomycetes; order Micrococcales; family Microbacteriaceae; genus Leucobacter; species Leucobacter aridicollis. The sequence continues at coordinate 2,675,579 of NZ_CP075339.1, forward strand.
GCAGTGACTGCGCTGTCAAGCTCGGGCGGTAGGCAAGCCCGCGCGGCGGCGAGTGTCTCTACGAGGCCCACCTGAGGCTGCACCTCTGCAGTGAAGCGCAGCTGCTCGCCGTCAGCAACCGCCAGGCGGACAGTTGACGCTGTGAGATCGATACCGAGCTGCATACATCTATTGTCTCGCCTAGAGGGGCTCTCGTCAGTCGAGCGGCTTCCCCTCAGTTTCAGGAAGCGTCACCGCTGCGAGCACTGCGATAACAAGGAAGACGAGAATGAAGAGCACCGTCATTGTGAACGACACCGACGCGGCAAGCAGCGCGCCAACGGCGACGGGGGCGATAGCGTTCGAGATCAACTGAGCCGCAGTGGCCCACGAGTAGCCCGCGGCGCGTACCCGGGTCGGGTAGAACTCCCCATTCCACGTGTTCCAGACGCCCCAGCCACCGAGGATGAAGAACGACATCACAAAGTTTGCGACATACAGCGACGGCAGGTCCCACGACACCGCGAAGAGCACACCGCCGAGAATCGCCCCGACGAGGAAGGCAACGAAGGTGAGCTTGCGGCCGAACCGCTTAGTGCACCAGGCCGCGGCAAGGTAGCCGGGAATCATGATCACGGCGCTGAGCGCGACAAAGCCGAGCGAGTCTGCAAGTGTGAGCCCCCGCTCCTGCAGCAGTGTGGGCAGCCACACCTGCAGCCCCCAGTAGCCCCAGTTGAACGCAAAGTTCACGATGAGCATCAGCAGTGTGCGACGCCGCATGTCGCGACGCAGCAGCTGCAGAGGGTTCCCCGCTTGGTCAGCCTGCGCTTCGCGTACGAACTCGGTGCCTGGAGCGACATCAACGCCGAGACCACGAAGTACCTTTGCGGCCTTACCGTGTTCACCGCGGCTGACGAGGAAATAGGGCGACTCGGGCACCCAGAATGCAACGACGATCACCCAGAGGCACGCGACCGCTGCTGCAAAGGCTACAACCTGCCAGCCCGCGTCGTGGAAGAGCGAGGTGACACCGATCGCAACGAGAGTGCCGATGGGCCATCCGATCGACAGCAGCACAGCCGCTCGTCCGCGCTGCCGTGAGGGCATCAGTTCAAGGAAGTACGGAAACACGACCGTGTATGCGCCCGCAAGCGCAAAGCCCGAGAGCACCCGCAGCCCGACGAGCATCTCAAAGTTCGGCGCGAGCGGCACGATGGCGGCAACGATGCCATACGCGATGAAACTCACGATGGTGACGGGCCGCCGCCCGACACGGTCGGCAATCGGCCCCCAGATGAGTGCGCCGGGAATCATGCCGATTGCCACAGCTGAGAGCACGAGGCCGAGCTTTGTCTCGTCGAGGCCGAAGTGGTTCGAGACGTCGCCCGCGACGTAGACGAGCGCGAGTTGCTCCCACGATTCAATGACGAAGATCACAAACATGGCGATCACGATCCGCACGTGTGCGGGTGTGAACCGCATGTGCTCGTAGACGTCTTGAAGCGCGACAGGTCCGGTGGTCCGGGCCGCAGCAGCTGAAGTGGTTTCCAACGAGACTCCCTTGTCGATCGATACGGTTCGGAGCCAACTTAGGTCACTGCTTCACCCGCAGACTGGGCGGCAGGCACACTCTGAACCCCTCCAGCCGGGCGACAAGCACTGGGGCTGAGTCAGCGCAGGGTACGACCGTGCCGCTCCATCCAGGTTCCGGTGCGGCGACGCTCCACAAAAATCATTGCGAGCCCAATAAGCCACAACGGGATCTGTGCGGCAAACGCTACCTTGAAGGCAGTGAGCGAGTAAGTCTCGGGTGAGCCTGCGCCCTGAAGATCCAAGATGATGCCGATGAGCATCACCAGGAGTAGCGCAGCGGTGAATCCCCCGGTGTTCACGAGCCCAGTGCCAAAACCTGCGAAGCTGCGTGGGGTGTGGGACCTAGCGACCTCAAAGGCGATCATCGATGCAGGTCCGCCAAGCGGCAGGATGACGAGCAGCGCAATGATGAGCCAGCCCGGCGGCATGCCCGGCCACAGCAGCACCGCAAGCCACGTCACCATAATGAGCACGGTGATACCGATCACCAGCAAGACCCTACGCTCGATGAAGCGCGAACTGATCGGACCAAGTACCAGGCCCGCGACCATCGATGAGATCACCGTGAGGCTCAGCAGGCCGCTCGCCGCGGGCGCGCTCATCCCGAGACCGCCAGTCAAGAACGGCGTGCCCCATAGCAGCAGGAATGCCTGAGCAGAGAACGGTGTCACGAAGTGAATCCAGTACGCGAGTCTGACTCCAGGAATCGACAGGAGTCGCCGCACCCGGGAGAGGATCCCCTCTTTCCCGCCCGTGTTCTTTCGGCCCGCGCGGCCGCGCCCAACAACGGGAATCATGTTCGTCGCAGGCGGAGCCATCGTCACGGTCGTGATCGGGGCCGCAGCCAACGCTTCTGAGTTCTTCGTGATCTTGCCAGTTCGCCTGGTGAGGCGTTCGAACGCTGTGCGGCGCCCAGGGGCATCTCGCAGCACGACGAATCCGAGCAAGAACGAGAGCACGCCGACTGCAGCGATACCGAGGAAGCCTGTTGCCCACCCGAAGGTGTCGACGACGAAGGCGAGCGGCGCGACCGAAACGAGCTGTCCGACCTGACCGATCAGTCCGGTCACCTGGCCGAGCGTCGACAATTGGCGCGGCTTGAACCACTCGGGAAGGAGCCTCATAACTGCCGTGAATGTGCACGCGTCGCCCGCACCCACGAGGATGCGCGCGAGGATGGCGAACTCAACGTTTGCGACTGTCGCCATGACGATCTGTCCGGTGAGCATCAGCGCAGAACCCGCGAGGATCAGGATCGTGGATCCGTAGCGGTCGAGCAGGATCCCGACTGGTATCTGGCACGCCGCGTACACGAGGAGCTGGATCACCGGGAAGGCCGCGAGCGTCGACGCGTCGATCGAGAAGTGATCTTGTGTCGCGGGCCCGAGCGCCGAGAGGGATGAACGGTTCACGATCGCGATCGCGTAGAGCGTGACCGCCACTCCCCACACCACCCAGGGAAGGAATGGTTTCGAGGCTCGCATGAATTCAATGCTAGTCCTGTGTGAGGCCAATCCAGCGTAGGCACGGCTCTCGACCTCAGCTGAGGACTTCCCGACTATTCTAGGAATCTATGAGCTCGACTATTCACACCGAGGGTAGCGCCGCCGAGAGCGGGACGCCGCAGCCGCACGAATTGGTGTCCATCCTGCGCGACAGGATCCTGCACGGCGAGCTCGCGCCGGGGCAGCGGCTCGTCGAGCGTACGCTCGCGAGCGAGCTCGGAGTGTCACGGATTCCGGTGCGCGACGCCCTGAACATTCTTCGCGGCGAGGGATTCGTCTCCGCGCTCCCGAACCGTGGCATGACGGTGGCGGCGCTGTCGCCGCAGGACGTCGAGGAGCTGTTTGAGGTGCGCGAGTCGCTCGAGGTGCTCGCGGTACGCCGGGCTACGGAGCGCGCGACGCCCGACGAGATCGACAGGCTCGAGGAGTCAATCGCGGCCTCCGAAGTGGCTTGGGAACGCGCAGACACTGCTGCTGTCGGTCAATGCAATCAGGAATTCCACGACTTGCTCTGGAAGATGGCGCACAACTCCCTCCTGTCGTCGCTCATGGAGCCTCTGGAGGGCCGCATGCACTGGCTACTCAGGCAGAATGATGACCCGCGCCGTCTCCAGGCGGAGCACGTCGCTATTCTCGCCGCAATCCGAAGCGGCGACGCTGAGCTCGCCGCCCGGGCTGCTTTGGATCACGTGCAGACGAGCCGAGAGATCTGGCTTGATCTCTCGGCTCGCAGGCGCACCGCTTAGTCTCGCGGCGGCAGTGGCGGCCCGTCTGGGAAGTCGCTGCGGGTGAGATCGAGAAACATGGCGCCCTCGAGTGCGCCGTTCGGCCGCACCTGGTAGTCCCGCAAGACACCAATTCGTTTGAACCCGAGCCGCTCGTAGCTGCGGATTGCGCCATCATTGTTCTCGTTCGGGTCGAGTGTGATTCGAGTGATCCCGTTCGCGAACTCGTGCTTGATGGCGAGCGCGAGGGCCTCCTCGCCGACCCTGTTCCCTCTGAAGCGGGTGCCGATGAAGAGGTGCATCACCGTTGTCGGGTATTCGGGGTCTTCGCCGCGCAGCACGTAGAGCGCGCCTGCGCACTCCCCCGCGACCTCGATGATGCGCGTGGTCTCCGCGGCGTCGATGAACTCGGCCTGAACCCGCTCTCGCGTGTAACCAACCCACCAGAAGGCGACCTCGGGCTCGCACAGGATCTCGAACAGCGGTTCGAGATCTGCTTGCTTCGGCGCGCGGAGGGTGACGAGCGGCCCAACGATGGGCCCTGCGGGGAGTACGGGTGTAGACATGGACACAGCGTACTGCGTACGCCACATTGTGCGCCACGCAAAAACCCTGGCGGCCGGCAGGAAGACTTCCCACCGACCGCCAGGGTCCATAGCCCGAAGACTACTGTCCGAGCGCCTTCAGCCGCTCTTCCTCGTCCATGCGGATGCAGGACTCGATAAGCGGTTCCATCGAGCCGTTCATCACCTGGTCAAGGTTGTACGCCTTGTACCCTGTGCGGTGATCGGCGATGCGGTTCTCGGGGAAGTTGTACGTACGAATCCGCTCCGAGCGATCCATCGTACGGATCTGGCTCGACCGGTGAGCGCTTGCTTCGGCGGCAGCTTCCTCGGCGAGGCGAGCGAGCAGGCGTGCGCGAAGCACGCGCATGCCAGCCTCACGGTTCTGCAGCTGCGACTTCTCGTTCTGCATCGCAACCACAATGCCCGTCGGAAGGTGGGTGATGCGCACCGCCGAGTCTGTCGTGTTCACGGACTGACCACCGGGGCCACTCGAGCGGTACACGTCAATCTTGAGATCGTTCTGACTGATCTCGACCTCTTCGGCTTCGTCGGGCTCAGGGTACACGAGTACGCCTGTCGTCGAAGTGTGGATGCGCCCCTGCGACTCGGTGACTGGCACGCGCTGCACGCGATGCACACCGCCTTCGTACTTGAGGTGCGCCCAGACGCCCTGGGACGGATCACTTGCGTTGGCCTTGATCGCGACCTGCACGTTCTTGTAGCCGCCGAGATCGCTCTCGTCCTTCTCAAGAATCTCGGTCTTCCACCCCTTGGACTCCGCGTAGTGCATGTACATGCGCAGCAGGTCAGCGCCGAACAACGCCGACTCGGCTCCGCCCTCGCCGCCCTTAATCTCAAGAATGACGTCGCGAGCATCGTCGGGATCCCGCGGGATCAGCAGTCGGCGAACCTTCTCCTGAGCCTCGGCGAGCTGCGCCTCGAGGTCTGGGACCTCTTCGGCGAACGCCTCGTCTTCCTTCGCGAGCTCACGCGCGGCTTCGAGGTCGTCTGCCAGCTGCACCCAGTGCTCGTGGGCCGACTTGATCTTGCTGAGCTCAGCGTAGCGGCGGTTGACCTTCTTGGCCCGCGCTGCGTCAGCGTGCAGCGCGGGATCCGCGAGGTCCTCTTGCAGTGATGCATGCTCAGCGAGCAGCCCAGCAACCTGTTCAAACACGTACGGTTCCCCTTAGAACGAGAGGGTGTACGACTTCTCCGCGTTGACCTCAGGAGCCTGCCGGCTGCCCGAGACCTTCACGAAGCTGTTCACCGCTGGAACGAGCGCACGGAGCAGGTCCTTGTCGCTGTCGACACCCGTGTGCGTGCGCGCGGTGGCGAGGAGCGTGAGCGACCCACCGTTCTCAAGGTTCCGACCGGCGCCAAGCAGACGCTTCGCGTGAGCGATCGGCAGGGCCTGAGCTGCCTCAGGAGTCGTGCGGGTGCCCTGCAGGTTCTGCTGGGTCGCATGCACGAGGTCGGTGAGCGAATCGAGCAGCACAATGACGTCGTGCCCGAGCTCGACGAGTCGGCTCGCGCGATCAAGCGCAAGCTCAACGATCGTGGTCTGGTCTTCAGACGCCCGATCGAACGTAGCCGCAATGACCTCGCCGCTGACGGTTCGCTGCAGGTGCGTGACTTCCTCGGGGCGCGCGTTCGTCAGCACGAGCAGAAGGTGCGCGTCGGGAGCGTTCGCGGTGACTGCCGCGGCAAGTTCGGCAAAGACGCGCGCGGCTGGAACCTCGGCGGGCAGCGCAAGGAGCGCGCGCTGTCCGAGCCCCATCGGAGCTGCGGCATCAATCGCGGCGCCCAGACCCTTCTCGCCGTTTGCGAAGCGGAGGGGCTGCTCGGGGAAGATCGCGGGCATCTCTGCGATGTCTGCGCGCTTCTCGGTCTCTTCAACGGGCTTTCCATTGACTGAGTCGATCTTGACGATCGCGTTGTACTTCTGGCGGCCGCCGCCGTCACCCTCGCGGGGCTGGCGGATAGCGCCGACAATGGCGTCGCCACGACGGAGGCTGTACTTCTTCACCTGACCGAGTGCGACGTACACGTCTGACACGCCGGGGAGGTAGCCGCTCGTGCGCACGAAAGCGTAGTTGTCGAGCACGTCGAGGATACCGGCGACGGGAAGCAGCACGTCGTCTTCCGCGATCTCTGGCTCGAGGTCATCGCCGCCACGACGCTTACGGTCGCGCTGACGGGTGCGGCTCGAGCGCGAACCGTTCTCCTGCTTGTTGTCTGAGCGGTCGCCCTGGCCCTGCTTCTCCTGGCCCTGCTTGTCCTGGGCCTGCTTCTCGTTCTGGCCCTGCTTGTCAGCATCGCCCTTCGCTGCATCGCCCTTCGCGGCGTCTGACTTCGAGCCGTCTGACTTCGAGCCGTCTGACTTTGCAGCGTCGCCCTTAGCGCCGTTCTGGTTGCCGCGACCGCGGCCCTTCGGCTCGTCAGTCTGCGCCGGGCTTTCGCCCTCGGCCTGGTCGGCAGTCTGGCTCGAGCGGCGGCGCGAACGCTTTGCAGGAGCCGCCTCGGCGTCTTCAGCCGGTGTCTCTGCGGCCTTCGCCTCGGAAGCTGCGGCGGGCTGCTCTGCTGCCTCGGCGTCAGCTGGAACCTCGACGGCAGGAGCCTTGCGCGAGCGAGTTGCGCGCTTCTTCGGCGCCTCAACTGGCTTCTCGTCGGCGGTGTTCTCCGTGGCGACCTCTGCGGACACGGGCGCTTCGGCAGCCTCAGCCTTCGCCGAGGCGCGCGTCTTCTTCGGAGCGGCAACCGCATCGTCGGCCTCGGCAGCTGGAGCCTCGGGCTCCGCCTTCTTCCGAGCGCGGCTCGCACGCTTCGGCGCCGCCTTCTCGGCAGGAGTCTCGGCTGGCGCGTCAGCCTGCGCAGCTGCGGGTGCGGCCGCAGCTGCTGCGGGCTCTCCGGCTGCCACAGCTGCATCAGCTGCGACCTCGGGGGCCGCGCCAGCTGCTGCCGAGACGCGCCGCGATGCGCGGCGGCGAACTGGAGCGGCTTCAGCCGCCTCCGTGGCAGGCGTCTGGTCTTCAGTGTGTTGTTCCACGTGTATTCCTTCCGGAACCTATCGAGTCTGAGCACTCAGGCCAGAAACAGGCACGAGAGTGCGGGAAGCTCGGGGACAAATACCCCGGCTGGGAATTCGATCCGGGACACAAACTAGGAAGTGTCACACTCGCGAAGAGAACGCAGAGTCGACCGGGATCTCCTCTACTGTAGCACCCTTGATATCAACAGCGAGGGTAAGAATTCGCCATTCGGGCGCGATCTGCGCGACAAGATCCGCCGCCGCGAGGCGTTCGCGCGGCCCGTTCGAGAGCACGAGCACCGAGGGCCCGGCACCCGACACGACCGCAGGATGCCCGGCCTCGCGGAGCGCGCCGATGAGATCCCGCGTCGCTGGCATTGCAGCCCCACGGTAGTTCTGGTGCAGCCGATCCTCCGTCGCCTCAAGCATGAGTTCGGGGCTCTGCGTGAGTGCCGCGATGAGGAGCGCCGAACGTGAGACGTTAAAGACTGCATCCTCGTGCGGCACCTGCTTCGGTTGCAGGCTGCGTGCGTGCTCGGTCGACATCGTGAACGTCGGCACGAGAACGAGTGGCGCGACGCCACGGTGGACGAGGAGGCGCTTGAATCGCGGCCCCTGTTCGTTCGTCCAGGCGATCGTCAGCCCCCCGAAAAGTGCTGGCGCGACGTTGTCAGGGTGCCCCTCCAGTTCAGTCGCAAAGGCGAAGATCTGGGCCTCGCTCAGCTCGAACGGGTTGACGGGGTCGCTCGCGAGGAGTCCGGCCGCAATCATGACGCCAGAGACGATCGCGGAGCCCGATGAGCCCATGCCGCGACCGTGCGGGATACGGTTGTGCGCCTCGATGTTCAGCCCGGGCATGTCGCGCCCGAGTCGCTCGAACACAAATGCGGCCGACCGCACAACGAGGTTGCGCTCGTCGGTGTCAACCTCGCCCTCGCCGACGCCGATCACCGTGACAGTCGCGCCAGGCTCGGGGCGGGTCACGACGACGAGCTCGTCACCGTACGCAAGCGCGATGCCGAGGGTGTCAAAGCCGGGCCCGAGGTTCGCGCTCGTCGCTGGAACGTGGACGCGAAGCGCTCGCTCGACGCGGCTCATGCGCGGCCCTCCCGGCGGAGCACGCTCGCGACCTCGGCGACCGCGTCGTCAGCACGCAGCGCCTCGACTGTCGCTGCGAGGTCAGCTTCGCGCGCAGTGTGCGTGCCGATGACGAGCGTCGCGCGCCCTTCCTCCGAGGTGTTCTGCTCGACGCTCGCTGCCGAGACGCCGTGCGCGGCGAGAATTCCCGCTACCCGAGCGAGCACGCCCGGCTCGTCGCGTACTTCGAGCATGACCTGGTAGGCGGTGAGCACCTCGCCGACTGGCAGCACGGGGAACTCGGCGTGCGTTGATCCGGGGATGCCTGGGCCGCCGACGACGTGGCGTCGGGCCGCCGAGACGAGATCTCCGAGCACTGCTGAGGCGGTCTCGTTGCCGCCGGCGCCGGCGCCGTAGAACATGAGTTCGCCTGCGGCTTCAGCCTCAACGAACACCGCGTTCTTGCCCTCGTGCACGGCTGCGAGCGGGTGTTCCCGCGGGATGAGCGCCGGGTAGACCCGAACCGATACCCCGTCGGTGCCGTCGGACGCGGCAAGCCGCTCTGCGACAGCGAGGAGCTTGATAACGAACCCGGCGTGGCGAGCGGCAGTAATCTGCTCGAGCGTCACCGCGGTGATGCCCTCGCGGTACACCGCGCTTTCGGGCACTTCGGTGTGGAACGCGATGCTCGCAAGGATTGTCGCCTTCTGCGCAGCGTCAAACCCCTCGACGTCGAGCGTCGGGTCCGCCTCGAGGAAGCCAAGGTCGCTCGCGAGCTTCATCGCGTCTTCGGCCGACTCGCCAAACCTGTCCATGCGGTCCAGGATGTAGTTTGTCGACCCATTCACGATTCCCATCACGCGGGTGATGTGGTCGCCTGCGAGACTCTCGCGCAGCGGGCGAAGGATCGGGATCGCTGCGGCGACAGACGCCTCGTAGAGCAGCTGCGCGCCGACCTGGTCGGCGGCGTCGGAGAGCTCGCGGCCGTGCGCGGCGATGAGCGCCTTGTTCGCGGTGACGACGTCAGCGCCGCCGCCGAGGGCGAGCAGGATCAGTGAGCGCGCCGGCTCGATGCCACCCATGAGCTCGATGACGATGTCAGCGCCCTGTACGAGGCGCTCTGCGTCAGTCGTGAACAGTTCGCGTGGCAGTTCAACGTCGCGCTCAGCGTCGAGGGAGCGCACGGCAATGCCGTCGAGTACGAGATTCGCGCCAATACGGGCGGCGAGCTCGTCACCGTTCTCGAGAATCAGGCGGGCCACCTGGGCGCCCACCGACCCGCAGCCAAGCAGTGCAACTCGAAGGTCTCGATACGCGTTCAACCGTTGTTCTCCTGTTTTCTGTGAAGTCACGTTTTGATTGTCGCGGTTAGGCGACAACGCTCTGAGCGAGCAAGTCTTCTTCGGTCTGGCCGCGCACGATGACGCGGCTCTCGCCGCCGCGAATTGCGACTACTGGCGGCCGTGGGACAAAGTTGTAGTTGCTTGACAGCGCCCAGCAGTACGCGCCTGTCACGGCGACGGCGAGCGTGTCGCCGGGCTGGACGTCTGCGGGGAGCTCGTCGCGGTACACGACGATGTCGCCGGATTCGCAGTGCTTGCCGACGACGCGCACGAGTGCCGGAGCTGCCTCGCTCGCTCGGTTCGCGATCCGCACGTGGTAGTCCGAGCCGTACAGCGCTGGGCGCGCGTTGTCGCTCATACCTCCGTCGACGCTCACGTAGAGCCGCTCGGTGTAGCCGCGGTCGATCGGGTCTGCGGCGCCCGTTCCAGTGAGATCGACGCGCTTGGTTGTGCCAACCGTGTACAGCGTCACACCTGACTGGCCGACGACGGCGCGACCGGGCTCGAACGCGAGGTGCGGGATCGCGATCCCTGCTTCGGCGGACGCCTCTGCGACGATGTCGGCGAGCTGCCTCGCAATGTCGGCCACGTTCGGCGCCTCGCCTGCCTGTTCGGGCGTGTAGGCGATGCCGAAGCCACCGCCGAGGTTGAGCTCAGGGATCTGTCGCCCGGCGATCTCTGCGAGCTCGACGTAGACGCCAAGGAGGCGGCGCGCCGACTCACGGAACCCTTCCGTCGCAAAGATCTGCGAACCGATGTGGCAATGCAGGCCGACGAAGTCGAGGCCGTCATGCGACACGATCTCGCGAACGAGCGCGGGCGCGTCTGTGAGTGGCATGCCGAACTTCTGGTCTTCGTGCGCCGTCGCGAGGTAGTCGTGAGTCGACGCGTGCACGCCGCTGTTCACGCGGAGACGAACGCGCTGACGCTTCCCGGCGGCGGCAGTCGCGGCAGCGATGCGCGCGACCTCAATCTCACTATCGATGATGATTGTTCCGACGCCGGCCTCAACAGCGCGGGCGATCTCACCCTCAGACTTGTTGTTTCCGTGAAATCCGATCTTCGCGGGATCAACGCCTGCGGCGAGCGCGACCATGAGCTCCCCGCCGCTGGCGACGTCGATCGCGAGGCCCTCTTCGGCCATCCACTGCGCTGTCTGCACGCTCAAGAATGCCTTGCTTGCGTAGTACACGGTTGCGTCGGTGCCAACGCGCTGTGCCTCGCCGCGGAGCGCGTCACGGATCTCGCGCGCTGTCGCTCGCGTTGCGTCCTCGTCGATGACATAGAGCGGTGAACCAAACTGCTCGACGAGTTCCGTGGCTCGGACGCCACCAATCTTCAGTACGCCGCATTCGCTACCACGGCGGGCACCGCGGGGAAAGACACGGTCGTCGATCGCATTGACGTCGCGGGTTCGGTGATCGGTCATTTGACGCTCCTCGGCTCTGGGTGGGTGTCGCGTGGACGCTCGGACGCTCGGAGGGCTGCACACTTGCACCCCGTGGCGAGCGGACCCGGCTTGGCCCCTGAAGCCGCGCGAACGGATAACGAGTCCGAACGAACCTCTCTATCTTAATGGGCGTAGCGTTCCCGAACACGGATGTTACGAAACAGGGCTCCACTCAGGTTCGACGGCCGCGAGCACCTGCAGTCCCGGCTCCCCCGCAAGCGGTTTCGTGCCAGTCTCGTCGGCGATGGCGACGGTCATGCTCTGCACGAGCGGTGCACTCAGACCGATGAGGCGTATGTCACACACGAGCGCGCCCTGCGCGCAGTCGATCCGCCAGCGCAGATGGGCAGCATCGGAGGCACCGACGATCCGATTCGAGAACGCGGGCTGTGCCACGGGCGCCCCGACAGCCTGCGTCAGTTCCGCGATCCGGCTCGTGCGTACCGCGTCTGGTACATCGGCGAAGAAGTTACTTGAGGTGACGTGCGCCGCGCCGGCGAGCGGTTCTCCCTCGCGGATCAGTGTGTCGAGCAGGGCCCCGGCCTCGAAGGCGAGCCCCCATGGCCTCACCGTGCGGGGCGGGATCGCGTTCGCCTGCAGCACCCCCGCGTGCGCGGCCATCGCGAGGGTGTCGGCGCGAAACGCGTCTGAGTTACCGAACACGACAACCCCGACGCCCGAGTCAATGTGCCAGCGCATGTTCGAGGAGAACCCCGGAAGGCCGCCCGAATGATCAACAGTCGCGCCGAGTCGCCTATCGTGCGCAGGGAAGAGCCCAAGACCGTACCCGAGGCTCGTGAGGTCGCGAAACTCGGTGCTGTTGGGAACGGGGATGGGGGTATGCACGCGCTGCATCTCCACCCGCCCGCGGGCACTCAATAGCTCGGGCGCGACTGGCTCGTCGGTGTACCCGGAAGCAAGGAACCAAGACCACTTTGCAATGTCGTCGACTGTGCTGAATAGGCCACCAATACACGCGAGCGCCCCCTCGCCGATAAATGGCTCCTCGACAAACGTCGCGCCGGCGTCAAAAGATCGAAAGCCGGAGGCGACATCCGTGCCTGCGTCGTACTGATCGACCGCGAACCGCGTGCCCGTCAGCTTGAGCGGCTCAATGAACCGCTCTTTTACTTCTTCCTCGACGGGGCGGCCGACGACGGCCTCAACGACGCGCCCCACGAGCGACATTCCAAGGTTTGAGTATTGGTATCCGACGCCGGGCGCAGCGGTGAGCTCGATTCCCTCGGCGAACAGGCTCGCAATGTAGTCGCGGCTCGACCCCAGCTGCCTGTCGGCCCAAGCGTTGTCCTCGGGCATGCCAGATCGGTTCGATAGCAGCTCACCGACGGTAACCGGGTAGTCGGTGTCCCTGTACATGAACCGCATCCCTGGGAGATAGTGCGCAACTGGCGCGGCAAGGTTTAGGAGGCCGGCCTCGTCGAGTGCGAGCGCCGTTGCGGCGAGGAAGCTCTTCGACATCGAGGCGATCCTGAACACTGTCTCTCGGCTCACGGCCGAACCATCGAGCCGCGGCTCCCCCACCCCGTGCCAGGCGATGACGCCCGTCGCATCAAACGCCGCAATGGAGACAGCCGGCGCAAGCGTTCCAGCGTAGTCGACGACTGCGGCTTCGAGAACTGCGATGGTATTGGCGGTGTCGAGCGGGTGGTGCATGCGGGTTCCTTCGGTACATCGTTGAACAGGGTGCGCCTTGCCACCATATGCCCACGTTGCGGTTGCTGCCCAACCCCTCGCTGGTGGTAACTCCGCGGACACACCCGGGAAATGCATGCAAGCGAATACAAATCGACTCTAATTGGTTACACACGGTACACCCACGCAACCGCCAGTAGCACGCATGGTGCTCCATCGGTTGCCCATCGAAAGGACCCCATCATGGGAAGCTTCATCGAAGATTTCTTCAAAGGCCGAGATACCGGACTCGTCATCGACTGGACGCAGATGCCGACGTACAACACGATCATGGCAGTCGCCGCCGGTGCCGGCCTCATCTTCGTGTACATGCTCGGCCGCGCCCTCGTTCGTGACCGCGACTTCAAGGCCGAAGGGTGGGCACTCACAGCCGGCGTACTCGGCCTGATCCTCACCACAACCGGCCTGCACATGACGCTCGAGTGGCCGTTCGCGATGTACTTCCCGTTCGACAACATCGTCTTCGGCGAACCGAGCCTCGCGTTCGGTGTGCTGCTGCTCGCCGCATCACTGTACCTCTGGAAGCGCGGCGACCAAATCGTTGCAGCGGAGGACCGTGCAGCCGAAGCCGCCGCAGTGGCCCGCCCGATGAGCATCTTCGTGCTCGGCATGGGCCTCGCGCTCTTCGGCATCGCACTTGCCGGTCTCGTCTTCCAGCTGTTCGCGGCACCCGCGGAGGAGCCAATCTCGGGCATCGTCGCCGACTACCCGATGATCGAGGCGACCTTCATGTCGCTGCTGTTCGCGTTCGTCGGACTCGGCGCAGCACTGTTCCCCATCGCGCTACGCGGGTTCTCGTCGAAGCAGCCGCTGTCAGGCGTCGCGAAGCTCGTCGGCGTGTCATGGCTCGTCACCGGCATCATCTTCTTGCTCTTCGGCGCGATGAACTTCTTCACCCACATCGGGCTCATCGTCAACACGATGCAGTAACGCGCGGGCGCGGTGCCTGCGGCGGCTTTCGCGCTAGCCGCAGGTGCCGAGCTCCTGCTGCTGCGGGTTCGACAGGAAGTCAGGTGAGAGCGCGAACTCGACCCTGGCGCCGTTCTTCGTGATCCTAATATCGCTGAGCGTCGCGCCCGCCGGCAGCCACTCCTTCACGCAGAGCTGACGCTCCGACAGCAGCGGGTCGAGGAGGCCACCTGTCGCCGAGGCAAGCTGCTCAACAGACAGATCAAAACCCACAGCCGACAGGCCGCGCGGCTCGACGAGCACCTCACCGTCGACTGCCGTAAGGCCAAGCGTCGCCTCGATCGGCACGGTGAACCCGAGCGCGTCGAGCTGCCTGCCAACGACGAGCTCGCCGCTGCTTGTCTTGCCAGAATCAACGACGCCGTTCGTAAGCAGCGAAATCATCGGGCCGAGGTCGGCCGTCGGCACATAGATCGCCGCCGTCGCACCCGTCATGTCACCCTTCGACGGGTCGAACGGCGACCGGTCAGCCGAGAAAATGAGCGTCGCGCGCACTCCGTCAGCGACGGGTGCGTCGGGAATCTCCACGGTGATATCGCCGACGCCACCACCGATCGCGTGCAGCAGTGCCGAACCACCCATGTCGACCTCGACAGGATGGCTGCTCGGAATGCCGAGCTGCTCCTGCGCAATCGTCTTCACCACGCCGGGAATCGCGAGCCGGAGCCCCCACTCCCCGAGCCCAGCGAGCACTCCCAACGTCACGACGAGGGCGATGACAATCTTGAGCGCGCGCCGCATACGCTAGAGCCGCTCTGGCGCCGACACACCCAGCAGGTCGAGGCCGTTTCGGAGCACCTGTCCCGCGGCGTCGTTCAGCCACAGGCGCGTACGGTGCACGTCTTCGACTGGCTCCTCGCCGAGCGGAATCACGCGGCAGTTGTCGTACCAGCGGTGGTACACGGCGGCGAGCTCCTCAAGGAAACGGGCGATCCGGTGTGGCTCACGCAGCTCGGCAGCGCCAGCAACAATACCCGGGTACTGCTGCAGCTTACCGAGCAGATCGGTCTCGGTCTCGTGCGTGAGCAGCTCGGGCGCGAACACCTCGCGGGTGATCCCAGCTGCGGCCGCATTTCGATCAACTGCACATGTACGCGCGTGCGCATACTGCACGTAGAAGACAGGATTGTCGTTCGTGCGGCTGCGCACCTTCTCGCCGTCGAGCGAGAGCGGCGAATCAGCCGGGTAGCGTGCGAGCCAGTAGCGCAGCGCGTCTGAGCCGAGCCACTCAAGCAAATCGTCGAGCTCAATAATGTTGCCCGCGCGCTTCGACAGCTTCGCACCGTTAAGGTTCACGAGCTGACCGATGAGCACGGTGATGCTCTTCTCAACGTCGTCACCAGCTGCGCCCGCGATCGCGGTCAGACGACCGATGTAGCCGTGGTGATCCGCGCCGAGCAGGTAGATCTTCTCGGTGAAGCCCCGATCCATCTTGTCGAGGTAGTAGGCCGCGTCGGCGGCGAAGTAGGTGTAGATGCCGTTGCCGCGCGTGAACACGCGATCCTTATCGTCGCCGAATGCGGTCGTGCGCACCCAGATCGCGTCGTCCTCCTCGAAGACGTGGCCCTGCTCGCGCAGCCGATCCACAGCGAGCTCGATGGGGCTCGGCTCGCCGTTCTCGCCCTTCGCGTGCAGCGTGCGCTCCGAGAAGAACACGTCGAAGTGCACGTTGAAGCGCTCGAGCGAATCCTTGATCTCGGCGAGCTGCAGCTGGTACGCGAGCTCCTGCACCTGCTCGAGGGCAGCGTCGCGGTCGTTCGCCGCGAGCTCACCAACGGTAGGCAGCTGCTCGCGCACCTTCGCGCCGAGCGCCTGAATGTACTCGCCCGGGTACGCGTCCTCCGGAGCTTCCTCGCCGAGCACGGCCGCGAGCACCGAGCGCCCGAACTTGTTCATCTGCGAGCCGGCATCGTTGATGTAGTACTCGTTCGTCACCTCTGCGCCCGCGGCACGAAGCACGCGCGCGGTCGAGTCGCCCAGGGCAGCCCATCGGGTGTGGCCCATGTGCAGCGGACCCGTGGGGTTCGCGCTCACAAACTCGAGGTTGATGCGCTGTCCAGCGAGCGAATCATTGCGGCCGTACGCGGCGCCCTGCTCGACGACGCGCCGCGCGGTCTCGCCCGCGCTCGCGGCGTCGAGGGTGATGTTCATGAACCCGGGGCCCGCGATCTCAACCTTCGCGACGCCATCGATCTTCTCGATCTCGGCGGCGAGCTCCTGCGCGAGCTCGCGCGGATTCGTGCCAATCCGCTTTGCGAACTTCATCGCGACGTTCGACGCCCAGTCACCATGCTCTCGGCTCTTGGGTCGCTCCAGTTGCGTGTCCTGCTCGGACACGACAATCTCAGCTGCGTCCCCGCCGCGGGCGGCGAAGTTGGCTGCGAGGATCTGGGCAAGGGCCTGTGCAAGTTCTAGAGGCGTCACGAGGGTCAAGTCTACCGCCAGCCCAGCTCGCGCCCGACCCTGTGCAAAAAACGCCGCTGGAGGTGCGCTAGGCTTGGGGAGTTACATCTGCTCGCCTCCGTAGCTCAGGGGATAGAGCGCCGGTTTCCGGTACCGTAGGTCGGGGGTTCGAATCCCTCCGGGGGCACTTGTGACACGGCTTCAGCGCCCAGCGCTGGAGCCGTTTCTGTTTTACGGAGGTGGTTGTGGCGGCGGTCGTCGTTGGCTCGATCACGACGACCATAATCGCCTTCACGCTCCAAAACTCAAGATGACTACCTCAGAGCACGCTCAAAGCAGAACGGGAAACACCACCCCAGGGCCCACCCAGCAAGGCGATGTCGCGGCAATGCACGAGTTCTCGATCCAGGTACTGACAGCGGAACTAAAATGCTGGGCGTGGCCAGGCTCCTCACCCCTATGCTGCCGGATCGTCTTGACGGCGGCCGCCTCGGTGGCACTCCCCCGATGGCCCTTGATGGGCACCCGCTGCTCGACACTCATCGCTATCTGATGACGCTGCCCGCCGAAATCTCTCCCTGGACCGGAGGAGCCGAGGTGTCATTGCTCCTCCGCACGGGGTTCTCTGTTGGGGATGACGACCGCGAGTATCCGAACCTACCGGTGCGCGCGATTATGCATGCACCGTCGCCTCGCGGAAACAGGGAAGATGCGACCTGGCCTGGGCTGCGTGCCGCCGCGTTGGGGAATATGCCTGACTCCACTGCTACGCCAGCATTGGTCCGCGTTGGTGACGCGCCGGAGGTGGCACGGCGGGAGAACGCGCACGCTGACGCCGTTCGGGCAGACGGGCATTCTTTCCTGTTCCAGATCGACGAGGACGGCTGGCCAGTCGACGGAGACCTGGGGGACGTTATCGAGGAGTACCTGTGGGGGTACGGGGTCGCGTACTTTTTCGGTACGCCGGGCGCTGACGGAGTGGTCCGCGACATCCTCGCGGGCTTCATCGACCTCTGACCCACGCACACTCCGACTCTTGAGATTCCGCAAGGTCTGTCGGCAACAAGGTACAGCTGCAGTCGCTCGCATCAGTTTTCGAACCTGGCGACGTGGGTGCCGAAGCTCTTAGAGATCTGCGTGGGTGTCACGCTTGGGGCGCCGCCCAACAGGATGTTTACGTTGTCGTCGCAGAACTCTTTCTGGCAGCGAGCGGGATGGGTTCATCCTTCAAGACAAGCAGAATCTATCCATGTCGCATGCCAGCAAAAGTAACGCATCACACCTTTGCGATCGGACACTCACGACAGACCCAACCACCACAACAATTAGCTAGCTTGTCTAGTAATATTCCTGTATTGTCTATTCCGTGATCAATCGAGAGATTCCCCACACCCAGGCCGCAGACCATGCAGAGTCAATGGCGCCGACTGCCAATGAGCCGCACGCATTCACCCCACAAACTGTCGATATCGAGCAGACACGCAACGTCACTGAACTCCTCATGCAGCGCGTTCGCACGGCGCCAGCGCACATCGCTTTCGAGACCCGGCCGGCCGGAGAACCGCTCACGGCACCGTGGACACAGGTCAGCACCCAGGCCTTTGCCGACGCTGTCTCCGAGCTCGCGAAAGGACTCGTTGCCGCTGGCGTGAAGCCGGGCGACACGATAATGATCATGGCCCAGACGCAGTACCTCTGGGCTGTCGTCGACCACGCCGCGCTGTTCGCTGGGGCGGTTGTCGTTCCTGTCTACGACACGGCCTCAGCCACGCAACTGGAAGCGATCCTCGTCGATTCGCGGCCCGTACACGCGTTCGTGGGAACCGCCGCCGACGGCGAGCGCCTCGCGCAGGCGGCCTCAAACGCATCGAGCAGTTCTGAAGCACGCGCTCCGTGGATCTCAGTCATGTCATCTGAGCCGCTTTCTGCATCGGCAGAGCAAAGCGCGGTGGCACCCGCGACAGGTACCCTCTCAGATCTCGTGGCCCTCGGCGCCGACGTTGCCGACGCCGATCTCGAGGCCCGACGCCTCAGCGCCTCGCTCGATGACGTCGCCACTATCGTCTACACATCTGGCACCACCGGCGATCCGAAGGGCGCTCAAATCACGCATCGGAACCTCGTGGGCCAGGTGCTGAACACCGCAGCCGCCTACTCCGAGGTTGTGCAGGAGACCGGCAACACTGTGCTCTTCCTCCCGCTCACTCACGTGCTTGGCCGCGCGCTGCAGCTGATCTGCATCGCAAACGGCATGCGGGTCGCGCACCTGTCAGACCCTAAGGAGGTTGTGCAGTCGCTCGCGGTTCTGCGGCCCACGTTTCTCGTCGTGGTGCCCCGCGTACTCGAGAAGATTGAAGCGGCCGCTGCGGCCTCTGCTGCCGAGAAGAAGCTCCTCCCAATCTGGCGGTCTGCCCATCGCACCGCGATCGAGTGGGGAGCCTACCTGGAGGCCGCGGATCAACGGCCGACGCTGCGCGCACCAATCGGGTTGCGGCTGCGCCGAGCGCTGCACGACCGAGTCTTCTACAGCCGCCTTCGCGCGGTGATGGGCGGGCGGCTCGCCTATCTCCTCTCGGGCGCGGCCACTCTGCGCCCCTCGCTCGCGACGTTCTTCCGCGGTATCGGCGTTCCCGTGATCGAGGGGTACGGCCTGACTGAGACCACCGCGCCACTCACCGGGGGGCGCCCTGGGTCGCTGCGCGCGGGAAGAGTCGGCACGCCGCTGCCTGGCAACGAGGTCAGGATCGCGGACAACGGCGAGATCCTTGCGAAGGGCGTGGGCGTTTTCGCCGGCTACCGGAACGAGGCACACAACGCAGATGCGTTCGTCGACGGGTACTTTCGCACCGGCGACCTTGGCGCGCTCGCACCCGACGGTTCGCTCACATTGAGAGGCAGGCTCAAGCACGTGATCGTCACGTCGACAGGCAGAACTGTCTCCCCGGAACACTGGGAACACACTGTCGAGCAGCACCCGCTCGTGGCGCACGCCGCGCTCGTTGGCACGGATCGGCCCTACCTCACTGCGCTGGTGGTCATCGATACCGAGGGGGCCACCGCGTGGTTCAAGGATCGCGGCGATGCGCCGGCAAGCGCGCTCAGCGCGTCCGGGTTCGTGGTGTGCTCGGACGGCCGGATCCTCGAAGAGATCACCGCGGCAATCGACCGCGCGAACGACGCCGTATCGCCGGCGGAGCGCGTGCAGTCCTGGCGCGGGCTCGTCATCGGCGGTGATCGCCTCGACGAGTTCGTGACACCCACGATGAAACTGAAACGACAGGTACTCCTCACAGAGGCAGAGCCGATCATTTCCGAACTGTACCGCTAGCTCAGCCCCAAGCGAACCGCCGCATCACAGGTCCGCCCATTTTCCACGATTCGACTCCCTCGAAGGATTCACAATGTCTCAGGCGAACAGTCGCTCACTCATACTCACTGTCGCGGCCATCGTGCTCGGCGGATTGCTCGCCCTTGCCGGGAGCAACAACAGCTGGACCATCGGAGGCGGTGCCGATGGCGGCGGCTTCCCCGGGTTCGCGCTCGCGGTCATCGTCGCTTTCGCGGTGCAGTGGATCGCATACATCCCCGCGGCCATCGCACAGACCGATAGGTACTTCGATTTGACGGGCAGCCTCACCTACATCTCGGTGACGATCCTCCTCCTCGCAAGCTCGCCCGGGCTCGATCCGCGCAGCGTGATCCTGACCGCCCTCGTCGTAATTTGGGCAGCCCGCCTGGGTTCCTTTCTATTCGCAAGAAACCGGCGTTCAGGCACGGACGACCGCTTCGACGAGATCAAGACATCGAAGCTGCGGTTCCTCTCCGTCTGGACTGTGCAGGGCCTGTGGGTGAGCCTGACCGCGGCGGCCGCATGGATCGCGATCACCTCGGCAAACGACGCTCCCCTCGGCTGGACTACCTGGGCTGGTCTCGCGATTTGGCTCTTCGGTTTCGCCTTCGAGGTCGTCGCCGACAACCAGAAGCGGCTGTTCAAGGCCGACCAGGCCAACGCCGGGAAGTTCATTCAAACCGGGCTGTGGTCGGTGTCTCGCCACCCCAACTATTTCGGCGAGATCGTGCTCTGGATTGGCGTGCTCGTCATCGCGGCCCCCGCATTCCAAGGGTGGCAGTGGGTCGCGCTGCTTTCACCCGCGTTCGTCATCGTCTTGCTGACTCGAGTAAGCGGAATCCCACTGCTCGAAGCAAAGGCCGAGCGCAAGTGGGGCGACGATCCGGCATACCTTGCGTACAGGGCCCGCACCCCGCGGCTCATCCCCCGCTTTGGTGCTCGAAGCGCCGAACCCACACCAGACGCACGGGAGTGAGTCTGGCCGCGGCCACACGGGACGACGCCAACGGCGATGGCGGAGCTAGGCTGAACGCTGTGGCCAGCCCCAGACGCATTTCATCGCTCAAGTTCGTCGTCGTCACGCGCGCGCTCGCGGTCACCCTATTCGTTGCCGCTGTAGCCCTCGGGGCGAGCCAGCTCGTTCTCGAGTCGCCGCGCGTCGACCGCGCGCTCTACACGGTTGGTGGCGGACTCGTTGCGGCGAGCGCGCTGTGGTTTCTCGGCGTTGGGTACACGCCGCTCGTGCTCGATGCAGGCGACGCCCTGCTAGTCGGCAGAAAGCGGAGGCGCATCCCACTCGACCGGGTGACGAGCGTCGTCCACAAGGTGCCCGCGATGCGCGGCGGCAGGGTGTACACCGAGATCATCACGCCTGCCTACCCAGGCGGTTCCTTCGGCTATGTCCCTCGTGACGTTGTCACAGGCCTCACGTCGGTCCCCGAACCGAAGTCGACGACCGACCTCCGGGCCCGCGTCGAGCGTGCCCGCGCCAGCCGGCCGATCACCCCTGGAAGTGGGGAGCGTCACGACGCTCGCTGACGATAGAGTCGAATACGTCCCCTCGTCCAACCCGGCTCACCATGCGCAGCGATGCGCCCGCCCTCGGCCACTGCTTGAGCGCGCCCGTCGCCCCGTGACCGCAGCGCATCGTGTCCCGTCGAAAGGTAGTTTCCTGGCATGACAGCCTCGCACACAGCGTACTTCCGGCAGCACTCACCGACCCGGTTCGAGGCAACCCAGGCGACAGCCGGTGCTTGGAATACGGCTGAGCAGCACATCGCCCCGGTGATCGGCC
This sequence comes from Leucobacter aridicollis, assembly GCF_024399335.1. Classification (NCBI taxonomy): domain Bacteria; kingdom Bacillati; phylum Actinomycetota; class Actinomycetes; order Micrococcales; family Microbacteriaceae; genus Leucobacter; species Leucobacter aridicollis. The sequence continues at coordinate 2,697,074 of NZ_CP075339.1, forward strand.
TGCTCGCCCACCTCATCGAACAGGATCACGGAGGCCGCGGCGGCCGCCTGCGGCTGGCCTCTCTGTCGTGCGACATTCTTGGCGTGCTCCCAATTGGGGAGTTTGACGTGGAGGTCACTGTGCTTCGCCCCGGGCGCACGATCGAGCTCGTTGAAGCGGTGCTCACGAGCAACGGGCGCACGGGCGTGAGAGCGCGTGCGTGGATGCTACAGACCGCTGACACTTCGGCGATCGAAGGTACGTCGTTCCCCGAGATGCCAGACATCGAGGCGACACCGGCCTTCCCGTTTGGTGAGACGTGGAACGGCGCATGTGTCAAGACCATCGAAGCCCGACGCGAGTACGTTTGCCCGGGACGCGCGCGCAGCTGGATCCGCACCTCCACTCCGCTGATCGACGGCGTCGAGACGAGCACCCAGGCACGCATGATCGGCATGCTCGACTTCGCGAACGGGATGGTGCCCCGCGCGGATCCGTCAGAGGTCGGCTTCCCGAATGTCGACCTCAACGTATCGCTGTTTCGCGCGCCCTCAGGGAGCTGGCTCGGGCTCGACAGCACCGTCTCGTTCGGCTCCGACGCGATCGGCCAGACGGAGTCAGTCGTGCACGACGAGCACGGGCCCGTGGGAACACTCACTCAGACGCTCACCATTCGGTTGTAGGCGCCTACGAGCAGGGCGAGCTTCGGCTCAGCCCTTGTGGGGACCTGGGTTTGGCCTGAGTCGATGTCCGTCGGTCATTCCGCGCCGGCGCTGGGCAGCTCACTGCCCGCCGCCTCACGGAGCCTAACAACTTCGGCCCGAGCCCGCTCTACGGAGTCGGTGTGTGCGCCGTGCGCGCTCGCGAGCTCATGTGCAAGCCCCAGCACCGCGTGCCGAAGGTGTCTGTGCGCTCGCCGCTGCGCATGCCCGTGCGCCGATCGAATGAAGCGTCGTCGCGCGCGGCGATCTGCAACACTCGCTACCTCGGGAGCGGTCACGACCCCCGATTCGACCTCTGGCGCGAGAATATCCCGCAGAACTTGCGCTTCGACAGGGAGCGCAAGCCGGAAGGCGATCGAGAGCACGATCAGGGCCACAACAGTCGCGCCAAACAATACGAGCAACATGCTGAGCCCGTTTCCGCCCGCCAAACCAGCGGCATCGTCCCAGACGAAGTGAAGCGCCATGCCCGCGAGAACGAAGACGACGCCCCGAACGACTCGTCGGGGCTGCGCGACCGTGCCAATGAGGTAGATGACCCCGCTGCAGACAAGTGCGCTAAAGAGTGGGTGAGAGACGGCGCTCGTTGCAATACGGAGCACCGACACGTTGACTACGCTGGCATCCGGGTTCACCCCGAATGCATCGAAGGTTGCGTTCACTGCGTAGAGAAAGTCCTCGAAGACGGCGAACCCGAGCCCGATGAACGCGCCGATCAACAGACCATCGTTTGCCGTCCGTACGAGCTTGGGCGCGAGCCCCATGATGAGGAGGAACCCGCAGAGTTTCGCGGTCTCCTCAGTAAACGGCGCGATGAGACCAGCTGCCCAGCTAGCCGCCCATTCTTGCCCGAACAGTTTTGGATAGATGCTGAGAAGAGCAGAGTTTGCGGTCAGCGCAAAGCCGAAACTTGCGGGGACGGCGCCCCAGACAAGCGCGGTAGCCACAACGCCAAGCGGCTGCCGCTCCCACCTGTCGATGTGATGAAACCACAGCGCCCAGGCGATGCCGGCCAGCCCCACAACCACAGCGCCAAGAGTGAGACTCTCCGCGAAGAAGCCGGCTTTCGGCGCGACGTACTTCCAGAGGTTCACTGCCCCGACACCGGTGAGGATGAGGTACAACCAGAAGCACAGATTTCGAGGCTGCACGAACTCGAACGTAGCGCCCCACCCAGACCGGGAGATCGCTGCAGCCTGAATATCAAGAGCGTCGCGTGGCAGGGTATCGGTTGATGTGCCCGGTGTCTGTAGGTTCATTCTGCGCCTCCTGCAGGCATCGCGCGGACACTCGAGATCATCTTGTCGATCGTGGAACCCGACTGGTGAAGTTGCTGCGCTGCTCCGCGCACGGTGACTGTCACTCCTGTGTCCCCGAGCACCAACGCGACAACTTGACCGTCCCCGGATGAGCTCACAAACGACTGCCGAACACCCGCAACTCCGGCACTCGTGGACACGGTGTCGACCGTTCCACGTGCATGGAAGGTGTGGTCCTCGGCGCCCTGTGCGACGCGTGCCGACTGCGCGAGGAGCTCAGCAGGCGTGCCCGAGAAAGCGTCTGCGACGAACTCGATCGTGATGCCTGCAGATGCGAGGGTCGCCGGCCCGTTGGGCTCCCGAGTGTCGTCGGTGACGCGATACCCGGATTCCAGGTTCCATCCCGGTGCTGGCGTCACGATGACGTCGGAGGAAAGCGCAAGTTGATCCCCTGCCGCTATTGGGTCGTCCCACTCGATGCTCCGGTCGATTGCCGGAAGCGCGAACGTCATCACGAGAAAGAGCGCAAGCACAACGCTGGCGATCGGAATTGAGCGCTTATCGAACCCTGCAATGCGCCGGTCGACCGGAACCTGTGGTTCCAGGAGTCTGTGCGTCTGATCCATCGCTTTCCCCTCAGCGTTGAGATTCAAAGGACTACGTTGCTCTGGCAAAATACTTCACGATGTGCCCACGGGACAACTGTTTCGTGCGCGTGCGGAGCAGCCCTTCGAGCCGCGGCGAGACAGCCAAACCTGTGCTGGGCTCTCATCCCCGTACTGTCTGCTCCTCTGGCTTCGCTTCGGCGTAGTCTTCCTCCTCACCAGGGATCGCAGGACCCGTCGCTTCGTCTTCAACGGTCTCCGAACCTGCAGTATCTGGTTCGGTGTCGGTGGGGATTTCTTCACTGCCGGGCTCTGACGACGACTCAGTTTCCTCCTGAGCAGCCGGACGGTCATCTGTCGCCCCCGCAGCGCGCGGGGCCACGAGCTTGATGACAATTGGCGACCGCTGCTCAAGGTAGTTGGTGTTCCCTAAGCGTCCGCCCTGGCCACTTCCCCAGCCATACAGGCGACCGCTGGCGCTCAGCGCGAACGCGTGCGCGTCTCCAGCCGCGATGTCAACGATCCGCTCCCCCGATGGGATAAGAACGAGCACCGGAACCTCGCTCGTGCCACCGCGTCCGTTGCCCAGGGCTCGCCCGCCCCACGAGTACACCTGACCTGACTCTGCGAGACCGAGGCTGAACTGATCGCCGGCGGCGAGCTTCGTAAACCGGACGTTCTCGGGCTGCTGCAGCTCAGTTGGCTCGAAGTACACCCACGATGATTCGCCGTCCACCGGCACACCACTTTCCCCAGACGCGTTGACTCCCCACCCGATCATTTTCCCAGAGTCGGTGAGCGCGAGCACGTGGGTGTTGTTTGTCGTGCTTGCTGCGGAGACCTGAATCACAGGATCTGTCGTCGGCATGGGAATCTGGCGTGGCCGTGTAATCCCAGAGACGCTCTCGCCGAGACCGAGGAAGCCATACTCGTTCGAGCCGGTGCCCCACACTTCACCGTCTTCCGTCACGGCGAAAGTGATGTCGAACCCGGCCTCGACCGCAGCGAATGGCTTGTTCGGAAGCCCGGGCATGAGCATTGGGCGCTCGCTATACCCAGCGGAAGAGCCGTTACCGAGCACTCCCCGGTTGCCATCACCCCACACGTACACCTGCCCTGTGGTTGACAGCGCGACCGTGTGCCTCCAGCCCGCAGAAACCGACTGAAACTGCGTGTTCCCGTCAAGGGCAGTGACCTGCTTCGGTGTCGTCACAGGCACGAGGAACGACTCGCCTGTCCCGGTCTGGGCGAAAGAGTTGTCGCCCCACCCCCACAGCGTGCCGTCGTCTGCGATCGCCATCGAATGGTCCCAGCCAGCTACGACCTGGACAAACTGACGTCCGTCTGGAGACTTCGTGACGACAGGAACGTCAGAGCTCTTCTCAGTTCCCGAGCCGAGCTGCCCGACCTGGCCCGCACCCCACGCGAAAGTTGCGCCATCGGTGGTTGTGGCCATCGAATAGCCGTGTCCCGCCGCCACCTTGGAGGCCGGTGGTGGCCCAATCTTGCCTGTGACCGACAGCTCGGCTGTTGGTTGGGCACTCACGAACCTACCAGGCAGCTCCGCCGCTGCAGATACTGTGAATCCGTCGCTCAACGCCTGCTCGGCGACGACCACATCGAATGCTGAACGCGTGCTCGGGATCTGCTGGGTGTCACGCGAGATCGTCTCGGTGCGAGTAACGATTGTCGCTGCGTCTCGCGCGTGCGACTCCCATTCGATCGTCCGTCCTTGCACTGTCGACTTCGCAGGGAGGGCGCCTGCAGTCACCCCCGCGGGGAGGGTGATCGACGTGACAAGCGAATCGCCAGGCCTGAGGTGGAGGTTCTCCCCTGCCTCGGTGGGGAGGCTTGCGAACGAGATCTCCCCGCCGCCATTCTTTCCTCGCGTGAAAGCGAGGTCGTAGACTCCACTGCGAACCTCCCACTCGACAGGCACGCGCGTTGTGTCGCTTGCGTGCGTGCTTGTGAGTCGCTCAGGCAGGCCGATTTCGGCCCGCAGCTCGAGGTCCTCAGGCCCCACAATCTTGGGAAACGCGGCGGTGACGGCGAACTCGCTCGATGGCAGTTGCACCTTGGCTGCCGTCTCAGCGGCTAGCGTTGAGGTCACCGTCCAGATGCCGTGCTGCTCAGCCGCAGCCCACGTCCGCAGGTAGGTGGTGGTGCGCTCGGGTGCCGGCAGCTCTCCCGGCGCCATCCCAGCGGGGAGCACGACGGATGAGGTCACGAGGTCGCCTGGCTCGAGCGAGAGTGGGTCTGCACCGGCGGGGTGCATCTCGAACGAGACAGATCCAGCGGTCGGAGTGGACCCGAACTTTGCGCCATCGGTTGCGGTCACGCCAAGGTCGTATACACCGGCATCGACTCGAAGCGACTTTGCGAATTCGTTCGATCGGATTGTCGAGTTGCTCGTGGAGATGGCTCCGACGGCGCCAGCGCTCACTCCGACTGCAACCGCCAGCGCTGCAGCGATGGCTGCAACCACCTTCAGGCGCTTTCGCTGGGGGGCGATGTCGTTCGGTGTGTCCGTGCGGCGCTGTGTGCTCTGCTCCATAGTGAAGTCCCTCCGTCTCCACTAGCGAAGCAAACGTCCGCCGATTGCGCAGGAGTCCAGGCGGGAACTACGGGGGCCTAAGCGTCGATCTACGCGCGTATCTCACTACGTACGTAGTGGCGTGGACGCGCACCGACAGTCGGCAAGATGATGCGGGTGAATCGAGAGGCCCGCTCCACCAGGCTGGCCCGTTCCGCTCAGCTGGCTTTGACTGCCGCTGACTCCACCGTGTTCGGTTGCGGCCCCAGCAGCTCGGCCTGCTCCCGCCACGAGAGACCTGCGATGCTGAGTACAACCTTGATTGCGGTCTCTGCCGTGTGCCCGGCGGTGATCCGCTGATCGCGGAGCGTCGCCTTTGCCGCCTCCTCGATAAGCAGCGCGAGCACCTCCGCGCTCATGTCTCCACGAAGCGCTCCCGATTCGATGCCCTTGCGCGTGATCTCAGCCAGCCGTGTTCGCAACGGCTCGAATGCCTGAGCCGCCGCGTCGCGGTACGACTCAGTGGCGGCGACGTTCGCAGAGGCGCGCACACTTGTTGAGGCGCGCCAGAGTTCAGTTGCGAGGAAGACGAGGGCGAGCCGCGGATCCTTGGCTGTCGCGCGTGCGGCGATCTCACCGAACTCGCGTGCGCCGTCGGCGATCACCTCGCGGACGAGCGCGTCGCGATCCGGAAAGTGGCCGTAGACCGCGCGCCTTGTGAGGCCGGCTGCCTGCGCAATGGTGTCAAGCGAGGCGTTCGCCTGGTCAGCGATCGCCTCCCGCGCCGCCCCAACCAGCAGTTCACGGTTCTTCGTCGCATCTTTCCGGCGCACGTCAGGGCCTGGCTCAGTCGCGGGCATGGATGCTGTGTGGTCTAGAGACATGTTCGATCCTCACATCAGTTTCGTAGATTCGAGCGCGGCCATGAGCTTCCGATTGAACGGGATCATCGGGCGGCGCAGCACAAGTCCGAGCAGTAGCGCGGGGATCGCGAACAGCAGCAGCATCCCGAGCGCGATCCAGAAGTCGCCGCCGTAGACGCCCGCAACCGCGGCGCGCAGTGCCTGGATCGCGTAGGTCGCCGGCAGGAACGGACTGATGTTCTGGAACCACTGTGGCAGCAGCTCGAGCGGGTACGCGCCCCCCGAACCCGAGATTTGGATCACGAGCAGCAGCACGGCGAGCGCTTTGCCAGCGTTTCCGAAGGCAACAACGAACGTGTACACGATGAGTGTGAAGACGAGCGAGATCACCCACCCGGCGAGGATGAGCAGCAGCGGGTGGGCTGGTTCGATCTGCACGAAGAGCACGAGCCCCAGCGTCAGCAGGGTGCTCTGGGCGAGGCCAACGAGCGCGAAGACTCCGTAGCGGCCGAGGTACTTCTGGGTCGTGGTGAGCTCAGGCCTATCTGGCAGGGTCTCCTGATTCACGTCGACGCGAATCGTGACTGTCATGAGCAACGCACCGACCCAGAGGGCGAGCACGCTGTAGAGCGGCGCCATACCCGCGCCGAACCCGACGATCGGAAACACGGCAGTGCGGTCGACGCGTACGGGCTCAGCGAGTGACGTCGCGAGCACGGCAGGCCCGGCACCGATAATCTCGGAGATCTCGCTGAGGTCCCCAGTGTCGGCGGCCTTCGCGATCGCGCGCTGCAGCTCCCCGAATTTGTCGGCGGTTTCATTCAGCGAGGTTGCGAGCTTCGTGGTGGCCTCACCAGATTCAGTGAGCACCGTGCGCACGGAGCCGGCAGCGCCAGCGAGCCTCGAAGAGGATCCGGCGAGGCTATCCCGGATGCCCGCTATATCTCCGCTGATCGTGTCGAGCGTGCCCGCGAGCGCGTCGAGCTGCGGCTTCAGGCCCGAGGCGTACGCGTCTTTCGCGTCGGTCACCGCTTTCTTCGCTTCGGCCACCGCCGCGGCGATCGCGTCGTGCGATTCCCCCGCGGATCCCGCCCCGTTCGCAATGTCAGTCGCCGACTGGCGCATGCGATCGCGCACGCCCTCCTGCCTGGCGATCGACTCGTCGAGACTCGTCAGCACCCGGGCGAACGCGGCCTGGCCAGACTCGGGCACGAGCGGCTGCACCTCGTCGACAAGCTTTTGCTTGAGCGCGGTCGTCTGGTCTACCTGCACCTGGACGGCATCGGCGAGCGCGTTCAACGCTGCGGCCTGGCTACCGCCAACCTTGCCCGCTTCAGCGTAGAGATCGTCAATCCGCGCCGCGACAGCATCGTAGCTCCCAGCCGTCGCGCCAAGCGCGTCGACGAGTGACTGGGTCGCACCCGTGAGCGCCCCCTTCAGGTCGCCAACCGCGGCAGATCCGTTGCCGAGAGCCGTCGATGAGTCGTCAAACGCGGCTCCTGCGGCAGTCACGAGCGACTCAGCACTGTCGACGAGCGGCACGCTCGATTCAATGAGCGCGCCGAGGGTCTCGGCGGTGCGCGCCCCGCCGCGCAGCTGCGTCGCGATGTTCCCGATCCGAGACTCGACCCGGTTGAGCGCCGCCTGAGTGTTTTCGTCGGTGAGGTAGTCGGACACTGACGAGACGAGGCCGAGCGCGACCTCGCTCAGCGTCACGGTGAAGGCCTCGCTGATCTGGGACGAGACGCCCTCTGCCCCCTGCTCGGTGATCTTCGGCGCTAGCGCGTTCTTTTTCTCGTTCGTGTAGAACTTGATGCTCGTGCGCTCCGCGCCGTCGGCGTAGAACGTCAGCATGTCTGAGCTGAACGACGGCGGCAGCACGATCGCGGCGTAGTATGCGCCCGACTTTGTGCCGTCGATCGCGTCGTCTTTCGTCGTGATGACCCAGTCAAGCCCGTCGTTCGCGCGCAGCTCCGAGAGCACCTGCTCCCCCACGTTGATCGGGATGGGCATGAGGTCGCTCTGGAACCCGGCGTCTGTGCTCGCGACGGCGACCTTCAGATTGCTCGTGTTCGCGAACGGGTCCCAGCTCGCGATCACGTTGAACCAGGTGAAGAGCGACGGAATGATGATGAGACCGAAGAGCACGATCGACGCCATCACGTTGCGGGTGGCGTGGCGCAGGTCGCGCTTCACGAGACTCAGTACGTTGTTCATGCGCGCTGCCCTCCCTCGTTCGTGTCGGGTGTGTCGGTTGGGCCGGTTGGGCCGGTTGGGCCAGTTGGATCGGCCTTGTGCCCGGGCGGATCGCCGAAGAGTTCGGCAATCACGTCATCGATGTCGGCCACGTCGGCCGGTGGCTGCGCGCCGCCGCCAGGATCTGTCGTCCCGCTCGCGGAGAGCGGCACCGTCTCTGGCTGCGCGGTGGCCAGCGCCATTTCAGGATCGGTGTGCAGGCCTGTACGGTCAGTGAGTACCGCGTCGCGCAGCTCGTCGTCGTCAAGCGTGGCGACCTCTCGGGCGTGCAGGAAGCTCTGCTTGATGTACTCGATGACGACGAGGAACCCCATGATGATGAGGCACCAGAGCACCCACACCCCAAGCAGCGGAGCCTTCCCACCGGGCAACGCCCACGCGATAACGCCGATCACCACCATCCCGACGGCTCCAACGATGAGCGTGCCGCGCAGCATCGCCGGATAGTGCTGGGTGAACGGTTTCGCCCGCCGCTCAAGGTCTTCGCGGTACTCGCCCCGGTTCTGCAGCGCGTGGATCACGTCGCTCAGACGGTAGCCAGACCCGACGACCTGCACCTTTTCACCGATGAGGAGGTCGGTCGACGCAATCTGGCGATTGAACAGCAGGTTGAAGTTTGCGAGCCGCCGACGCAGCACGAGACCGAGCACGATCGCGAGCAGACCCATGAGTGCGAGCACCCCAATGAACCGCCAGTAGTGGCCACCGTAGAACCCGGCGATCGTCTCGCGCATCGCGTCAATTCCATACGAGAACGGCAGGAAGGGGTATATCGCACGGAAGAAGCCGGGCATCAGCTCGATCGGGTAGAGCCCCGAGGCACCGGGAATCTGCATAATGACGAGCAGCACACACAGTCCTCTGCCAACGTGGCCGAACGCAACCGACAGCGCGTAGATGATGCTCACGTAGACGAGTGCGGTGAACACACCAGTCGCGACGTAGGCGATGACACTCGCAGTCTGGATCCCGATCACGAGGTTGCCTATACACACGATGAGAGCCTGGAGCGCAGCGAGCGCCGCCAACAGGAAGAACCTGCCGAAGTAGGCCTGCCGCACGGTCACGTCGCGCAGCCCCTCCGTGTCGACCTCGATCTTGAAGATCACCATGAGCACGAACGCGCCGATCCACAGCGACAGGTTCGTAAACAGCGCAGCCATAGCCGAACCGTAGGCGTTAATCGGGAAGACGACGTGCTCGTCGACAGTCACTGGTGACGCAACGAACTCGGCGATCTGCGCAGGCTCGAGCCCAGTGAGCGTGTTGAGGGTGCCCCATTCAGACGCTGCACCCAGCGCGAGCACGTCGGCGCGCGCAGTCGTGATGCCTCCCCGGATACCGTTGAGGTCGGCCTTGAAACTGTCGAATGCATCCCCCGTCGAGCCGAGCTGGGTATCGATGCCACCAAGCAGCGAGTCAGCCTGTTCGAGCACAGCCTGCTGCGCGGTGAGGGCAGATGCGAACGCGCCCGCGCTTGCCGACAGCTGCGACATGGCCGCATTGAGCGTGGGCACCGTGCTGCTGAGCACCTGTCGCATCCCCGCGGCAGCGGCGCGCGTATCTTTCAGCGCCTGGCTCAGCGCGCTCGACGCGTCTGAGACTGCCTGCACCGCGCCAGACGCATCGGTGTTCGCCTGCTGGAGCGTCTTGAGCACCTCCCCATGAGCCGCATTCTGGGCCTCGAGCGAGTCAATGGCGCCCTTGAGCTGGCTCCCGACGGGCGAGCTCGGGTCGGCCTCGTCAAGGAGATCCTGCAACTGCGCGATCGCCCGCTTGTTCGCGTCGACCACGGCGGTGACCTCAGTGATCGACGCGTCGATGCGCACGTTTGCCTGCTTCAGCTGCTGCGTCAGCTCGGCTACCGACGCGTTCGCCGAGCCGGCCGCGTCTGCGAGCGCCGTGGTCCCCGTGAGGTAGGCGGAAGACGCGGCGTCTCCGAAGGCGACGACCTGCTGCTGGGTCTCGGCGACGATCGCCTGCGCCTGGCGTACGCCGACCTGCACGTCACCGAGCGTCGTTCCGACGTCGACAAGGGTAGCCCGCGTCGACGCGAGCGAGTCGCGCGAGGAGTCGAGGCCCGCGCGCATTCTGTCGATGTTCTTCTCAGCCTCATCGAGGGTCTTCGTCGTACGGTCGAAGGCGTTGAGCGTGTCGCCGCGTGCGTTGAGCAGCTTCAGCTCGACCGAGTCACCCGCATCTTTCACTGCCTCGGTCGCAGCCTTGGCGACTTGCTCCTTGAACGCGCTCGTGATCTGCTTGTCGAGCGTTGACGCACCGACGTCGGTAATCTTCGGTGCGATTGCGCTCGCCTTCTCGTTCACGAAGTACTGGAGTGCGGGCTGAGTAAAGTCGCCCGAGGTCATACTGAGAAGATCGCTGCTGAAGTCTTCAGGGATAACGATTGTGGCGTACACGTCGCCGCGTTTCACGGCGTCTTTGGCGTTCGCTTCGCTCATGAACTGCCAACCCAGCTGATCGTTTGCTTTGAGCTGGTCGACAACCTCGTCGCCGATGTTCACCTCACCCGTGAGCTCAGATTCGGCGCCGGAGTCGAGGTTCGCAACGGCGATGTTCACGTTTGCAGTGTTTGCGTACGGGTCCCAGAACGCGTTGATGTTGAACCACGCGTAGAGGGCAGGCGTGATGAGGATACCGATGACGATAACCCAGCTTTTTCGCTGTCGGGCGAGCCGCCCGACGTCTCTCCGAAAGATGTTCCAACTTTGCCGCACCGAAATAGTGTACCCGATACTTGCACATTGGTGTGCAAGTTATTTTGGCGGTGGGCGAACGCTCCCGTCTCAGTAGAATTCGACAGAGTATGAACATCACCGAACCCCGTCAGCCAGACCCGCTGTCGCTCTACGTCGACACGCACCTTGCCCGCGCGCGCGACTCGTTTCGCGCCGAGGAACTCGCTTGGTTCACCACGGGGGCGCCCCACGAAGAGCTCAACGGGGTGCTCTACGCGACCGCTGCGACCGTGGACGACGCGCTTCAGAGGCTGGCTGGCGTTCAGGCGCTCTGGCATTCCTGGCCCGAACGCCCTGAATTCGACGTCGAGGCGCAGCTTCGCGACCGTGGGTTTCGGTTCGTCGAAGAAGAGCCAGTGCTGACACAGCAACTCGACCCGCAACGTGAAGTAGCCGCTGCCCCGTACCAGGGCGCAGCCACTATCCGCCTAGTTGACACCGAACACGATCTCGCCACTTGGGAGGAGATCTGGACGGGAGGGGCATCACAGCCAGCGACGCATCGCGCGCTTGCATTGGCTGGGCTCGGCGCGAGCCGCTCGGCACACCACCTCCTTGCGGAGGTCGACGGAGTCGCCGTCGGGTGCGGCGCGGCCGTCGTCGCCGGCAGCACTCTGGCCGTCGAACACATCGTCACCGCAGCATCGCACCGCAGGCGCGGCATCGGCAGCCAGCTCACCGAGGCGGCTCTCACGCTCGGCCGCGAGTACGGAGCCAAGAACGCAATCCTCACTGCCTCACCCGACGGCGCAGGAATCTACGAACGTCTCGGATTCGAGCGGCGCGAACCCGTTCGCAGATTTATCACCCCTGCAGCGCACGAGTAGGCCGCCAGCGCCACGTCGTCACTGCTTGAACGTCAACCCGATCTCGGCGAGTGCCACCTCGAGGATTCGCACTGCTTTCGGCCCCACACCGTGCAACGACAGCACCTCCGCTCGCGACAGCTTGGCGACCTCCGCAAGCGACGCTATTCCCGCCAGCAGCAATGCCGATGTCGCCGGCCGACCAATCCGTGGCAGGTCCCCAATCTGCTCGGGCACATCGCGTGTAGACATTCGTGCAGTCTACGGTGCGGCCCACCGCCTCTGCCGCAGCCCGCTTACGACTTCACCAGGCGGGCGATCGCGTCGCTCGCCTCCTTGAGCTTTTCCTGCGCCTCTGGGCCATCCTTGCGTGCCGCGTCGACGACGCAGTGCGACAAATGGTCGTCAAGCAACCCAAGACCCACAGCCTGCAATGCGCTCGTGAGGGCGCTGATCTGGGTGAGGATATCGATGCAGTACTTCTCCTCATCAACCATGCGCGAGATGCCCCGCGCCTGACCCTCGATGCGCTTCAGGCGCTGCAGGTACTTCTCCTTGTCGGTGATGTACCCGTGCGGGCTCTCATGCGTGTCCGGTGTCGCCTCCACGATTCCCCTCCTCAACTGCGATAGCTCACATCCCCCACATGATACCCCCTCCGGGTATTCCGTAGGGGATGTTTCGCTCTGGGCTTCACGTTGCCGCGGATCGGCGACTACCCTCCCTTTCCACGGTCGGCCTCGAGCAGTCGCAGCCACACCTCGCTGATCGTCGGGTACGCAGGAACTGCGTGCCACAGACGGTCCATCGAAACCTCCCCGACGATCGCGATTGTCGCCGCGTGCACAAGATCGGCCACGTCTTGCCCCACGAATGTCGCGCCAACGACCACATCACGCGCCGCGTCGATCACGAGCTTTGCCCTGCCAACATAGCCGTCAGCGTGAAGCGCGGCGCCGGCTACCTTCCCCATGTCGTACTCGACAGTTCTGAGCTCGAGTCCAGCCCCGCGCGCCTCAGCCTCGGTGAGCCCAACTGCGGCGACCTCCGGGTCCGAGAACACCACCCGCGGCACCGCGACGTGGTCGGCCGTCGCAGCGTGGGCTCCCCACTGCCCGCCGTCCACCTCAGCGCCCGCAAGCCGCGCGGCGATCGCCGCACCGGCCGCGCGCGCCTGGTACTTGCCCTGATGCGTGAGCAGCGCGCGACCGTTCACGTCGCCGACGGCGTACAGCCAGTCGGTACCCGCAACCAGCATGGTGTCGTCGACAGGAAGTTCCGAGTCCACTCCAACAGTTTCGAGGCCGAGGCCCGAGGTCGCGGGGCGGCGTCCGGTCGCAACAAGAAGCTCGGCGGCCCGCACGGTCGCGCCACCAGCGAGCTCAACTGACACGTTGCCGTCTGCCCCGCGGTCGACGCGCACGGGCTCGTCGCCAATCCGAACGTCGACACCCTCGGCGGCGAGCGCGGCCGCAAGCATGGCGCCGACGAACGGCTCTTCGCGCCCGAGCAGCGCCCCGCGCGAGAGCAGCGTCACGCTGGCCCCGAGCGCGGCGAACGCGAACGCCATCTCGGTCCCGGCGACGCCGCCTCCGAGGATGATGAGACTCTGCGGCACCTCTTCGGTGGAGGTCACCTCACGCGTGCCCCAGGCGCGCGACTCCGGGAGGCCCGCGATCTTCGGCAACGACGGCACCGACCCTGTCGCGAGCACGACCGCCCGGGCCGTCAACGTGCGCTCCCCCACTCGCACGCGGCCCCTGCCGACGAGCTCGCCGAAGCCCCGAATGAGGTCGATTCCTGCTGCGGCAACCCACTCGACCTGGCCGGAATCGTCCCAGTTGCTTGTGAATGCGTCACGCCGCTGAAACACCTCCGTGGCCTGAAGGCTACCGGTGACCGCCTCGCGTGCCCCGGGGAGCCGCCCCGCCGCGCGGATGGCGTGGCCGCTCCGGAGTAGCGCTTTCGAGGGCATGCACGCCCAGTACGAGCACTCGCCGCCCACGAGTTCAGCCTCGACGATCGCGACGCGAACGTTCGGGCCGACGGCGTAGTCGGCGACGTTTTCGCCAACCGGCCCGGCGCCGATAACGATCAGGTCGTAGTCGGTTGAGGTGTGTGCTGCAGTTTCCATGCGGGTCCCCTTTCCCGTCGTCGCGGACCGGCTGCCAGCCGGGAATTGGGGCAAGTCTTCCGCACGACACGCAAAGGGGCCTGTGTGTCCACAGGCCCCTTTGGGGTGACTATCGAGGCTATCGGCTGTCGGCTGTCGGCTGTCGGCTGTCGGCTGTCGGCTGTCGGCTGTCGGCTACGCCATGTTCGCCGCGTACTTCGCGGGGTCAGCATCGAACGCGGGGCCACAACCGGCGCAGCAGAAGTAGTACCGCTCGCCCTCAAAGTCACGGTAGAGCCCAGCCTGAACAGCCTTCGCCTTGTTCACCGGGCTCCCGACCATCACAGGGCAGGTTGTCGTCTCTGCGTCGGAGCCCGCACCGCCAAGCATGTCGGTTCGGCCATCGGCGGAGACGGCGGGGGCCTTCGCGCCACCGCAGCAGCTCGCAGTCGGAATCGTTTGTTCGGTCATCGGGGTGTCCTTTCGAAGTGTTTCTCTGTGCGGTGCGGCCGCTACACAGCCGTGCTCTTGAAGCCGCGAAGCCGCAGGCTGTTGCCGACAACGAAGACGCTCGAGAGCGCCATCGCCGCACCGGCGAGCATCGGGTTGAGCATGCCGAGGGCCGCGACGGGAATCGCCGCGACGTTGTAGGCGAACGCCCAGAAGAGGTTCGTCTTGATGGTGCCGAGCGTCTTTCGGGAGAGCCTGATCGCGTCTGCCGCGCTGCGCAGGTCTCCCCGCACGAGGGTGATGTCTGAGGCCTCGATCGCAACGTCGGCTCCCGTCCCCATTGCGAGGCCGAGGTCAGCCTGAGCGAGGGCGGGGGCGTCGTTCACGCCGTCTCCGACCATCGCGACGACTTTGCCGTCTGCCTGCAACCGCTGAACGACATCAACTTTCTCTGCGGGCAGCACCTCGGCGATGACCTCATCTATGCCGACCTCGGCGGCGATGTGGCGCGCGACCGCGGCGTTGTCGCCGGTGAGGAGCACTGGTGAGAGGCCGAGCGCCTTCAGCTGACGAATCGCCTCGACGCTTGTGTCTTTCACGGTGTCGGCAACGATCAGGATCCCTCGCGCTTCGCCGTTCCAGCCGACGGCGACAACTGTCTTGCCTTCGCCCTCCGCGCGCGCCTTCGTCGTTGCGAGCTCGTCGCTCAGTGTGAGAGACCACTCAGCGAGCAGTGAGTCGCGCCCGACGAGCACCGCGTGGCCGTCGACGACGCCCTGGACGCCCTTGCCCTCGATGTTCGCGAAGCCCTCGACTGCGGGCAGCGTTCCGACCTCCTGCGTCGCACCCTTTGCGATGGCTTGCGCGATCGGGTGCTCCGACGCGTCTTCGAGCGCTCCAGCGAGCCGCAGCAGCTCTGCGCGGTCGGTGCCAGGCTCGGTCACCACGTCGACAAGGGTCATCTTGCCGGTCGTCACAGTGCCTGTCTTGTCGAGAACGACAGTGTCGACCTTGCGGGTGGATTCGAGCACCTCGGGCCCCTTGATGAGTACCCCCATTTGGGCGCCACGGCCAGTGCCAACGAGCAGCGCGGTGGGAGTCGCAAGCCCAAGCGCGCACGGGCATGCGATGACGAGCACCGCGACTGCCGCGGTGAAAGCTGCCGAGACTGGGAAGCCAGCGCCGAGCCAGCCGCCAAGCGTGACCGCTGCGACGACGATCACGATCGGAACGAAGACGCCCGAGATCCTGTCGGCGAGCCGCTGCACCTCGGCCTTGCCAGTCTGCGCGTCTTCGACGAGCTGCGCCATCTGCGCAAGCTGCGTGTCTGCCCCGATCCTTGTCGCGCGCACGACGAGTCGCCCGCCTACGTTGGTGGTGGCGCCGGTGACTGCATCGCCCTCGGCAACCTCGACTGGGACTGCTTCGCCGGTGAGCATGGAGGCGTCTACGGCCGAGGTACCGGAAACGACGACGCCGTCCGTCGCGATCTTCTCGCCAGGGCGTACGACGAATTCGTCGCCCACGACAAGGTTGTCGACAGGGATCTTGGTCTCGACGCCGCCACGGAGCACCGCGACCTCTTTCGCGCCGAGCTCGAGCAGAGCGCGAAGGGCTGCGCCTGCCTGCTTCTTGGATCGCTTCTCGAAGTAGCGGCCCGCGAGGATGAACATGGTGACGCCCGCGCCGACCTCAAGATAGATGTTCGCCGCGCCGTCAGAGGGAGCGAGCGTGAACTCGAAAGGATGTGTCATCCCGGGAACCCCTGCCGTGCCGAAGAACAGCGCGTACAGCGACCAGAGGAAAGCAGCCGAGGTGCCCATCGAGATGAGCGTGTCCATCGTCGCGGCGCCGTGCTTGAGGTTCACCCAGGCTGCCTTGTGGAACGGCCAGGCCCCCCACACGATTACGGGAGCTGCGAGCGTGAGCGAGGCCCACTGCCAATACGTGAACTGCAGCGCCGGGATCATCGCCATCGCGATCACCGGCACGGTGAGCACGATCGAGCCGATCAGGCGGTGGCGGAGCGAGGTCAGTTCGGCGTCCTCCTCGCCGACCCCGTCTTTC
Source organism: Leucobacter aridicollis (assembly GCF_024399335.1). Lineage (NCBI taxonomy): Bacteria > Bacillati > Actinomycetota > Actinomycetes > Micrococcales > Microbacteriaceae > Leucobacter > Leucobacter aridicollis. The sequence continues at coordinate 2,713,483 of NZ_CP075339.1, forward strand.
TTCCGGTCGTCACCCTTTACGCCCTGTGGCGCAGGCATCACCGCGGTATAGCCAGTCTTCTCGACTTCCGCGATGAGCAGCTCCGGGTCGTAGCCGTCGGGCACAGTGACTTTCGCCTTCTCTGTCGCGTAGTTGACTGTCGCGACGACACCGTCGAGTTTGTTGAGTTTCTTCTCGATGCGGTTCGCGCACGATGCGCACGTCATACCGCCGATCTCGAGTTCGACTCCGGAGTGTGCGCCGGGGAGCGCGGATGTACTCATTTCGAATTCCTTCATTCTCACCTGTGCCCACTGTGTGGATGAGCGGGAAGCATTGGTTAGTTCTGGTGCGCCTGCTGATCGGGCTCGTGCGCGTTACCGCTCGCGATCCAGTCGGCAACGAAATCTGCCGGGACAATCAGGCCCGCGAGCCCGTACGCAGCGCCGAACGCCACGACGAGGCCGGCACCGTAGATGGCGAGGCGTGCTGCGGGCTTCACGAGGAGCGCACCGCAGTGTAGCCAGCTTCTTCCACAGCGGCGAGCACCGCCGCATCGTCGAGCGTGCCGTCGGCGGACACTGCGAGTGTGCCGCTCGCGGCACTCACATCGATGTCAGAGACGCCGGCGATCTGCTCGACTTCCTCGCGGATCGACAGCTCGCAGTGGGAGCACGTCATTCCGGTGACCTGATACTCGGTTGTAGCCATAGCTTGTTCCTCCTTCATCAGGATACCCCATCCGGGTATCTCCACACCCAGAACAATATACCCCCCTAGGGTATCTTTGCAAGCCCGAGTTTTCCGCTGTAGCCGCCCGAAAGTTACGGCCCGTCATCGCGGAGGCGAACGCCACCTTGCCACAACTTGAAGGTTGTCAATACAACTGGCGATCCGCTTGTATGGACAACTTTCCCGCGGAAAACTCAGTCTCCGGGACGCGAGCCAGCGCCCATCCGACTTCCAGGAGACTGACTTGAAACACACTCACATCACCGCGGCGGCGGCCGCGCTCCTCCTCGGGGCGACAGGTATCGCGACGGCGGCGGCCCCGGCACTCGCCGAGGACACCGTTCAAGCGACGGCACAGACCCCCAAGACGCTCGTCATTGGCGTCGATGGCGCCTCCTTCGACGTCATGGCCGAGGGCATCACCCCGACAGTGAGCGCACTGCGCGCTGGCGGCCTCAGCGCGACGAGCAATCTCGCTGGCGCTCCCATGTCGCCGACAGTGTCGGGTCCCGGGTGGTCGACGATCGCGACGGGTGTCTGGGCACCCAAGCACGGCGTCACCGACAACAACTTCACGAGCCCGAACTACGGCGCGTTCCCCGACTATCTCACGCGCATCGAACAGCACCTTCCAGACAGAAACACGACCGTTGTCGGCACCTGGGGTCCCATCTCGACGACGATCTTCGGGGCGGCAGTCGACAGTCGCAGCAAGTTCGGCAACGACACGCTCACCACGCAGGCTGCTGTTTCGTCGCTCTCGGCGCCAGCCACCGACGACGTCTTCGTACACCTCGACGAGGTCGACGGCGCGGGCCACAGCTCCGGTTCAAGCTCGGAGGCGTACCGGAAGGCGCTGCAGAAGGCGGACGGTCAGATCGGCGAGATGGTGAACGCGATCACGCAGCGCCCGACCTACGGGTCCGAGGACTGGCTTGTCGTTGTCACCTCCGATCACGGCCACACGCCGACCGGCGGCCACGGCGGCTCGACGAAGCTCGAACGCAAGACGTTTGTCGCCGCAAACGGCTCGCCGTTCGCCCCCGGCACCGTCCGCCACGACGTCAAGGTCACCGACATCGCCCCGACAGTACTCGCTCACGTCGGCCTCGCGACCGATCCGGCCTGGGACCTCGACGGCTCAGTCGTGAACGAGCTCGTTCCCGACGACTTCGATACGCTGCGCCCGCAGCTGCAGCCTGCAGTGCAGGAGAAGGCGCCGGCCGACCTTCTCGGCTGGACCGCCGCGACGCCCGAGGGATGGAGCGTCGACAACTCGAAGATGCCCTCCGGCGGGGCCCCGGAGTTCAGCGGCTGGACGTTCATGACCGACGAGTTCTTCTCGAACGTCGAGCTTGGCCAGCTGCGCGAGAACAACGTCTACTCGCGCGACGTGTTCGCCGTCGCGGACTCCGACGAGTGGGCCGATGTGAGCCCCCGCGGCGGCAACATGTTCGACTCGACGCTGCAAAGCCCCGCCTACGAGCTGAACGGCGCGGCGGAGCTCGACATCTCGTTCGTGTCTGACTACGCTGTCGACGGCCCGCAAAAGGCAATCGTCAGGGTCGTGTTCGATGAGGCCTCAGGCATCGCCCCGCACACCCTCGTCACATACCCAGGCGACGGCACCCGCCTCAACCCTGTCAACCAGGTGGAACGCTTCACACTGGAACTGCCGCGGTCTGAGGCCGGCGATCTTCCGAGAACCGCGAGCCTGCACTTTGAATACGGCGGCAACAACTCTGCGTTCTGGGCCATCGATCAGGTCAGCGTCAGCCAGGACGAGGCGCCCGCGATGCCAGCGGAGCTGAGCATCTCAGCCGCTACAGTCGAGGCGGGCAAGACCGTCACGGCGTCGGGCACCGGGTTCGCGCCAGAGGAAGTCGTCGCGTTCGAGCTGCGCTCCGCGCCACAGGGCCTCGGCACTGCGACGGCCGACGCCACCGGCGCGCTCTCGCAGGAGCTCACGATCCCCGCCGCGACCCCCGCCGGCGAGCACACAGTCGTCGGGATCCGCGCGGACGGCACCGAGCTCAGCCAACCGGTCACAGTGACCGCGGCGTCAACCGAGGAAAAGCCGGACCCGGAGAATCCCGGGACGAAGCCAGACACCGACACGGAGTCCCCCGACACCAAGCCCGGCGCAGGCGCTGGCACCGGTACTGGTACCGGCCGCACGGGTGGCGTTCCCGGTAGCGGCGACGGTCAGGGCGAGGACCTCGCCGCGACCGGCGGCACGGTCGCAGGACTCGCGCTTGGCGCGGCCGCAATCGCCGGCGCAGGCGCGTACCTCGTCGTCCGCAGCCGCAGGCGTCTCGCCGAGTAAGCCACGGAATACCGCACTCGTGGGCCGGCCTTCGATCCTTCGGGATCGCGGGCCGGCCCGCGTCTGTCGCGCGGACCAGGCCGGAACAGCAGGGCCGTGCGGCCAGCGCCTCGCCCCGCCGCCCGCGACACCCACCCAGCTCTCAGTCGCCCAGGCTCCCTGAGCAGTAGCATGGTGGCGAACACCGGTTCGACCCAAAGGCGGGTCCGACAGAGGAGAGATAGTTGGAGATTCGTACCCTTGAGCCGAAAAGAGTGCGCGAAGCAGCGAAGGTCCTCGCCGAGGCGTTTACGGACGAACCGCTTGTCACCCAGCTCCTCCCCCTCGGAACTCTCCACCGCCAACGGAAGATAGCTGACTACTTCGTCTGGAGCATGCGCCGCACAGGGCTGCGCACTGTCGACGTCGCCATCGAAGCCGACAAGATCGTTGGTGTCGCGTTGTGGCGCGCCCCCGGGCACGTGTCGCGCTGGCTCCCCGTACTGCCCGCAAAGACTGGCGTGTTGCTTCGCGGTGTCGGCCGTCGAGGCTTACGTGTGCTCGGCGCGCATGACGCAGCATGCGCAGACAAGCACCCGAGCGAGCCCTACTGGCACCTCGTCGGTGTCGGTACTGCCCAGGCGCACGCACGCGGCACCAGGCCCGCCACGGTACCCGACATCGAGGCGGCACTCGTGTCCCACAGGCTCCGAGAAATCGACGAGGCCGGTTCGCTCGCATCCCTTGAGGCACGCACTCCGCAGCACGTGAGCCAGTACGAGGCCCTCGGCTTTTCGCACCAGTGCGAACTTGCGAGCCCGGCAGTGAGCACTGTCGTGATGTGGCGATCGCCCGGCGCGGGCCGATCCAGAATCGCCGCTTAGAACTGCGGCCCACCTCCCCACGCCCTCAGCTCCGACGGATGCGCTGCGCACAGGTTAGCATCGGCGCGCCCGCACAGTCTTCACACCCCTCACACGAAGGAATGCGCTCATGACGCTCACCCCATCGACAGGCTTCGCTCTCACTGGCGCGCGCCTCATCACGAACACGCCTGACCACGCTGGCGCGACAGCCCTGCTTGTCGAGCACGGCCGGATCACATCACTCGGTGACGACACAGAGATTGAGGCGCTCGCGATCGCCGCCGGGTACCCAGTTCGCGACGCGAACGGCGCGACAGTCACGGCCGGCCTCTTCGACTCGCACACCCATCCGCACTGGGCAGCCGACGTGACACGCGGCGTCGACCTCGGAGGGCTCGGAACCATCACGGAGATCCAGGCCGCCGTCGCATCCTACGCCGCGACACTTCCTGCCGATGCTTGGGTGCTCGGCTGGAACCTTGAATTCGAACCGTTCGAGGCGACTGGTGTGCGGGGCGACCTGTTCGACGCCGCCGTCACTGGCCGCCCGTTCGCCGCGATGTTCTACGACCTGCATTCGGGACTCGCGAACGCCGCCGCCCTTGCAGCAGCGGGGGTCACCGAGGCGCCGGTGTTCGAGGACATGTCTGAGGTTGTTGTCGACGAGGCGGGGACGCTCACTGGCGAGCTTCGTGAGCCGAGCGCGTACAAGCTCGTCTTCGACGCAGTGCCGGCGCTCTCACACGACGACGAGCGTGACTCGCTCCGCGACATGTTCCGCACACTCGCTGCGGCGGGCCTCACCGGCGGGGCGATCATGGACGGCAAGCCGCGCACAGTCGATCTCATCGAGGAACTCGATGAGCGCGGGGAACTCGACCATCGCCTCGTCGTACACCACTGGCACGCTGTCACCGACGACGACGAGGCGGTCGCGCGCGTGATCGCCTCAAAAGATCGCCGCGGCAATCTCTGGGAGTCAGACGGCATCAAGCTGTTCAGTGACGGCGTCATCGACACCGGCACTGCCTGGCTGCATCAGCCCGACGCCTGCGGCGACGGCACACACGCGTTCTGGCCAGACTGGGACCGCTACAGAAGTGTTGTACGGGCGTATCACGACGCGGGCATGATCATCGCGACGCACGCTGTCGGCGACTTCGCCGTGAATCGCGTGCTCGACGCCTACGCTGAGCTCCCCGCTCGCGGCGACGCGCGGCCGCACTCAATCGAGCACCTCGAGGTGCTCGCGGATGAGGACCTCGAGAAGCTCACGGGCTCGGGCGTCACGGCGTCAATGCAGCCGCTGCACATGCAGTGGCGAGAGGGCGACGACAGCGACAACTGGGCGGTACGGCTTGGCGAGCGCGCGGCGACAGGCTACCGGGTTCGCGACGTTCTCGAGACAGGCACACGCGTGACGCTCGGTTCAGACTGGCCCGTTGCTCACTACGACCCCCGCATTGGGATGGCATGGGCTCGCGGGCGCAGCACTCCAGGTGTCGCTGATGCACACGTGTTCGAGCCCGAGCAGCGACTGACCGGGGAGGAGGCGCTTCTCGCGTACACGCTGTGGCCAGCCCTGGCTCGCGGGTACGATGACCGCGGTGTGCTCGCCCCCGGCGCGCTCGCAGACCTCACGATCTGGGACGGCGACCCCGTTGCCGCGACTCCCGACGAACTCGTGTCACTCGCGATCGCTGCGACAGTCGTCGATGGTCGGTTCGTGCACGACGCGCTCTAGCATCGCGATCCGGTGCCGCCGAACGGCACCTCTGCGGGCCTACCTCGCCTGCAAATACGTCAAGATCGCGCGCACTCGCCGATTCTCGTCGCTCGGCTGCAGGCCTAAGCGCGCGAAGATGTTGCCGATGTGTTTCCGCACGGCAGCATCGCTCACGTACAGTTGCGCCGCGATTTCGGCGTTTGACTCGCCCTTCGCCATGAGCTCGAGCACCTCGCGTTCGCGCGCCGTGAGAACGGCGAGCGGCCCGGGCTGGTCCTGCCGCAAGAGGTGTCGCGTGACCTCCGGATCAATCACCGTGCCGCCAGCGGCGACAGCTGCGAGCGCTTGGTCGAAGTCGGCGACCCTGTTGACGCGCTCCTTGAGCAGGTAGCCGACGCCGCCCTCGGGCAGCGTCAGAAGAACTCGAGCGTACCTGTCGGCGACGTACTGCGAGAGGGCGAGCACTGGCTGTGCGGGGGCGAGTTCGCGGATCTGAAGCGCTGCACGTAACCCGTCATCGGTGCGGGTAGGTGGCATACGCACGTCGGTCACGACGAGGTCGGGCGCGACTGTCAGGCTCCCGTAGACGGCGACGAGCTCCGTGGCGTCACTGGCGGAGGCAACGACCTCGTGCCCGAGCCGTTCGAGCAGGGCCTGGAGCGCCTCTCGGAGTAAGGCCGCGTCATCGGCGAGCAGAATCCGCACGGATGCCCCTCCCGTCTTTAGGCGCCGGGCTGACGACCGCACGCACGCGTCCCGGCAGCGAGTGCTGAGCCTCGACAAGTGGGAATGACAGCGTCAACCGAGTGGGCCCGCCAACCGGGCTCTCAATCGTGAGGGTACCGTCGAGCGCGTCCGCACGCTCACGCAGCCCTCTGAGCCCCGTCCCGCCGTCTATGTCTACGCCACCGTGGCCGGAATCACTCGCCACGACGTACGCGCGTTCTTCGTCTGCGGCGAGCGCAACCCGAACGACGGAGGCGGACGTGTGCTTTGCGGCGTTCGTGAGCGCCTCGGCGACGACGAAGTAGGCGGCTGCCTCTCGCTCGGGGCTCAGCCTGGGAAACCCGCGATCCTCAAGGCGCAGCGGCATCGCGCTTCGCGAACCGAGTTCAGTGAGCGCGGCGGCGAGGCCATGGTCCGAGAGCACAGCTGGGTGAATGCCCCGCACGGTGTTTCGCAGCGATTCGAGCGCGCGCTCGGTCTGCCGCTGGGCTGCTTCGAGCGCTGTTCTGCGTGCGGCATCATCCCCGTGGTTCAGCTCGAGTTCGAGAATGCCGAGCCGTGCTGCAATAGCGACGAGTTCCTGTTGAACGCCGTCGTGCAGATCACGCTCGAGGCGGCGGCGCTCGGCTTCGTTCGCTGCGACGATCGTGGCCCGGGACCTCGTGAGCCGGGCAACACGCTCGTCAATCTCCGCAATCCGAGGCGCAAGCAGCCACCGGAGGCAACCGCCCTGCAGCGCCGCGAGAAGCCCGGTCACGTAGCCGAACACCGGCAACGAAAGCAGCACGACGACGATCGGTTGCCACCAGTTTTCGGGCCCGAGCTCGATGACGATGTCGCTGAACAGGTTCGCCGACACGGCGCCCTGCAGCGCCATGACGACAAGAGCAACGCCCGCACCGATAACAAGTCCTTGCAGACAGACAACAGCAACCGACACCGCCCCGAACCCGATACCTGTCAGAAGCGACAGCATCTCGCGCCAGGTCGCGGGCTCGGTGAGGCGCACACCGAGCCAGTTCTGGCGCTCGCCGCGCGGCACTGGCACGTGCCCGCTCGGCGGGCGCGGCAGTCCGAGGAGTGTGAGCCTCCGACGGTCGAGCCACCCGAGCGCGATCCCCCACAGAGGCAACAGCAGAATCGTCGGCACGAAGACCGCGATGAGGATCGGGGTGAGTACCGCGCTCGACACGACAAACGCGAACGATCGCCACGGCCAGCCTGACGAGAGATAGCTCCATGGCGACAGCATGAGCGCCTGCCACACTGTCTGAGCTTTCATGCTCCTAGGCTACGTGCACGGTTGCTGCCGCGTAGCCCTCGCCCGAGCTTCCGGCAAAAAGGTATCGCCAGGTCTACCGTCTGCGGGTGGCGGACACGGCCTGAAGCCTTACCTGTGCATCGAATACTCGCCGATCTCCTCGCGCTCGAGCGCGCCAGACTTGCGGCGGATGTTTCGCAGGTGTGTCTCGACAGTTCGCACCGACAGGTTCAATGCGGCGGCGATGCCAGGATTGTTCATACCTTCCGCGACGAGGTCAATGATCTCGCGCTCGCGTTGGGTGAAACCGAGGCTCGACTCAACCTGGGTGAGGGCAACCTCGGTCGCCGGGTCCTCCGACGTCATGAGCGCAGCGACCTCTTCCCGCACTTCAGCGGCGCGGTCCTCATCCCCCGCCTCGCGGTACAGCCGAGCTGCAGCAAGGAAGTACTTCAGCGCCGAATCGTTCGCGTGCTCGCGTCGTAGCCATCTCGCGGCTTCCACGAGACCGGGCGCATCGCGCTTGTGGTGCGCGATACGCGCGTCGAGGTACGCGAGGAATACTGTCCCGCCGAGATACTCAAGTCGGGCCCGCTCGGCGATGGCGGCGTCGACGTCGAAGTCGAGCAGCATTGCGAGCATCGATGACCCCGCAGCGGAGAACTCGTAGCCCCGCTCACGCAGCTCGCCCGCGAGCGCCTGATAGCTCGCACTTGTCTCTTCGGGGGTCCCATCGATCTCAGTGACGAGCGCCGCCGGGAATCCGACCGCGCCCATGGGTACGGCCTCGCTCCGCCCCGCATACGATGCGCCTCGCTCGATGAGCGTACCGACCGAGCTAATCCGCCCGCTTCGGCGGGCGGCGATCGCGAGCGCATTCATGAGCGCGCGATCGGGCCCGAAGAGCAAGTTCGCCGCCTGGAACTGGCCGCTCGCAGCGATGCTGCCTGCCGCGGTCGCGTCGGCATAGCGGCTCATCGTGAGCAGCGCCATGACCGCGACGTACGCCTGAGCGACGATCGCCGAACGATCGAAACGCTCGCGGGCGACTGTCAACTGCGATGAGGCCCACTCGAGTGCTTCCTGGGGTCGCCCGGCGGTCACGAGCGCGAGGCCACGCAACGGCGCGGCAAAGCGTGGCACCCAGCCGGTGTTCGGGAGCTTCGCGAATTGCTCGAGCGCAGTCGCTGGGCGCCCGCCAAGGGCGTGCATGGCGATCAGGATCAGCCCGCCAACGTCGCCCTCCACTCCCGGCAGCTCCGAGATCTCCTCGATACGTGCAAGCATCGGCTCGGTGATCTCCGTCTTTTCAGCGTGGAAGCCGATCGTCAGCGCTTCGATTGCCGCAGGGTAGCCAAGGTCACCCGTCCCGGTGAGTGCCTCCTCAACGACCTCACGCGGCTGCAGCTGCGTGACGAGCCACCTCGCGTGGAGGTACCTGAAGTAGAGCGCTTCGACCGGCGCGGCATCATCGAGTTGCGTCTCCGAGACGATCGCCTCGATCTGGCCGGCTGGTGCGTCACCAGTCAGGCGAAGCTCAAGCGCAGCGATGCCGTTGCCGACTGTCGGCCGTTCAGACCAGTTGTTCCAGGTGCGGCTGAGGTCCGCGTCAAAGGCGTCTCGAAACGCACGGGCGAGCAGCGGGATGTCTGGTTGCGGGATGACGTCTGCAAACTGCCGCGGAACCTGCGGCTGCTCAGCGATCTCGATGCCGAACTCCGCCCCTAGCACTTCCTCGATCTGCTGCCTGAGCCGGATCCCCCGCACCGAAGGGGCCCGATGCCTGAAGTAGTCGCTGACGCCCGGCGGGTTCACGGTGACCCGTGGGCCAGCGCCCGCGGTGAAGAGTCGCACAAGCCCGCGGCCCTCGAGGCGCTCAAGCTCCTCCTGACCCACGAGCGTCGTCGCTTGGTCGACCGCGAGCGGGCCGGTCACGACGAGCATCTCGAGCGCCTCGCGAATCTCCTCCGGGTAGCGGTACAAGAGCGACTCGAAGGCGCCCTCGAGCTCGTCAGACCAGAGGTCTGCGCCGTCGTGCCACACGCCCCCCTGCTTGCGAATCTTGGCGCGTCGTTTCGCACTGTCTGCGAATGCGATAGCGTAACCGGGCAGCCCACCGGACTTCATGTGAACCCTGCCGCTCAGCGACGGGGCGACCTGGTCGCCGAGGCGTTCTTCAAGCAGGTCATGGATCGCGTCGAGCCGCAGTTCCTCGAGCGTCAGCTTCACCACCGGCTGTGCCATTCTGATGAGCAGTCGCTCGTCAGGGTCGATATCGCCGCGCGACTCCGCAGTCGCGACGATTGGCACGCCAGTTGCCTTATGGATCTGTTCGAGCAGCACCCACGACGCATCGTCGAGCAGGTCGATGTCGTCGACGAGCACGACTGCCGGCCCCTCCGTGAGCAGCTCGGTGACGGCGCGCGGCAGTTCGACCGATAGGTCAGCGTCAGGGCGGCGGCTCGCTGGCAGATTCGGCAGCGCGGTTTTGAAGGCCTCGAGCGGTCTGGCGTGCTCGATGCCGCGCAACTGCACGAGCGCGAGCCCGATCCCGCGGAGAGCATCGCCGACCCGCCCCAGCAACTCAGTTCTCCCAGACCAGTGCTGTCCGATCACAGACACTGAAGTGCCGTCGATCACGTAGCGCACGATCCGCTGAACGTCTGTGTTGCGAGCGTACACAGGCTCCCCCTCCTGCTGCCAGGGAGGCAGCCCGCGCTGCAGTAGCGACATGGGCCGTCCGTCCCGTTCATTCAGTACAGGCAGGATACCGCGCATCAGTTCTCCTTCGCAGGGTTGGGGCGCCGGGTGTGACGCATGAGCGAGGCCGCTCCCGCTGTCACCAGACCCGCAGCCCCAAACAGCAGTGCGCTCTGTGGCGTGCCGCCAGTTCCAGAGAGGCCCCCGTCGGGAGAAGTGGCACGCTCGACGCCGGTGAAGGCGAGGTCGACGATTGAGACGGCGGCGCCGGCGGCACCTTGGGCTTCCGGGTAGCGCACCTGTACGCAGAGATCAATCGTTTCCCCGGAGGCGATCGTGCCCTGCGGTAACGGCATGGCCGCAGCCAGCGTGACTTCGTCGGCACCGGCCATGGCAGCCGCGGAGCACTCCACCGTACGCTCCGACGCGAGCACGAGCGCGTCGGCGCCCGCTCCGTCTCCGGATTCGCGGGTGAGGATCGGGGTGAGCGCGAGTTCGAGATCCTGAGCCGCGTCGTTTCGCACGGTGGCAACTGCGCGCGCGTCTTCGCCTGGATGCAGGGTCACGTTGAAGAGCTGCCTGGCGGGTGACACTGTGAGTGACGCCGACCGGGCCGCGGCCTGCGCAGGAGCGGCAATCAGCACCGTGGCGGCTGCAACACCGAAGCCCGCGGTGAGGAGCGCCGCGAGTGCCCGCTGTCTCATCACCGGGCGTGGCCCGTCATGGAAAGCTCGGCACGTGTTCCGCCCGAGGAGCCGCCTCGCTGCGCGGCGCTGTCTCGGGGCGCAACAGTGTCTCGGTGCCCGGCGCTGTCTCGCTGCGCGGCATGGGTCACTGAATCGTCGCCTGCGGAGAGTGCCTCGCGGTCGCGTCGCCTGCTCGGCACGAACAGCGCGATCAGAAAGACAGCGCCGACGATCAGCCGCACCGCCCACAGCTCGGACACGCGAAACAGCGTTGCCCAGGCTCCCTGGAGCGCAAACCGTGGCGTGCCGAGCACCTGCTCCGCCGTAACCGGCAGTGGGTCGCTGATGTCGTTGCCGTCGCCTTTCAAGATTGCGCCGCCGTCGATCACGGTCTCCACCCGATGCACGTACTGGTCCGACGTATCGCCGGCAGCAAACGAGACAACCACGGGCTGGCCAGGGGTCTCGAGCTCGTCACCAGTCGGCTTCTGCACAACGAGGACATCGCCGACCTCATAGGTGGGCTGCATAGAGACCCCGGTGACAGTCATGTAGTAGTCGCCACTCACTGTCGACCAGAGAAACGGAACCGCAAGGGCCACGAGCGCGATGCTCGAGAGCGTTCGCAGGGTCAAGATGATGCTTCGCATGTCGTCCTCCAGGGTGGGTGGTGATCTTGTCGGTGTCGGTACGTTTCGTTTGGTGTGCGCTACGGGCGATACGCGTCGGCGCCGAGCAGAATCGGGGGGCTGCTCGGCGCCGCCTCTAGTCACTTATCCGTTGCTAGTTGCTCTTTGCGATGCTGTTGAAGAGGTAGTCAGCAGTCACCTTCGACTCGTCGAGGTTTGCGGCATTGAACGCCGCTGCATCCTCAACGAACACGTCGACGCGTACCTTTGCGCTCTGGCCCGGGGCGAGCTCGAACGAGTCGGCGCCGTCGAGTCGCATGTCGGCGAGCTTTCCGGTGCTGACGACCGCTCCACCGTCGATTGCGACGCGGGTGTCAAGGGCACCGGCGAGTTGAGCGCCGTTCACACCGCCCGGCTGCAGCTGCGAGGCGAGGGTCACGGTGAGGGTGGCGTTCGTCGAGGTGTTCGTAGCCGTGTAGTAGCCGGTCACGGCTTCGCCGTCCATCCCGCCAGTGAATGTGTTCGTCATCGGGGCACCGGTAACCTTGAGCTCGCCGTCGGCGGAGGTGTCCGAGATCTTGGTGTCAAACACGTTGTCGAAAATCGTGCTGTTTGCGGTGACAAGCGCGCCGCCGACCGTGACGCCGGCAATCAGCAGGAGCGAGCCGCCAGCGATCGCGAGCTTCTTCTTGGTGGATGTCTGCGTAGCCATGGGGATACCTTTCTCAGGGGGTGTGTGAGCGGGCCGTGCGAGTGACTGTGCGATTCGCGCTGGCCTCGAATACGAGTCAACAGGCCGCGCAGGATGCCCCCACGGGTTACGTGTCAATCTGCGGGGTCTCTCGCCGAGATCTACGCGTGATCGAATTCCATCTACGTCCAGCGCGCCTGGGTGCATACTTGAGCCCATGAGTCTCACTGTCACCCTCACCCTCGAACCTGTCGGCCCGGCAACGGCGATCACACTCACTGAGGAGCAGGTCGTGCTACTCGGCGCGGGCAAGCGCGCCCCAGTCGTCGTCGACATCGGAGGCCGAACCGCCCGCATGCGAATCGCGAGCATGGGTGGCGATTACGTCATCGGTATCTCGAAAGCGAACCGGGTCGCTCTCGGCGTTGAGATCGGCGACACAGTGACAGCGACGATCTCTGTCGACGCTGTCGAGCGCACTGTCGAGGTGCCTCCCGAGTTGGCCTCAGCCCTCGCCGACCGCGTCGGGGCGCGTGACGCGTTCGACGCGCTGTCGTACACGCAACGCAAGGAGCACGTGGCAGCGGTCAACGGCGCCAAGCGATCCGACACCCGGGAACGCAGAATCGCCGGGATCCTTCACTCCCTGGCTTCCGCCCCCGAGAGTTAGGCTTCGTCGAGTGACTTGCCCCTGAATTCAACGAGCGCCCACGCTGCGGCCGCCGCGACAAGGAAGAACACAGCGAAGACTGTAAACGTCAGGCCTGCACCGCCGGCCGCGAGTATCACGGGTACGAGAAGTGGCGCCGCGATCGAGGCGATTCGCCCGAACCCCGCGGCCCAGCCAGCGCCCGTGCCGCGGAGCGACGTTGGATAGATCTCGGGGGTGACCGCGTACAGCGCACCCCAGGCACCCAGGTTGAAGAACGAGAGCGCCATGCCCGCGGCGACGATCGCTGTCTCGGTCTCCGCCGTGCCGAACGCAATCGCAGACCCCGCTGAGCCGACGAGGAACACCGACAGGGTGAGTCGGCGCCCCCACTTCTCGATGAGCCAAGCTGCCACGGCGTAGCCCGGGAGCTGCGCAAGGGTGATGAGCAGCGTGAAGCCGAACGAGCGCACCAGGCCAAACCCAGCGTCGACAAGGATCGACGGAATCCAGATGAACGCACCGTAGTACGCGAAGTTCACACAGAACCACACAGCCCAGATCGCGGCCGTGCGGGTGCGATACGCGGGCGCCCAGATCGCCGCGAGTCTGTTGCGCGCAGGCTGAACTACCGCTGCATCGGCTCGGACAGATGCGGCAGGCTCAGCGAGCTCCTCGCGGCGCGACGCAGTTGCAGTCTCAGCGCCGACCGCGCCACCGTGCGCGGCGGTGGCGCGGAGAGGCGCTGAGGCTTCAAACTCGGCGACGACACTCTCGGCTTCGGCAGTGCGGCCCCGAGAGGCGAGCCAGCGCGGGGACTCGGGGAGGCCAAGACGTACGACGAGCGCATAGACCGCCGGCACCGCACCGATTGCGAAGGCCCACCGCCAGCCGTTCTCCGAGGCCGGTACCACGAAGTAGCCGATGACCGCCGACGCTGTCCAACCGACAGCCCAGAACGCCTCGAGGATGACGATGATGCGGCCGCGGATACGGGCAGGTGCGAACTCCGAGACATACGTGGAGGCGACAGGAAGCTCAGCGCCGAGGCCAAGACCAACGAGGAAGCGGAAGATGAGCAGGAGCGCAAGCCCGCCCACGAGCGCGCTCGCGCCGGTCGCGAGGCCGTAGACGAGTAGCGTGAGCGCAAAGACCTGCCTGCGCCCGATTCGGTCGGCGAGAAGACCACCGAGGCTCGCGCCGATAGCCATTCCGAGAAAGCCGACCGAGGCGATGAGCCCGCCCTCACCCTTCGTCAACCCCCAGTGCTGGGTGAGCGCGGCGATGATGAATGAGATCAGCCCGACGTCCATGGCGTCGAGCGCCCAGCCGAGCCCCGAGCCCGAGAGCACGCGAAGGTGCTTCCGGGTAAATGACAGCGCATCAAGGCGCTCTGAAACGGTTCGGGTTGTCTCACTCACAGGGTTCATCCTATGAGTCAGCTGGACTATGCGGGAAACTTGTTCGCGAGTAGCCGCGGCATGAGCTGGTACGCCACAACGAGCGCGAGCCCGAGCGCGAGCAGCACGAGCCACCAGATCGGCTCCACGAAGAACGAGGCAAGTCCGAGAGCCGAAGCCGCGAGGGTGAACCCGGCGTTGATGCCGGAAGCCGCTAGGTGCGGCATGCCAAGCTGCTGCAGGCGTTGGTACGCGTGCTCCTTGTGCGGCTCGTCCCACTTGTGGCCGGCGCGCACTCGCTTCACGAGCGTCGTACCGACATCACCGAAGTAGATGACCATCGGGCCGATCGTCGCGAGAACGGGAACACCGGTGAGGAGGGCCGCAAAGCTCGTCACAGCGACTGCGCCGCCGAGCATGTAGCTGCCGACATCACCAGGAAACGCTCCCGGCTTTGTGAGGTTCCACGGAAGAAAGCCCGCCCAGCCGGCGGCAAGTACGAGCCCAGCGATAACGAGCCAGTGCTGGCCGCTCAGCCATCCAGCGGCAGCAAACGCGAGGCCAGCGATGAGCCCGTGGAGCCCGCTGATCCCGTTCAGCCCATCCATGAAGTTCGCGACGTTGATGTAGCTCGAGATGAACAGCACGGCGTAGACGAAGAGAGCTGCGAGCGCCCACACGGGGAGGGTCGCCGCGTCGATCCCCTGTACGGCTCCGCGATCCGTCGCTCGGGCGAGCACGAGCAGCGCGAGCGCTGAGCCAGCTGCAATCGCGAGCAGCACAGCGCTTCGAATCGGCACGCTCAGCCCCCGGATATCCTCGCTCAGGCCGAGCAGCCCCGCGGCGAGCGTCGCAAGCGTGACTGTGAGCAGAAAGCGCCAGTCGGCACCAGCTGGCTCAAGCGAAAACGCGAGCCAGGTGAAGCAGGCTTCAACGGCCACAACCGCGATGAGCACTGCGAGTCCGAGACCGCGGAGCACAGGCCGCTCGTGCGACGACCGGTGATTCGGCACGTCGACGATTCCAAGCTTCACGAGCAGCGGCCTGACCGCGAACGGCAACAGGACGCTCAACGTGAATGCGGCGCCGAAAGCGAGACCCGAGATGTTCACTGGACCCGCCCCTCTGCTTCGTCGGTGAGGTCGAGGCGCGCAACCCAGCCATCGTGGTCAAGAATGTCGGGGCTAATCACACCGATGTGCGCGTGCGAGATCTTCGGGTGGAATGGCCGCTCGTTGCCCTCGCCGTCGCCGGTGAGCACTTCGTGCAACTTCTCGCCGTGGCGGAGACCGGTGTAGACGATGTCAATCTCCTTACCCGACTGCGCGATCATGCGCTTCGCGACATCCAGAATGCGCACGGGCTCCCCCATGTCGAGAATGAGCACTTCCCCCGGGCGGCCGATGCCGCCTGCCTGGATCACGAGCTGGGATGCTTCCGGGATCGTCATGAAGAAGCGTGTCGCCTCGGGGTGTGTTACCGTCACCGGCCCACCCTTCTCAATGAGATTGCGGAACGTGGGGAGCATAGACCCCCGGCTGCCAATGACATTGCCGAACCGTACCGAGAGGTAGCGGCCGCCGGTCTGCTCCGCCATCCATCCCGTGAGCTTCTCTGCGACCCGCTTCGAGTGGCCGAGCACACTCGTCGGGTTCGCAGCCTTGTCCGTAGAAATGTTCACGAACGTGCCGACGTTCACCGAGCGGGCGGCGTTCAGCACATTGAGCGTGCCGACGACGTTCGTCTTCCACGCCTCATCCGGGTACTGTTCAAGCATCGGGAGGTGCTTGAGCGCAGCAGCGTGGAACACGACCTCGGGCTGGCGCTCCTGGAAGATCTCACGGACTGCCTCGGCGTCACGGATGTCGGCGAGCACAACATCGTTCGTGTCGAGCAGGCCGTGCCCAGCGATCGAAATCTGCACCTCTTGCAGCGCAGTCTCGTCGCGGTCGAGCATGATGAGCTCTTTCGGCGCAAAGTTGATGAGCTGCCTGCACAGCTCCGATCCGATCGAGCCGCCTGCGCCAGTCACGAGTACACGCTTGCCCTGCAGGTAGTCCGCGATCGACTCGGTGCTGAGTCGAACCGGATGGCGTCCGATAATGTCTTCAATCGATAGCTCACGCACGTTCGAGATAGACGCAGAATTGTCAAGCAGCTGGTTGAGTGGCGGAAGCACCATCACGTTCACGCCGAGCTTGTCCGCGTCCTCGTCGAGTCTGCGGAGCATGCCCGCATCGGCGTCGCCGATGCACACAAGAATCGCCGTCGCACCAGTCGCGCGCACCGCCTGCTCAAGATCCTGGATCCCGCCAAGGACCTTCACCCCGCGAACCTCCTGGTTGCTCTTAGCGGGGTCATCGTCGAGAAAGCCGACGGGCAGATACTCCGACTTCGCATCGGTCAGGAGGCGTTTCGCGGTCTGCACGCCCAGATAGCCAGAGCCATACAGCAGCACCCGCTCAGCCTTCGCCGGCTTCAGGTTACGCTCTTTCAAGATTCGAATGATGTAGCGCGCGACGCCCATCACCGAGAAGGTGATCGGAGCGGCAATGACGAGCGTGCTGCGCGGAATACCGTTGCCGTACCCGACAAGGAAAGCGAACACCCAGGTGACCGCAGTGACCGCAGTGACGTTAAACACCACTGCTCGCACTTCATCGAAGCTGCCGATCTGGTACCGGCTGCGATACACCCAGAAGACCCAGCCGAACACAAGCTGCAACGCGGCCGCAACACCGATGACAGCGAGCGTCCACCCCCAGTGAATGCGCGTGAACGCGAAGTCAAAGCGAAGCACGAGCGCGATGATGATGCCAAGCGCCCACGCCATCACGTCGAGCAGGTACAGGCCACCGTAGGTCTCAACGAAGTGTGCAAACCGACCGCTCGCAGTCTTCCGCACGCGCCCTCCTCGTCTCCGTGGGCACTCGGCCCCAAACGCTCGGCGTAACCCGAACGTTATGAATGAATAGGTTCAAGGATAGCGCGGTGGAGCCTGTGCACGGGACGCACTCCCCGGGAGACGCAAAGAACCCCGGAGGTTTCCCTCCGGGGCTCTTCTACAGTTCAGAGACTGTCGGCTGTGACTTAGGAAATAACCTTGGTCACGGTGCCGGCGCCAACGGTGCGGCCACCCTCACGGATAGCGAAGCCGAGGCCCTCTTCCATAGCGATCGGCTGGATCAGCTCGACCGTCATGTCGGTGGTGTCGCCGGGCATAACCATCGGCTTGTCCTCGGGCAGCGTGATAACACCGGTCACGTCAGTCGTACGGAAGTAGAACTGCGGACGGTAGTTCGTCTCGAACGGGTTGTGGCGGCCGCCCTCTTCCTTCTTCAGGATGTAGGCAGTGCCCTCGAAGTTGGTGTGCGGGGTGATCGAGCCGGGCTCGACGATAACCTGACCGCGCTCAACTTCCTCGCGCTTGGTGCCGCGAAGCAGGAGGCCACAGTTCTCGCCTGCCCATGCCTCGTCGAGCTGCTTGTGGAACATCTCGATACCGGTCACGGTGGTCTTCTGCGTGGGACGCAGGCCAACGATCTCGATTTCCGAGTTGATCTTCAGCGTGCCACGCTCGGCGCGACCCGTAACAACGGTGCCACGACCGGTGATCGTGAAGACGTCCTCAACAGGCATGAGGAACGGCTTGTCACGG
Source organism: Leucobacter aridicollis (assembly GCF_024399335.1). Classification (NCBI taxonomy): domain Bacteria; kingdom Bacillati; phylum Actinomycetota; class Actinomycetes; order Micrococcales; family Microbacteriaceae; genus Leucobacter; species Leucobacter aridicollis. The sequence goes on from NZ_CP075339.1 coordinate 2,731,491, forward strand.
TCACGTACGGGGTCGGGAACGCTGTTGTCGACAGCTTCCATGAGCTCGAGAACGGAGTTAACCCACTTCTCTTCGCCCTGGAGGGCCTGGTAGCCCGAAACGCGGACGACGGGGACGTCGTCTCCCGGGTAACCCTGCTTCGAGAGCTCCTCACGGACCTCCATCTCGACGAGCTCGAGGATTTCCTCGTCGTCGACCTGGTCGCACTTGTTGAGCGCAACGAGGAGGTAAGGAACGCCGACCTGCTTCGCAAGGAGGATGTGCTCCTTGGTCTGAGCCATCATGCCGTCAGTAGCAGCAACCACGAGGATCGCGCCGTCCATCTGAGCAGCACCGGTGATCATGTTCTTGATGTAGTCAGCGTGGCCGGGTGCATCAACGTGAGCGTAGTGACGCTTCGGGGTCTCGTACTCAACGTGCGAGATGTTGATGGTAATGCCGCGCTGGCGCTCCTCGGGAGCGGAGTCAATCGTCGCGAAGTCACGCTGGACGTTCGTGTCCGACGGGTACTTGTCGGCGAGCGTCTTCGAGATTGCTGCGGTAAGGGTGGTCTTACCGTGGTCAACGTGACCGATCGTTCCGATGTTTACGTGCGGCTTGGTCCGCTCGAACTTGGCCTTCGCCACTATGGTCCTCCTCAGGACAGTCATGTGCCGTTTTCCCTCTTGACGGTTTCGAGAGGGCACGATCACAGGGTGTGTACTTATGTTACAAGCTCTGGCCTATCTGCGCGACCTGAGCCGGGTGATCAGGGGCGAGACACGCCCGCCCCCGATCGATGGGGCAATGTTACTCGCCCTTAGCCTTCTGAACGATCTCATCGGCCACGGCCTTCGGCACCTCAGCATAGGAGTCGAAGGTCATCGAGAACACTGCACGACCGCTGGTCTTCGACCGGAGGTCGCCAATGTACCCGAACATTTCTGAAAGCGGAACCAGCGCCCGGACGACCTTGACGCCCGAAGCGTCTTCCATCGACTGGATCTGGCCACGGCGGGAGTTGAGGTCGCCGATCACGTCGCCCATGTACTCCTCAGGAGTACGGACCTCAACGGCCATCATGGGCTCGAGCAGCACGGGCTGAGCCATGCGTGCGGCCTCCTTGAAGGCCATCGAGCCGGCGATCTTGAACGCCATCTCAGACGAGTCAACATCGTGGTATTGGCCGTCGAGCAGCTGCGCCTTGATGCCCACGACGGGGAAGCCAGCGAGGATGCCGTACTGCATTGCATCCTGGATACCGGCGTCGACCGACGGGATGTACTCGCGAGGAACGCGACCACCGGTCACCTTGTCCTCGAACTCGTAGATCTTGTCCGACTCGACCTCGAGCGGTGCGAGCGAGATCTGCACCTTTGCGAACTGACCGGAACCACCGGTCTGCTTCTTGTGGGTGTAGTCGTACTTGGGAACAGCCTTGCGGATGGTCTCGCGGTACGCGACCTGCGGCTTACCAACGTTCGCCTCAACCTTGAATTCACGCTTCATGCGATCGACAAGGATGTCGAGGTGGAGCTCGCCCATACCCGCGATAACGGTCTGGCCGGTCTCGGCGTTGAGGCTCACGCGGAACGTGGGGTCCTCTTCAGCGAGCTTCTGGATCGCGGTGCCGAGCTTCTCCTGGTCGCCCTTGGTCTTCGGCTCGATTGCAACCTCGATGACGGGTTCGGGGAAGGTCATCGACTCGAGCACAACCTGGTTGTTCGGATCCGAGAGGGTGTCACCGGTGGTGGTGTCCTTCAGACCAATAACAGCGTAGATGTTGCCCGCGGTGAGCTCGTCAACAGGGTTCTCCTTGTTGGCGTGCATCTGGAAGATCTTGCCGATGCGCTCCTTCTTGCCCTTGGTCGAGTTCACGACCTGCGCGCCCGACTCAACCTGACCCGAGTACACGCGAACGTAGGTGAGGCGACCGAAGAACGGGTGCACTGCAACCTTGAACGCGAGCGCCGAGAACGGCTGGTCCGACTTCGGGAGGCGCTCGATGACAATCGACTCGTCACGCGGGTCGTGCGCCTCGATAGCGCCGACGTCGAGCGGGTTCGGGAGGAAGTCAACAACCGCGTCGAGCATCGGCTGGATGCCACGGTTCTTGAAGGCCGAGCCGCAGTAGACGGGGTAGATCTCGTTGTTGACGACGAGCTTGCGGATGCCAGCCTTGATCTCGTCAACGCTGATCTCCTCGCCGCCGAAGAACTTCTCGAGGAGCGCGTCGTCGGTCTCGGCGACGGTCTCGACGAGCTTCTCGCGGTACTCCTTCGCCTTCTCGACGAGGTCAGCGGGGATCTCCTGGGTCTCGTAGTTCGCCCCGAGAGTAACGTCACCCTTCGAGTCGCCCTCCCAGACGAACGCCTTCATCGAGAGCAGGTCGACGACGCCAATGAAGTCAGACTCCGAACCGATCGGGAGCTGCATGACGAGCGGCTTCGCGCCCAGGCGGTTGATGATGGTATCTACGGTGAAGTAGAAGTCGGCACCCATCTTGTCCATCTTGTTGACGAAGCAGATGCGCGGAACGCCGTACTTGTCAGCCTGACGCCAGACGGTCTCCGACTGGGGCTCAACGCCCTCCTTGCCGTCGAACACTGCGACAGCACCGTCGAGAACGCGGAGCGAGCGCTCCACCTCGACGGTGAAGTCAACGTGGCCGGGGGTGTCGATGATGTTGATCTGGTTCTTGTTCCAGAAGCAGGTCACGGCGGCAGACGTGATCGTGATGCCGCGCTCCTTCTCCTGCTCCATCCAGTCAGTCGTCGCGCCACCGTCGTGGGTCTCGCCCAGCTTGTGGTTCACACCCGTGTAAAACAGGATGCGCTCGGTGGTGGTGGTCTTGCCGGCATCGATGTGGGCCATGATGCCGATGTTACGGACCTTACTCAGGTCGGTGAGCACGTCTTGTGCCACGGGGGTCTCCTCCGGGGTGGGGATTTAAGAGTGTGGGTTGCGGGCGAACCCGCAAGCGGGAGGCGGTTCGGATAGCGAGCCACCTCCCACTTCAGATGACTACCAGCGGTAGTGAGCGAACGCGCGGTTCGACTCTGCCATCTTGTGCGTGTCCTCGCGGCGCTTCACAGCGGCACCCAGGCCGTTGGATGCGTCGAGAATCTCGTTGGTGAGGCGATCCGTCATCGAGTTCTCGCGACGGGCCTTTGCGTAGCTCGTGAGCCAGCGCAGTGCGAGCGTGTTCGCACGGTGCGGCTTGACCTCAACGGGCACCTGGTAGGTCGAGCCACCGACACGGCGCGAACGTACCTCAAGGGTGGGGCGCACGTTGTCGAGCGCCTTCTTGAGTACGACCACGGCATCCTGGCCGCTCTTCTCAGCAACGACCTCGAGCGCGTTGTACACAATGCGCTCTGCGAGGCCCTTCTTGCCGTCAATAAGAATCTTGTTGACGAGCTGGCTGACGATGGGTGCGCCGTAAACCGGATCGGCGACTACGGGACGCTTGGGAGCAGGTCCTTTACGGGGCATTACTTCACCTTCTTTGCACCGTAGCGGCTACGAGCTTGCTTGCGGTCCTTGACCGCCTGCGTGTCGAGTGCGCCGCGCACGATCTTGTAACGAACACCGGGGAGGTCCTTCACACGACCACCGCGCACGAGCACCATCGAGTGCTCCTGCAGGTTGTGGCCCTCACCTGGGATGTAGGCCGTGACCTCGGTACCGTTCGAAAGCTTCACACGAGCGACCTTACGCATCGCCGAGTTCGGCTTCTTGGGGGTGGTGGTGTACACACGGGTGCACACACCGCGCTGCTGAGGGTTCGCCTTCAGTGCGGGAGCCTTGGTCTTGGTGACCTTCGGCGTCCGCCCCTTGCGAACCAGCTGCTGAATAGTAGGCACTGATTCTCCTAGTAGGTCCTGCACGGTGACAGGAATGCTTCAAATGGGCGAGCATTTGCACGAGCTTGCACTCACGCGGAGCTGCTGGACCTCCGGCCGAAACCGAAGAACCGAGTGCAGCTATGCCGTGGGGGTTTCAGCTCTGGGAGCGAGTGACCCTTGGAGTCCTCCGCCCGCGTCCGCGCACGCGCGAAGCAGGTGGAGTGCACCAAGGAACAACTTTACGCGTTGTTAGGTCTCGGCGCAAGGGTGCGTACGCGGACTACGTCGGCGGCTCGAGCTGCCGCGACAAGTCGTCAAGCATCGCCTGCACCTGCGGCTCGACAAACCTGTTAATCGCTGCCGCGATCCTGGGACGGTGGGCCATGAGCGCAAAGCACACATCATTCCCCGCATTGGTTGCCTGCAGGTCGGCGAGGTGAATCTCCCGGCGCAGCTGTTCCTTCTCCTCATGGCTCAGCGGGGGCCGCGGTAGCGGCGGCTCCGGCTGGACCTCGGCGGCGAGGCCAGCGAGCGTGAAGAGGAAGGGCTGCCCGCTTTCAGTTGGTTCGGGATCAGGGTCGAGACCGTCGTATTCTGGGTCAAGGCCAGCTGCGGGATCGTATCCGCCAACGCGCCACATGTCGGCACCGCTCAGCTCGGCGTGAAGCACCGGCAGGTGCTCGGCCGTGTATTCGTCAACGACGCGGTCAATGATCCGCTGAACTCGAGACACGAGGGCGTGTTTCACCTGGTGTGGCGTTCCGTCTGGGATCCCTGAGGCGACAAGCACTGGAGAGCCAGTGCACCGACGGCAGATCCGGCTGCGCGCCCGATACCCGGCGGGTTCCCATCTCGGAACCCACTCGAGCCACGCGTCAACCGCACTGTCTACGCGCTCATCAATCGCACCCACCGAAGCTACTCCTGGCCCTCACGCCGCTCCCACGGCCACTGCGGCGTGGGACGGTCAGTGTAGATCCGTCGCGCAAGCACGAGCCAGAACAACGTCACGGCGATGACCCAAATCGGGATCAGCACGATCGCAAACGGGCTGAACCATGTCTCGCCAGTGCTCAGCCCGGCCGCAATGCCGCAGAGGCCCCACACGAGATAGACACCGAACCCAGCCCCCACCATGATTCCGCCAACCGGGGTCTTACGGCCGCGCAGCAGCGAGAGCGCCTGCTGCCACAACAGCGCTCCAAGGAGCGCCAGCCCGAGCCCAATACTGACGATGCCGAACCAGAGGGGCACGTCCTCAGTCTCGATAGGCTCGCGCCCGAGCGCCATTCCGAGAAGCCCCCACACGGCGACAACGATCGCCGCAGCAACCACGAGGGTCGCGCCAAGCAGCCCGAGGACATACCCTCGGGTCACTCCCCGCTTGGCGCCCTCGGTCATTACTGCTTCGCCCGCACCTCGGCAAGGGCAGCCTCGTACTCCTCGAGCAGGGCCGCGTTCTTCGCGGTCATGCGGCGGCCGCGCGAACCGATCCAGGCTCCAAACCACACTGCGACCTCGCGAGCGAGAATCGCGGCTCCGAGCGTCGGCACCGTGAACGCGAGCTGCCGTGCTGTCTCCACAAACCCTTTAGCCCCATCGACAGCCTCGTACGGGCCGCCTGTCAGCGCGAATGTCGCGGTCGTCGCGACCCACACGATAATGCCAACGAACAGGCTGAAGATCACGTAGGCCCACCAGCCCGCACGACCAAAGATGAGCACCAGAATCGCGAGCCCGACGAAGAACGCGACAACGCCCGCGATGAATCCCCACGAAGTGACCCACGGCAAAAGCCCCTCGGTCAGGAACGTCGAGGGCGGGAAGTCTCGCGCGATCATCGCCGAAACGATGCCCGCGTACAGCACGGCGAAGGCGACGGCCCCGAGCAGTGCGATCAGCACACCCGCAGCGCGGTTGCCCCTGAGGTCTGGCGGCATCGGCGACTGCATGTAGAGCGCAGCCATCGGATGATCAGCGCTGATCCTGATCTCGCCATCACGGGCAGGGTCTGCGAACTGCACTCCTGGCGCGGCGACAGGTACCTCAGGGGCGGCCGCGGCCGACGGCAGATCCTCGACGGGCGGGATGCGCGACGGCTGCTCCCCCGGCGTCTCAATATCGAGCTGCGTATCCACGCTTGCAGCCTGCTCACGGTGCGCCTGCTCAGCGAAAGCCTCAGCGCCAGCGGCCACGGCCGTCTGCGCGTCGCCTACTGACGAGTCGACCACTGCGCCCGATGCATCAACGACGATGACCTCTTTTGCCGGGTCCTCGACGGCTCCCGTCGCGCGGTCGACCGCGTCCTGCACAGCCGTATCGCTGGCCGCCTGTTCTTCGACCGGCGCACCGGGATCGACGGGTGTCTCGCGCTCATCGCTCATCGCTCTACCTCTCGCGTGCCTTACTTTCTGCCGCCACGATACAAGCTCCGCAGTGAAAATGGGCGATCCCGCGCGGGAATGGGGTGCGAAACAGTGTTTCTCGCGAATAAGCCGGTGGCGCTGCAACTCATCTCAGGGGCGGTGGCCTCACCCTGCTTCCGGCCCCAGCCCGTGCCCGGCAGATCTGCGATTCCAATGTCGATCCGGCACCGAACAGGAATTGTTACTGCAGATCCCAGTGCATGTGAGGGCAGTCTCCAAAGCCGCTCCAGCCACCACCGCCAACCGCCGGCCCGCAAACCCCAGCTGCCAGCCAGTGCCCGGCAGATCTGCAATTCCAATGTCGATCCGGCACCAAACAGGCATTGTTACTGCAGATCCCAGTGCGTGTGAGGGCAGTCTCCAAAGCCGCTCCAGCCACCACCGCCAACCGCCGGCCCGCAAACCCCAGCTGCCAGCCAGTGCCCGGCAGATCTGCAATTCCAATGTCGATCCGGCACCAAACAGGCATTGTTACCGCAGATTCCAGTGCATGTGAGGGCAGTCTCCAAAGCCGCTCCAGCCACCACCGGCAGACAGCCCGCGAGCCGCCAGCCGCCAGCCCGCGAGCCGCCGGCTTCCGGCCCTCGGCCAGTGCCCGGCAGATCTGCACACCATATGTCGATTCCGCGCCGAAGCTACATCACAATTGCAGATCCCATACCGTTTGTTGGACGCCCCGGGCTGCAAGGCCGGCAGCAAGTGAACCTGGTCGACTTGGCCGGGAGTCCCCACGCGGGAGCACCCAACGAACACAAAAGCGGGCCCCCACCCGAAGGTGGAGGCCCGCTTTTCGTTCTGACCGGCTCCCCGCGAGGCGGGCAGCCGAACCCGCTAGCTGTAGTTGCCGGGGTTGAACTCGTCAGAGGTGAAGGTGTCGAAATCAACGAACGAGAAGTCGTTCTCGTCAAACGTGCCCTCGCCCGCGTACATGCGGTTCGGGTAACGCTCGGCGCGAGCCTCTTCCGTAGCCGAAACCTCGACGTCGGTGTAGGTGCTCAGGCCCGTACCAGCCGGGATGAGCTTACCGATGATGACGTTCTCCTTGAGGCCGACGAGCGGATCCTTCGATCCCTCCATCGCAGCCTGCGTGAGCACGCGGGTGGTCTCCTGGAAGGAGGCCGCCGAGAGCCACGACTCGGTCGCGAGCGATGCCTTGGTGATACCCATGACCTCGGGACGCGCGGTCGCCGCACGCTTGCCGTCAACGAGTGCCTCGCGGTTGATGCGCTGGTAGCGCGACCGGTCGACGAGCTCACCCGGAAGCAGCTCTGTCTCGCCGTGGTCGACAACGGTGACCTTGCGGAGCATCTGGCGAACGATGACCTCGATGTGCTTATCGTGGATCGGCACGCCCTGCGAACGGTAGACGCCCTGCACGCCCTCAACGAGGTACTTCTGCACTGCGCGCTCACCTGGGATGTGCTTGCCGCCCTCGGTCGAGCCGACCTGAAGGATGTCCTTCGGGTCGAGCGTTCCCTGGATGAACGGCTGGCCGAGCTCAACGTGCTGACCGTCCTCGACGATGAGCGTCGAACGCTTCAGTACGGGGTACTGCTTCTCCTCGGTGCCATCGTCAGGTGTGAGGATCAGGCGGCGGCTCTTCTCGGTGTCTTCGATCGTGATGCGGCCTGCGGCCTCAGCGATCGGCGACGCACCCTTCGGGGTACGAGCCTCGAAGAGCTCCTGCACGCGGGGAAGACCCTGCGTGATGTCGTCAGCCGAAGCCGAACCACCGGTGTGGAAGGTACGCATGGTCAGCTGGGTACCCGGCTCACCAATCGACTGTGCCGCGATGATGCCGACGGCCTCGCCGATGTCAACGCGCTGGCCGGTCGCGAGCGAACGGCCGTAGCAGGTCGCGCAGACGCCAACCGCAGACTCACAGGTGAGCACGGAGCGCACCTTGATCTCAGTCACGCCAGCGCCGACGAGCATGTCGATCGCAACGTCGCCCACGTCGGAGCCCGCAGCAGCGACAATGTCACCTGCAGCGTTCACCGCGTCAGCAGCGAGGGTACGAGCGTAGACCGAGTTCTCGACGTTCTCGTCGCGAACGATCTGGCCGTCAACCTCAGCCGCGATCGGCAGGTCGAGGCCGCGGCGCGTGCCGCAGTCTTCCTCGCGGATGATGACATCCTGCGAGACGTCGACCAGACGACGCGTCAGGTAACCCGAGTCGGCGGTACGAAGCGCGGTATCGGCAAGACCCTTACGTGCACCGTGGGTCGCGATGAAGTACTCCGCCACCGACAGGCCCTCGCGGTACGAGTTAATGATCGGGCGCGGGATAATCTCGCCCTTCGGGTCGGACACGAGGCCACGCATACCGGCGATGTTACGGATCTGCAGCCAGTTACCACGAGCACCCGACGACACCATGCGGAAGATGGTGTTGTCTGCGGGGAATGCGTCGCGCATGGCCTCGGCGACCTCGTCGGTTGCCTGGGTCCAGATCTTCACGAGATCTGCGTGACGCTCCTGCTCGGTGATGAGACCGCGGTCGAAGCGCTTCTGCACTGCGGCTGCCTCGGTCTCGTGGGCGGCAAGGATCTCGGCCTTGTTCGACGGGGTCACGATGTCAGACAGCGCAACGGTCACGCCCGAACGGGTTGCCCAGTGGAAACCGGCATCCTTGATGCGGTCGAGGGTCGCAGCGACCTCCACCTTCGGGTAGCGCTCGGCGAGGTCGTTGACCAGCGTCGACAGCGTGCCCTTGTCGGCAACCTGCTCGAAGTACACGTAGTCAGCGGGCAGCGCCTCGTTGAAGATCGCGCGGCCGAGAGTGGTCTCGACGAGCACGGGCTTCTCCGAGGTCACACCCGAAGCGTCGGTGTATCCGGTGAGGCGGATCTTCGCGAGTGCGCCGAGGTCGAGCGTGTGCTCGTCCATCGCGAGGATCGCCTCTGCGATCGAGCCGAACGCACGGCCTTCGCCGACAGCACCAGGCTTCACCGTGGTGAGGTGGTGCAGACCGATGATCATATCCTGCGAGGGCAGGGTGACCGGGCGGCCGTCAGACGGCTTCAGGATGTTGTTCGATGCGAGCATGAGCACGCGTGCCTCAGCCTGCGCCTCAACCGACAGCGGCAGGTGAACTGCCATCTGGTCGCCGTCGAAGTCAGCGTTGAACGCTGCACATACGAGCGGGTGCAGCTGGATAGCCTTGCCCTCAACGAGCTGCGGCTCGAACGCCTGGATGCCGAGGCGGTGCAGGGTAGGTGCACGGTTCAGCATGACTGGGCGCTCGCGGATGATCTCCTCGAGTACGTCCCAGACCTCTGAGCGCGAACGCTCGACCATGCGCTTCGCGGCCTTCACGTTCTGTGCGTGCGAGAGGTCCATCAGGCGCTTGATGACGAACGGCTTGAACAGCTCGAGCGCCATCTGCTTCGGCAGACCACACTGGTGCAGCTTGAGCTGCGGGCCGACGACGATGACCGAACGGCCCGAGTAGTCAACACGCTTACCCAGCAGGTTCTGACGGAAACGACCCTGCTTGCCCTTGAGCATGTCAGAGAGCGACTTGAGCGCACGGTTGCCGGTGCCCGTCACGGGGCGGCCGCGGCGGCCGTTGTCGAACAGCGCGTCGACAGCTTCCTGGAGCATGCGCTTCTCGTTGTTCACGATGATCTCGGGGGCACCGAGATCGAGCAGGCGGCGCAGACGGTTGTTGCGGTTGATCACACGACGGTAGAGGTCGTTGAGATCCGAGGTCGCGAAGCGGCCACCGTCGAGCTGCACCATCGGGCGCAGCTCGGGCGGGATCACGGGAACGACGTCGAGCACCATAGCGGCCGGGCTTGCACCGGTCTGCAGGAATGCGCTGACGACCTTCAGGCGCTTGATCGCACGGATCTTCTTCTGGCCCTTGCCCTCGGCGATCTGGAGGTGCAGCGTCTCAGCCTCTGCCTCAAGGTCGAAGGCCTCAAGGCGCTTCTTGATCGCCTCGGCGCCCATGTAGGCCTCGAAGTAATCACCGTAGCGGTCCATGAGGTCTGCGAAGACAGCGTCCTCGGGCTTGAGGTCGCCAACCTTGAGGTTGCGGAAGTCGTCCCAGACGCGCTCGAGACGAGCGATGTCGTCGTCGAAGCCGCGGCGGATCAGGGTCATGTCCTTCTCAGCCGAGGCCTCTGCGCGGCGGCGCTGGTCAGCCTTGGCGCCCTCAGCCTCAAGGGCTGCGAGATCGGTCTCAGCCTGCTGCTGACGCTGAGCAACAGCGATGTCACGCTGATCGGACAGCGCCTTCAGCTCGAGCCGCAGCTCGGCCTCAAGCTCTGCCATGTCTTCGTGGCGGCCCTCTTCATCGATGTCGATGATCATGTAGGCGGCGAAGTAGATGACCTTCTCGAGGTCCTTCGGCGCCATGTCGAGCAGGTAGCCGAGGCGTGACGGCACGCCCTTGAAGTACCAGATGTGGGTCACGGGAGCTGCGAGCTCGATGTGGCCCATGCGCTCACGACGAACGCTCGACTTGGTGACCTCTACGCCACAACGCTCACAAACGATGCCCTTGTAACGCACACGCTTGTACTTGCCACACGCGCACTCCCAGTCGCGGCTAGGACCGAAGATCTGCTCGCCGAACAGACCATCCTTCTCAGGCTTCAGCGTGCGGTAGTTGATTGTCTCCGGCTTCTTGACCTCGCCGAACGACCAGCCACGGATATCGTCGGCGGTCGCCAGACGAATCTGCAGCTCATTGAAACTCGTACCCTCGAGCAAAATGTTCTCCTTGGTGAAAACTTAAAATTTCTGAAGCGGCGGCGGCCCCGCCCGTAGGCGGGGCGCAGCCTACTTAGATCTCGTCAGCCGAAGCTGCCTCGAAGCGAGTGGACAGGTTAATACCGAGCTCTTCCGCTGTGCGGTGCGCCTCGTCGTCGTTGTCGCGCAGACTGACGGCGTTGCCGTCGGCTCCGAGCACCTCAACGTTCAGGCAGAGCGACTGCATTTCCTTCATGAGCACTCGGAACGACTCGGGCACGCCCGGCTCCGGAATGTTCTCGCCACGGACGATGGCCTCGTAGACCTTCACGCGGCCGAGGATGTCGTCGGACTTGACCGTGAGCAGCTCCTGGAGCGCGTACGCGGCACCGTAGGCCTCGAGGGCCCACACTTCCATCTCACCGAAGCGCTGTCCACCGAACTGCGCCTTACCACCGAGGGGCTGCTGGGTGATCATCGAGTACGGGCCAGTCGAACGCGCGTGGATCTTGTCGTCGACGAGGTGGTGCAGCTTCAGGATGTACATGTAGCCGACCGAGATCGGGTACGGGTACGGCTCGCCCGAGCGACCGTCAAACAGACGGGTCTTTCCGCTCGAGTCGATGAGGCGCTCACCGTCACGGTTCGGAGTCGTCGAGTCGAGGAGACCCGCGATTTCGAGCTCCGAGGCGCCGTCGAACACGGGGGTCGCAACCTTCGTGTTCGGCTCAGCCTGGAGCGCCGACTCAGCAAGCTTCGCAGCCCACTCAGGCGAACCGTCGACCTTCCAGCCCTGCTTCGCGATCCAGCCGAGGTGGATCTCGAGGACCTGACCGAAGTTCATTCGGCCCGGGATACCGAGCGGGTTGAGGATCACGTCGACAGGCGTTCCGTCTTCGAGGAACGGCATGTCCTCGACAGGCAGGATCTTCGAGATGACGCCCTTGTTGCCGTGACGGCCAGCAAGCTTGTCGCCCTCGGTGATCTTACGCTTCTGCGCAATGTAGACCACTACGCGCTGGTTGACGCCCGACCCGAGGTCATCGTCGTTGTCGTTCTCAGCGTCGAACACCTTCACGGAGGTGACGGTGCCTGCAACGCCGTGCGGCACCTTCAGCGAGGTGTCGCGAACCTCGCGGCTCTTCTCGTTGAAGATTGCACGGAGCAGGCGCTCCTCGGCCGAGAGCTCGGTCTCGCCCTTCGGGGTAACCTTACCGACGAGGATGTCGCCCGGGTTGACCTCTGCGCCGATCCGGATGATGCCGCGCTCGTCGAGATCCTTCAGCGCTTCCATGCTCGCGTTGGGGAGATCGCGAGTGATCTCTTCCTTACCGAGCTTGGTGTCGCGCGCGTCGACGTCGTACTCCTCGATGTGGATGGACGACAGCGTGTCGTCCTTCACGAGGTTCTGGCTGAGGATGATCGCGTCCTCGAAGTTGTGACCCTCCCACGGCATGAACGCTACGAGGAGGTTCTTGCCGAGCGCGAGCTCACCGTTCTCGGTTGCGGGGCCGTCGGCGATAACCTCGCCGGCCTCGATCCGCTCGCCAGCCTTGACGATGACGCGGTGGTTGTAGTTCGTGCCCTGGTTCGAGCGGTCGAACTTGCGCATGTAGTACTTCTTCGTGCCGCCCTCATCGAGCATCACTGTGACGACGTCAGCCGACACGTCCTGGATCACGCCAGCCTGCTCAGCGACGATAACGTCGCCGGCGTCGATGGCTGCGTAGCCCTCCATACCGGTGCCGACAAGCGGCGACTCGGAGCGAACGAGCGGAACAGCCTGACGCTGCATGTTCGCACCCATGAGCGCGCGGTTCGCATCGTCGTGCTCGAGGAACGGAATCAGCGAAGTCGCAACCGACACCATCTGGCGGGCCGAGACGTCCATGTACTGAACCTGGTCTGCGTCGACGAGCTGCACCTCGGAGCCACGGGGGCGAGCGAGGACCTGCTTCTCGGCGAACTTGCCGTCCTTGTCGACGGGAGCACCGGCCTGCGCGATGAGGAACTCGTCCTCTTCGTGGGCGGTGAGGTAGTCGACCTGGTCGGTGACGGTGCCGTCGACGATGCGACGGTACGGGGTCTCGATGAAGCCAAAGGCGTTGATGCGTGCGAACGTTGCGAGCGCACCAATCAGACCAATGTTCGGGCCTTCAGGGGTCTCAATCGGGCACATGCGGCCGTAGTGCGACGGGTGAACGTCTCGCACCTCGACGCCTGCGCGGTCACGGGAGAGACCACCGGGGCCGAGCGCCGACAGACGACGCTTGTTGGTGAGGCCCGCGAGCGGGTTGTTCTGGTCCATGAACTGCGACAGCTGCGAGGTTCCGAAGAACTCCTTGATCGCTGCGAGCACGGGACGCGTGTTGATCAGCGTGTTCGGCGTGATCGCTTCGATGTCCTGCGTGGTCATGCGCTCGCGGACGACGCGCTCCATGCGGCTGAGGCCCGTGCGGACCTGGTTCTGGATCAGCTCGCCAACGGCGCGGATACGACGGTTGCCGAAGTGGTCAATGTCGTCGGTGTCCAGGCGGTTGTCGAATGCCTTGCCGTCGCGGGTGCCGGGGAGTGTCTCGGTTCCTGCGTGCAGGCCGACGAGGTACTTGATCGTCGCAACGATGTCTTCGAGCGAGAGCACCGAGTCGGTGATCGGAGCCTCGAGGCCGAGCTTGCGGTTGATCTTGTAGCGGCCGACCTTCGCGAGGTCGTAGCGCTTCGGGTTGAAGTAGCTGTTGTCGAGGAGCGCGCGCGCAGCCTCGATCGCAACCTGCTCGCCCGGGCGCTGCTTGCGGTAGATGTCCTTGAGGGCTTCCTCTTGAAGGCTGACGCCTTCCTTCTCGACGATGCCGTCCTTCTCGAGGGTGAGGGCGATCGACTCGTATCCTGCGAACTCCTCGAGGATCTCGCCGGTTGTCATGCCGAGCGCCTTCAGGAACACGGTGACAGACTGCTTGCGCTTGCGGTCGATACGGACGCCGACCTGGTCACGCTTGTCGATCTCGAACTCGAGCCATGCACCGCGGCTCGGGATGACGCGTGCCGAGAACACGTCCTTATCGGAGGTCTTCTCCTGCTGACGTTCGAAGTAGACGCCGGGCGAACGGACGAGCTGCGACACGATGACGCGCTCGGTGCCGTTGATGATGAAGGTGCCCTTGTCTGTCATGAGCGGGAAGTCGCCCATGTAGACAGTCTGGCTCTTCAGCACCTGGGTCTCAGTGTTGTAGAACGCCGCCTCAACGTAGAGGGGAGCCGAGTAGGTCTTGCCACGCTCCTTGCACTCGTCGATCGAGAACTTCTGCTCGTCGAGGATCGGGTTCTCGAACGAGAGCTGCATGGTGCCAGCGTTGTCCTCGATCGGGGACATCTCCTCGAAGATCTCCTCGAGGCCGCTCTTCAGCGCGATGTCATCGCGCCCCTGAGCCTGTGCCTCTTCGACGCGTGCAGACCACGCGTCGTTGCCGACGAGCCAGTCGAAGCTCTCGAGCTGTAGTGCCAGCAGGTTCGGCACCGACAGCGTGTCGGAAATCTTGGCGAATGAGAGTCGCGAGTGGTTGCGACCGTTCTTCGGATTATTGGTGGACGATGCGTTGCGCGCAGCAGCCAAGGAAGTACCTCCGTGGGCCCCGTCGGGCCGATTGACTTGGTCTTGCGAAGAAATGCTCTGCGGTCACACGGGGTTCATATGCGCTTTCGCGCCAACTCCCGGGGCCTTCCGCTATATGAAGGCAGACTCGTGTCCATAGTGCAGCTTTCTACTGTAACACCATCGTTACCTGCTGACAAGGACTTCTTTGCTCCCGGTTGCGAGGGTCTCCCGCAAGCGTGCAAGACTGTACAACGTGTGTGGGGGCACGGACCAAACATTCCGGCACCCCAGGAGCAGTGAAGCGAGTGACTTCTCACGCATCAGCGCACAACCCCCGCCCGGTAGGCACGCCCGTCCCACCCCTGTTGCCCGGGCCACTCTCAGTCGGCACGATCCTCTCGCGAGGATTCACCGCGGTTACCCAGAACCCGAAACCCCTCGTGGTGTGGGCGATGCTCCTGCCCCTTGCGGTTCACCTTGTGTTTGCAGTGCCGACAGCAGTGTTCGATGCTGCTGGCATAGGGGACCCAGGTGGCCCCCGCGCAGACGCAAGCACTATCGGCATCGCCCTGCTGACATTCTTCACGTCGATCATCTATCTCGTGATCTCGATGCTTGGCGGAGCGGTCTTGCAGGGCTACGTAGCGAACGGCGTACGGTTTGAGGCACTCGGGCACCGCGCAACCGCAGGCGAGTTGTGGGCGGCGACTCGTGCGCAGCTTGGCAGGCTCATGGGGTACGGCGGCCTTCTCTTGGCGTTCGGGATCGCCTTGGCCATCGTCATGGGTATCGTCGTGTTCGTTGTTGCATTCGTGGTCGCTACGGTCGCCGCCGCGACTTCGGCCGTAGGCCCTGCCCTACTGCTGTTCGCGCTCCTGGGCCTCGGAATCGCGGTCCCGCTCTCGTGGCTGTCGGTGCGCATCACCCTCGCCCCCGCCATCATCGTCTGCGAGCATGTCACCGCGTGGGCTGCACTTCGGCGTTCGTGGGAGCTCACTCGCGGGCGAGGCTGGCGCCTGCTGGGCCTGTATGTCCTCCTTGGGCTCGCGTACATCGCCTTCGTCGGCGTGCTCACGCTCATCGTCGTGGTACTTATCGCCGCGCTTTTGCCGAACGCTGTCTTAGAGACAGGGATCACCGGCCCGCGCGTACTCGCCACCTACCTCGGGAGCCTCCCCGTGTTCATCGGCAGCGCCGGGCTTCTGCCGGTGTCGGCCGTTGTGGCCGCGAACGCCTACCTTGACGCTCGCACGCGAAGCGATGCGCTGGCGTTCTCGCTGTACAACTATCACTCAGCGCGGGCGGCCGGGTACGCGCCAACACAGCTTGCAGATCCGTTTGTCGCCGCGCCGCCAGCTCCGCCAACACCGACGGCCGGCCCCTACTCTCCACCGGCTGGCCCGGTTCCGACTGATCCGCCGGGGCCCTACCCCGGCTGATCCTCGCGGGGTTCAGCTTCCCCGAAGCTCCCTACCAGCCACACGGCAGGCACGGCCGTTACTGTGAAGGAATGCATTCCAAGCCCGTGCTCCCAGTTCTCTGGGCGTCTCTCGCGATCCTCGCGGTGGCCGGGCTCGGTGCGTACTTCCATTTCGTCCAGAGCGGACCACTCCCCCTCGACAATTCGTGGCGCGAGGCAGCACGGCTTTCGCCGGGGTCGGTCTCCTTCACTGTCGCAGCGTTCATGGCAGAGATCGGCTCGGGTGTCGGCGTCGCTGCGTGCGGTGCCGTCGCTTGCGCGCTACTGCTCACCCGCCGGTTTCTGCGCGAGGCCGCCGCGCTCGCGACCGCTCTGCTCCTCGGCGTCGCACTCTCAGAGACCCTGAAGTACCTGGTTGCGCGACCGCGTCCAATGGAGGCACTGTATCCGTGGGATGGGTCTTCCTTCCCGTCTGGGCATTCGATGGGGGCGGCCGCGCTCGCGGTATCGCTTGCCTACGCGGTCTCTTCCGTGTACGAGAGCGGGGCGACATTTGTCACAAAGTCGTCGGTGGCCTGGATCTGGATCGCTGCGGTCGCCTGGACACTTGCGATGATGTGGAGCCGGACCGCACTCGGCGTGCACTATCTGAGCGACACTGTCGCTGGCGCACTTGTCGGCGTTTCCGCGGCTGTCATCGCTCGCAGGGTATGGCACAGACCACCGGCGAGGTAATCCACAGGTGCGCGAAGCCCGCCCCACGTCTATGGTGAAGAACGTAAGATTAGCGGCATGAGCGAGAACGAGCAGACCGAGACCCCCAGCATCCGCATCTTCGGCGCTGATTGGTGCGGCGACTGCCGACGCGCGAAGCGTGTGTTCGGCGAAGCACAGGTCGCCTACGAGTGGATTGACCTTGTCGAGGCCCCGGCGGCGGCGGACGTTGCTGCCGACATCAGCGGTCGCAAGAATATCCCTGTCATCACGTATCCAGATGGCACCCATCAGGTCGAGCCGAGCGATGCAGATATGCGCTCGAAGCTCGCCGAGCTTGGGCTGGTGTGATCCTCTCCGAGCCCGTCACACTCGCCTCTGGGCGCACGGCATCAATTGAGGCCGATAAGTGGGTCGACGGCGCCATCGAGCTCGTGATCGACGGGACCCCACAGTCACACGTGAACCTGCGTGACCCGTCCGATCTCTTCTTTGAGTACATGCGGCGCATCGGCCACGTCATCGATCTGTTTCGGCCCCCAGGCGAACCCATTTCGGCGCTCCACCTAGGTGGCGGGGCGTTCTCACTTCCCCGCTACGTCGAGGCGACGAGGCCTGGGAGCCGCCAGCAGGTCGTTGAGCTTGAAAGCGCGCTCGTTGATCTCGTACGCAAGGCCGCCCCGCTTCCAAAGCGAGCAAGTATCCGGGTGCGCCACGGCGACGCGCGCGCCGTACTCGGCAAACTCCCCGCGGGAATGCATGGCGCAATGGACCTCGTTGTTGTTGACATCTTCTCGGGCTCCCAAACTCCAGCCCACGTCTCGAGTGTGGAGTTCTATGAGCTCGTGCGCCCGCTCCTCGCTCCGAACGGTCTGGTGGTTGTCAACGCGGCTGACGGAACCGGACTTCCATTCGTGCGCGGCCAGCTTGCGACGCTCAAAGCGCTGTTCTCTGAGGTCGTCGCCGTCGCCGAACCCCAGGTGCTGAAGGGCCGCCGGTTTGGCAATGTCGTCATCATCGCCTCAAACGCGGCTCCAGGCTCCCCCGTTGGCGAGCTCGACTGGCTCCCGCGGCTCCTCGCAGGCGGACCTCACCCGGCGCGGCTGCTGGAGGGCCGAGAGCTCACAGAGCTTGTAGGTTCGACCCGAGCCGTCACTGATGCGACGGCCGTCGACTCTCCCGCGCCTTCGCCAGGCATCTTCGGCGCCTAGCAATGAGTGAACTCGACCGCGTCAGGCACTGGGCCAACGCGCTGATCAGGCATCACCTAGACCCGCTATTCGGGTCCGGCGAATGGACGTTCGCATTCGACAATGCGAAGCGGCGTGCGGGGCTCTGTAACTACACGGATCGCCGCATCAGCGTCTCGAAATATCTTGCCGAGAAGTTTGACGACGACGAGGTCCACCAAATCCTGCTCCACGAGGTCGCACATGCGATCGCGGGGCCTGCAGCCGCTCACGGACCGAAGTGGGCGCGCATCGCCCGCGACCTCGGATACGTTGGCGGGCGCACACATCAGGGCGAGATCGCCCACGAGCGCGCGCCTTGGGTGGGACGCTGCCCAGGCGGGCACGAGCACTACCGGTTCCGCAAGCCCGTGCGCGAAGCGTCGTGCGCGAAGTGCTCAAGGGGGTTCTCACGGGCGCATCTCATCGTGTGGGCGCGCAGGGCCGCGTAGGTATCTGCGAGCCGCCGACCAGCAGCCCGCAGCACCTCAGCACCTCAGCACCTCAGCACCTCAGCACCTCAGCAGCCGACAGTGCTCAAAACTTGGCGCAGCAGCTCGCCGCGCCCGCCTGGAAGCTCTGTAAGGGTGTCAGCAGCAAGCGCGTCCTCCGGGGTCATCCAGGTCACCTCAAGCGCGTCTTGGCGGGGGTCGCAGCTGCCCGTCACTGGCACAACGTATACGAGCGAGACGGCATGTTGACGCTCGTCGACGTACTGCGAGATGCCAGGCATCGGGAAGTACTCGGCGACCTGTGCGGGCATCAGTGTCGTCGGCATCTGTGGAAACGCCATCGGCCCGAGATCGTTCTCGAGGTGGCGAAAGAGCGCCTCACGCAACGGCTCCCCGAACCGCACTCGACCGGAGACGAATGCCCGCGTCAGGTGTCCCTCCGGTGTGCTGCGGAGCAGCAACCCGACCTCGATGACTTTGCCGAGGCCGTCGAGCCTCACTGGCACAGCCTCGACGTACAGCACAGGAATCCGGCCGCGCACGAAGAGCAGTTCTTCCTCGTTGAGCCAGCCCGGATTCCCCGCGGGCGCGGGGCGATCCTCCGGGCCGTCGGGGTCTGGAAGGTCTGCGGTTCCTATCGCCATGCTCTTATTCTGCCAGTGAAAGATCCGTTTCAGGCGCGTCCGCCGGTTATCGCTCCACGACCCGCACGTCCGGGCCAAGAATGTTCGTTGTTGCTGCAAGCTGAGCGGCTGCGGTGACTCCGAAGCGTGTGTGTTTCAGGAGATCGTCTGAGTCGGCGAGCGGAGTGAGTGAAAGATTGTGGCGTGCAGCGAGTTCACCGGCAGCCTCCTGCTCCGCGCTCCAGTCGTAGTGCATGTAGGTGGGAATCGCTGTCGGATTCTCAATCGTCACGCTTCCATCATCGCCTCGCACGACGTCGAACCCGGCGATGACCCCAGTGCGCTGATCGAGCTCGAGCTGCGTACTCAGCATGTTGCCGATCGAGTACCAAACGAGAGTCTTTCCGCCCCCCGCCTTGTCGAGCCATGTCACTGGCTGCAGCACGTGAGGCCCAGTGCCCACGACCACATCAGCGCCAAGCCCTGCGAGTTTCGCTGCAAAGCTCCGCTGCGCATCGTTGACCTCATGCGAGTCTTCGGTGCCCCAGTGGGCGGAAACGATGACGACGTCGGCCTGCTCGCGAGCCTGCGCCATCAGCCTGTCGACGAGCGCGTCGTCGTCCATGAAGTTCATGGAGACCTTGTCGACAGGCGCGTTTGAGAACTCTGCAAACGAAACGAGGGCAATGCTCGTCCCATCCATGTCGAGAATGTCGACGGTTCCTTGCTCTTCGGCGTTACGATTTGCGCCGCTCACAATTGCGGGCGAAAGCGCATCCCACGCTGCGCGCGTCGCAGCTATTCCCTCGATCCCTTTGTCCGCGTTATGGTTTGTCGCGAGGTTAATCAGGTCGCACCCTCCCGCTTCGCGCAAGTCGCGCGCAAACTCTGTCGGGGCGTTAAAAGTCGGGTAGCCGCTGATGCCGAAGTCGACGCCGGCACTTGGCACCTCCTGATTACAGAAGGTGACATCTGCAGCGTCGAGCTGCGTCCTGATCCCGTCGAAGAACTGTGCGTAGTTGTAGCTTCCGTCGGGCTGCTTGGCATTCTCATTCACGGAGTCGTGCGGCAGCATGTCGCCCATGGCAATCACGTGGATTGGGGCCGGAGCGGCGGGCTCCTCAGCCACGTCGGCCGTCGGCGACGGGCTGGGCGCGGGCTTCGGCGCGGGGTCAGGATCGCTCGATCCTCCCAACAGCAGCACCGCAGCGACCGCCGCCCCGCCGAGCAGCAGCGCTGCAGCGATGATGACGGCGATGAGCGCGGTGCGCTTCGGGCGAGCGGAATCGCTACGGCGGGGGTCAAGTTGCGTGTTGTCAGCCACAGGTTCAGCTTAAAGGCTTCGTTAGGCTGAGCCTATGAAGCTCGTCTCGCTCGGCAACGTCCCGGTCACGGCCGCCTCCACAGGCGCTGTGCGCCGCTCAGGCGTGCGTCGCAATGCTGCCTCGGCCGGCGCGGCCGCGCTCGTCTGCCTGACCCTCTTCACAGGGTGTGCCTCAGGCGGGCCAGCAGCGCCGGATACCCAAGGGTCCACGCCCTCGCCAAAGCCTGAGACCTCGCAGACACCAGGTCCTTCACCGGTGGAACCAGGGTTCGACAAGAGTGCGCAGTCGATCGATGACCCGGGATCGCTCTGGGTCGTAACAAACAAGACACGGCCGTTGCAGCCGGTTGACTGGGCACCGAGCGATCTCGTTGCAACATCTGGCGTCGAGAACGAGTTCGCCCAGCCACTGCGGGAACCAGCTGCCCGAGCAGTTGAGGCACTCATCGGCGCTGCCTCCGATGCGGGCCACACCGTGTGGATCATCAGCGCCTACCGCGACTACGGCACCCAGGTCGCCCTCTACGACGGCTACGTCGACCGCGACGGCGCCGAGGCTGCAGACCGGTACTCGGCACGGCCGGGGCACTCGGAACACCAGACTGGGCTCGTCGTCGATCTCGATGACCATGGCGACTGCTACCTCGACGGCTGCTTCGGGGATACGCCCGCGGGCTCCTGGCTTGCCCAGCACGCGGCGGACTACGGGTTCGTCATCAGGTATCCAGACGGCAAGGAGCAGGTCACTGGGTTTATGCCGGAGCCCTGGCATTTCAGGTTTGTCGGCACTGAGCTCGCGCTCGAGATGCGCGAGCAGGGGGTTGCGACGCTCGAGGAGTTCTTCGGACTGCCTGCGGCGCCGGATTATTCGTAGCTCGCGCAGCGCGGTGTCCAGGAGCGCTCACGGGCACGCGCACCCGGCCGCGGCATACCAGTGCCGCTACACTCGTGCGGTGACTACCCCCGCGAAACCGGCGCGCACAGGCCCCATTTTCTTTATCGGGCGCGCCATCTTGAAGCCCGTGCTGTGGGTGCTCTACCGCCCGCGTATCACCGGCCGCGAGCACGTCCCCCACACGGGCCCGCTCCTCCTGGTGAGCAATCACGAGTCGATGCTCGACACGATCCTGATCCCGTCGTTCACTCCGCGCCGGGTGCAGTTTCTCGCGAAGGCATCGCTCTTCGGCAGTCGGCTCGGCCGCTGGTTCTTCACTGGCATTGGCGCGGTTGCTGTGCACCGCGGCTCAAGCTCGACCGCGCAGGCCGCACTCGACGCGGGCCGGGAGGTGCTCGACGCGGGGAGCGCCTTCGTCGTGTTCCCAGAGGGCAGCCGGTCGAAGGACGGCAGGCTCTACCGCGGGCGCAGCGGTGCGGCTTGGCTCGCCAACGAGACCGGGGCGGTTGTCGTGCCCGTTGGGCTCCGCGGCACGAATCGGAAGTTACGCGACCCACGCACTGGGCGGCGAACGCGGGTGTCGATCGAGTTCGGTGCCCCGCTCGATCTCCGCGACCTCGGCGGCCTCTCCGCTGGCCGCGCGAGGCGAGAAGCGACTGAGCGGATTATGGGGGCGATTCACGAGCTCACCGGTCAGGATCGCGCCGAAAAGTTCGCCGAAGGCAGCACCTCCGCGTAGCATTGCGGCATGGACGCTGATGTCATTGTCGTAGGTGCTGGACTCTCCGGGCTTGTCGCCGCGCGGGAGGCGTACGCTGCCGGGCTGCGCACGATCATCGTTGATCAGGAAGGCCCGCAGAACGTCGGCGGCCAGGCATGGTGGTCGTTTGGTGGGCTCTTCCTCGTCGACTCCCCTGAGCAGCGCCGGCTCGGAGTCAAGGACTCGTTCGAGCTCGCCTGGCAGGACTGGCAGGGCAGCGCCAAGTGGGACAGGATCCCCGACGCTGCCGACAGTCCGAGCGGGACCGAAGGCCCACCGGCTGAGGATCACTGGGCGGCGCGGTGGGGTCGCGCCTACGTCGAATGGGCGGCGGGCGAGAAGCGCGCGTGGCTGCGCGAGGTCGGGATTGATCTCACCCCAATGGTCGGCTGGGCCGAGCGTGGCGATCTCACTGCGACGGGTCACGGAAACTCGGTGCCACGTTTTCACGTGTCATGGGGAACAGGGACCGGGGTCGTGCGGCCGTTCGTAGAGTCGGCTTCGGAGGCTGTCGCGGCGGGCCGTACCCAGTTCAAGCACAGGCACCGGGTCGACGAACTCATCGTCGAGAGCGGCGCGGTCGTCGGCGTGCGGGGTGCGGTGCTCGCGCCAGACAACAGTGACCGCGGTGCCGCGTCGAACCGCGACGAGGTCGATACGTTCGAGTTGCGGGCGCCGAACGTCATCGTCGCGAGCGGCGGCATCGGCGGCAACCACGATCTCGTTCGCGAGCACTGGCCCGAACGCCTCGGCACTCCCCCGCGGGAAATGGTGACAGGCGTCCCTGCATATGTCGATGGGCGTATGCTCGCGATCACGGGCGATGCGGGAGCGAGACTCGTCAACCAGGATCGCATGTGGCATTACACCGAAGGCATCAAGAACTGGTATCCCGTCTGGCCGAAGCATGCGATTCGAATCCTGCCCGGTCCGTCGCCGCTCTGGCTCGACGCACTCGGCCGCCGCCTACCAGCTCCGGGCCTGCCTGGCCATGACACTCTTGGCACGCTGAAGCTGCTGCGCACGCTCCCTGGTCTTTCCGAGCACGACCACTCCTGGTTCATCGTGACGAGCCGCATTGCCGCGAAGGAGTTCGCCCTCTCTGGCTCGGAGCAAAACCCTGACCTCACAAACCGCGACAAGAAACTGCTCATGAAGACCCGCCTCGGGAAGGGGGCACCGGGGCCTGTGCAGGCCTTCATTGACAGAGGCGTGGACTTTGTCACGGCCGAGTCCGTTGCCGAGCTCGTCGCGAAGATGAACGACCTCACGGACGAGCCGCTGCTCGATGCGGCGGCTGTCGAGCGGGTTATTCGCGCCCGCGACGCCGAGTTCGAGAACCCTTTCTCGAAAGACGCGCAGGCGATGAGCGTGCATAACTCGCGCCGCTACCTCGGCGACAGGCTGACCCGTACGACAAAGCCGCACAAGCTTCTCGACGAGTCAGCTGGCCCGCTCGTCGGCATCAAGCTGCACGTGCTCACCCGTAAGTCGCTCGGTGGAGTGCAAACTGACCTGTCGTCGCGGGCGCTCGATGCGAACGGTTCCCCGATTCCGGGGCTCTACGCCGTTGGCGAGGCGGCCGGCTTTGGTGGCGGCGGTGTACACGGCTACAACGCGCTCGAAGGGACATTCCTCGGCGGCTGCCTGTTCTCTGGGCGCGCTGCCGGGCGCGCAATCGCAGGTCGATAGCCCGTGGAGCGCTACGACACGATCGTTGTCGGGGCTGGCGTCGCGGGCCTGACCGCGGCTCGGCTGCTCGCGCACGCTGGTCAACGGGTCGCCGTGCTCGAAGCACGCGACAGGATTGGCGGCAGGCTACACTCCGAGCGCGTCGGTGGGAATGTCACCGACGTTGGCGGCTCCTGGATCCACGGGATCACCGACAGCTCAGTTCGGGCCGTCGCGCTGGGGCTCGGCCTTGACATGGTCGAGTTCACGGTCGGCAGCTACCAAGCAGGCGGGCGACCCATCGCCTACTACGCCCCATCGGGAGAACCGCTGAGTGCCGCTGCCCGGGACGCGTTTGTCACTGACGTCGCCGAGGTCGATCGACGCCTGTCGACGGTCATCGCCTCGTTACCCGCGGGCCACACGTACGCGGAGGCAGCGGCCACCGCGGTCGACGCTGTCTCGCGTGCCGGTGGCTGGGACGGCGAGCGGGCGACCCGCGTCGTTGAGCATCTTCGACACCGCGCGGAGGAGCAATACGGCGTCGACGCATCTCGACTAGATGCGCACGGGCTCGACGACGACGAGGTTGAGGGTGACGAGGTCGTTTTCCCTGGCGGCTACGACGCCCTCGCGAGCGGGATCGCGCACGGGACCGACATCAGGCTCGGACACGCTGTGCGCCAGGTCAGATGGGCTGCCCCGGCATCCTCCGGTTCAACTGTCGCGCCCGTTACTGTCTCAACCGACGGCGCAGATTTCCATGCCGACCGGGTGGTCGTGACGGCCCCGGTCGGGGTACTCAGGTCAGGCGCGATCTCGTTCGACCCGCCGCTGCCAGAGGACGTCAGCGAGCCGCTGTCTCGCCTCACGATGAACGCGTTCGAGAAGGTCTTCTTGCACTTCGACGAGCAGTTCTGGGAACCCAACGTGTACGCGATCAGAAGGCAGGGTGAGCGCGCAGCGTGGTGGCACTCCTGGTACGACCTCACGCGGCTGAGTGGCGAGCCCACACTGTTGACCTTTGCCGCAGGTGACTGTGCACTCGCAACACGCGGCTGGAGCGACGAACGCATCGTCGACTCGGTGATGAGCGCACTCCGAGACATCTACGGCGCAAGCATCCCCGAACCCACACGCGTGCGTGTCACTAGGTGGCAGGACGACGAGTTCTCGCGCGGCTCCTACGCGTACATGACTGTTGGTTCGTCGCCTGCCGACCACGACCGGATCGCGGCCCCGCTTGGCGGTCCGTCCAAGCCACAGGGAGTCGCGCGCGAGTGGTCGTCAGCGACGCTCCACTTCGCGGGCGAGGCCACGTGGCAGGAGGATCCGGCTACGGTCACCGCCGCCCTCGAATCCGGTCGTCGCGTTGCGGCGCGAATCCTTGGCGCCCAGCAGCCATTGTCGGTGCTGTGGAGCGGCTAATCACCTGTCACGCCTGTGGTTAGCGCCCGCTCGAGCCCTCGCTCATGCAGACCTCGGCGAGCTGTGAGCTGGATTCCGCCCACTGCTGCTGAGCATCAGCGCGCTCCTTCAACTGTTCCGCAGTCAGCTGACCGTCCATCTCGGCGAACGTCAACATGTCAGAAACGACCTGCGAGAACTCGGCGTCGTCAGACACCGCGAGCAGCTCACCGTAGTAGGTCGCGGGGTCATCAAAGACCGAGACCTCGGGCGCGAGGAGCGCGGTGCAGACTGCCTCATTCTCGGAGCCGATCCACGGCATGTCGGTGAAGCGCGGATCCCATTCCTCAATCATGCCGTCGCCTGGGCCGGCCTCGCCGTTGTGAAATTCGCTGTCTCCGTGGTCATAGGTGCCGGAGTCGTACGATGAGTTGTACGCCGAACCGAACGCACCAAACACGCCCATGAAGACGAAGAACAGAATCGTGCCGAGGATGCTCAGCCCAATGCGCACGTAGCCAATGATCGTCGCCGCGAGCGCGAGCCCGCGCCCGCCCTCTCCGGTGCGCTTGATCTTGCTCAGCGCGATGTGGCCGAGGATGACGCCGACGATTCCCGAGAAGAATACGGCGATGAACCCGACGATCGCGAAGACGTTCGTTGGCGGCGCGGCGGGCGCATACTGCTGCCCGACAGGGTATCCCTGCTGGCCGTATCCTGGCTGCGCGTAGCTCGGCTGTTGGTAGCTCGGCTGTGCGCCGCCCGGCTGTTCAGACGTCGGCTGACCGGTCGGCTGTTCCCACGCTTGTGCGGGCCGCTGCGGAAACGACTGGACGGCAGGC
Organism: Leucobacter aridicollis; assembly: GCF_024399335.1. Lineage (NCBI taxonomy): Bacteria > Bacillati > Actinomycetota > Actinomycetes > Micrococcales > Microbacteriaceae > Leucobacter > Leucobacter aridicollis. The sequence goes on from NZ_CP075339.1 coordinate 2,757,374, forward strand.
GCGCTGGGGTCGGTCGTACCGTCCTCGGGCTTCTGGTTCGGGTCGTTGTCAGGAGGCAGCTGTGTCATATCGCAAGTCTACGCGGGCGCTGCTATCGAAACCCAGTGAAGCATGGGCGCCTCGCCTCTGTCCGGGGCATGCAGGTCGTCAGTACAGCAGAAACTGAGCCGTCTCCTCGCTCTCAGCCCCACCAGCACCGGCGCTCAGGTGATACGAGGCGCCACCCGCAACGACAGGATCACGAGTGATCTCGCAAGTCTCAGTGCTCGACCTCGTGCGGTCCCACGAGACAGGCTCACTCTCCAAGGTCTCCCCGGCCTTCAGCACCACGGGAAGCGACTCAGCATTCGTCTGGCAGTCAGTCGAACGCCACACGTCGTCGCTGCCGCTCGACACGGTGAAGCTCATGCCCGCTGTGCCGAGGTCGGCGATGCAGGAGTCCTTGCCAGTGTTCTTCACAGTGAGCGACAACTGAGGAAACTCGCCCTCGCCGTACGAGCCCAGATCTGTCACCGGCGTCACCTCGAGCGCCGCCTTCGCGCACGCGACTGGCTCACCGGCCTTCGCGGTGTCAGCCTTCGGGGTCTCAGCGACATCAGACGGAATCTTGACATCCTGTGCATCGTCTGGTGCCGCAGCCCCGGGTCGCACCACGATCAACACGATCGCGACAATGACTGCGACAAGGCCGAGCAAGACGATGAGTCTGCGCTTGACGTAGACGCTTCGATCCTCCGGTCCCACCGGGTCACGCAGGGCCGACCGCGCTCCGTGCTGCTCCGACGGATCTTGAACTGGTCGCCTGGCCATGGCCTCAGCGTACCCCCGACCCCTGACTACAGGCGCTTCAACATGCGGGTGTTGCCAAGCGTGTTCGGCTTCACTCGGGCAAGATCAAGAAACTCGGCAATGCCCTCGTCATGCGACCGGAGCAGCTCGGCATAGACCTCGGCGGCGACGAGCTCGGTATCCTCACCGACTTCCTCGAACCCATTGCGCCCAAAGAACTCAGTCTCAAACGTCAAACAGAACAGCTGCTGCAGCCCGAGCCCACGCGCGCGCTCTTCGAGCGCGAGGAGCACGGCCCGGCCAACGCCCTTACCGAGATACTCCTCGGAAACGCCGAGAGTGCGAACCTCCCCGAGATGCTCCCACATCACGTGAAGCGCACCGTACCCGATGACGTTGCCGTCGGCGTCCTCCGCGACCATGAAACCTGGCACTGCACCGTAGAGCTCAACAAGGTCCTTGCCGAGCAAGATTCGCCTCGCGACAAGCGGTTCCATAAGGTTCACGATCCCCACGACGTCGTGGGTCGTCGCGGGCCGAACACGGATGGCGCTAATGTCGCTGACACTCATGCACAAAGTCTAGTCCGCACACAGACTCCCACCGTCGTGTCCGTTTTCCGCGTGCCCATCTCGGCCGCTCCCGGCAGAATGAATCCGTGTCCACTCAACTCGCAGCTCTGCCCCTTAGCTTCGACGCCTGCTATCGCGCCGCGTCAGGCCGCGATCGGCGCTGGGACGGCAGGTTCTACCTTGGAGTGACGAGCACAGGTATCTACTGCCGTCCGTCGTGCCCCGCACGCAAACCCAAGCCAGAGAACTGCAGATTCTTTCCGAGTGCCGCTGCCTGCGTTGCTGCCGGGTTTCGCGCGTGCAAGCGATGCCGCCCTGACGCTCTCCCAGGCAGTCGAGACTGGGATCACCGAAGTGACCTCGTCGCACGTGCGGTGCGCGGTATCCGAGACGGCGCCGTCGACGCTGGCGGCGTCTCAGGCCTCGCGCAGTCGCTGGCGGTGAGCGAGCGCCACCTCCGCCGTATGCTGCTTGACGAGATCGGAGCAACCCCCCTCCAGCTCGCGCGGACTCGGCGTGCACACGCCGCACGGATCCTCATCGAACAGACAGACCTGTCACTCACCGACGTCGCGTTCGCGGCCGGGTTCGGAAGCGTGCGGCAGTTCGGCGATACGATGCGCGAGGAGTTCGGCATGCCGCCCTCGGCGATCACCCGCCGCACCGGGCAGAGTGCCCCCGGGCAGGGCATCGCGAAACCAGACGGCGCTGCTTCCCCTGGGCAGCACTCACCTCCGGGTCCCGAGTCGAAGGAGTGTCCAAGGGTGACGCTCAGGCTCCAGACGCGAGCACCATTCGATGGACGCGCGACTCGGTCGTTCCTCGCCGCGCACGCGATCCCAGGCAGGGATTTCATTGGGACTGACACAGGCACAGGGGCGCCCGCGCAGACCTCGCACGCGATCGACGTGCCTGGCGGCACGGCCCACGCGACAATCTCGTGGTCCGACGTTCCCGAGGTCGCCAACCAACGACCAGGCATGCTCGGCATCCCAGTCGTGCTCGCCCTCCCGAGCCTCGCAGACACTATGCCTGCGATCCAGATCGTCAGGCGCATGCTCGACCTCGACGCAGACCCGGCGCAGCTCGCGGAGGCGTTCTCCGCCGACCCCGTCCTCGGTCCACTCGTCGCAGCCCGCCCGGGGCTCCGCCTGCCAGGCGCACGCGACCCACACGAGTTCGCGCTCGCGACTGTGCTCGGGCAGCAGGTTTCGCTTGCAGCTGCCCGCACACTGCAGGGCCGCCTGGTCGCCGAGTACGCCGAGCCGAACAGACGCGCCGAACGGGGCTTTTCGGGCCGTGTCGACGTATCTCGGATCGCCGGTGAATCCCCCGAGGCGCTGCAATCGACGCTCCGAATCACACATGCCCGCGCTGCGACGCTGCAGGGCCTCGCTCTCGCGCTCGAGGAAGGCCTCGACATCACCCCCGGCGCAGACCGCGAGCGGGCACGAGCCGAACTCATCGCGCTGCGGGGCATCGGACCGTGGACCGTCGAGCTGATCGCGATGCGCGCCCTCGGTGACCCTGACGCGTACCCGTCGGGCGACCTGATCTTACGCCGGGCACTCGGCGTCGCCGGGGCGAAGGAGGCCGAGCGTGCCGCTGACGCGTGGCGCCCGTTCCGCGGATACGCCACCCAGTTTCTGTGGGCGGATTTCCTCGCCAGCGCAACACCAGGCGCAACTGCACCCGCACCCCCACACTCTCAGAAGGAAGAGCAATGAGCACTCCCCTGTCATACACAATCGTCGACATTGTCGGCAGTCCGTTTCTTGCGGTGTGGCGCCCAGAAGATGACGCGGTGTGCGCTGCCGGGTTCCTGGCGGTCCCCGATCAGACGCGAGACGAGCCCCACCCAGACGTCGCCGCTGACCCGCTCTGGGACCGACTCATCGCAAGCGATCCAGGCCTCGCTGCGCGGGGGCTTGCCCAACTGCCCGAGACAGCTGGCGCCGTGCCAGACGCGCTTCGGGCATACGCCGACGGCGACCTCACGGCGCTCGATGCGATCACCGTCTCACAGCGTGAGACCCCCTTCCGCGGGGAGGTGTGGCGGGCACTGCGAAAGGTACAAGCAGGCGATGCGGTGACCTACACGAAGCTCGCCGCGCTTGCGGGCAGACCCGCTGCAATCAGGGCCGCGGCGTCTGGCTGCGCCACGAATCTTGTCGCGGTCATCGTTCCGTGTCATCGCATCGTGCGCGCCGATGGCGGTGTCGGCAAGTACCTGTTCGGCTCGGCGATAAAGCAGCGGCTTCTCGACCATGAGGGCGCCATCGCCTAGCTGGCCCGGTGCGCAAGGGCGCTCGACACTCGAATGCATCGTATGGGATCTGCAGCAGAAAGCCCTGTCCCGAGTAAGAGCGGCATACCCTCTACAGATCCCAGGCATACGGCGGATACGTCGGATACGACCCCAGCAATGCAAGAGGGGGCCCGGCTGAATGCCGGACCCCCTCTTGGGTGTGGACGAACTCGGGCTACTCGGCCTGACCGGGCGTGAGCCCCGTCGAGGCTGCGGCAGCCGCTGCCGAAGCCGAAGCCTCGCCGTGCGACTTCTGCTGGTCACGCTTCGTGTCGAAGGTGAACTTGCCCTCCTTGACGTCAACCATCACTGTGTCACCAGCGAGCAGCTCGGCCCCGAGGATCTTCTCTGAGAGCTGATCCTCGATCTCCCGCTGCATCGCGCGGCGCAGCGGGCGAGCGCCGAGCGTCGGGTCGTATCCGATCTCTGCGAGTCGCTCGCGCGCAGGCGTGGTGATCTCGATGTACATGTCGCGGTCGAGCAGCCGGTCCTTCAGCTGCTTCACAAACAGGTCGACGATCTGCAGCAGCTCGGGCTTCGAGAGCTGCGGGAACACGATCGTGTCGTCGACACGGTTCAGGAACTCGGGCTTGAAGTGCTTCTTAAGCTCCTCGTTCACCTTGCCCTTCATCGTCTCGTACCCGACCTGAGAGTCGCCCTCGAGCTGGAAGCCGACCGGGCCGCCAGCAATCGCTGTCGATCCGAGGTTCGTCGTCATGATGATGACTGTGTTCTTGAAGTCGACAACGCGGCCCTGGCCGTCGGTGAGACGCCCCTCTTCAAGCACCTGCAGCAGCGAGTTGAAGATGTCGGGGTGTGCCTTCTCGATCTCGTCGAAGAGCACGACCGAGAACGGCTTGCGGCGCACCTTCTCGGTGAGCTGGCCGCCCTCTTCGAACCCGACGAACCCGGGAGGGGCACCGAACAGGCGTGAGACCGTGTGCTTCTCGCCGTACTCGGACATGTCGAGCGAGATGAGCGCGTCCTCGTCGTCGAACAGGAACTCGGCGAGTGCCTTGGCGAGCTCGGTCTTACCGACGCCCGTGGGGCCTGCGAAGATGAACGAGCCCGAGGGGCGCTTCGGATCCTTGAGCCCTGCACGCTGGCGGCGGATCGTCTTCGCGAGTGCCGAGATCGCCTCGTTCTGGCCGATGACCCGCTGGTGCAGGGCATCTTCCATGAAGCGCAGACGCGAGGTCTCTTCCTCGGTGAGCTTGAAGACGGGAATGCCTGTCGCCTGTGCGAGCACCTCGGCGATGAGTCCCTCATCAACCTCGGCGTTCGTCGCGACATCGCCTGCGCGCCACTGCTTCTCAAGGCGGAGGCGTTCAGCGATGAGCTTCTTCTCTTCGTCGCGCTTGTTCGCCGCCTTCTCGAAGTCCTGCGCCTCAATTGCCTGCTCCTTGTCGGCGCGGACAACGGCGATCTTCTCGTCGAATTCGCGAAGCTCGGGCGGGCTCGACAGGATCGAGAGGCGCAGGCGAGCGCCAGCTTCGTCGATCAGGTCGATTGCCTTGTCGGGCAGGAAGCGATCCTGCACGTACCTGTCCGCGAGATTCACGGCGGCGACGATCGCACCGTCAGTGATCGAGACCTTGTGGTGCGCCTCGTAGCGGTCGCGCAGGCCCTTCAGAATGTTGATCGTGTGCGGCAGCGACGGCTCGTTCACCATGATCGACTGGAAACGCCGCTCAAGCGCTGCGTCCTTCTCGAAGTGCTTGCGGAACTCGTCAAGCGTTGTCGCACCGATCGTCTGCAGCTCGCCGCGCGAGAGCATCGGCTTCAGAATGTTCGCCGCGTCAATCGCGCCCTCGGCAGCACCGGCGCCGACGAGCGTGTGGATCTCGTCGATGAAGATGATGATGTCGCCGCGGTTGCGGATCTCCTTGGTGACCTTCTTCAGGCGCTCCTCGAAGTCGCCACGGTAGCGGCTACCGGCGATCATCGACGACAGGTCGAGCACGTAGACCTGCTTGTCCTTCAGCGTCTCAGGGACCTCGCCCTTAACAATTGCCTGCGCAAGGCCCTCGACGACGGCGGTCTTACCGACGCCCGGTTCACCGATGAGCACGGGGTTGTTCTTGGAGCGGCGCGAGAGGATCTGCATGACCCGCTCGACCTCTTTCTCGCGCCCGATAACGGGGTCGAGCTTGCCCTCGCGGGCGGCCTGCGTGAGGTTGCGGCCGAACTGGTCGAGCACCTGCGAGCCCTTGGGGGCGTCGCCCGCCTCGGGAGCGCCGACAGTCGCGTTCTCCTTGCCGGCCTGGTAGCCGGAGAGAAGCTGGATGACTGCCTGGCGCACGCGGTTCAGGTCGGCGCCGAGCTTCACGAGCACCTGGGCTGCGACACCCTCGCCCTCGCGAATGAGGCCGAGCAGAATGTGCTCTGTGCCGATGTAGTTGTGGCCAAGCTGCAGCGACTCGCGCAGGCTCAGCTCAAGCATCTTCTTCGCACGCGGTGTGAACGGAATATGACCCGACGGCGGCTGCTGACCCGTTCCAATAATCTCGGTGACCTGCGCGCGCACAGCGTCAAGTGAGATGTCGAGCTGCTCGAGAGCTTTCGCCGCGACACCCTCGCCCTCGTGAATGAGGCCGAGCAGGATGTGCTCAGTACCAATGTAGTTGTGGTTGAGCAGCTTCGCCTCTTCCTGGGCGAGCACGATCACGCGGCGAGCGCGGTCAGTGAATCTCTCAAACATCTATACCCTCCTTGACGGTCCACGGGGTATGGAACCGCCGATGGTTAAAGGCTACGCGCACCGGGGGCTTTGTGGGGCCGTGTTCGCCAGAGGCGTTACGGCGCCCGATTGCGCGTTCCCGGAGCACACCTTCGCTGGCGGCAGGCTTGACGCCGCGCCGCGGATTCACGTATGTTATCGATTAGCGATAACAACGATTATCGATAAGGATCGCCGGGCCTCATCGCGAGGCTCGGCCCGACAGCGGAGGCCGCTTGTGCAACAGACACACCACACCCCAGAGGTATCGCGGGGCGACAGAGTCGCGATTTGGGCATTCGTCGTCGCGGGCGCGGCAATAGTTGTGTTCACCGCCGTCCAGGCTGTCGCGCGAGTCATGGCGGTACTCAGCCAGGGCCCGCACGAGGTGTTCGTGGCACTCCCCCCGGAGGCAACCGTCTCAGTAGAGGTGGGAACCGGCAAGATGCTCGCACTCACCGAAGCGAGCGGCACGATCCGGGTTGACACGCTCCCCACCCCTGCACTCATCCCGGGCGTCGCCGGCCCAATCCTCGCCGCGGTGACAACGATCGTTGTGACGGCGTGCCTCCTCGCGCTCGCAGCCTCGATCCTTCGCGGGAGCATCTTCTCGCGGCGCAACACGGCGCTCGTCGTCACCGCAGGCATCACCGGCCTGATCGGTTACTCACTCGCGAATCTCGCCAGCACGATGCTTGCAAACGAAGCCGTCAGGTCCGCCGCCGGCGAGAACCTCGCGACGACAGTGTTCGCAGCCGACCCTCTCGTCTATCTCCTCACTGCCTTCACAGTCGCCGTCGTTGCGACAGCCTTCGCTGTCGGCGCTCGCCTCCAGCGCGAAACAGAGGGGCTCGTATGACCCCGGCCGAGCCCGAAGACGGGCACTCAATCCACTGCAGACTCGACGAGCTCCTTACGGAGCGCGGCATGACGCTCACCGAGCTCGCTGATCGCGTCGGCGTGAGCATCGTGAACCTCTCGGTACTCAAGAACGATCGAGCAAAGGCGATTCGATTCACGACGCTCACCGCGATCTGTCGCGCCCTCGAGTGCGAGGTAGGAGACCTGCTCGTCGTCACTGAGTAAGAACCAGGCTCATCACATACCTCCCGGCACCCGGCAAGGTTACCGTGCGATAACCGACGAGTCGCGGCATCCTGCGGAAGTCGTGACCCTGGGATACGATGAGGCCATGGCAAGTTCACCGAGGGAGGCCGCCAAGGCAGAGCGTCGCGAGCGCTACCTCGAGGCGGCGGCGGCCCTCATCGCCGAACGGGGTTTCAGCGGCGTCTCGATCGATCTGCTCGGCTCAGCTGTCGGAGTCAGCGGCCCAGCGCTCTACAGGCATTTCTCGAGCAAGGAAGACATTCTCACGCAGCTGCTCGTCGGCGCGAGTGAGCGGCTCCTCGCAGGCTACGAGGCGATCATCGCGGAGAAGCTCGGTGACGAGGAAACCCTGCGCAGACTCGTTCGCTTCCACCTCGATTTTGCGACGAACGAGCGAGACGTGATCCTCGCGCAGGAGCGCGAACTCGTGAACCTCCCGGAAGAGCCCCGCCGCCGAGTGCGCAGCCTCCAGCGCCGTTACGTGAACGGATGGGTGCAGATCACCGAACGTCTCATGCCGGACGCGAGCAGGGCGGATCTCACGGTCAGGCTGCACGCCGTCTTCGGCCTGCTCAATTCGACCCCGTACAGCGGCTCGCTCGCATCACCGTCCAGGGTGCGAGACATCTTGGCCGACCTCGCGCTCAGCGCGCTCTTCACTGCCGATTCTCCCTAGCCTTCCTGGGTCTGCGTCGGGGTGGAGCCGGACCAGTACCTGAGTTCCTATCGTTCGAATTGGAAGTGCCCTGGGTCTTTCGGGTGAAACTCGGTAATGCCGTAGCCCGCATCTGCGGGGATTCGCACGACAGGATTGCCCGCTCCGTCAAACCCCACGGTCGGCATGACCGCAACGCGGGGCAAACCGGGTGCCGCGTCAACGGCTTCGGCGACAGAGCGAAATGAGCCGAGCCGCCTGAGGTTCATGCGCGTCGGCAATAACAGCATCTCGCTCGTCAACGAGGGCACCTCTGCTGGTTCGACCCAGCGCAGCGCGACAGCCTCAACCCCATCAGCGGTCGGCTCCTGCCCCTCGGGGGCACGGGCAATGAAGAAATCGGTGTCGAACCGGCGCTTGCCGCCGAGCGGGGTAATCCACCGCCCAAACGGTACGACCTCGTCAAGGGCGAGCCGAGCCGCGGTTGCCCCGAGCACGCCGCCGAGCCCCGCGGCACCCGCCGCAATGGGGGTGGGGACCTGCGGCGCTGTCAGCAGTCGGCCGTTTGGGTCGCGGGCAAGCAACACGCCAACTTCTTCCCAGGTCTCACGGATCGCCGTCGCCCGCAACGCGGCCGACTCGTCGTCGTGGGCGTGTCCGTGGGCGACCGCAGTAGCGCCGTCAGCCGCTTCGAGCACGCCCCCGGGAAACACCAGCGCCGATGGAAACGCACCCCTCGTGCTCCCCCGCCTGAGCATGAGCACTCTCAGCGGGTCATCACGCACGAGAAGGAGCGACGCCGACCGTCGCGGCACAACCGGCGAGGGCGACTGTTCAGCCGCTCCTTGCCCGCCCGCTTCGAACACCATGCGTCAGCCTCAGCCCTCCGGGACTCCCCCGGCGTCGGGGCGACGAGCAGATGCCGCGACTTCTGCAATGCGGCGCGCCTGGCGCATGAGCGGTTCGTCGATCATTTGGCCATTGTATGCAAAGACACCGCTCGCCGCGGAGGCCGCGGCGTCGAGCACCCCTGTCGCCCACGCGATCGCCGTCGCGTCTGGCGAGTAGGCCTCGCGCAGAATCGGAACCTGGCGCGGGTGGAGGCACATCGCGCCGCGAAACCCGGAGGCAGCCGCCTCAGAGGCTTCCGAGCGAAGCCCCTCATCATTCGCAAGATCTGTATGCACTGTGTCGTAGGCGGGCTTACCCGCGGCCGACGCCGCGATTAACACGCGCGAACGGGAGTACTGTGCGAGCTGCCCGAGCTGACCGTCTGGCGTGCGGCTCTTGAAGCCCCCGATCCCGGCAACGAGGTCTTCAGCACCCCAGGTGAGCGCCGCCACCCGCGGGTCTACGGCGAGCGCGTCGACGTCGCGAATGCCGATTGGGGTCTCACAGAGGGCGATCACCTCGTACCCCTCGAGCCCGTCAAGGTCGCTCGACTGCTCGGCTTTGGGGAGCATGACCGCACGGTACGCCGTCTGCGCAAGGGCGGCGAGGTCGGCTGCAAAGAATTCGGAGGTCCGTGGGTTCACGCGCACGATGACCCGTTCAGGATCGAGTGGCGTCGCCACAAGCGCAGCTCGCGCGGTCTCCTTGTCACCAGGGGCGACTGCGTCTTCAAGGTCGATGATGACGCTGTCGGCTCGTTCGAACGCCTTCGCGTATCGGTCTGGGCGATCCCCTGGGCAGAACAGCAGTGCAGGGCCTGTAATCACGCGTCCCCCTCAGTACGATGTGCCGAGGACTCGGCGGAGCCAGTCGCGTCGACGCTTGCAGTTCCCTCCGGGCGGCAGCGCATGAGAGTGGATCGTTTGGCGACTGCCACGACGTTGCCTCGCTGGTCGCGCGCAGTGTGCTCGAACTCGACGACTCCCTGGCCCGGTCGCGATTTCGAGAGGCGCTTGCCAAGGATGCGGGTCTCGGCGGTCATCGTGTCGCCAGCGCGCATCGGCGACGGGAAACGGATGTCAGTCATGCCGAGGTTCGCGACGATGGTGCCCTGTGTGAGCTGCGCGACCGACAGGCCAACCATTGTTGACAGGGTAAACATGCTGTTGACGAGCCGCTCACCGAACTCTGTCGACGCAGACCATTCGGCGTCGAGGTGCAGCGACTGCGGGTTCATCGTGAGTGTGGTGAAGAGCACGTTGTCGGCCTCGGTGACTGTGCGGGCTGGCGCGTGCACGTAGACGTCGCCCTCCTCGAACTCTTCGAAGTATCGACCACGTTGTTCAAAAATGCGTCCCGTCATCGTGCTACGCCCTCCTTGGCTGCCTCGCTCGGCGTGTCTTCCGCCGATCCTAGTTCACTCGTCTCCGCCCCGGCGGCGTCTGCGTCAGGAGTGACCTCGGCGAGCACCTCATTCGCGCCAACCTGCTGCCCCGCGGCGACGCGGAGCACGAGCGTGCCTGCGACTGGAGCGCGAAGGACGTGCTCCATCTTCATCGCTTCAACGCTGAGCACCGGTTGGCCAGCAGCCACCGCTGCGCCGTCCTCGGCGTGCACCGCGACGACTGCGCCAGGCATCGGCGACAGGAGTTCGGGGGCTGCAGCGTCAGAGCGGGTCACGCGCTCGAGCACGACGTCCTCGAATCTCCAGGCGGCACCGCCGCTCGCAAGTCGCAGCGCCCCATCAATCGCCCCTGGTTTTGCGCTCACGGCGCGGGGGTCGAAGACGAAGTGGATGTGCTCGGTCCGCCCATCGATCCTGACCTGTGCGGTTCCGCTCGGACGCTGGGTGCTGTCTGCCCGCTCGGCTACGCGGACTCCCGCAGCGCGCCACTCGCCCCCCTCGACGCGCACGCGCGCAACGCCTGGCTCACCCGCGACGTGCACGGTGCGCACAGTCTCAGTCTGACCTGCGACTCGCAGGCGGAAGCGCGCCGCCGCGTGTTCGCCGACGCGCCAGCCGAGCCCAGCGGCTCTGGGTGTCGAGGCTGCGGCTTCACGCGAGTAGAGCACGAGGGCAGCCGCGGCGAACACAGTATCGTCTGGGTCACGGAACGCGAGCTCGGGTGTGACCCGCTCGATGAGCGCGGTGTCGAGCAAGCCAGCGCGGACGTCGGCATTGTCGAGCAGCAGCCGCAGGAACTCGACGTTTGTGTCGACGCCGAGGGTCACGGTGTCTGTGAGTGCGCCGCGCAACAGCCGGATCGCGCCGTCCCTGTCAGGTGCCCAGGTGATGACTTTCGCGAGCATCGGATCGTAGTCAGACGTGATCTTTGATCCCTCGGTCAGGGCCGCATCGACTCGAATGCCCTCGCCCTGCGGCAGCGAGACTGCCTCGAGCACGCCGCCCGTCGGCAGGAAGCCTGAGCGCGGGTCCTCAGCGTAAATGCGCGCCTCGATTGAGTGTCCGTCGAGGCGCACGTCTGCCTGTTCGATGCCGAGCGGCTCGCCAGCGGCGACGCGCAGCTGCGCTGCGACGAGATCGACGCCAGTGACCTCCTCAGTGACTGGGTGCTCGACCTGCAGTCGCGTGTTCATCTCCATGAATGCGAAGTCGTTCGGGTCGTCTGCCGACACGATGAACTCGACGGTGCCAGCGCCGCGGTAGTCGATGCTACGGGCAGTCTCGACAGCCGCCTCCGCGAGCTTGGCGCGCAACTCGTCGCTGAGGTTCGGCGCTGGCGCCTCCTCGATGACTTTCTGGTGGCGGCGCTGCAGCGAGCACTCGCGCTCGCCGAGGTGGATCACAGTACCGTGGCTGTCTGCGACGACCTGCACCTCGATGTGGCGAGGGCGCGTGATGAGTCGCTCAAGAAAGAGCGTGTCGTCGCCGAAGGATGCCTTCGCTTCCCGCCGCGCAGTCGCGAGCGCATCGGCGAGGTCCTCGGGCTTCGCGACTGCGTGCATGCCTTTGCCGCCGCCACCAGCGGCAGGCTTCACGAGCACTGGGAAAGCGAGCTCGGCAGAGCGCGAGAGGAGCTCATCGTTTGAAAGCCCGGGCTCCGAAACGCCGGGTACGACAGGGACGCCACGCTTCGAGACCCGTTCGCGGGCGCGAATCTTGTCGCCCATCACTTCGAGGGCTTCGACCGAGGGTCCAACGAACACGATCCCTGCTTCGGCGCACGCGAGTGCGAGTGCAGGCTGCTCCGAGAGGAAGCCGTAGCCCGGGTGGATCGCCTCGGCCCCCGTGGCCTTCGCGGCGGCGACGATCTGCGTGACGCTGAGGTAGCCGCCAGCACTCCCCGCCTCTGAGCCGTCAAGCGCGACTGCCTCGTCCGCGAGCCGCACGTGCGGCGCTTCCGCGTCGACCTCGCTGTATACGGCGACCGAGCGGACGCCGAGCTCGCGCAGGGTTTTGATAATCCGGCAGGCGATCTCGCCGCGGTTTGCAATAAGTACTGAAGAGAACATCGCCATCACATCCGAAAGATTCCGTAGCCCTGATCCGCGAGCGGCGCCCGCGAAACTGTATCGAGCGCGAGGCCAAGCACCGCGCGAGTGTCGAGTGGATCGATGATCCCGTCGTCCCACAGCCTGGCGCTCGCGTAGCGTGCGTCGCTTTGCTCGGCGAAGCGTTCAAGGGTTGGGCGCGAAAACTCGGCTTCCTCTTCTGCGCTCCACGTGCCGCCCTTTGCCTCAATCTGATCCCGCTTCACTGTCGCGAGCACGGATGCAGCCTGCGGGCCGCCCATCACGCCGATACGCGACGTCGGCCACATCCAGAGAAAGCGCGGGGAGTAGGCGCGGCCGCTCATTGCATAGTTGCCCGCCCCGAAGGATCCGCCGACGATGACAGTGAGCTTCGGCACGCGGGCGCAGGCAACGGCTGTCACCATCTTCGCGCCGTGCTTCGCGATGCCGCCGCGCTCATATTCACGGCCGACCATGAAGCCCGAGAGATTCTGGAGGAACACGAGCGGGATCTTGCGGGTGTCGCACAGTTGCACGAAGTGCGCGCCCTTCTGGGCCGACTCGGCGAACAGCACGCCATTGTTCGCGATGATGCCGACTGGGTGCCCCTCGATGCGGGCGAAACCAGTGACGAGCGTCGAGCCGAAGTCGCGCTTGAACTCATGGAAGCGGCTACCGTCGACGATTCGCGCGATGATCTCACGCGCATCGTAGGGCGACTGCGGCTCGGGCGGCACGACGCCGTAGAGCTGGCTCGGGTCGACCGCCGGCTCCTCCGGCTCGGTGACATCCCAGGCGCGCGGCGGGGGGGCCGGTAGCTGCGCAATGATGTCGCGCACGATCTCGAGCGCGTGCTCGTCGTTCTCCGCGGGGTGATCTGCGACCCCTGAGTCGCGGGTGTGCGTGACGCCACCGCCGAGTTCCTCTGCGCTCACGACCTCACCCGTCGCGGCTTTCACGAGCGGCGGGCCACCAAGGAAGATGGTGCCCTGCTCACGCACGATGACGACCTCGTCGCTCATCGCGGGAACGTAGGCGCCGCCGGCGGTGCTCGACCCCATCACGGCGGCGATCTGCGCAATGCCGCGCGCCGACATGCGGGCCTGGTTGTAGAAGATGCGGCCGAAGTGCTCGCGGTCTGGAAAGACGTCGTCCTGCAGCGGCAGGAAGGCGCCGCCCGAGTCGACGAGGCTCACGCACGGCAGCTCGTTCTCGGCCGCGATCTCCTGCGCACGAAGGTGTTTCTTCACCGTGAGCGGCATGTAGGTGCCGCCCTTCACTGTCGGATCATTCGCGATGATCATGACCTTGCGGCCGTGGATTTCGCCGACAGCGGTGATGAGCCCTGCGGCCGGGATGTCGTCGTCGTAGACACCGTCGGCAGCCAGGGCTCCGACTTCGAGCAGCGGGCTCCCCCTATCGACGAGGCGCTCGACTCGATCTCGCGGGAGCAACTTGCCACGCCCGACGTGGCGTTCGCGCGACGCCTCGCTGCCGCCGAGCGCGATCTCAGCGAGGCGCTCGCGCAGCGCATTCACTGCCGCCCTGTGTGCGTCCTCGTTCGCGCGGTACTCGGCACTTGCAGGTCTCGCCTGGCTCGCGAGAGTCTCCATCGACGTCCCCTTCCGGTTCACGGTCGGGTGCGTCCGTGCACCCGTTCGCAATTAGGTTAGCGGTCACTAACTGAATTGTCTAGCGGCACGCTTCTCAGGACGGGCGCCTGCGCCACCGACTACCGTTGAGGTATGACTGCCACCGATACGCCCGTGCTCGCCCTCGTCCGCCACGGCGAGACTGAGTGGAACCGGGCCAGGCGCATTCAGGGCCGCACAGAGGTGCCGCTGAACGACACTGGCAGGGCGCAGGCTCGCGCCGCGGCCGCGGCCCTCGCGGCACACACCTGGACGTCAGTGCACGCCTCTCCCCTCGGCCGCGCAATCGAGACCGCAGACATCATTGGGGCCGCCCTTGGCCTCGGCTCCCCCGCGATCAACGCTGGGCTGTGGGAGCGCGATTTCGGCGAAGCCGAGGGACTCTCAGTTCCTGACATTGAGGCACGCTGGCCAGGCCTCAGCGGCATCCCAGGCGCGGAGCCGCTCAGGGACGTCGCCGAGCGCTCCGCGACAGCGATCGCCAGCCTCTACGACACCTCGCCCGGCGGCATTGTTGTTGCGCACGGGGCAATGCTGCGCGCCGGCATCCAGCGGCTCACTGGCGTCGACGTGCCGCGGATCCTGAACGGCGAAATCTGGCTGCTCCGGCGCGAGGCGACAGGCTACGCAGCGACGCCACTGGAAGCGGCCGCAGCGAAGCCGCTACTGCAGGGCTGAGGTCAGTCGGGCGAGGCCGTCGAGCAACTGCGACCGAACGGGTTGCTTCGCCCATTCGGCGGGAAGCAGCTCCCGCGAGTTCGCCCGATAGTAGTCGGTGACCTCGTCGAGGTCACGCACGAAACTCGCCCCGCGTACGACCATCGAGATCTCCATGTTCAGACCGAACGAACGCGGGTCCATGTTCGAGGATCCCACCACCGCAACGTCGTCGTCGATCGTGAAGTGCTTCGAGTGCAGAATGAAGGGCGGGCGGTACATCCAGATACGCACCCCGGCGTTCAAAAGCTCCTCGTAGTACGAGCGCTGCGCGTGATACACAAGCGCCTGGTCGCCGATCTCTGAGACGAAAAGCTCGACCTCAACCCCTCTGGCGGTCGCGGCCCGAAGCGCGTTCATGATCGAGCCGTCAGGCACGAAATAGGGGCTCGTGATGCTGATCCGGCGGCGCGCGGTGTAGAGCAGCGACACGAAGACCTGCAGGTTGTTCTCTGCCGCGTAGCCGGGGCCGCTCGGTACGATCTGGCAGTCGAGGTCGCCCGGAAACTCAGTCTCGAACGAATCAATATCGAGCTGCTCGAGGTACGTGTCAGTCTCGAGGTACCAATCGGCCTGGAATACTGCCTCGAGGCCGAGCACGATCGGCCCCTCGACCCGAACCATGATGTCTCGCCAGTGCAGGCCCCGTCGAATATTGCCGCGCTTGTTGTAGCTCGAGTCGACAAGGTTCTGTGAGCCCGTGAACCCGACCTTGCCATCAACGACAACGAGCTTGCGGTGGTTGCGAAGGTCTGGGCGCTGGTACTCGCCACGCCACGGGCGCACAGGGAGCATGTATGTCCACTCCGCCCCCATGTCTTCGAGACTCTGCGCGGTTCGTCGGCGGCCCGGGTTACGTACAGCCGAGATATGGTCGAGCATCACGCGAACCTTCACGCCGCGCCCGACTGCGTTTCGCATCGCCTCAAAGACAACGTCAGTCGTCTCGTCATGCACGAGAATGTAGAACTGCACGTGCACGTACTCTGTTGCCCTGTCGATTGCGGCAGCGATCTGATGGAACGACAGTTCGTAGTCAATCGTCATGGTCGCGAGGTTGCCGCGCAGCATCGGCTGCGCACCGAGGGTCTGGCCGAGCCTGACGGCACTCTCGAGCCCGGGCGACATCGCGTCGATATCGGAGATCAGGCCCTGGTTCTCGCGCTCCGCGAGGCTTGAAACGAGCTCGTTGATTGCGTCTTGCTTCGCTTCGCGATGCTTGGGGAGCCGGTTCGAGCCGATGATGAGAAAGACGATCAGGCCAGGCACAGGAAGCAGGAAGATCGCGAGCAACCAGGCCATGCCTGAGGTTGGACGCCTGTTGCGCGGCACGACAAACAGCGCGGTGATGCGGATCGCGTTGTCGATAATCAGGGCGACGACGGCGCCAATGTAGGCCCAGTTCCAGCCGGAAAAGAACTCCATATCGGCCCTTTCCCTGAGAATGCAATGATTGCGCGAAGCCTCGCGCTTGCATTAACTGTAGCGAAAAAGCGGGAGCTACTCCTCGCGGGCCGGGAGACCAGCCTTCTGGCGTTCCTCGTTCTCGATCTCGCGGTAGATGCGTCGCTCGGTGCGATCGGCCCGGAGAATGAGCCTCATAACCATCCAGAAGAAGAGCCCGATGAGCACGGTCGGCGTGAGCGACCAGACTGCATTCATCCACCAGTTATCCATAATTGCCAACTTTACCCCCAGCGCCCCTGGGATTACCTGGGCGCGACACGATTGTTCCCTGCCAATCCGACACCGCGGCCGCGCACAGGAAAGCGCAGGCCGGGCATACGAAGGGCCCCGCGCGGGCGGGGCCCTTCGGTGCCGTGCTCCGCGGCCGCTACTTGACGAGCGGGAAGAGGATCGTCTCGCGGATTCCCAGGCCTGTGAGCGCCATCAGCAGACGATCCATGCCCATGCCCATGCCGCCGGTCGGAGGCATAGCGTGCTCGAGCGCGCGGAGGAACTCCTCGTCAACCTTCATCGCCTCGACATCGCCACGCGCACCCTCGGCGGCCTGCTGCACGAAGCGCTCGCGCTGCACCACTGGGTCGATGAGCTCGGAGTACCCTGTCGCGAGCTCGAAGCCTCGAATGTAGAGGTCCCACTTCTCGACGACGCCCGGGATCGAACGGTGGTGGCGGGTGAGCGGGCTCGTCTCGACCGGGAAGTCCATGACGAACGTCGGGGCCGTGAGGGAGTCAATCACGAAGTGCTCCCACAGCTCTTCGACAAGCTTGCCGTGGTTCGCGAGTGGCACCTCGACGCCTTCGGCGTCCGCGAGGGCCTGCAGCTCAGCGACAGTCGTCTCGGGCGTGATCTGCTTGCCTGCGGCCTCCGAGAGGGAGTCGTACATCGAGATGCGATTCCACTCGCCCCCGAGATCGAAGAGCGTACCGTCGGCCCACTTCACGACGTGAGTGCCCTCACGCTCGGAGCCGACGTTTGCAGCGAGCGCCGCATTCTGCACGAGCTCTTGCGTGAGGTCGGCGATACCGTTGTAGTCGGTGTATGCCTGGTACGACTCAAGCATGGCGAACTCGGGGCTGTGGGTCGAATCGGCGCCCTCATTGCGGAAGTTGCGGTTGATCTCGAAGACACGCTCAAGCCCGCCAACCGCTGCGCGCTTCAAGAACAGCTCAGGCGCGATGCGCAAGTAGAGTTCCATGTCGAACGCGTTTGAGTGCGTCACGAATGGACGTGCCGAAGCTCCACCGTGCATCGTCTGGAGCATCGGCGTCTCGACCTCAATGAAGCCGCGCTTCGCGAACGTGTCGCGGAGGCTCGCCATTGTGCGCGCGCGGGTGATCACGTTGACACGTGCCTGCTCGCGGGCGATGAGGTCGAGGTAGCGCTGGCGCACCCGCGTTTCCTCGTTGAGCTCGGCGTGCAGGTTCGGAAGTGGCGCGATGGCCTTCGCGGCGACCTGCCACTCGGTGACCATCACCGAGAGTTCGCCGCGGCGGCTCGAGACGACCTCCCCCTTCACGAAGAGGTGGTCACCGAGGTCGGTGAGCTCCTTGTATTCGGCGAGCGATTCCTCACCAACCTCGGCGAGCGACAGCATGGCCTGGATGCGAGTGCCGTCGCCTGCCTGGATCGAAGCAAAGCAGAGCTTGCCAGTGTTGCGCTGGAAGACGATACGACCAGCGATCCCGACGATCTCGCCCGACGCCGAGTCGGGGTTCTCTTCCAGGTGCCCCCACGTAGCCCGAACGGCCGGGATCGTGGTGGTCACAGGCACGGCAACCGGGTACGCGCCGCCTGCGAGGTCACCCGCGGCGTTCAGCCGCTCCCGCTTCTCGAGACGGATGCGCTTCTGCTCGAAGATTTCCTCTTCGCTCTGAACTTCTTCAGTGGCGGGGTTCGGCGCAGTCTGCTCGCTCATTTGGCGGGTTCCTCCGTAGTGTAGACGTAGACATCCATCCTACGCGAGGCGCAGAGTGTTCCCACATTTCGGGCGAACGGATGGGCGATACTTGATGGGTGGCGTGAACGTCAATCACTGGCTCAAGGAGGCTCATGCCTGACTCATCGCGATTCACGCGCAGGGGTGTGCTTGCTGCGGCAGCGGCGGGCGCGGTGACCGCGTCGATCGTCGCGCTCGGAGGCTGGCGGGTGACGAGGCGCCCGGTTCTCTCGCCCGAGACGGGGTCAGGATCGGGAGCACAAGCCGGAGACGCTCTCGACCGCAGAGACCTCGCCATTCCCCGGCTTGACACCGGCACGGTTGGCGCTGACGGCGTGCGCGCCTTCGAGCTTGTCGCGGGCGCCGGCACGAGTTCGTTCGTTGCGGGCACACAGACGCCAACGTGGGGATACAACGGTGCATTCGGCGGCCCGACGCTCCGCGCGGCACAGGGCGAACGGGTGCGCGTCGTCGTGCGAAACGAGCTCGCCGAGGTGACGACGACCCACTGGCACGGCATGAAGGTTCCCGCAGCGGCCGACGGCGGCCCACACCAGCCGATAGTCCCCGGCGACAGTTGGACAGCGGAGTGGACAGTCGAACAGCCCGCCGCGACGCTCTGGTACCACCCGCACAACCACGGGACAACCGAGGCACACGTGTATCGCGGACTCGCCGGGCTTTTCCTCATCGAGGATGAGAAGCCTCCGGCCGACCTTCCGCTGCCGCGCGACTACGGCGTCGACGACGTCCCAGTCGTCGTGACAGATCGAAGCTTCACGGCCGACGGCGCGTTCGACGAGCGCAGGCGAGACGCCTCGGGAATGCTCGGCGACACGCTCCTCGTCAACGGCACCGTGTCGCCGCGCTTCAGCGCTACGAGGGAACTCACGCGACTGCGCATTCTCAATGGCTCCACCGCGCGAAGCTATCGCTTCCAGCTCGATACAGGCCCGCTAGTGCTCGTCGCGACCGACTCCGGGCTGCTGCCGAAACCGGTATCGGTCGCCGGACTCACGTTGACCCCCGGAGAACGCGCCGAGGTTATCGTTGCGCTCGAACCTGGCCAGACCGCAATGCTGCGCTCCGTGCCGCACACGCTTGGCCTGCTGAGCACCACTGAACGCGCGAGCGGTACCCGCGACACGTTCGACGTGCTCGAACTCAGCCGAGCCAACGCGGACGACAGCGCGCCACCGGGGACGGCGTCGACAGCCCCCGCGACGCTCACGGAAATGAACGCCTGGGTTGCGGCGGGCGGGGCATTCGCCGCGCCACTCACAGATCCGCCCGAGCCCGACGTGCGGCGCACTGTCACTTTGCAAGACAACAAGATCAACCATCGCCGGATGAATATGGCACGGATCGACGAGGTCGTCACAGTCGGCAGTCGCGAACGCTGGCTGATCACGAACGAGCATTTCCTCCCCCACAATCTGCACATCCATAACGCGCGCTTCAGGGTGTACTCGATCGATGGCCGAAAGCCCACGGCTGAGCTGCGCGGCTGGAAGGACACCGTGTACGCGCCGCCGAGCCGCACAGTCATCATTGATGTTGAGTTCGGCACGTCGACAGACCCGCACATGCCCTACATGTTCCACTGCCATCTGCTCCAGTACGAAGATCAGGGCATGATGGCCCAGTTCGTCGTCGTGCGCCCGGGCGAAACCGCCGGGCCGCTCGACACACAAGCAATCGGCGATGGAGGTTCACATGCCGGCCACTGATCGAATCCCGGCGGGCCGCGCGGTTGCGGCGGTCGCCCGCTGGACTCTGATCCTGCACGCGGCGTTGCTCGCCGCGCAGCCGTTTCTCGCGGGGGCGATGCTTGATGCGATGAGCCCGAGCCCGCAGACGATGCACCGGATTGTCGCGATGACGGTCGTCGCCATCGCCATCGTGCAGGTGTTCGTCACGCTTGCAGCGTGGAAGGGCCGGGCAGGGTGGCCGCGCGACGCGTTCCACTTGTCACTCATGCTACTCGGGCTCGAGCTCGTGCAGTTCACGCTTGGGCATCTGAGCCTCGGAATGGCGCTGCACATTCCGCTCGGGATTGCCTCGCTTGCCGCGGGCGTCTACATTGCCGTGCGGTTCGCGAGGCGACCTGTGACTAACCGGGTCTAGCTCGCCTCGATCTGGATCTCGTCTTCGTCATCACGACGCCGCTTCGCTGCGAACAGCATGAAACCGATGAGCAGTAGCGCGAGTGCGATGCAGATCAGGGCGAGCATGCCAGTGCCGCCTGTCACACTGATCTCGGGGGTCGACGTTTCGCCCGTGAGGTTCACACCAACATCAAAGCTCAGCTCGGTCGACGGAGCACCAGACGCGTTCGACGTCTCAACGCCCGCGTCCATCGCGAACCCGAATGTGACTGGCACCGTTGCGCCCTTCGCAACCGCGACCTCGGCAACTGAAACGCGGTCACCGGCCTTCAACGCCTCGAACGTTTCCTCGCCAGTCACGCCAGCGACATCCCAGAACAGCGTGACGTCCTTCGCAAGCTCAGGGTTCAACGCTCCCTCAGGGATGAGCTCGGTCACGTCAAGCGTCACGGCGGCAACGCCCTCACCGGGGCCTGCGTTCACGACGTTCAGGGTGCGGGTCACACGGTCACCGGGTGACGCCTTCCGGTCGCCGATGAATGTGGTCTCCGCCCGCGCGTACTCGGCTCCGGTCCAATCCAGGTGAACGGCCGGGCCGTCCCATTCCGCCTGAATCGTCGCCGCGGGAAGCGTTGTCGCGCCCTGTACAGTCGTCCCGCTACCCAACCGCTCAGGCGCTTGCGGCGTCCCGCCAGCGGCGACAGTGTTCGTACGGCCACCAAACATCGGCAGCGAGTCGGCCATCGCGAGCGCGACACCGGCTCCGAGGAGCAGCAACACAGTGAGAATACCGGCGATGAACTTGCCTCGCGCGCTCATCCCATGGCCGGCGTCGACGGTGAGCACCGTACTGGCAGCGCGCGTCGCGTGGTCGTCTGTGGAGATACGCAAGGTCATCCCTCGTTTCGGTGGTTCGGCGTAACGTGTGAGTGCTTCGCGTCTGCAGCTGACGCTTCGGGCTCGGTTGACTTCAGGAGGGCTTCTGCCTCTGTGACTGCGTCTCGCCCGCCCATTGCGAACGCAAGTTCGCGTTCCCTGAGCTCGATCTCCCGCTCACGCAGCGCGAGTTCTCGCTCTCGAAGCTCTTGCTCTCGCGGCTCCGCAGGCGGGGCGAGATATCCCGCGACAGGCGCGGCTCCTGAGGCGCCAGGCGCTCCGGGCCCAGTTCCCTGAGGCCGCGGCACCGAGACGACAGTCGTGCGGGGCTTGCGGAAGCTACTCAGCGCTCCCCAGCCGATCAGCACTGCCGCAGCTATGGCTGCAACGATCATCGGGTTTTGCGATACCCACTGGCGGGCCCAGCCGAGCCCGGGAACGCCGTACATGAATACGCCGCGGACCTGCGCTGGCGAAACTGGCTCGTCGACAGCGGAGTTTGCGTCGCCCTGCGTGATGAGACGGCAGGAGGTCCCATCCTCAAAAGTGCCAATCGTCTTACCGATCACGCGGTGTGTGATGAGTGTCGGGTCATTCGGTTCTGGAAAGTAGGTGACAATCTGCCCAACCGACACGTCGTTGCAGACCTTCGCCTCGTCAGTTCCCTTGACGACAACAACGTCGCCCGGGGAGAACGTCGGCTCCATAGAGCCAGAGAGCACGGTCAGCGAGTCTCCGCCGAGCACCCGCGGCACAACAAGCAGTGCCGCGAGAGCCGCGATGACAAGAATGGCGAAGGCGGACCCGATCGCGCGGGCAGCAATCTGCCAGGGCGAGTCATACCAGCCGCGGGTCTCCCTGCGGACTACCGAGCGCGTAGGCTTCCTGCGTGCGTTCGTAGCGGTACTCATCGGATCCTCCTCTCAAGGACTGTGGGTGTTGTGCGGGGTTGAAGTGTGAGGGGGGAACCCCGCAGGCCCTGCCGGTGGCCTGGCCTGCGGGGGTCCCGGTGCTCGCGCGATGCGCGAGCTGGGGCACTTAGTTGAACTGTGCGCCGGTGTCGCGGACCTGGTTCAGCGAAACTGTCAGCTCGCCGAGGGTGTCAACAGCGGTCACGTCGATGCGATCCTCAACTGTCACATCGGTGTCCTGGTAACGGAAGTCGCCGTTCTGATCCTCGTAGAACGAAGCGTAGATGACAACGGTGAGGTCCTCCGAAGTTGTCGGCATACCGAACACTGCCGACTGCGCTGCTGCGCCGCCTACTGCGGTTGCTGCACCCAGGATGCCGTTCGTAGCATCCTCGGCGCCTGCGTCCTGGCCGGTTGCAGGAGCCGAGAGGTACAGGAGGGGTGCGTCAGCGGTCTTCGGCAGCGCGGTCTCAGTGACGAGCAGCTTGCCGTCGTAGTAGACCTCGTAGCTGTAGTTGATGCCCGAGACGTTCTCCTGCAGCTTGTCAAGACCGTCGATCCCTACGCGAGCGACGAGGTTGTCGCCGTCAAGCGTGGCCGTAGCGCTGAAGGATGCAGCGAGCTTGTCGCCCGGAGCAATCCGCCAGGTCGCAACGTCGGTGATCTCGTGGCCCGGCTGCTGGGTGCCGTCGGTGCCGGTTACCGGGTCAGTTGCGTCCTTACGGTCGTTCGACACATCCCAGAACGAGGTGTCGGCCGACTGAACGAGGTTCAGATCACCGGCGGTGATGTCGCCGCCCGAGAACGTGTCGGATGCTGACCAGAGGGCGAAGGTCGAGCCGCCGATGAGGAGCGCAGCGGTACCTGCAGCTACCCACATGAAGCCCTTGCGGCGCTTGTTCTGCTCGGTGACAACGATGACCTGGTCGTGGTTCGTGTTCGACATGATGGTGTTTCTCCTAGTTGGTTGAGCGCAGGGGGATGCAGACCTCGGTCGGCGCTCAGCGCCAAGGCCACGTTTTATGGGGGGGGGGATTAGTCGCGAGGTGAAAAAGCGGGGTTCACGTTCGTGACGATCGGGTCAAGCGAGATGACGAGGTCTGGCTCGCCTGACGGGTCTGGGTAAATATCGGCGTCCCACTCGGCGGAGGCTTTCGCCTTCGTCGTGTCTTCTGCCGTCGCCTCGACGTTCGCAAGGTTGCGGTACACGCCGAGAAGTTCGAGTGCCGGCGGGAAGCCGACCTGGGAGTGCCAGCGGGCGATGGCGCCGTTCGCGCTGCCATCCTCCGCGACGCTGGTGACCCGTACGTCGTTGATGTACGTGCCGTCAGCGATCGAGTTCCAGCTGATCGCCGCACACCACTCCTGGCTCGTCTCGGTGCCGTCGAGTGCGGTGCCGGGAGCCTGAAGTTCGACATCAGCATTGCCAAAGAGATAGATGTTCTTTGGTTCCTCACCCTCTGGCGTCTCGGGAGTCGCGGGAACTGCAGAGCAGTCACCGCCGTCACCAGCGCGGAACACCTTGAGTGTCGACTTTTCGAGCACCGTGACAGGCTTCGCCACGCCAGAGGCCACGCTGTGAGGCTCCTCGCCATCCTTCACCTGTTCAGTGACGGCGACGTCGTAGTTCAGCCCTGCAATACCGAGCGCGTTCCCACTCGCGGTGAACCGCCAGATAACCGGGTCCGCGTCGATGGTGGTCTGATCGAGCACCTCGATGATCTTCTTGCCTGGCAGAGTGACAGTCACCGGAGCGCCACCGGCCGAGTAGCCAGGCTCAGTCACTGTCTCAGAGGCAGCGCCAAACCGGACTGCGCCGAGCGATACGTCGGGGACAGTTGCACCGACCCGAGCGCTCCAGAGAGCTGCGGCCGCGAGGCCGCCAGCGAGGAGCACGACAACCGCGCCGGCGGTGACTACGTTACGGGTACTGCGCTTCATGGATCAGCCCTCCCCGTTCTTGTAGCCATCGCCTGAGCGGATTTGCTCGAGCGTCACATTGATGCCGTCAACCGACCACTTGTCGAGGTCGTCGAGTGGCGCCTTGTCTGTCCAGCGGTAGTCACCGAGCACCTCGATCGTCACTACGACGGTCCAGTTCGCGGTCACTCCGTCGTTGCTGCCGGTGAGGCCAGCAACGCGTACCGGCTCGCCGAGCTCTGCTTCCTCGGAGGCGGGCTCTGACTGCGCATTCTCGACAACGTAGGTTGCCGCGAGTGTGCCGTCCGCGATGCTCTGCTCCGCGCCCGACCCCATCTCAACGTTCATGCGAGCGTTGAGGTTGTCACCCTGAAGCACAGTGGTGAGCGGGACTCGGATCTCGACGATGTCGCCAGGCATCGAGTGGAAGCCGGCGGTGCCGCCTGCCAGTGTGCCCGCGGCGGGGGCAGCCACCTCAGGGGTGATCTGCGCCCACGTACCCTCGCCGTAGCTCAGGTTCAGGTCACCGGCCGCGACCTTTCCGCCTGCGAAGTTGTCCTGCGCATTCCAGAGGGCGTATGCGGCTCCACCTGTCGCGAGCAAGCCAACCGCTGCGATCGTCGCACCCGCAATGAGCTGTGTTCTATAGCTCATTCCTTGGACCCGTTTTCGGGCCGCGCCGAAGGCGCTTCTGGGTTTCACCTGGAACCACCGACAGTCGTATCCTCAGGGATCAGGCTGCCGCAGGCGGAGAGCAGGGTGCTCTTGCCAACCGCGAGCGACGGAACCGTACCGATGACACCGTTCTCACCCAGCCGGGTGTCAGTGTCTGTGACAGTGATATCCGTCAGCTCTGTTGCCCAGTCGTCAGCTGAGATGTTCGACACCTCGTAGACGAAGCAGACAGCCTGGCCGTCAGTGAGTCGTGCCCCTGCAAGAGCCTCTGTCCCGGTTGCCATGATCTGCGCCGGCGACGACGCGTCCGTGACGTCAGTGAAGGCACGCTTGGTGATCTTCACCGAGGGATCCGTCGAGAACAGCTTCACAAGAAGGTCGTTCACGACAAGCCCATCGAAGTTGGTGTCGTCAGACGACACCGTGTGGCTGAAGCGCACCGGCGTATTCGCGGGGACGTCGCCAGCTGCAGCGGTCACCTTGATCTTGCCCGAGCTTGTCGCGCCAGCTGCGATGACCGCGTTGACGTTCGAGAGTTCGACGCTGTTTTCTGTCGCAGCCTGGTCAGGCGTCGCAACGAAGTTCAGATCAGATGCGGGCTTCGGGGCGCCAGACGAGACCGTGAACTCGTACTGTTTGCCAGACGGCTCACCCGTTACCAGCGTGAACGAGCCAGGCTTCGCCTGCACGGGGTTGATGAACGTGATGTCAGGGTCGGTGCTCGTCGCAGCGTCACGGTTCGTGAGCCCACCCGAGCTCGTCACCTTCTCAGCCGCGATACCAGCGGTCACCTTCGCCGAGTCATCAACCCGTGCTATCACGGTGAACTCGCGGTTCGCGCTTCCCGAAACTGGCTTCACCGACACTGAACGAGGGTTCAGGCGGCCCGCATCGATGGTCTCGGAGACCGCAGCAGCGGTCACGTCGACGACACCAGCGGTCACACTCGCGGGGTTCAGCGGCAGCGACGACTTGACTGTGTAGTGCAGGTCGCGTGCCATTGTCGAATCGTTCTGCGTCGCCGACTGATCGATTGAGATCTCCGGGCGGCAGTTACCACTGAAGCCGACCATTCGCGAGTACTGCGATGACTGACCAGTGGTCGCGCCAACGGTCTGAACTCGAACATAGCCCTGGCCAGCACCAGTGTTCGCATCAACAATTGTCGCCTCGTCGAACTCGCCGACGACCGTCGACGGGAACTTCTGCGGGCCGACAGGAAGGTCAAGCAGCAGCTTGGCGCTTGCGCCTGTGAGGCCCTCGACGCGGCCGAGGTATACCTCTGCGGTACGGTCCGCGGTCCAGTACAGGTCGAGATCGACCGTGCTCTCAGGGAGCGGGAGGTCGCTCGGCGCCGATACGTCAAGCGTCGCAACACATGCGGGCACGTCTTCAGCGAGCGGCGATTCGACCTGGATCGAACCTGCAGGTGCATCATTGGTGAGCACCGCGGCGGTACCTGTCGGGTACCACGTCATTACGCGGCCGTTCGCATTCGTGTTGTTGTCAACGAGCGCAGTCACTCCGTCGCGGCCTTCCTCAGCCGTTCCCGGCCGGTTCTGGCTCGCGCTCCGAGCACCAAAGGTGTTCTTCTCCACGTTCACATTGCCCGTGTTTTGCAGGTAGACCGAGTTGCCGGTGTATCCGTTGAAGTAGTTGTTTGCGATGCGCATGTCACCGGCGTTGCCAGTGGTCGTGTTGCCGTTCCAGGCAATCGCGTGGCTCTGCCCACTCGTCGCACGCACGAATTGGTTCCCAGTGATCTGGTTCTTTCCACCAATCTGCCCATAGGGCAGCGTGATGAACGCGTTGTACACTCCGGTGCCGTAGCCCTGAACGTTAATAAACTCGTTGTCAGTGATGTTGATGTTCGAGGCCTTAACGCTGTAGCCGGCGGCTGCGTTGGTCGTGAACGGGAATGCGACCTGGTTCGTGAGGTTCGACACGAACGAGTTCTTAAACGTAAACCCATCAAGCACGACGTTCTGATTGCGGGGCAGGAACTGCATGAGGCTCGTGCGGCAACCAGAGCCATCGCTAGCTGTGCACCGTCCGCCAACCGTATAGGTGACGCGCACGTTGTCGATCGTCACATTCTCGATCGGGGTGTTGTTTTGCGCATTGAAGTAGAACAGACCCGTCGCGGTGCCAGCGTCGTAGAACCCCTGCACACGGTAGTTCTTCAGGGTGATGTTCTTGGAGCCCTCGCGGAACACGATGAAGCGCTCGGGGCCGTAGTGGGCCTGAGTCACCGAAGAGCCGCCGTCAATGGTGACACCATCGGCCTTCGGCCCCATCACAAATGACGACTCAGCAGAAAGCATCTGCGTGACGTTCTTAAACACGATGTCCTTGCCGTTCACGTGGAACAGTGCACCGCCAACGTCACGTGACGCCTCAACTGTGACCTCATTCTTGAGGTCGATCGTCACCGGGCTGGTCACAAGGAAGTGGACCCCGGAGTCTTGGTTAGACACAAGCCCGGTCTGCATGTACTGATAGCTCGTACCAACAGGGTCGATGTTGCCAGTGAAGCCGGGAGCCGGAGTGATGAGCACCGCGCCAGGCGCGAGGTTCAACGCGTTCGATTCCTCAAGCGCAGCCCGCAGGGTACACGTACCTGCCGCGGTCGCGCAGACTCCGTCGCCGGGGTTCGCGTCCTTTGCATTGGCGCTCACATCGGCCGAGTTCAGCTCGAATGTGTGGGTGACAGCCTGAGCGGACGACGCCGGCAGGAACGGGCTCGCGATCAGCGCTACCGCGAGAGCGGCGGCAGCAAACGCACCTCCGCGCCGCCTGTGTAGACGTCCGGCCGCGTGGCGTGATGCTGCGGCCGCTCCGCCTGTGCTCGCTCGATGTCGCATGTCGAGGTGTCCCCTTCCAATCGCTGTTCTTCCCTTACAAGAACAGCCTGACCGAAGGAATGTGGGGTGAGTATTGCGAATGACAACGCTGACGAGCCGCTGAGTAGCAATCCATACGCAACTGAGTATCTGCAACGACCTACCCAGCAGGGTCCCTAAGTAGGAGATTGCATTTATGCCCCACAGCCAAGGCACTGGTAGTACGTAGTCGAAGCCAACTACCTACAGCACGTCCCCGGCCCCCTCAGGCCGCGCGGGCCCGCTCAGTTGAACACTCTTACGAGAGCAGTCCAGGGTCGCTCGAGTGCCGGGTCAGCTCCTCTTCGAGCGCCGCGCGCATGGTCCCACCGATGACCCGATCGGCGCCGGCGACACCGATGCCCTCAAGCGCTGCAATCGCCTCCCCCGCCGACGCCCGCGCTGCCTCACTCGCCATGATGACTGCGCGCGCGTACTCGGCCCGATCCGCTTCGGCAACGAGCACCGGCTCCGCACCCATCTCGACGACGAGCGCCTGCCCGATCGGCTGCACAACTGCTGGGGCAGTCACGGCGACAGTCGCCCCCGAGAGCCGTGTGAGGTCGAGGCTTGTGCCGGTGAACACGATGCCAGGGTGCAGCGCGATGGGAATGACCCCTGGGGCGTCACTGAACACCGCTGTGCCGTATTCAGGCGCCGTATGAATGACAAGCTGGCCTGGCTGCCAAGCGCCAAGCTTTGCGAGCCCGGAGACCAGGCCAGGAAGTTCGCTGCCCGGCACAGCGAGCAACACCATCTCAGCCCGCCTGACGACTTCCTGCACGTCGAGGATGGGAACGCCTGGCAACATCGCCTCGGCGCGTTCCCGGCTCTCTTCGCTCAGCGCACTGATACCGACAATTGCGTGACCAGCGCCAGCGAGCGCGCGTCCCAGTACTGGGCCAACCTTGCCGGCGCCGACAATACCGATTCCGAGTCGGCTAGATTGCAGGCCGCTCATCGGTCTCGTTTCGCTTCATCGTTGTCGGGTGGCCGTCAGACTCCGCGCGCTGCACCGCCAGCACCGCGGCCGACAGGCGATCGAAGACGATGCGAGCATCGTCGAGTGCGAGCCCACGCACGGAGACACGCACCGGCCCGAGCACGGTGTGAGCCTGCAGCGAGGCGAGCTTGAAGACGTAGTGCCAGAGCGGCCGGCTCAGCTGCACGGACTGCGCCCGAACGATCGGCATGATCGCAAACGAGCGGGTCAAAGCGCCCCGCCTGATGCGAAGCGTCGCGTCGGTGAGGGCTGCCGGATCCGCTGGAACGTCGATACGAACTCCCGCGCGACGCTTGCCAAACCACAGCAGCCAACCTGCGCGCTTGCCAGCGCCAACGTAGTCCTCACCTGTCCCGATAAGTCCCTCAGTGATGCCAGTCGCCGCCCCCGGCACGAGCGTCTCAATCACCCTGACGACGTCATCGTGTCTGCCAACTGGCAGCACGACGTTCTGGGTGACGCTCTGGCCGGCCTCAGAGACTGAGTGACCGGCGAGCGTCACACGAACCCGCCACCATCCGAACGGGCGCCAGAACAGCGGTTGCCGAGCCTCGATCGCGTGGATCCTGCCGAACGGGATCGAATCGGTGACAGTCGAGGTGAGGCCCGAGCCGACCCGAATAGACTCCCGCCCCCTCGAAAGGGTGAAGTTGAAGCCCTTGTTGAACTGGGCAAACATCATGCCGAGAGTCACAAGAATGAGCGGGATGACTGTGAGTAGCGAGATCCCACCGGCAGCCAGGAAGCCGCTGTTGCCGGTCACTGCGCCAATCGCCGAGCTGATCAGCCCCCAGAACACGGCGACGAGCAGGAGGATCACCGTGATGACAGCTTCCCACCCCAAGAGGATCGAACCGAGGAGCCGGCCGAGCGGCACCCGCACGAGGGCCTGGGCCGCGGCGGCCTCAGGGTCGACGTCGAAATCTGCGAAGTCCTGCACGCGTCCTGTGAGCGCGTCTGACGGTTCCGCGTAACGTGTGCCGTCGTACGAGACCGCAGCCGCGGGAGCAATCACACCGGGATCTGCTTCTGGGGCGGCGCCGGAACGCCGGGCGGAGGCAAGCTGCAGGATACGCTCTCTGACAGCTTTCGCATCGCGGTGGCCGAGATACGCGAGCTCAACCTTGCCGCCCTGGCCGCCAGTCAGCACCTCGATCTTTGTGAGACCAAGAAGCCGCGCTAGGAGCGGCCGCTGCAGGTTGACACTCTGCACGCGGTCAAGCGGCGCACGACGGTGCTGCCGAAAGAGCACGCCAGAGCGCGACTCCACTGCCTCACCCGAGACCCGATAGGTGTGAAAACGCCACGCCACCCAGGAGGCTCCAACGATGACGAGCAGGAGCAACACCACACCACCGAGGACAAGCAGCAGAGTCTGACCGTTCGACAGCATCCCCAGAATCGCAGTGAACTCGTCGTCCTCGACTGGCTCATGGGTCGAAGCCGCGACGAACATTCGCACGAACAGATCGCGGAAGTTCGCGATGAAGACACCGATGAGCACGAGCAGCACGAGCCCGCCGCGCAAGAGCGGCGAGATCGGGTGCAGCCGCCGCCAGCCGTCGGAGTCTGCAGTGCCTGGCATCGCGTCGGCGCCGGCTGGTTCGACGGACGCGGCGGGCTGCTCCCCGTGGCGCGCCGACGGATCCTGATCGGGGAAACCTGGGGACGTCACAGCCCCGACCGCCGGGACTCGGCGAGCTCAACCAGGCGGTCACGCAGCTGTTCTGCGTCGCTTGCGGTCAGGCCCGGCAGCTGCACACCCGTTGCCGCGGACGCCGTTACGAACTTCAGGGTCGAAAGACCGAGAGCGCGAAGCAGCGGTCCACGCGTAATGTCGACGAGCTGAAGCCTGCCGTACGGGACAGCCACAACCCGCTCAAACATGATGCCACGCCTGAACAGCAGATCGTCTTCGCGCAGAATGTAGCCGATCGCTTTCACTCGACGAAACGCGAAGAGCGAATTCACGAGGAAGAACACGACGAGGCCCCAGAGGCCGAGCGTCAGCCAGAGCGGAACGTCGCCGTGGTTCGTGAGCGACACGATGATGACTCCGACGAGCGGAAAGAACGACATCACCACATTGATGATGAGATCAGAGACAGCGTACTTTGGCGAAACTCTGTGCCACGTGGGCTCGAGCGCGGGAAAAGTCTGGTGGGTCACGTCTCAAGTGTAGCCAGGCCCGCGTCGCCTTCGCCCTCGGGGTCGTCGCTTGGCGGCACGCGGCACAGTCGCTCGGTGACGAGCGCGCACACAAGAAGCACGACGCCGGCAAGTGCAGTGACAAGCATCGGAAGCCAGGTTGGGGTGGGTGCAGGCACGCTCCGGCCGAGCAGGGACAACAGTAGTCCGCCGCCAAAGCCCGCAAAGACCGCCCCGACAAGCTGGCCTGCGCGCGCCGTCGCGAGCAGCCGCACGGCCTGGAACGGGTTCACTGCGCCAGTGCCCTTCGCAACGTGCTTGCGCAGCCTCAACCCGAGCACGACGAGCACTACGGCGAGTGCGATGAGTGTGATCGCCATTGAATAGGGCAGCAGAATCGAGGGGCGACCCCGCGAAGAGAGCCATGCCTGGATGAGGAGCGCCAACGCGGCCCCGACGGCCCCCGTCCCGAGAAGATGCAGCGGGTTTAGCCCACGAAGCTTCTGCTGTCCGCTCACTCTGGCCTGCCCTCACATGGCGTGGCGAGTGGCTCGAGCGGGTCCGCCGCAGAGTGAGCGAGCGGCACTGTCGTGTCGCCGATTCTGTCGAGCAACTCGCTGACGCGTCCGTGCCCCATGAGCACCGCGTCCGGGTCAAGCGCGAGCCACGGCGAGAGCACAAAGTCGCGTTCGTGCGCCCGCGGGTGGGGCACAGTCAGCCTGTCGTCAGCGATTACTCTACCGCCGAAGAGAATGAGGTCAATGTCGAGCGTCCGGTCGCCCCATCTGGCGTCTCGGACCCTGCCGTGCGCAGTCTCTACCCGCTGCAGAGCATCGAGCAGCTCGTGTGGGGCGAGGGTCGTCTGAAGTGACGCGACGCCGTTGATGTACTTCGGAGCGGTCGGGTCCGGCCCATCAAGCGTGAGTGCCACTGTTTCGTGCAGCGGGGAGGCAACAAACTCGGCGATGCCGTCGAGCCCGGCGAGCTCTCGCTGCGCCGCACGAATTGTCTCGCCGCGGTCGCCGAGGTTCGCACCGAACGCAAGGAGCACTGGAACGACCTGGGCAATCATTTGGCCCCCCGAACTCGATCAACGGTGACAGCGACGTCGGCGAACGGCGCCTGGATCGGTGCGTCGGGCTTGTGGACGGTGACGCGCGCTCTATTCACCCCAGGGTATTCAAGCGCGAGCTGGGCGACGCGCTCAGCAACGGTCTCGATGAGGTCGACCGGGTCAGCGGCGACCGCTGCGACGACAGCATCTGCGAACTCTCCGTAGTGCACGGTGCTCGCCAGATCGTCGCCCGCCGCCGCTGCGCTGAGATCCACGTGCAGCGTCGCGTCGATGAAGAACCGCTGCCCGGCGTCACGTTCGAAGTCAAACACGCCGTGGTGGGCATACACTTCGAGGCCAGTGAGCGTGATGCTGTCGCCGATTGCTGGCCCTGACCACGCACGTTCGACGGCGATCGCCGCCGCCGTGCTGGCGACGTCGTGTACTCGCACCCCCCACGCGCCGGCTCGCGCCAAGAGGGCGCTCACGACAGCTGTCGCGCCGTCGCGCCCAGCGGGACCCGCAGGCGCACTGGGTAGCTCGCTGAGCACCTCACCAAGCATCCGCTTCCGGGAGGCACCAACGAGCACCGGGTACCCCAGATCTTGGAGTTCGCCGAGCCTGCGCAACAGCTCCCAGCATTGCTCTCCAGTCTTGTCGAACCCGAGCCCTGGGTCGAGCACGATGAGTTCGGCCGCCACTCCAGCAGCGATCGCTTCAGATGCCCGCTGTGCAAGCTCGTCGCGCACCTCGCGAACAACGTCGCCATACACAGACCGCTCGTTCGCGGGATCGGGGATGCCTCGCCAGTGCCCGAGGATAAGCCTCGTGCCCGACGATGCAGCCGCGCGCGCAGCCACCTTGAGCATGTCTGCGTCGTTCAAGCCGCCCGAGACATCGTTGATGTAGCTTGCGCCTGCGGCGACGGCTGCTTCGGCTGTCTCTGCGTGAATCGTATCGATCGACACGACGATCCCTGCTGCGGTCAGCTCGCGAATCACCGGGAGAACTCGGGCGAGCTCTTCGGCGCGCGGCACAGGGGTCGCCCCTGGCCGCGTAGATTCGCCGCCGACGTCGATCACGTCAGCGCCATTCGCGACGAGCTCACGGGCGCGGGCGACCGCGCGTTCAGGATCGAGGTACTCTCCCCCGTCACTGAACGAATCAGGGGTGGTGTTGAGAACGCCAAGGATGAGCGGGGCGGGGCGCACTCGGGTCTCTGTCACAACGGGTTCCTTGGTCCGCCAGGCGCAATAAGCGCGATGATTTCTGACCGCGCGGCGGCCTCTGCCAGGTTGCCGCGCGAGGCGATTGTGACGGCCTCGGCCTCAGTCTCACGCACTCCTCGGTCTGCCACGCAGCCGTGGCTCGCCTCGAGCACGACGAGCACTCCCATCGGATCGAGGCCATCGACAATCGCCTGAACGATCTGCTCGCCCAGGCGCTCTTGCACCTGCGGCCGCGCGGCGAGGGCGTCGACGACTCGAGGCAACGCACTGAGCCCGACAACACGGTCGCGCGGCTGGTAGGCGATGTGCGCCCTCCCCCGAAACGGGAGCAGGTGATGTTCGCAGATCGAGCGCAGGGCGATATCGCGCATGAGCACGAGCTCGCCGGTCTCACCGTCAACGGGTACCGCGTCGCGCAAAAACTGCTGTGGGTCAACC
Organism: Leucobacter aridicollis; assembly: GCF_024399335.1. Taxonomy (NCBI): domain Bacteria; kingdom Bacillati; phylum Actinomycetota; class Actinomycetes; order Micrococcales; family Microbacteriaceae; genus Leucobacter; species Leucobacter aridicollis. Next base: position 2,790,905 of record NZ_CP075339.1, read on the forward strand.
CCGACTCCGGCAAAGAACTCCGCGTACGAGTCAGCCACGCGTCCGGGTGTTGCCCGCAACTCGTCACTTTCAGGGTCGGCACCGATTGCGCTGAGCAGCTCGCGAACTGCCCTCGCGACCCGGTCCCGATCCACTCCTGCGCTCACGTCGCCTACTCGCCGGGTGTGTCTGGCTGCGTGGCGTCGGCTGGGGCTGGTGAGTCGCCCTCGCTCTGGGCAACCTTCTCGGCTGTCGGTCCGTCGGTTCGCACCGCGGCAGGCACCTCGATCGGAGGCCGATCGGAGACGGGACGGTCTCCGTGGGAAAGCCACGTCGCACGCGGCCCAAGCTTCTGCACATCGCGGAAGATCTCAGCGAGCTGCAGGTGGTCGAGTGTCTCCTTCTCGAGCAGCTCCCGCGCGAGCTTGTCGAGCACGTCGCGGTTTGCCACAAGCACCTCGTAAGCCTCGTTATGCGCCTGTTCAAGGAGCGCGCGCACCTCGGCATCAATCTGCACAGCGAGACCCTCCGAGTAATCGCGGGACTGGCCGAAGTCACCCATGAACGCGCCAGGCTGCGCCTGTCCGAGCTTCACGGGCCCGACCGCGGTCGTCATGCCGTACTCAGTCACCATCTTGCGCGCAGTTGACGTCGCTTTCTCGATGTCGTTGCCTGCGCCCGTGGTCGGGTCGTGGAAGACGAGTTCTTCAGCAACGCGGCCTCCAAGGGCGTACGCGAGCTGATCTTGCAGCTCGTTTCGAGTCACCGAGTACTTGTCCTCGAGCGGGATAACCATCGTGTAGCCGAGGGCTCTGCCGCGTGGCAGGATCGTCACCTTGGTCACGGGATCCGTGTGGTTCAGCGACGCCGCGACGAGGGCGTGGCCACCCTCGTGATAGGCGGTGATGAGCTTTTCCTGGTCTTTCATGACACGCGTGCGGCGCTGCGGCCCAGCAATAACGCGATCGATCGCCTCGTCAAGCGCGCGATTGTCGATGAGCTGAGCGTTCGAGCGCGCGGTAAGCAGAGCCGCCTCGTTCAGCACGTTCGCGAGGTCAGCGCCAGAGAACCCCGGGGTCTTTCGCGCAACGACCTCAAGGTCGACGTTCTTCGAAAGCGGCTTGCCCTTCGCATGCACCTGCAGAATCATGAGCCTGCCGCGCATGTCAGGCGCGTCGACTCCGACCTGGCGGTCGAATCGGCCCGGACGCAACAGCGCAGGGTCAAGCATGTCTGGGCGGTTCGTGGCCGCGATCATGATGACATTCGCCTTCGGGTCGAAGCCGTCCATCTCGACGAGGAGCTGGTTCAGGGTCTGCTCACGCTCGTCGTGACCGCCGCCCATGCCCTGGCCACGGCGCTGGCCGACAGCGTCGATCTCATCGATGAAGATGATCGCTGGGGCGTTCGCCTTGGCTTCCTTGAACAGGTCGCGGACGCGGCTCGCGCCGACCCCGACGAACATTTCAACGAAGTCAGAACCCGAGATCGAGTAGAACGGCACACCGGCCTCGCCTGCGACCGCGCGTGCAAGCAGGGTCTTGCCGGTTCCCGGAGGGCCGTACAGCAGCACACCCTTCGGAATGCGAGCACCGACAGCCTGGAAGCGAGAGGCGTCTTGCAGAAAGTCCTTGATTTCTTCGAGCTCTTCGACGGCCTCATCGGCGCCAGCGACGTCGGCGAACGTCACGACAGGTGTCTCCTTCGAGACAAGCTTGGCCTTCGACTTACCAAACTGCATGACGCCGCGGCCGCCGCCCTGCATGGAGGACATCATCCACCACAGCAACACACCAATGAGTAGGAGCGGGAGCAGGAATCCAAGGAGCGACCAGAATGGATTCGGCTTCGGAACGACGTCGTTGAATCCGTCCTTTGGCTGTGCCTCGTCGATCGCCGAGATCACCTCTGCACCGCGCTGGTTGACGTAGTAGAAGAAGACGTTGTCGCTGCCCGCCTTCTTATCTGCCTTCGCCAGCTCAAGGTTCACGCGCTGATCACCGTCGATGATCTCAGCTTGCTTGACCTTGCCCTCGGCGATGAGCTCGAGGCCTCGTTCGGTACTCACCTCCCGTGTGTTGCTCCCTGAGAGGAATGACCACCCGAGCAGCAGGAATACGACCGCGATCGCGATATACACGAACGGGCCCTTGAGCAGGCGCCGACCCTTTGTCGGCGTCTCGGACGATTTTTCAGCCAAGTCTGGGCCTTTCGATCGGCAGATTACAGCGAGCTAAGCGTATCCGAGGCGTCTGACACTTCTGCCGCCACAGTGCGCTTGTCCGCTCAGGGCGGAGAACCTAACGTTACTTGCCCGAGTACACGTGCGGGGCGAGGATCGCGACGTCGCGCAGGTTCCTGTAGTCCTCTGCGTAGTCGAGACCGTAGCCGACAACGAACTCCACAGGGATGTCGAAGCCAACATAGGCGACGTCGACCTCAACCTTCAATGCCTCAGGCTTTCGCAGCATCGTGCAGATACGAACCGATTTCGCCCCCCGGCTCTCGAGGTTCTCTTTCAGCCAGGAGAGCGTGAGGCCCGAGTCGATAATGTCTTCGACGATCAGCACGTCGCGCCCAGTGATGTCTGCGTCCAGATCCTTCAGAATCTTGACAACGCCGCTCGACTTGGTGCCGACGCCGTACGACGAGACCGCCATCCAGTCCATCTGGGCGTGGAAGTTGAGCTCGCGAGCGAGATCAGCCATCACCATGACGGCGCCTTTCAGCACACCGACAAGGAGCGGCGGCTCTTCGGCGTAGTCGCGCTCAATTTCGCGCGCCAGTTCAGCGAGGCGCACGCGAAGTTCTTCTTCGGTGTGCAGTACAACAGTGAGGTCATCGCCAAGATGTTTCGCGTCCATGCGTCCATCGTAGTGCGCTCAGAAGGAGTGTCCGATCAGCTTTCTGCGAGCATGCTGTGCGTGTCTCGAGGCGAGCCGTTCTGTGGGTCGCACACCAGTTCACCTGCAACCCGGGTGACCCTGATTCCGGGAACGAACACAGGGCCCTGCCCCTTCCAATGTGTGATGAGTGCAGCGATGCTCAACGTGTGCTCGCGCGTCAGGGCCGCCCCGAAGTACTCCCTCGCCATTTGGTGAATCGCCCGCTGCCGAACCGCGGCAGGGAGGCCCTCTAGCACGCTCACTCCCCCGGCGTCGATGACCTGTCGTTCGGGGGCGGGCCCAGGGTGTGCGGGGCCCTCCGCCGCCCGCCGCTGCGCTGCTTCCCCACCCTCGGGCAGGGGCCGTACGGTCGGCAACAGTGCCGCGACGACCCTGCCCGCCCAATCGTCAAGCGCGTCGGCATCCTCGCGGGCGAGGTCTGCGCTTCGTGCGAGCCCCGCGACGACGCCGGGCCCGAGCTCGCGGGCGAGCGTCGGCAGCGCTGTCTCGCGGACGCGCACTCGCGCATACGAGGCGTCAAGGTTGTGCGGGTCATTCCACGGCGTGAGCCCCAGCTCGGCGCACGCGGCTTCGGTGGTGGCACGCGTGATCTTCCAGGTCTCACCGAGCAGCGGCCGCAGCAGGTCCACGCCGTCGGAAAGCGGACGACTGCTCGGAATGCCAGCAACGCTCCTCGTTCCTGAACCGCGCGCCAACGCGAGCAACACCTGCTCGGCTTGGTCATCTCGAGTGTGGGCAGTCAGTACCGCTGCGGCGCCGAGCTCCGCGGCCACAGTCACGAACGCGCCATACCGCGCGTCGCGGGCGGCGGCCTCTGGCCCACCCGCTGCCGCGACTTCAACCCGCCGAATCACCACCGGCGCGAGCCCGAGCCCGCGTGCCTGCGCTGCAGCGCTGTCCGCGACGCGCTTCGATCCTGATTGGAGTGCATGATCGACAATGACCGCGCCAGCGCGCACTCCGGCTTGACCGGCCTCCGCGGCGACTGCCGCAGCGAGCGCGAGCGAGTCGGCCCCGCCAGACAGCCCGACGAGTGCGAGCGCGTCATCTTTCCCGACGCCCCCGAGCGCAGCAAGGGTGGGGCGCACGGCCCGCCGAATCTGCATAAACCTCGGATGCTCCACGGCTCCACGCTACCCGAGCATCTCATCGGGTAGCCTTAGCTTCGGCAATAATTCGCAACCAGGTCGACACGTGTCGACCACAAGCACGAAGGAGCGCGCATGACCGCCGCATTTGATGCCGTCATCGAGATCCCCAAGGGAAGCCGCAACAAGTACGAGATCGATCATGAGACCGGGCGCGTCTACCTCGACCGTGTGCTCTACACGAACTTCGTATACCCCGCCGACTATGGGTTCTTTGAGGAGACCCTCGGCGAGGACAACGATCCGCTCGACGTACTCGTGCTGCTCGACTACCCAGTATTTCCCGGTGTTGGCGTCAAGGTTCGCCCCGTCGGCGTGCTGAAGATGAGCGATGAGGCGGGTGGCGACGACAAGGTCATCGCTGTGCAGTACAAGGATCCGCGCTGGGCACACATTCAGGACGTCGACGACATCCCTGAGTACACCCGCAAGGAGATCGCGCACTTCTTCGAGCGCTACAAGGATCTCGAAGAGGGCAAGTGGGTCAAGGTTGACGCCTGGGGCTCCGCGGCAGAGGCTGAGCGACTGATCGTCGAGGCGCAGGAGCGCCTCGCAGCACAGGGACACTGAGGCTCGCCCCGGTGGAGGTACGCGTATTCGATGACGCGGTCTTACTCGGTCGCTTCGCAGCGGAGCAGGTACTCGAGGCGATAGAGACGAGGGCTGACGCTGTGATCGGTCTCGCAACCGGCTCGTCACCGCTGTCGCTCTACGCGGCCTGGGCCGAGCTCGCACGCGAGCGCGGTACGGACCTCTCGGCGGTACGCGGGTTTGCTCTCGACGAGTACGCCGGCATCGCTCCGGCGCACCCCGAGAGCTACCACTCGGTTATCTCAAACGAGGTCGTTATACCTGTCGGGCTCACCCCGGAGCAGGTCTTCGTGCCGTCCGCTGAGGCAACGGAGGCAGCTGCGGCGGACTACGAGCAGGCGATCGCGGCGGCTGGCGGCGTTGACGTGCAGATCCTCGGGATCGGTCGGAACGGCCATCTTGGCTTTAACGAACCAGGATCGGCGCTCGATTCGCGGACACGGCGCGTGGCGCTCAGCGCCGAGACGATCGAGGACAACGCGCGCTTCTTTGACAGCGCGGCGGATGTTCCCACGGAGGCCATCACGCAGGGACTCGGCACGATCATGGAGGCCCGCAAGCTCGTGATCCTCGCTGTTGGCGAGGCCAAGGCCGCGGCGGTCGCGGCGGCGATCGAGGGGCCAGTCACCGAGGCGATGCCCGCGAGCGTCGCGCAGCGGCACCCGAACGTGGTGTACGTCCTCGACCGGGCTGCAGCGTCTCGGCTCTCATAGCCATCGAACACACAACGACTCCCCGGGGTATACCCCGGGGAGTCGTTTCGTTGTTCGGTGGACTAGGCGTGTAGCTGCATTGTGGTCAGGCAGGTCGGATCGGTGTCGCCTGTCGTCACGCGTTGTTCGGCTACCCCCTGCTCGCCGACGACGCGAACATCGAATTCGCCGTGACGGGGCAACCAGACGCCGACAAAGCCGTTGTCTGCGGTTGCCGTGATCTCACTCACCACGACCTCGCCCGTCTGCGCGTCGGTGACAGTGAGTTCGATAGGGGTGTTCTGCAACTCGCCGAGGCACGTCGTCAGGCTGTGGAAGTCGCACGGGTGCGTTTGGTTCACGTACGGCGCGATCGACAGGTAGAACCCTGCGTCCTCCAGCGGGAGGGTCACGTCTCCCGGCTGCAGGACGAGCTCGGTCGGACGGACTGACGCAATGAGAGCGTCGGGGCTCGGCCGCTTATCGACAGGCAACCTGTCGAGGCCCTCCACGATTGCCTGTGCATCGTTGGTGGCGAGGCCAAGCGCGGCAACCTGTTCGAGAGCGGCGGCCGGAGCCTCCGTCTCGGGCTCGGCGGCAGCAGTGCAGCCGGTGAGCAGGAGCGCGCCTGCGAGGAGCGTGAGAACAGCAGTACGGATACCCATAGTGGGTATTCTTTCAGAGGGAGCCGTGCAATTGCTGCGTCGACGCCGGATCGCTCAGACCGAACCCCGCGGAGACGCAAAAGGGGCGCCACCCGCGAGCAACGCGGATGACACCCCCATGAAGACGTCGCTTAGGACAGCTTGCGGATGTTCACGGCCTGCGGGCCGCGAGCGCCATCCTCGGTGTCGAACTCGACCTGCTGGTTCTCTTCCAGGTCACGACGGCCGGTGCCCTCAATAGCGCTGAAGTGCGCGAAGAGATCTGCCGAGCCATCGTCGGGTGCAATGAACCCGTAGCCCTTTTCACTGTTAAACCACTTGACGGTGCCGGTTGCCATAAGAGCATTCCTTTGTGATGCGGAGCCGCCGGGGCGGCTCATAATGGTCGCGCCGAGGCGCGGATTGAACTTATCAGCGGGACAGCCCGGGGAAACACACCAGCGGCTGTGAGACACTGAGGCGAAGCGATCGGAAAGAAGGCGCCGATACGTGCAACCATACCGCACGCCCGCCCAAAACACGGCTGACGCAAGTTTCGTGATAAATCCTTAACTTTTGCGTTGTCGATGCGCTAACCCTGCAGCGGGTCCGGCACGATTGCAAAACGGTCACTGTCAGGGTCGACTCACGACACCCACCGGAACCCACTAACGTTAGAACATGCGTTCGAATAGCTCCGCCACTGCTGTGCGCTGGTGCGCCCTTGGCCGCACGAGGCAGGGCGATTTTGAAGCACTCTTGCACCACGATGACGGGACCGAGTCGGGACCCGTTGAAGTCGCCGCCAGTGAGCTTCCCGGCTTCATCCGAGAGCTCGAGCTCGCCCACTCCCCGCGCTGGATCTGGCAGAGCGCAGCGGCAATCTATCCTCGGCTCCTCGCCGCAGGCATCAGCATTGCACGCTGCCACGACCTCTGGCTGTGCCACCAGATCCTCCGCAATTCTCGCTATGTGCGCGATCGCTCGCCGCTCCTCGCCGCGCGGCAGTGGCACGTCGACCTGGAATCCGAACCCCCGGCCCCGGCCGCCTCAGGCCCAGCACTCTTCGACCTTGACGTCGCGCAAGGTGGGCACGGTCAACTGGCCACGCTTGCAGAGGTCCTTGCCGAGTATTCCAGACAGCGAACTGCAGTTACCGAATCGAGTCACCCGGGCAGGCTCTCGTTGTTACTGGCAGCAGAATCTGCGGGCTCGCTCATCGCGGCGGAACTCGCGGAGGCTGGCATCCCGTGGGACGCGGCAGAGCACGACAGAATCCTCACCGCTGCCCTCGGTCCCCGACCCGCAAGCTACGCAGAGAAGCCTGCGTTGCTCGCCGCGGCAGCAGCACGAGTTCGCGAGGCACTCGACGATCCCCTTCTATCACTGGATTCGCCACCCAAATTGCTCCGCGCTCTGCGCGCAGCCGGAGTGGACACATCCTCAACATCTCAGTGGGAGCTGGCGGAGCACAGCCACCCAGCACTCGAACCACTGCTTGAGTACAAGAAGCTGTCGCGACTCTTGACTGCCAACGGCTGGGCGTGGCTCGACGAATGGGTGCAGTGTGGTCGGTACCGCCCCGTCTATGTCCCCGGAGGCGTTGTCACGGGTCGGTGGGCATCCAACGGCGGAGGAGCTCTCCAGCTGCCCCGCGCGTTGCGCCCAGCGCTGCGCGCAGATCCCGGCTGGAAACTCGTTATTGCAGACGTATCGCAGCTCGAGCCGCGCGTGCTCGCCGCGATGTCACAAGACACCGGCATGGCGGCGGCTGGGCGCGATACCGACCTGTACGCCGGCATCGTCGCAACGAGCTCCATCGAGAACCGTGACGACGCAAAGCTGGCAATGCTCGGGGCAATGTATGGGGCGACGTCGGGCGACAGCGGCAGACTCGTGCCGCAGCTCAGGCGGGTTTTTCCTCAAGCAATGGGCCTCGTCGACCGTGCCGCAGAGCTTGGAGAGCGAGGTGGAATCGTCACCACTTGGCTCGGGCGGTCGTCGCCGGAAGCCGACGCGGAATGGCATGAGGCTCAGTCACGTGCAAGCGCTCCCGGAGCAACTCGGAAGGATGAGGACCTCGCCAGGCGGAGCGCTCGCGAGCGCGGCAGATTCACGCGAAACTTCGTCGTTCAGGGCACTGCCGCCGAGTGGGCGCTCGCGTGGCTCGCTGAGATCCGGAAGCAACTCTCCGAGTTCCCAGAGTGCGCCGAGTCCGAATCGGCCAAGGGCTCCGGCACGGTGTTTTCACGGCGCCCCCACCTCGCATTCTTCCTGCACGACGAGATCATCGTGCACACACCTGAAGGACAGGCAGCACAGGTTGCGGAAGTTGTGCGTACAGCCGCGACCCGAGCCGGAAATCTCCTCTTTCCCACTGGGGTAGTTGATTTCAGACTCGATCTTCACATAACCGACCGGGCCACCAAGCACTAATAGCCCCACACGCGGCTTGAATTATCCAAGCAAGCGAAATTCATGATCATACGCGCGCGGTAGAATTGCATCACAATCGCAACTTAGGTTCGGGCTCCAGCATCACCAGGCTGCGACGCCTGGCCTAAAGAAAGGGGCCGGACTTTGCGCGCCAAAGAACTTGACACGCTACTCGCCCATGTACGCGCCAGAGAGACCGTTCGGCTCGTCGGCGGGCAGGAGCTTGGCAAGACGTCGCTACTCAACGACCTCGAGGCTTCCCTGGGCGCGCTCGGTTTCAACGTTCTGCGTATCGCAGCAGACCCGGCGCTCGCCTCTGTGAAGTACGGCGCGCTCAGGGAGTCGTGGTTCTCGTCAGATCGGTTCCACCAGACCAGCTCACCGGTTGAGGTCACTGCGTCCCTTACTGCAGAGCTCACTCGCACGACAAATTCCGTGCTTCTCCTCGACGACGCTGAGTGGCTCGACCTGGCCTCCACGCAAGCAATCGCCCCACTCATGAATCGTGGCGCCGTCGCGGGGGTGCTAGCGTCAGCGCCCTTCAGACAGCTGAGCACTGAGCAACGCACTGCATCTCGTCTTATCAGGGCAGACGCCCGAGTAGAGCTACATTCGCTCAGTTTTGAGCAGGTCGGGGTGCTTGCTGAGAGCATTCTCGGGTCAGCTGTCAGCCCCGAGATTATTTCCGAGATCTTCTCAATGTCATCTGGCATCACCGGGATTGCTGCTGACATTATTCGCGCCTCTCATGCGGCAAACCTCATCGACCCAGGGGCTGAAAAGTGGTCCTCACCACAGAGCCGCTTGTGGAGCGTTCACCTCGAGGAAAGCGTCGAGCGAGTGATCGCTGAGCTCTCTGACGAGGCATTCAGACTGCTCCACGCTTTGGCGCTCGCGGGCAGTCTCCCCGCAGAACGCGTGCACGCTTACGACCCCGCTTCAGCCATCATGCTCACCCACCGCGGACTTGTGACGATGTTCCGGGACCCACAGGGCGAGTCACGGATCTCGCCGCGCCCCGCGCTCATCACCGATTTTTTTAGACAGCGGCGGGCTGATGTGCTGCACCTTTCGGCATCAGACCTCTTGGAGGAACTCTCGCAGCTCCCGCCGGGAGGCCAATCGCCGCCTTCAGCGACCGGCAAGCACACAGGAGCCCGCACACCACACACGACGGCGCAAGAGACCCACAACGCGGGGCTCGCGCGTTACATTCGTGAAGAAGCAGAACAGCGGCTCGCGGTTGCAGCCCAAGACTGGCGACGACTCCCCAATCCGCCGCATGCAATCTCGTACCTCGACGCGCTGGTCCAGGCGGGGGGCTACCCTGGCACCGCAGCAGAGGTCATCGAGCACACCCCCGATTCCTCCGAGAACGCCGTCGAGATGCTCCAGCTCGCACTGCACGAACAGGCGTTAGCCACCCCCGGGCACCGCTCGAGCTCGCGCCACACTTCTGCCCTTCGCGCGCGTCACGCAGACTTCGCAGCGGCGCTTGACGCTTTCGACATGTACACCGAATTCTCGAATGACGGCCTCACCGAACGTGTTCAAACGTGGCTCGCCAACCCCGGCGTCGACCCCGTTGGGTTCAGCCAGACCATCGCTGAGTATGTCGACGCGTCGGCCGGCCGCATTTTCCCCATGGCTGAGGCACCCGACACCCCGGCAAGGATTCCGCTGCAGCGACTCATCGCGGAGCAGACACACCTCATGACAGTCGTTCGACACAGCGCGGTGGACGACTCTCTCGAGCGCCTGCTCGCCGATCCGATCAGCTTGCTCCCTGGCGACGATCCAGTGCCGTTTCTTGTCGACTCATACGTCAGGTCACAGATTCTCCTCGGCCTCGGCAGGCTCTCTGATGCGCGGTCGACGCTCAGCCAGGCACTTTCGGTTGGCAGTCTCGATCTTCGCTTCGCGGTGCTGTACGCGGCGATGCTGCGATGGTCTGCGTTTTTGCACTATCGCGACGGTCGCACCGACATCGCTCAGTCCCTCCTGAAAGAGAGTCGCACCTACCCAGAGCTGCGCGGCCCGATGCCCGGGATGCGACCTGAATTTGGCGACGCGCTCGAGGTGCTCTTTGAAGATGGGCCACGCACAGCCAGCGAGGCGTTTCTCGCCGAGGCACGTGCCTGCTACGACCGGTCATTCGTCGACGCCAGCTGGTCGATGGCAAGGTTCGCGTTTCAGCTCAACCCGAACGACGCCGCGTTAGATTTCCTCGACGAGCTCGCCGCGCTCCCTGCGTACGCCTGGTCGACCCGGTTGTCAACGTTCGCCAGAGCCGCGCTCAGACAGGATCCCCAGATCTTTCTTTTCATCTCCCGCCTCACGACACTGTCTGAGATTGCCACTGCGGCGGACTTTCTCGACGATATCGAACAATCGCATCGAGACAACGGCGCACCTATCGACCCTGACTATGTGGAGGCCGTCGCGGAGGCGAGACAGGCCTTCCACATGTTCAAGGAGCCGCTGCCGCAAGGTCCGCGCCCGGAACGGCGGCCGGCGGTGGAGTCGCTCACACCCCGGGAGCTCGAGATAGCGCCGCTTACTGCCACGCTCAGCAATCGCGAGATTGCTGATCGACTCACCCTCAGCATCCGCACCGTTGAGAACCACATCGCCCGATCGATGAAGAAGCTCGGCCTGTCATCCCGGCGAGAGCTGAGTACTGCACTCCCGTCATCCGCTATTGCGGCGGCGGGTACGGCTAACGACTGAGGGCCGTTACCCCTATTCGCGTGAGATTTGCACCTAAATACTCATAATTGACAGCTGTGCGGAGTGATTTCACTACTTAAGAGTCGGTTTTCGACACCCAATATCACTCAAAGCACTCCCGAAGCCGCCGGAACTCAAGTACTGTTTCATTAGTCCCGGTGATTCTCACTGTAGGACTTCTCACCCACATCAATGATGACGGTACCTTCCCCCAATGTGGTATCAGGTGAGATAGGTCTGGTGTGTGGGGAGTGGGCTTCCCCCCATCGCTTCCCCCAAATATTGCGACTCTCCACACACCACACCATTCCCCCTCGACGTTCCGGCCGTAACTGCCACGGGCCCGCATGAAGGCTAGCTGTCAACGGCCACGGCTGCCGGTTGCTTCAACGTGCTGCGATCGTCACGCGTGAGCATCTGGAATGTCTAGCCGCCGAAAGCGAGCGATGGCACATCGAGTCCATACTCACGGCGCAGCGCCGACTTCGCCGCATACCAGCCAGCGAGGCCGTGTACGCCAGGTCCCGGCGCCGTCGATGACGAGCACAGGTACACGCCCTTCGTTGGCGTACGCCATGGCTCACTGCCAAGGACAGGCCGCGCGACAAGCTGACGGAGTGACACCTGCCCCGCACTAAAGTCACCACCGACGTAGTTTCGGTTCTCGCGCCCGAGTTCCGCGGCAGTCGTCATCCGAACCGCTGAGACACGATCACGCACCCCCGGCGCAAAGCGCTCGAGTTGCGACAGCACTGTCTCGGTCACGTCGGCAGTTGAGCCACTTGGCACGTGGGTGTAGGTCGTCACCGCGTGCACGCCACCGGGATTCCGCCCGGGATCACAGCCCGCCGGCTGCGCAACGAGCACGTATGGACGTGCGGCGTGGCGTCCGCGCGCGACCTCCGCTTCGGCGGCGACGATCTCAGCCCGAGTGCCGCCGAGGTGCACGGTCGGCGCCTGTTCGACGCGCGCGTCGCGCCACGGGATCGGGCCGTCAAGCACAAGGTCAAGTTTGGCTGCGGCGTTGCCGTACCTGAACCCCATCAATCGCTTCCGATACCCACTCGGCAACGCGTCACCGGCGATCTCCACAAGCCCTCGAGCTGACGTGTCGAAAAGTTTGACTTCGAAGCCTGCCAACTCGTCGAGATGTGCAATCCGCCTGCCGAGTTCAATACGGCCACCGTGCATCAAAAGATCTGCGGCGAGCGCGTCGGTGATGGCCTGCGAGCCTCCGACGGGCACCGGCCAGCCCGAAGCGTGACCGAGCGCACCGAGCACGAACGCTACGCCCGCGTGTGTGAGCGCGGGCAATCTGCCAATACTGTGCGCTGCGACTCCAGTGACAAGCGCCGGGGCGTGCTCTTCGCGGAACCGCAAGTCCCAGAGCGGGGTGCCCTGTTCAAGCGTTCGCACGCCAAACGCAGCAGCAGCGAGGAGATCGCTTGGCCACCGAAGCACAGGCCCGCCAAGAGCAACGTCAAGCACACCGTCGAGGCGTTCAAGGAGGGGCTTGTAGAGCCGCGCGTATGCGGCGCCGTCGCGGCCAAGCTCGCTCGCCGTGCGCTCGATGTCACGGTATGCGACGGCGGCGGTACTCCCAGCAGTGCCGTCGAGGGGATGCGCGTAGGAGGCGTCGGGTACGACGAAGTTCATCCGTCTGGTCAGCTCGAACTCTCGGAAGAAACCGGTTGCGAGCGCCATTGGGTGGATCGCCGAGCACACGTCGTGCACAACTCCAAGGGTGACGTGTGAAAGCGTTCGGGCGCCTCCACCCAGGCTCTCCATTGCTTCGAAGAGCGTAACGGGGATCCCTGCACGCGCAAGCGTCACCGCGGCTGCCAGGCCGTTCGGCCCTGAGCCGACGACCGCTGCTCCGAGTGAGGGTTGCATGCTCCCGAGTGTAGTGCGGGAGGCTTACCTGGTCAGGCTTTCCGGTAGGTCGCCGTAATCGGGCACTCGAATGGGTCACGCGCGGCAAGTCCGACGCGGTTCAAGTACTGAATCACGATCGCGTAGGAGCGGAGCAACGAGGTTTCGGTGTAGGGAACGCCAAGCTTCTCGCAGTGCTCCCGCACAAGCACGCGTACCTTTGAGAGATTCGGTCGCGCCATACTGGGGAACAGGTGGTGCTCGACCTGGTAGTTCAAGCCCCCCATGAGTGAGGTCGCCCACCAGCCGCCGCGAATGTTCCGCGACGTGCGCACCTGCTTCGAGAAGAAATCGAGCTTCGCGTCGTGAGCGATGACAGGCATGCCTTTGTGGTTCGGAGCGAACGACGCACCCATGTAGACGCCGAACACTGCGAGCTGCACGCCGATGAACGCGAATGCCATCCCGATGGGCAGAAACATAAACACTGGCACGAGGATCAGCGCGAAGCGGGCGACGATGATTGAAAGCTCAATCCACCGACCCTTCACGGGCCCTCGCTGCAGCAGGTAGACGATGGAGTGACGGTGCAGGTTCAGCCCTTCGAGCGTGAGCAGCGGGAAGAACAGCCAGCCCTGGCGTTGCGTCAGAAACCGAATGAATCCGCGCGCCTTCACCGCGTCTTCTTCAATGAACGAGATCGTGTCGATCTCGATGTCTGGGTCCTTACCCACCCGGTTCGGGTTGGCGTGATGCCGTGTGTGCTTGGAGTCCCACCACGCATAACTCATGCCGATGCTCGCTGCGAGAACGCGCGCAAGCCTGTCGTTGGAGGGCCCGCTCGAGAGGATCTGCCTGTGAGCTGCCTCGTGAGTCAGAAATGCGACCTGGGTGAAGAGCAGGGCATAGGCCGCAGCCATCAGCAACTGGAACCAGGAGTCTCCAAGCAGGATCGATCCGGCGGTCGTCGCGACGAGACCGACCAGAATTGCAACTCCTACAAGCGCATAAAACCAGGGGGTACGCGCAAAGAGGCCGGACTCCCGCGCGATCTGCGAGAGCGTCGTGTATGCCTTCGCGACAGGTGGGAAGTCCTCCGCTCGCGCTCTCGTGTAGCGGAGCGGGCCGAGGCCCTCGAGCGTGGGGGTAACGGTCATCGTCAAGATCAGCACCCATTCGGTTGCGAGTTGCCGGGAAGCCACTCTGGTCAAGCCACGGGCAGTTGCCGATCGCTTCGCTCACACTATCCGGCCAACCATGCGAAGTGCCGTACATGCCGTGCTTCCTGGGCGGATACGGAGGAAGCAGGAAAAGTTCGAACCGCTACACTTACATTCGTGTCAGACGATTCCGCACCTCAGCCTGCGTTCCGAAGCCTCGACTGGCCGCTACAGACTGAGCGCTTGTCGCTGCGGCCTGCCGAGCTCTCAGACGCCGAAGCTCTCTGGGCACACAGGCAGCTCCCTGAGGTCGGCAAGTGGCTAGGGTGGCATCCTGTCGACCACGCAGACTGGATTGCGACATACCCGGAGAAATACCTCAACTGCCTCGTCGTCGAGCTCGACGGACGGATTATCGGCGACGTCATGCTCGCCGCCGGAGACGGCTGGGGCCAGCGTGAGGTGCGCGACCAAGCGACGGGCGTGCAGGCCGAGCTTGGCTGGACGTTCTCCCCCGATGTCGTCGGTCAGGGGTTCGCCACTGAGGCCGTTCGTGCGGTGATCGAAGTCTGCTTTACGCAGCTCGGGCTGCGCCGCGTCGAGGCTGGGGCCTTCGCAGACAACGCGCCGTCATGGCGCCTCATGGAGCGCGTTGGAATGCGCCGTGAGTCGTACTCAGTTCGCGAGTCGCTGCACCGCGATCTTGGATGGATCGACGGTGTCCTGTACGCGCTCCTCGCTGACGAGTGGGCAGTTCAGAACCAACGACCGTAACTGGAGACGTCGCTGTGGCGGCTCCCGCTTCACAGACCGTTGCACCGTGTCTTGAGAGGACCCGATAGCTATGCCCGCCGCACAACCCATCGCCTCTCCGACGACACTGCAGGCGCTGCGCTCGCCCCGCCTACTCCTCCGCGAGGCCCTCGCCGGCCTAGTTGTCGCGCTCGCGCTGATCCCTGAGGCAATCGCTTTCTCGGTCATTGCCGGCGTCGACCCAAAGGTCGGTCTGTTCTCCTCCTTTGTCATGGCGGTCTCGATCGCGTTTCTTGGCGGCAGGCCCGCCATGATCACCGCCGCGACGGGAGCAGTCGCCCTCGTGATCGCCCCGGTGATGCGCGACCACGGGTTTGACTATTTCATCGCCACTGTTCTGCTTGCGGGCATTTTGCAGATTGGGCTCGCAGCCCTCGGAGTCGCGAAGCTCATGCGGTTCATCCCACGTAGCGTCATGGTTGGCTTCGTGAATGCGCTCGCGCTGCTCGTGTTCGGCGCGCAGCTTCCCGAGCTCATCGGAGTTCCCTGGGCCGTGTACCCGCTCGTGGCCGCGGGAATCGTCATCATGGTGCTCATGCCGAAGATCACGAAGGCGGTCCCTGCACCACTCGTATCGGTGATCATCATCACCGCCGCGGCCGCCGTTCTCGCGATCAACGTACCAACGGTCGGTGACAAAGGCGACCTGCCCGATAGCCTCCCCGAGTTCTTCTTCCCGCACGTTCCCCTGACATGGGAGACGCTCAGCATCATCGGTCCTTTCGCGCTCGGCATGGCGCTCGTTGGGCTTATGGAGTCGCTCCTCACGGCGAAGCTCGTCGATGACATCACCGACACCCCCTCAAACAAGACGCGCGAGACCTGGGCGCAGGGCGTCGCGAACCTGCTCGCCGGGATGTTTGGCGGGATGGGCGGCTGCGCGGTCGTCGGGCAGACCATGATCAACGTGAAGGTGTCTGGTGCCCGCACCCGCGTCTCTACCTTCCTCGCGGGCGCGTTCCTCCTGATCCTGATCCTCGTGCTCGGCGACCTCGTCTCCCTCATCCCGATGGCTGCGCTCGTCGCTGTGATGATCATGGTGTCCGTTGCCGCGTTCGATTGGCACTCGATCGCCCCGAGCACGCTCCGCAGGCTTCCAAAGAGTGAGACGTTTGTAATGGTGGCGACAGTCGCCGTCGTGCTCGCAACCCACAACCTTGCGATCGGCGTGATCGCCGGGGTCGTCGTTGCAGCGGTGCTCTTCGTCCGCCGCGTCGCGCACGTCGTCGCTGTCGAGCGTGAACCCGGTGACGAGTCCGTCACCTACCGTGTCACGGGAGAGCTGTTCTTCGCTTCGAGCAACGACCTCACGACGATGTTCAACTACACGGGTGACCCGCCGCGCGTCATCATCGATATGAGCGCGGCACACGTCTGGGACGCCTCCTCGGTCGCCGCGCTCGACGCGATCACGACGAAGTACGCGCGGCGCGGCGCGACGGTCGAGCTTGTCGGCATGAACGCGGCGACGCGCACCCTGCACGAGCGCCTGTCGGGCGGCCTCGGGGTCGAGTAGAACCGTGGTCCGGCCGCATCTGGCGGCTCCCCCGGTTCGGGGCGTGCAGAGAACTGCGAGGCCGTGCTGCTGCGGGAGTCAGCGGGCGAGTTCCGTGGCCGCGCCTCGCGCTCTCACTTCCCGCTTCGTCGGCATCGGGCACGCAACCTGACCGCTCAGACGCCAGACGAGCGCGACCGCGGTGAGGATCAGCGCCGCGACGGCGAGCACCGGTTGGAGCGGCGCGAACCAGCTCATCGCGCCAGAGTAGCCGAGCGCGATGAGGGCGATCTTGTTGCACACCGGGCACCCAACCGCGAACCAGGTAAGTACACCGCCGGCGAGGCCCATGCGCGTGCTCCTGCGCTCTGTCGGGATCTCGGTGACTCCGCCCGTCCCCGCGGGCCGCATGTAGGTCGCGGTGAGCAGGCCAACTCCGATCGCGGTCAGGATCCACACCGGGTAGTTCCACCACACTGTCTCAATCTCCCGAGCAAACCACGGATTCGGGATCAGCACAGTCGCGACCCCGACAAGCACGGCGAATGCGATGGCGACCCCGGCCGCGACGAACACCTGCCGCGGCCCCCAGGCGCGCAGCGCCCGCAGCGCGAGCTCACCCCGCTGACGCATTGCGCTAACGTTCCTGCCCCTACTCACCTGACCGATCCTTCCCCGCCGGTTGCCGCGACGGACTCACCGAGCCGCGGGACGGCCCGAGCGCTCGACAGCGTTGCTGAGTAATGTACGCGGGCCGAGCTTGAATACTCCTGTGCGGGGCGAGCGCGCACGGTTTAGCCGTCCGAGAACACCGCTCCCCAGCGCGGCCGGCTGCCGCGTACGCTGGAAGGAACAGAGAGGGGACCGGCGAGATTCCTCGCCGCCAAGCACTATGACTACAGTCGAAATCACCAAAGACAACCTCGAGCAGACCATCGGCACGGACGGGATCGTTCTCCTTGATTTCTGGGCTGCCTGGTGCGGGCCGTGCCGGTCGTTCGCCCCGGTCTTCGAGACCGCGTCCGAGGCGAACTCAGACATCGTATTCGGCAAGATCGACACCGAAGCCGAGCAGGAGCTCGCGGGCATGTTCGGCATCACCTCGATTCCGACGATCATGGCGTTCCGCGACGGTATCAACGTGTTCGCGCAGGCCGGAGCGTTGCCCGCGCCAACGCTCGACCAGCTCATCGATGCCGTTCGCGGCCTCGATATGGACGACGTTCGGGCGCAGCTCGCGAAGCAGACCGAGGGCGAACCTACCGTCGTGCCCGAAACCGACGCGCATTAATCCAGCCGCGCAGGTCGGGTCGGCGAACCGCCACGACCTGCGCGTGCGCCCCGTCACCGACAGGTTCGGCGGGTGCGCTACGAGTGGGCTTCCTGCAGCTCGCCCGCCCGGCCCGCCGCAGCCCGCCGCCTCCGCCGTCGGGCGAGCAGCCGCGTCCCGATGAGTCCGTGCCGCGGGCTGAACAGGTAGACGAACGCGAAGACGGTGCCCTGCGCGAGGACGACCATGCCGCCGGAGGCTGTGTCGAGATAGTAACTGCAGTACAGCCCGGCGATCGCGCAAACGGCGGAGATCGCCGGAGCGATCACGAGCATCCGCGAGAACCGATCGGTAAGGAGGTACGCGGTCGCACCCGGAATGATGAGCATCGCGACGACGAGCACCACGCCGACCGCTTGCAGGGCCACGACTGAGGTGAGCGCGAGGAGCCCGAGCAGCGCGGCCCCGAGCAGCCGCGGGTTCAGCCCGATCGCGTGCGCGTGGGTCGGGTCGAACGCGAACAGAGTGAAGTCGCGCCGCTTTGCGACAAGCACCACGAGCGTGATGGCGCCGAGCACGACAATCTGGAGCAGGTCACCCTCGGAGACGCCGAGCAGGTTGCCGAAGATGATGTGGTTGAGGTCGGTCTGCGACGGCGTCACCGAGATGAGCACGAGACCAAGGGCGAAGAGCGTGGTAAACACGATCCCGATCGCCGCGTCCTCCTTCACCCGACTCGTATCCCTGACCGCGCCAATGAGTGCGACCGCGAGGAACCCGAAGAGCACCGCCCCGAGCGCAAATGGCGCACCAACGATGTAGGCGAGCACGACTCCGGGGAGCACGGCGTGCGAGACGGCGTCGCCCATCAGCGACCATCCAATGAGTACCAGCCAACACGACAGCACCGCGCACACCACCGCCGCGATGAGCGTCGTCGCAAGCGCGCGCACCATGAAGTCGTAGCTCAAAGGTTCGAGGACAAGATCGATGAGGGTCACTGGTCAGCACTCCTGTCGAGCACGTCGAGCCCGAAAGCGAGAGCGAGGTTCTCAGGGCGCAACACGTCGTCGGGCGGGCCGTGCATGAGCACACGGCGCATAAGCAGGATTGCCTCATCCGCGAGGCTCGGCAGCGCGTGCAGATCGTGCGTCGAGACGAGTATCGTCGCCCCCTCGCCAGCAAGCTCGCGCAGCAGCCGGGTGATTGTCGCCTCCGAGCGCTTGTCGACGCCGGCGAATGGCTCGTCGAGCAGGAGGGTCGTCGCCCCCTGGGCGATCCCGCGCGCGACGAACGTTCGCTTCTTCTGCCCGCCCGATAGCTGGCCGATCTGCCGATCGGCGTAGTCAGTGAGCTCGACGCGTTCGAGGGCGTGGTCGACGGCGCGCTGGTCCACTGCCTTCGGCCGGCGAGTCAGCCCCATCTTGCCGTAGCGGCCGGTCATGACGACGTCGCGCACCGAGAGTGGGAAGCCCCAATCCACGTCTTCGCTCTGTGGCACGTAGCCGACCGCGCCCGTCTTGCGCACCCGCGCCGGGCTCTGCCCATCGATCCGCACCGAACCGCGGTCGGGTCGGACCATGCCCATGATTGTCTTGAACAGTGTCGACTTGCCGGAGCCGTTCATGCCGACGAGCCCGCAGACGCGGCCGCGTTCGAGCGTGAGCGATGCGCCGTCAAGCGCGAGCACCTCGCCGTAGTGCACCGTCACGTCGTCGACGACGATCGCCGGGGCGCTCACTGCTTTCCACCCGAGAGCGCAGCGACGATCGCGTCGGCGTCGTGCCGGATGAGATCCAGATAGGTCGGCACGGGCCCGTTCGCCTCCGAGAGCGAATCGACGTACAGCACGTCGCCGAGCACGGCATCGGTCGCCTCCACCACCTGGCGCATCGGAGCGTCTGACACCGTCGACTCGCAGAAGACCGCGGGGACATCGTTCTCGCGCACGAATTCGATCGCCGAGGCAATCTGCTTTGGCGTCGCCTGCTGTTCCGCGTTCACCGCCCAGATGTATTTCTCGGTGAGCCGCGCGTCGCGGGCCAGGTACGAGAAGGCGCCCTCGCAGGTGACGAGTGCCCGCTGCTGTCTCGGCAGGGCTTCGAGGGACAGCACGAGCTCGTCCTGCACCTCCTGCAGTTCGGCCTTGTACGCCTGGGCGTTTGCCACGTAGGCTCCCGCGTTCTCTGGGTCGATGCGCGCGAATGCCTCGGCCATGTTGTCGACGTAGACCTGCACGTTGAGCGGGCTCATCCACGCGTGGGGATTCGGCATGCCGCTGTAGGCGTCCTCGCGGATGTCGATCGGTTCGATCCCGTCGCTCACGACAGCGTGCGGCACGTCGAGGCCGCTCACGAACTGTTCGAACCAGGCTTCAAGCCCCATCCCGTTGTCGAGGATGAGGTCGGCCTCGCTCGCCCGGCGGATGTCGCCCGGCGTGGGCTCGTAACCGTGAATCTCGGCGCCCACCTTGGTGATGGATTCGACACGCAGGTGGCCGCCGGCGACGTTCTCGGCGATATCCGCGAGCACGGTGAACGTCGTGAGCACGACGGGCCGGTCGTCGGCGCCGCTGCCGCGCGCCCCGCCTTCG
Organism: Leucobacter aridicollis; assembly: GCF_024399335.1. Classification (NCBI taxonomy): domain Bacteria; kingdom Bacillati; phylum Actinomycetota; class Actinomycetes; order Micrococcales; family Microbacteriaceae; genus Leucobacter; species Leucobacter aridicollis. The sequence goes on from NZ_CP075339.1 coordinate 2,811,234, forward strand.
CCGGCGCCGGTCTGGCTGCCTGCGCCCGGGCTCGCGCAGCCGGCAAGGAGGAACGCCGCGGCCGCGACGGTGGCCGCAAGAAGCGGCGCGCGGCGCCGGTGATGAGTGTGGGACGTGTTGGGCAACGGGACCTCCAGGTGAGTCGGCGCGCGGCGGCCTCAATCGCGACCGCCGCTAAGTATCGGCGGTCACAACTATAGACTTCGGCGTGCCGAACTTTCAAGTCACACACTCCTAACTCGTGTCGCCAGAGTCTACCCAGGCACACAGCAACGGCCGCGGCCCACCTGGTGTGGTCCGCGGCCGTTGCGCGCTCGCGCTAGTTCGCGATGAGTTCGGGCGCGGGCGGCGCGCCCGCCGCCGCGGGTGTAGCGAGCCCCGCCTGCTTCGGCTCAGGCTCTGCCGCCTCCCGCTGCGCGGTGTGCAGCGGCGACTTCCCAAACCTGGCTTTCAGCCAGTCTGCGAGGCGCCGCCAGGTGCGGTCACGGACGAAGATCATGTCACCGAGAATCATCATCAGCGAGAACCAGGGCAGTGCGAGCAGAATCGCGATCGACGCGTGCATGCCCGTCACCAGCACGAGGCCAACGATGCGGCTCCACCGGTTGAGCAGCAATACCGGGAACAGCAGCTGGCCGTACACACTGAGCCACGACGCGATGAACACCGCCGGCGTCACCTGCCAGGCGAGGTGATTCAGCCACGGCACGAGCGTCAGCTCCTCGACCTGCAGCGGATAGTACGACGCGACGCCCGTCACCCATGTCGAGCCTTGCAGCTTCCACAGTGCGCTGGTGACGTAGATGACGCAGAGCTGGTAGCCGATGAGCACCACCGCAACGTTGCTACTCAGCACTGGGAACCACTGCGGCACCCGCCACTTCCCAACCCCCAACCGCTGCGGATCGAGGCCCCGACGACCGACACGCTTCGCGCGCCGCCGCGCGTCGAGCGACCAGCGGTACGAAGTGTCGGCGAACAGCAGGAAGATGATGAAGAGCCGGAACGTCTGATAGTGCCCGGTGTTAGTCACCACGGGGTCGAGCGTGGTGAACCCCAGCCAGAGCGCAACAAAGAGCGGCGACACGACCCGCATGCGCCACCCCAGCGTGTACGCCACCGCGACCGCCATGAGAACGAGAATCTTGGCGAGGATCAGCGGGTCGGGGTCGGCTCGGGAGAACAACGCCGAGATGGGCCAGATGTAGGAGTGTACCGACGAGTCGCGGAACATCGCCGAACCCCACTGCGAGCCATGTCCGAACGTGTATGAGAAGTTCGGGAGATACATGGCGAGGATCACGACCGTTGAGGCGCCGAGCCCGATGCGCAGCAGCGCCAGACCGTAGGTCGCGTGCCTGGCTTCGAGGAACCAGTTCATGAGCCGATCCCAGGTGTTCGATATCGCACGTGCCATGATCACTCCCCCTGCTCTTCTTCGACCACACCCGCGGGCTCGAGCCCGGCTTCCACACCGGCCTTGTCGGCCCAACTCCGGAAGCTTCGAGCGAAGGCCTCACGGTCTTGTCCTGGCCACTCCATCGCTGGCACCCAGCCAAGGTCCGTGTACTTGGCGGGAGGCCGTTCTGCGTCAGGATCATGACGGTCGGCCCACCGAATCACCGGGTCGTACACCGCCCGGACCTGCACGGCCTGTACGTCGCCGGCGTCACCCCACATCGCGTGGGCGACCTGGGTCGCGTACGAGGCCGTGTAGTTTGTTGCTCGGATGAACGCGCGCACCTCTGCTCTGTTCGAATCGTCGGCAGCCACCAGCGCGTCTCGCAGTCCGTAGAGTTCGTCACCGTCGAGGTGATTCTTGGAGGCAACCTGTTGCTGCTCCTCGCTCAGCGCCCGATAGGTTGCCATCAGGCGTTCCGCGCCGACGACGGAGAGCTGCTTGCGGAGCGTGCGCCGGTAGGGCTCGGCGAGCTCCACAGCAGACGCGTTCACCCATTCGGAACGAGTCCGCTCGCCGCCGGGGGTTTCGACCCAGGCGCGCACCCAGAGCTGCCTGTCTGTGTCGACCGGGTCAGGGGCGAAGATCTTGTAGTCCTGAACGAGGTAGGGGCGCACGTACTGATCCGCGGCAGCACCCGGCAGCACCTGATATTTGAGGTCTGTGTATGGGGTGTTGTAGACCCCCGTGAAAAACATGTGCACCGCGAGTAACGCGATGGCGCCGGCGGCCACGCCGCGAGCGGCTTTGGGGACGCGCTTCCCCGAGCTTGTTTTCACAGCCCCCGAGGAGCGTTCTCGTGGAGTATCTGAAGTAGCCAAATTGCCCGCTCTTTCTTCTCTGAAAGTCCGCCTGAATTCACCGTAGCGCAAAAGCGCAACGCGGCGACCCAGTATTTCTCACCGGATCGCCGCGCTGCGCTGCGCTATGGCTTAGCTCTCACTCTGCGTCGCTCGTGCTCGGGCTCGCACCCGGGTAGTAGCTACCAGAGCGCCGCCCGCCACGAGGAGTGCGGCGGTGAGGATGCCGAGGCCACCAAGGTCCACTCCACCTGTCGCGGACAGCGGATGTCCCTTCCCGTTACCCTTCGAGCCCACTCCTGGCTTGCCGCCCGGCTGGCTGCCGGGATCAGAGCTGGGGTCAGCGGCAGGATCAGAGCCAGGCTCTGACGCGGGATCTGCACCTGGGTCGGTACCCGGATCGGTGCCGGGATCAGTACCCGGATCCGTACCAGGGTCGGTGCCGGGATCAGTACCCGGGTCCGTACCAGGCTCAGCACCCGGATCAGTACCGGGATCAGTGCCTGGCTCGGTGCCCGGATCCGTACCGGGGTCCGTACCCGGGTCGGTTCCTGGATCAGTACCCGGATCGGTGCCAGGATCAGCACCCGGTTCAGTGCCCGGGTCTACTCGCGGGTCCTCGCCGGGATCGGTGCCCGGGTCAGCTCCAGGATCGGCACCCGGATCGGTGCCGGGATCAGTACCCGGGTCCGTACCAGGCTCAGCACCCGGATCAGTACCGGGATCAGTGCCTGGCTCGGCGCCGGGGTCCGTACCAGGCTCAGCACCCGGATCAGTACCGGGATCAGTGCCTGGCTCGGCGCCGGGGTCCGTGCCCGGGTCCGTACCAGGCTCAGCACCCGGATCAGTACCGGGATCCGCGCCTGGGTCAGCACCAGGGTCGGTTCCTGGATCAGCACCGGGATCGGTGCCAGGATCAGTGCCGGGGTCCGTACCAGGATCAGTGCCGGGGTCCGTACCAGGATCAGTGCCGGGGTCCGTACCAGGATCAGTACCCGGATCGGTTCCTGGATCAGTACCCGGATCGGTGCCAGGGTCAGTACCCGGATCGGTTCCTGGATCAGCACCCGGATCGGTACCCGGATCAGTGCCAGGGTCGGTACCAGGATCAGTACCCGGGTCAGTACCCGGCTCCGTGCCCGGATCAGTACCCGGATCGGCGCCCGGGTCAGCGCCGGGATCGGTGCCAGGGTCCGTACCCGGATCAGTTCCAGGATCGGTACCAGGGTCAGCGCCAGGCTCCGCACCAGGGTCTACACCCGGCTCAACACCTGGGTCAGAGCCAGGATCGGTGCCGGGGTCCGTGCCCGGATCAGTACCCGGGTCAGTGCCAGGGTCCGTACCCGGGTCAGTGCCAGGGTCCGTACCCGGATCAGTACCTGGGTCCGTGCCAGGGTCAGTACCCGGATCGGTTCCTGGATCAGCACCCGGATCGGTTCCTGGATCAGCACCCGGATCAGCACCCGGGTCAGTGCCAGGGTCCGTACCCGGATCAGCGCCAGGGTCCGTACCTGGATCGGTACCCGGCTCCGCACCAGGATCCGTACCCGGATCGGTACCCGGCTCCGCACCAGGATCCGTACCCGGATCGGTACCCGGCTCCGCACCAGGATCCGTACCCGGATCGGTACCCGGCTCCGCACCAGGATCCGTACCCGGATCGGTACCCGGCTCCGCACCAGGATCCGTACCCGGATCGGTACCCGGCTCCGCACCAGGATCCGTACCCGGATCGGTACCCGGCTCAGCACCAGGATCCGTACCCGGATCGGTACCCGGCTCAGCACCAGGATCTACACCCGGCTCAACACCTGGGTCAGAGCCAGGATCGGTGCCGGGGTCCGTGCCCGGATCAGTACCCGGGTCCGTACCTGGATCAGTACCGGGGTCCGTGCCCGGATCAGTACCCGGGTCTGTACCTGGATCAGTACCGGGGTCAGTACCCGGATCAGTGCCCGGGTCCGTACCCGGATCGGTGCCGGGGTCAGTACCCGGATCAGCGCCCGGATCAGTACCGGGGTCAGTACCAGGATCAGTACCTGGGTCCGTACCAGGGTCCGCACCCGGATCCGTGCCCGGATCGGCGCCCGGATCCGTACCAGGGTCCGTGCCCGGATCCTCAGCGAGCGCCTTCACTGTTGAGGAACCGAGTTGCAGTGCGACAGCACCGTTGGCGCCGACATTCGGGAGGACGCTGACGTTCAGCGCACGAACCGTGAACGATTCGGCTCCGAGGTCGCCGCCAGGCTCGTTAAACGGCGCTTCGGTGGGCTGCTGGTTGATCGTAATATTTGCGACATTGCGGAGTACCGGAACGAGACCGTCCGTCAAGAGGCCCGACACGACCGGAGAAACCGCGCCCATTACGAGTGGCTGCAGGTTGTCAACCACTCCGTCGATGACGCCGCCAAGAACGCCACCGATGCTCGTCACTGCGCCGTTGAGGGCGTTGATGATCGGCTGAAGGACCGTCCCGACGGGGATCCCAGCGACATTGATCTGGCTGGTGTCGACGATGGGAGCCGCGTGGCCAGGCTGCTGTACGAACCCGCCGAGTGAACCGCTGATGGTCACGGGCGCGTCTACCAACGCACCAACGATCGGCAGGCTAATATCCGCCTGGATCGAGACGTTGAGTGCGAGATCGTAGACGCCCTCTCTCACGGTATCTACGATCTTCGAGATAGCAGATTCGGGACCGTTGCCCGTGAGCGCATCCGTCACGCCGTCGAGGATCGCGTTGACAGTGTCGCCGTGCAGCACCTCAGTGTTGGTCGGGAGCGAGCTCAGGCTTGCGCCGCCACTCCTATCGATCACGAGCGAGGCGAGGTCAACGCGAATTGATCCCGTGCTGAGATCTACGACGACGCTGTTGTCGGTGTTCGCCAACGGCTCCGCAAGGAGTTCAGTGCGTACGCGGTCAAGTAGCGGCGCGATGTCGATCGAAGCACTGTTCAGGCTCGCATTCGTGAGCGGCAGTGCGTCGATGGTGTTCACCACACCGCTCAAAATCGTCTCGATGCCGCCACCGGCACCAAGCAGATCTTGGATGGGCTTAAGCGCGACTCCGAGGGTCGTGTTAACTGAGTCAACGAGACCTTCAACCGCCGGGCTGTGTACGTCGAGCTTGAGGTCCGTCAGCATGTACTCGCTGCCGACAGTGCCAGCGTTCGAGCTTGCTCGCGATCCCAGCGCTCCGATTTGGATCGAGGCCTCATCAAGCAGCGCGTTGACGGCGTCGGCGCCGATGATTTGGGTCAGAAGCTGGCTTGCGTCAAGTTTTGCGAACCCGTACCCGCCGTTAGCCGCGGCGTCGACGTTGAGTGAGCCATCGGAATTGATGAGGCCTGAAGAAGCCACTGACTCCGTGACGGAGGGTGAAGCACTATAGCTCGAGATCGCTCCCAGGTTGCCAAGCTCGAGCAGGCCGAGGCCGCCCGGCGCGGGCTTGATGAGCGGGAGTGAGAGGGTACCGAGTTGGATACTCCCAAGCCCGTTCAGCACGCTGAGGTTTAGCGGGTCGGCGACCGGGCCGACCGTGTCGGGGAAGGACGACTGAGTGTATGCCGCCCCAACGACATCCAGTCCGAGTCCTTCAAGCGCGATCCAGTGCCCGTGAGCTGCCGAATCCTCCGTGGCCTCCCGTGTGTCTGCGAATGCAGCCGAGCTGCTAAAGAGCACCGGCCCGGCGACCATGGCCGCGGCGGTGATGAGAGCTAACGGTCTCGCGCGCGACGGACCTCTCCCAACGACTTGTGGTGGTTTCATGCTTGGCGCCCCTTCTTTCTTCTTCAACGAAGGAGGTCGATGGCACATACATGACGCTGCGCTGTGTCACGCACCGCCAACAACCTCAGGTGTCGCGAGCCTATGACGCCGCAGGGTGCGTCTCCACGAATCTCCGCAGTACTGAGGTTTTGTGCACGAACTACTGAGGTGTGAGTTCTGGAACGCACATTGGGGGTGTTGCGGACACCCACTCATTGGATAGTGTCAGCACAAGTCGCGCTGCGTCTCTTGATAAGTAGTTCTGAGCTCAACTGGGAGTTTTCTAGGACATGCACCATAAGACCGTGTTCCACTCGGAACAGCTCGAGATTGCCTCCGAGCTGTTGAACCGCGGTGAGCTCGTTATCATCTCGGCTCCAACAGGCAGCGGGCGAACTCATTTCCTTGCCGGCCTCCAATCCCGCATCGCCTCGCAGCAGTCCTTCATCGTAAGCACGACACTCCCCCACGCTGCCGAGCAGCTACGCGCAGTCCCTCCGTCGGCGACGATCCTCATCGATGCACTCGAACACGCGGACGCAGACTTCCTCGAAGCGTGGGGCGAGCGCGTCCAATCCGCAGAGTCCAGCGCCGCGGTGATCGACCCTACTGGTTTTGACAGCTCGTTCCGTGGTCTGCTCTCTGGGTCAGCCAAGCTCTTCGACACTGTCGATACGGTGATGGACGGCGCAACGAGCATTGGTCTCCCCCGTCTTGCCGATGACGCACTCGCCAGACTGCTTCACGAACACAGCACCGACGTACTCGATTCCGGCATGCTGCACGCAATTACGCGGCTTGCAGACGGCCGCCCGAAGTGGGCGCTCGCCTTGCTCGAGCTCGCAAAGGTCGGCGGAGTCGCTGCGTTTCCTCGGCCCGAGATCCTGACCTCCCAACCCACCGGTCTAGCAGCTTCTGCGCTCAGGAGCGTCGCACGAACAGTGAGAGATCTCCCGCCCGAGTCCGTCACGGCCGCGGTCCTACTGTCGCGGTTTGACCCACTGGATCTGAAGGGTATCGAGGATCTGGTCGGTAGTCACCACACCGAGCTCTTGCTTCGGCAAGGCATTCTCGCGTCAGTCGGCACGCGTTCGCTCTATTACGTGCCACCGTTCGTAGCATCCGCGATTCGCGACCTAGCACCGACAGATGCCCTCACCGTCTTCGAAGACACGGCGCAAGAACGGCTGCTTGCAAAGTACTCGCTCGGATTTCCACTCTCGGTGAGCGACGCCGTGTTTTGTAGCCGCCCGTTTACCGCAGCAAGACCGCAGGTGGCCGAGAAGTACTCGTCGCTACGAAGCTCACTGATCGAGAAGACAATTGTCGAGCTCATTGACTTCGGCGAGGAACAGCTCGCAAGATCGCTACTGCTCCGCAGCACCGACACGCAAGTGCTGTTGAGCCCAACGCTCCGCGCCGCTGTCATCGGGGCACTTGTCGGCCCCGAAGCGGGCCTCTCCCACATTGGGCCGCCGCCAGAGCACGATTCAAACGCCTTTGTCGGCTGGCTGGGCGTGCACTCGAGGCTGAGCGAGCTCGCCCTCACCCCGTCGGCACCTGAAGACATCTTCCCAGCTGACCGAGCAGAACATGATCTCGAACGGGTCGTGTGGCTCTTCAACCGCTCAGCAATGCTCACCTCCGAACAAGTCGCGTTCCTTGAGCAATGTGGCCGCAGCCACGCTGACACGACCACGGGGATGCTTGCAGACACACTTGTGAATCTCGACGCAGCTACAAAAGGGGAGCTCTCCCCCGGTTCGTGGATCGAGCGCGCGGGCCCCGTCCCTCGCACATCGTCACAAACGCTCACCGAACTCCCGCATACATCTGGAATGGTGCTGCTTTCCCAGGCGCTCACCTGTTTTGTGCTCGGCAAAGGACCCGTGTTCGCTCCCGAGTTCGTCGACATTGCCCGCCGAAGCCCACTCTATGAATTCCACGCACGATGGCTTCGCCACTACGAAGCGTCGGCTACGGCGCTCGCCTGCGGAGACCTCATCCGGGCACACCGCGAATGGGGACTCCTGATTGGCACCGCCCCTCACCTCATCCCGTTGCGAGTCGAGGCGCAGCTGAACTCGATCCATTCGGGTCTTGGTCACGCCGCTTCGCCTGTCGCAGCCCTCGACACACCCGACGTGGCGGCTAATGATTCAGAAGCACAGCTGAGGCTCTTCATGTATTTTGCGGGCAAGCACGCAACTCTTGCGCAGCATCACTCGATCCCGTTGGCCGGCGACCGAACCGCACCACTCATGTCTCTCATGCGCGCACATCTCACCGCTGCCGCAGCCGAGAATCCCCGCGAGTTGGCCCGTATCGCGGAGGTGTTGCGGCAGCGTCGAGCATGGGCCCCAGCCCTCTACGCTTTGGGCCAAGCGCGGGAGATTTTCCTAAGCCGGAGATCTGGCGTTGCCGCAACCGAGTGCGCAGAACAAATTGATGAGCTGGAGCGGGAGATTGCGCACACCGTGCCAAGCTACCTGCGACGTAGCACCCTCACAAGCGACTATTTGCACCTCACCGCGCGCGAGCGTGAGGTTGCGGCGCTCGCCGCTGAGGGACTCGCGAACAAAGCGATTGCGGCCCGGCTGCACTGCAGCATTCGTACCGTGGAGTCACATATTGCCCAGGCACGCGCGAAGCTCGGGGCTGCGTCGAGAAAAGACCTCGCGAACTATCGGTCGCTGTTCGAAGCCTAACGCACCTTCGTGAGGCGCCCGGATTGACCAGCGGGACGAGGGCTGTACGCGCCTCTACGCCGCCCCTGCGAAACCCTGCTGGCGCCACGCCTCGTAGCTCGCGATGGCCGCACAGTTTGCGAGGTTCATCGAGCGCGGGCCAGGGAGCATCGGAATCCGGAGGCGGTCAGTAATCGCCGGGTGGTCCAGGATTTCCTGGGGCAGCCCGGTGGGTTCTGGCCCGAAGAGCAGCACGTCGGTCGGCTCATACGCAACGTCAGTGTACGGCCGAGTTGTTCGAGCTGTGAACGCGAAGACCCGTGCGGGCGCGAGCGCTTCAAGCGCTGCCTCGAACGAATCGTGCAGGTGAACGACGGCGAGATCGTGGTAGTCGAGCCCTGCGCGCTTCAGTTTCGAATCCTCGAAATCAAAGAGCGGGTTCACGATGTGGAGCTCAGCCCCAGTGCCTGCCGCGAGGCGAATCGTGTTGCCGGTGTTGCCAGCAATGCGGGGCTCAAAGAAGAGGATACGAGTCACCCAGACAGAATACTCCTCGTGCGCGAAACAGCATCCCGCCGCGCAGCCCGAGATAGACACAGCACTAGAATCTGATCATGAGTCGCAGCACCGCAGAGACTGTCCGAGGGTTCCTCACCGAGGTGCGTAGCGGGGCGTCACCCGAACGCGCCGCGCACTACATGGCAACTACCGTGCTCGCCCATCAGGTGCGCGCCGGGGCGCGCACGACGCTTGAGCGCGGCGCCGCCAACTACACCGAGCACGTCGAAGAAATGCTCGAGATGTTTGGCCCATTCGAACTCGTCGTCGACGAACTGCTTGTCGACGGCGACCGCGCCTACGCAAGGTGGATCCAACGGGGCCATCACGTTGGCGACATCGACGGCCACGCGCCGACAGGCAGGCCGATCGAGACTATCGGGAGCGCCGTGTATCGCGTCGAGGGCGGCTACATCGTCGAGTACTGGATTCAACAGGACGCCGCGGGGCTCGCCGCCCAGCTTGCAGCTGCCGGGGCCTAAAGGGCCATCCAGCAGTACAGCCCAGCGCCCTCCTCGGCTGCCCGCCGCGCCAGATCGCGCCAGTCCCGCAGCATCGGAAGCAGCTGTTCAGGATCGCCGCTCCCCCAGAATTCCTCGGTCTGCGACCAGGGACCGACAACCTGAGCAAGCTCGTCGTCTGATGCGGAGGCGAGCGCTTCGGTGAAAGCATCAGGCATAGAGACGACCCACGCGCTCTCGTCATCGGGGTCGCTGACGAGTCTTGCCCAGGACTTCTCGGCCACGATCTCGTCGTAGTCTCGCCCGGTGAGGAGGGCCAGCAGCGTTCCAGCCTGCACCGTGGCATCGACTGCGTCGACGGCGGGGAGCCCAGCTGGTCCCTCGCCAACGGCCGCAGCCGCGGCCTCGTGTGAGTCGGCGATGAAGTACGTGTTGATCACTCCCATGAGAAGCCTCTCGTCAAATATTGTCCGCGACAACTGCGCCGTCGGGTGATTCGATACGCCAGATCAGGCCGTCGTCCTGAGCGGGGAGGAGCGGCCGCAGCCAGGTGGCTACGGCCGCTACCAGTGCATCTTCGAGGTCATCGCGCGACCACCCGGCTGGTCGGCCTGGCACCTCGGGCTCCCAGCCAAGTTCTCCCCAGAGGACTCCAAACAGCTGGCGTTCGTCGTCGAAGCGGCGATCGAGAGCGAACCCGTCGCGCCCCTCGAAGCGTGCCCACACGTCAAAGGGCCCTTCGCCGTCTTGATCGACGAAGACATTAATGACGATTGCATCGGCGCTGGCCGTTCCGCCTGCGCCGTCACCTGCTGAGGAGGTTGCGGCGCTGGCGAAGCGTTCGAGCCTTGCTCTCACAGTGTCAGAGCGTACTTCGAGCAGCGGGTACAGAGCAGTCTCGTAGTCGCGCTGGTCCATGCTGCCAGCGTAGCGCGGCGGCTACCTGCCCGCCACGAGCATGTCGGCGAAGCCCGCGACCTTCAACCGCAGCGTGTCGATGCGCTGCGCCCGAGCCCTAGCGACGTCAAAGCCCTCGTATGCGGGCGGCGGATCGTTGCGCACGTTTCGGGAGCATTGGAACTCTCGGCACAGCAGGATTCCCACAGTGCTGCCCTTTCGGCCGGCCTCGCCCGCTCGCTTCGCGGCCCAGAACACGACTTCGTTCGGTAGCCGAACGTCTTGGCACCAGTTGCACATGGCCCGCGAGCGCGGTGTCGCCTCTGCCTGGGTGAAGGTCACGCCAACAGGGTCCCCGCCGAATGTCGGCAGCACTGCGTAGGCGCGGCGCACATACTTCGGGTCGCGCCAGCCGTAGAAGTCGAGCTCGGCCCAGTCGGCGTCCGTCAGCGTTTCGAAACCCGCCGGCAATGAGAGTTCCTTCGTCTCTCTGCGCGACGCGTTGACGAACGATGAACGAATGAATGATTCTGTGAGGGGTTGCATGAGTCAGCCTTTCGGGTACCAACCGCACGAGCGCGGAAAAGTCCCCAGAGTAATGAGAAATGGGTGCACTAAACCCGCGGCGGGTGAGCGCTCAGCGCTCCCGCCGCGGGGGCAGTGTAGTCACTCACCGTCAGCAAGGGCTTCGCTGACGACCTCCTGACGCTGCGAATACAGCTCTCGGTAGCTCATGAGTTCGAGTGTACTCTCGCGGGCTACTCCACGCTCTCAGCTTCCTGCTCGTTTGCCTTTGCTGCACGGACGCGAGCGAGACGCCGGCGCACTGCCGGCCAGAACACCGCGAGTACCGCGACCGATACGAGGCTTGTCCAGACCTGCGTTCGGGTACCGTCGCCACTCACGACCATGATGACGACAATGCCGATTACGGCAAGGATGACGAGGATCCCCAGCCACGGGTGAAGCCACATTTTCAGTTCTAGGCCCGCGACCTCCTCTTTTGACATTCGCTGCCGCATGCGAATCTGAGTCGCCGCGATGAAGGCATACACGAACAGTGCAACCAGACCGGCCGAGTTCATGATGAAGTCGAAAATGCCAGACTCGGGTGCGGCGAAGTTCACGATGACCGCCGCATAGCCTCCGAGCGTCGACGCGATGACTGCTGCGATCGGCACGCCATTGCGCGAGCGCTTTGCAACAATCGCAGGTGCATAGCCCTGCTCTGCGAGCGCTGCAAACATGCGCGCTGCCGAGTAGAGGCCCGAATTCAGCACCGAGCAGACAGCCGTTAGTGTGACTGCGCTCATGATCGCGCCAGCAGCCGGGATGCCGTAGAGGGTGAAGACGTGCACGAAGGGGCCTTCGACCTGCGGGTCGGGCAACTCGTTCCACGGGACGATGACGACGATTAGGAACACCGCGCCGACAAAAAACAGCAGAATTCGCCACACGACAGTCGTCGTTGCTTGCCGCACGCCCTTCGCTGGGTTCTCTGATTCAGCTGCCGCCATCACAGCGATCTCAGTGCCGAAGTACGAGAAGATCACGATCGCGACGCCAGCGATGACTGGCCAGATTCCGTTCGGCGCAAAGCCACCGTGCTCCCACAGGTTCGGCAGCGAAAAAGACCCACCAGGCCAGAGCCCAAAGGCGAAGAGTACGCCGACTCCAAGGAAGACGACGATTGCGACGACCTTGATGCTCGCAAGCCAGAACTCCACCTCGCCGAACGATCGAACGGAGACAACGTTTGTCACCGTGAAGATGAGCATCATCGTGATCGAGAACACCCACTCGGGAATTCCGGGCATCCAGCTATGGAGGATCGCCCCGCTCACAACCGCTTCGAACGCGATGACGCCGACCCAGAAGTACCAGTACAGCCAGCCGACGAAGTAGGCCGCCCAGTCGCCGAGGCCAACCCTGGCGTACTCCATGAAAGACCCTGTGGTTGGGCGCGCCGCCGCCATCTCGCCGAGCATGCGCATCGCTAAGAAGACAAGCACCCCGCCGATAAGGTAGGAGACGAGTGCCGCAGGGCCCACCGATCGGATGACGTTGCCCGAGCCGACGAACAAGCTCGCGCCGATGATTCCGCCAAGCGTGATCATCGTAATGTGGCGCGAAGCCAGCTTCTTGGACTTAGCGGTGCCCTTGCCAGGCACCACCTGTGCTACTGAGGTCGCTGGTGAAACCGGCTTGTCGTAATTCGCTCGCATACCTGCCCTATCGTCGCGTCTCTGCGGATGCACACAGGCTACGCAGCGCACCGATTCGAGCTAAACGAACTTCTGCACAGTCCTGCGGTCAATATCGTGCAAACCCATCTTCGCTGCGATTTCCCTTGCCTGCTGCTTCGCTCCCAACCGAATCCGGTATGCCATGGCACAAGAACGGCGGTTTCCGGGCCCGAGATTTCCCCTATTCTGGGGGGGGTCAGGCCCGTGAACTGCGGAGCGGGCCCCGCCCAGCCGGTGTTGGCCGCGCGGAGCCCGCCCCTCAGATCGCAGGTCTCCTACTGAGTGCGCCGCATGCGCATCAGCAATAGCGCACCGCCCGCGAGGAGGGCGAGCATGGCCGCGCCAGCGCTCAATCCCAAGGTCAGTGGGCTCGCACCTGAGTGAACGAGTGGGTCGCCGGGCTTCTGGTCCGGGGTCTCAGTGGAACCGTCGCCGGGGCCTGGCTTGGGGTTGGGACCACCGTCAACACCGGGCTCGGTCTCCTTTTCGTAGGTCACAGTTCCGACTGCTGATCCTCGATCACCAATTACTGCGTGCGCAGTCGGCTCTGAAAGTGTGAGGGTCAACGATCGTTCCCGGACATCAGATGTCATCTTTGTCGTCGAGATGGTGACTACCTTGTTCGTGGCATCTCCCGCAGACCACGTCACCACCTCATCGACCGCCTCAAAGTGTTCGCCAGCAACCGCCGTACCATCAACGGACCTAACCCGAACGCTCGCTTCGCCCGTCCACGGGTCCAACTCCGCGTCGGTGCGCGACAGCGTAAAGGTGAGCGCATCACCCGAGGCGACGCGGGCGTCGCCTCCAAACGCAACCACCGTAGTATTCGGAACCGCCGATTCGAGCGTGACCGTGGCCGAACTCCGATCGGCGACCACGTTGAATGCGCTCGGCTCTGGCTGCAAGAGCTCAACCTCGAAGATTCGCTCTGGGTCGCCCGCCGGCACCGCGAATGACTCGATCGTCACAGTTTTCGGTGCCGCATCGCCAGTGGCCCAGGTGAGCCGTTCTGAGTAAGCAGCGTAGTGGGTCCCCGCGAGCGCCGAGCCATCCTTCGTCGCAACAAGCACGCTCGCCTCCCCTGTCCATGGGTTCACCGCGGCGTCGTTCCGGCTGACCTCGAACGAGAAGTCAGTGCCTGCGCGCCCACGCTGATCCGCGCCGATTGTAAAGGACGTCGCGTCTGGCTGGGGATAGGTGATCGTCAAGCCGCTCACAGCGCGTGGGGCAGGCTTCGCATATGGCTCAGGCGGGTCCGCGGCTACCACCCGAAGTGCCAGGACGCGGTTCGAGTCGCCAGCGCTGCCAGGAGTCACCGTAATTGTGAACTCCTTTGCCGCAGCGTCACCCCGTTTCCACGTGAGGGGCACAGTCGCCGAGTAGTCGTCGCCATCCGTCGCCATCGGGTCGTAGATCTTCACCGCAACCTTGGCGTCGCCCGTCCATGGGTGGTGCATGCTGTCGGTCCTGGTAACTGTGAAGGTGACGTCCTGCTCGCCGTCGCCCGGAACGTGCCCGGGCTGCTTGGCTGCCGCCCGAACAAGCTGTGGCTTGCTGATAGAGAACTCTGAGGGCTCAGGCTGCGGATAGCTGATCGTCAGATCAGTGGTGAAGCCCCCGCCCAGTTCAGTCACGTTTGCGGGTGTGGGATCAGAGAGTTCGACTGAGAGCGCGGCCTCGTCGGTTCCAGCCTCACCGCCGAGAACTCTCACGCGCACGGATTTCTCCGTCGCAGTTTCACCCGGCGCCCAGGAGACCGTCGTATCGAGTGCCTCATAATGTGAGCCCGCCTTCGCGGTTCCGTCCACGGTCCGAACGCGGACACTTGCTTCACCCGTGTACGGGTTTTCTGCTGCGTCGGTGCGCGTGACTCTGAACTCAACTTCGACGTCGCCATCAGCGACAACGTCTTGGTCCTCGCTGATCTCAAAGAAACTCGTGTTCGGTTGCGGCACGGTGATGTCAAACCGCTGCGTCATGGCGTTTCCAAGCGCGTCCGCGACCCGAATTTCGAAGGTCCAATCTCCCGACACGTCGGGCGTTCCAGTCAGCGTGACGCCATCTACGGTCAGCCACGCGGGAACGTCGCCGGAAAGCGTCATCTCGGCCATTGGGAAGCCATCAGTAAACGTTACGTCGCGATACCACGCCTCGCCGAGCGGAACCGTCGCACTGTCCTCGCTCGTGATCGAGCTCCACACAATCGGCATCGCAACCGTACCGGTGAAGCGATCATTCTTCTTGCTTTCCTCAGCGAACGTGTACTCGAGGTCGGGCCAGGCCTTGATCACCTCGATCTGCATGAGCGGTAGTTCAGGGTCAGGGATCGGCGCGAGGTTACCCCCGGGGGCAGGGAATGAGCCATCGCGCTTCGCAAGCTGTCCGGTTGCATCGTGACGGAACATCTTTGCGCCCCTCGGCACATACTTCGCTTCGCCCGTGACCTGCTGCGCGGTCACCGCGAACGCTCCCGTCGCGGCCGCCTCGGGAGCCTCTTGGAATCCTTCGAGCGACGAGATCGCATTGCCCAGAGCCTGCAGACTTGTGAGGCCGGTGAGGCCGAAGAGCGGTTCAAGTGACGTCGCACCGATCGCATTCATGTGAAGCCGCGTGAGCTCGGGTTTGTTTCCCAATGCACCGAGGTCGTCACCAATATCGGAGTTGTAGTTCACCTCAAGGGTGCGCAGGCTTGCCATCCCTTCGATTCCGTCGAGACTCTGCAGCTTTGCGTAGTCGAAGCTCAGGTTGCGCATCTGAGTAAGTTTCGAGATGGGCTCAAGCGTCGTGATATTCGTATACCCGGCACTGATGTTCGTGATCTTCACCAGGTCTGACAGCGGCTCAAGCGTCTCGACGGCAGTTTTGTAGACGCTGACTGACGTCAGTGACGTGAGCTCGCGAAGGGGTGAGAGATCGACGAGCAGCGGGTTCTGCGACGCCGTGAAGTCGCGCAGTGTCGTGAGACCGCGAAGCGGTGACAGGTCAGCGAGCGTTACGTTTCGTGAGACGTCGAGTTTGTTCAGTTTGGCAAGCGCGCCAAGCGGTGCGAGATCAGAGAGCTCTGGGTTCCCGGTGAGGCTCAACGTCGTGAGTCCCGTGATGTCCCCAACGTCGGCGAGTGAGGCGTTCGTGACATGCGCGTCTGTAAGTGTCAGGTTGTTTAGTTTCGGCATCGCTGCCGCAGCCGCGAGCGAGCCAGCCGCAGAGAAGTCGTGCGCTCCGCCAGCAAAGAACATATTGGTGATCTTCTGGGCGTGCTCAATGCCGCCAAGTGATGTCACCGCAAACTTGCTGCTACATGAAAGCCCAAAGATCGTGTTGAGCTCCTCATAGCTGACGGGCTCACTCGGAGTTCGACCGCCTCCGAGTTTCTCGTTGACACAGGCGAGCAGTTGGTCGTCCGCAAACTGCACGAAGTCACTTTGGGTACCCCCGTCGTCGGCGAGCGCGGGCGATGCGCCCAGAACTGCGACGCCGCCAACCATAGCGAACGCCGAAATACCTGCGAGCAGTCTCAGACCCCTCGCTCGACGTTTCATTGGTCCTGGATCTGCCAGCGCGCGCACTATCGCTCCCCCTTGCTGTCTGTTCACTACGTCATGAATGCGTCGGCCAGCAGCGCGATCGAAAGAGCCCTCGCAAACGCTGGGTTTCGACGACACAGGAGGCCAAATACAGGCGCCAGCCTATCCACAAAAAATGTAGGGGTCTAGTGTTTTGTGTGCCAAAATTAAGTGCTTCCAGGGAATTCACTATGCACATTCCCCGCACCCCGACCGCCATAACCACGGCAGGCTCGCGGCAACGGCGCCCAGACACTCGAAGAGTCGTGCGCTCCTTCTCGCAGACCGTACAGCTAGGCGAAAATCGCCTCGTAGGACGCACGAAGCCCCGGCTCAGCACCCTCAATGATTTTTGCGCCGGCGCGGCCGTCGGCTCCCCTCGTCTCAGCTGCGCTGCCCCATATGGCACAGAGCGCGTGGCGCCACGCATAGTCATCCGATGGCTCGCCCCGCAGGGTCGCGGCGAGCGCCGGGACGCCACTCGGGCCACTCGCCACGCCAACTCCGCGGAGGGTGAGAAGCGCGGTCAGGCTGCGCTCATTCGCGACAAGCGCTGGGTAGATCTTGCGGTGCTGCAGCTCTTGGATGTTCCCGGCGCAGGCGAGTAGATAGTCGACCCCGGTTTCGTCGAAGCCGTGTGCCTCGATGTACCCGGCCAGAAAGTGCCCGTCAAGCGACTGGTGCTCACCGTCGACCTCGCCAAGGTAGTCGAGCACGAGCGGCGTGAATTCAGTACCGCCAGTTGCGGCCTCGGCGATCCCGAGCGCGAACACAGCGAGCGTTCCCGGCATCGCGCAATTCTCGCCCTCGAGGTTCGTGTACCAGTCGTACTCACTCATCGCAGCCCGCGCGTAGGCCGCAATCGCTGGCCAGAGTTCGGGGTAGCCGACGGCGCAGGCGAACAGCTGGTTCACTGACTTTCTCGGCAGCTTGTTCACCGGCAGGTATTGCTTTGTCGGTCCGCGGAACTCGAGAGCGTAGGAGCGTGGGAAGTCCGTCGTGTCGAGGAGCCTCGTGAGGTAGCCGAGCACCGCCGCGTAACTTGCAGCGTTCTCATGTTTCACGGCGATCTTGATAGTCGCGAGTGCATCGTTCGCCTTCGCGGTGACGCCCTCGGCTTCGCCAGTCCCGAGGAACGCGGCGAGCTCCTTCGGCAGTTGGCCTGTGCCCTCCTTCTTCAAGCGTGCGGGCAGGCTGCTGCCGAGCTTTGTCACCCAATCGAAGATGCGGTTCGCACTCACAGACGCGTAGCTCGGGCCGTGCTTCAGTTCACCAACAGCGACGTAGCATGCGAACTCGAAGAACGACTCTGGCAGGTGACTCACATCGACGTCGTCGCGCAGCTGCCAGTCAGGGCTCCAGTCGTTGCCACGATCCTCGAAGTAGGGCGCACAGAGCCGCTGTTCAACCCACTGGGTCAGTGCGAAGGTGATGTCGTGCCATCCGAAGATTCTCCGCATGCGCTCAGCGAAGGCCCTCGCAGCGGTCGCATCAAACTCGTCGGCGGGTACGAGACCGAGCGCGTACTCAAGCACCGCGCTGCCAAGGATCTTCTCGCCGTCAGTTTCGAACCCGTGCCCCCCTGCTGAGCACCACCCGCCTCGCGGTGCCATCGTTGACGGCCTGAACCGTGCGCTCAAACACCGCCCGCGCATGCTCATCGCGGAGAGCATCCTCGAAGACCAGGTACTCGATGCCAGTCATATGCACCGCCGCCTTCTTTCATGTGGCGCTCGATGTTTATCTCTCGGGGAGCGCGAGGTGAATGAGTGGGTAGGGACGCCCGTCACCGTCGAGCTCACTGCGTCCAACCTCGGCGAAGCCGCGGCTCACATAGAACCCGTGAGCGCCTGGGTTCTGCTCGTTGACGTCAACGCGGGTCACACCGAGCCGCTCGATCGCATGGGCGAGCAGCGCGCTCCCCACCCCGGTGCCTCGTGCTGCGTCGTCGACGAATAGCATCTCAAGGCTGCCCTCGGCTACTCCCGCGAAACCGACTGGCACACCGTCACGCTCGGCAACAGCGAGCGTCACAGCAGGGAAGTAGGCATCCGCAAGGTTTCCCTCGATCCTTGCAAAGTCTTCCTCAGCAAGGAAATCGTGGGTTGCCCGCACGGCGCTTCGCCAGATGCTGACTAGCGCCGAGTACTCCTCGGGCCCGCGCGTGGTGCGAATCACCTGACGCGCTTCGCCGTCGTGCACGGTGAGTTCAAGTTCAACGAACGCTGCGATGAGAGCACGGTAGGCGCTCTCGACAACGTCGGGCGACGCTCCGTGCTCGGCTGCCAGCCCGCGGACCTTGTGGATGACCTGTTCGACACGGTCCGGCGCCCGCACCGCCTGCTCATCGGTCTTCATCAGCCCCGCCGCTTCAACCCAGCGTTGTCGCCGCGCAATGAGCTCGACGATTTCGCCGTCAAGCTCGTCGATGGCTGCGCGCACTTCTGCGAGCGTCGGGGTCTCTTGAGTGCTCATCGATCCAGAATATCGCGGCTACTCTGCCGGGGTAGCGCTGACGCTACCCCGAAGCTCGCGCGGGGGCCATCGTCCTGCCGGCAGATTCGGGAGTGAATGGAGGGGTGACGATTTCCCCGCCTCCGGCCGAACTGCACAACCCGACAGTCTCAGTCGTGATCCCTATGCACAACGAGGCCAGAATCATCGCCCGCTGTCTCCGGGCGCTCGCCGGGCAGAGCGAACCAGCCGACGAAATCATCGTTGTCGACAACGCATGCACCGATGGGAGTGACAGGATCGCGGCGCGATTCCCCGGGGTGCGCGTCGTGACTGAGCCCAGGCAGGGAGTGACGTTTGCGCGAACCGCCGGATTCGACGCTGCGCGCTCAGAGGTCATCGCCCGGATCGACGCCGACACCGTCGTGCCGCCAACATGGATCGCGCGCATCCGCGACGACTTTCGCGATCCCACACTCGATGGGCAGGGCGGTGGCGCCGCTATCGCGGAGCTCTCCCCCGGACCACGGCTCTGGTTCGCGTGGTGGTATCGGGGATTTCGGTTGTGGCACCAGCGCAGCATCGGGGTGCGCCCCATGCTGTATGGATTCAACAGCGCGTTTCGTCGGCGGGCCTGGCTCGAGGCCCGCCAGCTCGTCGGGCACGGTGACGACCTGGTGAGCGAAGACGTTGATGTGACGATCGCGTTGCTGCGCACCGGGCACCGGCTGCGGTACGCTCCTGACCTCATCGTGCAGGCGCGCCTGTTTCGCTCGATCGATGGGAAAAAGCTGAGTCGGTACTACGAAACAGACAGCATGACGCTCGCACGGCACCGCTACGGGAACCAGAGGAGATGGGCGGGCCGCGCAACGTGAGTGCGGGCTGGGTGCGCTCCCCCAGGTTCTGGGTCAGCGCGGTCACTGTGCTGCTCGTGGCGATGATCGTCGCAGCTGCTTGGCCGACGCTTGTCGACGCCGCCCGCAGTCTTCCGCTCGTGAACCCTGGAGTAATGGCGCTTCTCGTCCCTGTGCAGCTCGCGAGCTTCGCACTCACCGGCGAGGCACTGTTCTCGTACCTTCGCGCTCGAGGCGAGCTCCACGGGTTGCGCCCGCTTACCGCGATGAGAATGTCACTCGAGTTCAACTTCGCGAATCACATGCTGCCATCGGGCGGCGCTGCCGGCATCACTTACACGAGCTGGAAGCTCGCGAGCCTGGGGGTTCCTGCAGCAAAGGGCACGCTCGCGCAGCTTGCACGCTTCGCAGTGACGTTCCTGTCGTTCTGCATCTTGTTGCTTGCCGCAGCGGCGTGGCTACTCGCCAGCGGCACTGGAACCGCGGCAGTACTCTGGTCGGCCGCGGGCGTCGGCGCACTCGCACTTGGCGCAACGATTGGTGGCGCACTGCTGCTGCAACGGAGGCGCGCACTGCACAGGTTCGCTGGCGTCGTTGTGAAGGTCGCGAACTGGGGCGCAAACATCGTCGGTAGGCCCGCCGGCGTGCAGACGGGAAATGTTGTGCGTTTCTTCGACGGGCTGCATGTCGAACTGCGGGAGACCCTTCGTGCCCCGCGCGCGCTCCGCACCCCGTTCACCTTGTCATTTCTCGTGCATGCATGCGATGCCGGGCTGTTCTGGATCGCCCTCGCCGCCTTCGGCATGCACGCCGACCCGGCGCTCGTGTTTGTCGCCTACGGGCTCGCGACAGTGACGAGCATGGTGGTGACGACCCCCAACGGCGTCGGTGTGTACGAGGTCGTGATGATCGGCATGCTCGTTTCAGGAGGACTCCCCGACGCGCTCGTGGTTGCGGCGGTCACGCTTGCACGGGCGATCCTCTTGCTCGGCACGATCATGTTCGGGTGGGCGTTCTACCAGCACAGCGTGGCACGGAGTGGACGGCGAGGGCCCTGACGGGCAAGTCCTCGTGGTTCCCGAGCCTCGCGCCGGGCACGGTGCTCAGCTCGACCACTACCGAAGCGAGCGTCGTGAAGGGCTAAAGCCTCCAGGCGGCAAGAAGCCCCTCCGAGGAGGGGCTTCTTGTTGTAGTGCGCGATTGCGGCGGCGCCGAGCCGTATGGCGCGGCGTTAGCGTACGAGCGCCTCCGCTGGCTGCGCACGCCGCACGTCCTTCGCGAAGCTCGGGAAGCAAAGGTTGAGCAGCGCTGTCGCGACAACCATCCCGACGAAGCCGAGAACGTAGTCGCCGGTTGAATCCTTCACGAGTCCCATCACATACGGGTAGACGAATCCGCCAACGATGAAGCCGATTCCGAGCACGAAGCCATTGACTGCGCCAGCCATGCGCGCGGGCACCGACTCGGTTGCGAGCGCCAGGGCGAGAGGCATTCCGGTGTAGACCCCGAGGCCGACGAGCGGGAGGCAGATCGCTGCGAACACGTAGTTGCCTGAGGCAATGCTGACGGTGAGGGCACCCATGAAGAGCGTCATGGCGAGGCCCGCGAGCAGGATCAGGTTCTTTCGCTTGCCGAGGCGGTCCGAGATGAGACCAAAGATGATCGACGTTGCGACACCGGCGAGCACGTAGCAGGAGGCGAAGAAGCCGGCCGCCGTTGTCGACCAGCCTGCGTCCTCGATCAGGATCGTCGGCATCCAGACGGCCACTACTGCGAAGATTCCCCACTCGCCGATAAAGAAGGCAGCTGCGACCAAGACGTTGCGGCTGAACAGCCAGCTGACAGCCGACCGGCCGCTGGCGTCTGCTTCCTGCGCGGCCTCTTCGGCCGGGGCTGGCGGAACGTCCTTCAGGAAGAGCGCGGCGATGACAAGGACAACGATGAGGAAGACGCCGCCGATTGTCGAGCCGGTGCGCCAACCGAACGCGACGAGCACGATCGCGAACAGATAGAGCGCGAAAACCGACCCGATGCCATCGGTCGTGAACATGACGCCGAGCGCAATTCCGCTCTTGCGCTCGCGCTCGAACCAGTTAATTGCCATCGTGTACGGCCCGACGAACAACAGCCCAACTCCGAGGCCGCTGATTGCGCGGCCGAGCATGAGCATGCCGTAGTCAGGCGCAAGCGCGAAGACGAACTGCCCGACGATCGCGGCGACAAGGCCAACGAGGATGATCTTCTTGATTCCGATCCTGTCGCCGATCACTCCGGCGAATGGCAGGATGATGCCGCCAACGAGGGCGGTAATCGAGGCGAGCAGGCCGGCCTGGCTCGCGCTGAGCGACAGCTCTTCGGAGATCTCGAGCAGGCTCGGGGTCCATCCGATGTAGGGGATGAAGCAGGCGATGAGAACCAGGTAGGACAGGCTCAGCATCACCCACTTGGTTGTGGGGCTCGTCTTAGTCATGAAGGCGCACTTTCCATCTCGGCATTGAGAACAAATTCAACAACGAATTTGCATAGAGAACAGCAACCAAACCACTAGTTTGCTGCCAGAGCAAAACAATATAGCTAATCTTGCTCATTCACAAGCCCAAGGTCGCGAACACTGGCGCTGGGACCAAAACCGCAGCCCAAACTCCGCGCCAACAGCGCCCATCGCGCAGGTGAACTCGCCCAAATCGCAATGAAGCCCCTCCGCAGAGGGGCTTCATCCAATGGCGACCCTGACGGGACTTGAACCCGCGACCTCCGCCGTGACAGGGCGGCGCGCTAACCAACTGCGCTACAGGGCCATACATGTTTTTCAATTGCGCCTTGCTCGCCGCACCCCTCGCCCACAAAGTGGACAGGGAACGGGTCTGCAAGAAAAGAACCCCCACGAGTAGAAGCCTCATGAGGGTTCAGCAGCGGTGTAATACTCCGCTACGTGGCTCCGACCGGCATCGATCCGGTGACCTTTCGATTTTCAGTCGAACGCTCTACCAACTGAGCTACAGAGCCAGACGATCGTTCGAACTGGGTGACCAACTCTGGCAATCGCCGTTGGAATGAAGAAACCCTTCCTTAGAAGGGCTCCTCAATCCAGCGACCCTGACGGGACTTGAACCCGCGACCTCCGCCGTGACAGGGCGGCGCGCTAACCAACTGCGCTACAGGGCCATTCATATTCAATTGTGTTCGGTATAGTGACCCCAACGGGATTCGAACCCGTGCTGCCGCCGTGAAAGGGCGGTGTCCTAGGCCGCTAAACGATGGGGCCGAAGCAATTTCTTGCCGTGCTACCGAGATATGAGCTTAGGGCACGAATGCCGCGAGACGCAAATCCCGGCGAGCAACCGGTATCCCTGGCGTGTCGCAGTTGCGCTCCCGCCACCCGGAAAATCTCGCGTCTACCCGCCGAGGGCGCGCTGCACCCGGTTGAGTGAGATGTTCTCGAGTAATTGCACACCGTCACCGGTGCGCTGCTCAAAGTGGTACCCCATCTTGCCCTGGCTGAGCATGCCAATGAGGTACGGCTCGTTCGCATTCCACATGATCCATGTGGGCTGCCCCTGCATGTTCGGGCCGAGGAAAGTGAACTCAATCGCCTGCTGCCCGAACCGCTGAATGTGCGGCATCAACCGATCCGTAGGGAGCGCTAGGACCTTTTCACCTTGCCGTTGCACCTCACTCATGGCCTGATCCTATCGAACAGACATAAGAATTTCGATGAAGAAACGCTCAGCCGCGCACTCGCGTGCGCGGCTGAGCGTCGTTTCGTGAACTCGCGACTAGGCGCCGGCGTAGAACGCACCGATCGCTCGGGCGAGCCCATGCAGGTCATCGACGTGCGCAAGTTCGCGTGCTGAGTGCATCGACAGCAGCGGAACGCCGACGTCGACGGTACGGATCCCGATCCGTGTCGCCGTGATCGGACCGATCGTCGAGCCGCACGGAACCGTATTGTTCGACACGAATTCCTGAGTTGGTACTCCAGCCGCCTCGCAGGCGCGCTGCCAGAGCGCGGCGCCGTGCGCGTCACTCGCATAGCGTTGATTCGCGTTGATCTTCAGCATCGGCCCCTTGCCCGCGAGCGGGCGCACGTTCGGGTCGTGCTTTTCCTGGTAGTTCGGGTGCACCGAGTGCCCGGCATCTGCGGACACACACCACGACGCTGCGAGCGCGCGTGCGGCCTCATCCGGCGTCGCACCGAGTCCAGCGCGCAACCTGACGAGAACGTCCTCCAGGAAGGGTCCTGCGGCACCAGAGCGTGTCTCGGAGCCGAGCTCCTCGTGGTCAAACGAGGCGAACACTGAGATCGTGCCGGGCGCTGGCTCAGTTTCGATGAGCGCGACAAGGCCCGCGAACGTTGAACTCAGATTGTCGAGCCGTGGTGATGCGAGAAACTCCGCTTTCACTCCGATCCTGCTCGCCGCTTGCGTGTCATATAGCCGCACGTCGGTGCCCGCAATATCGTCTTCCCCGAGACGGCCCGAATCGAGAGCCAGTTCAGCCGCGCTTGCGCGGTCGAAGGGTTCCCCTGGCTGCGGCAGATTCGCCGCGGCCGCGAGCAACTCCATCACCGAGGTGTCGGGCGCGGAAACCGCAAGGATCGGCTGCGTGTGGCGCTGCCGATCGAGCGTCAGGCCCGAGTTCGCGTCGCGGTCGAGGTGAATCGCGAGCTGCGGGATGCGAGCGACGGCCTGCGTGCAGACGAGCCGCTCCTCCCCCGAGCGGGTGACGATGCGCCCCGCGAAGCCGAGGTCTCGGTCGAGCCAGGAGTTGATGAGCGGGCCCCCGTACACCTCGACGCCCGCCTGCGACCAGCCTGCGGCCGTGAAGTCAGGCTGCGGCTTCAACACGAAGCCGGGCGAATCAGTGTGCGCTCCGAGCACGCGCACGGGGCTCGTCGCGGAGACGCCCTCACCCGCGCGCCAGGCGATGATCGCCCCGTCGCGCACGACGACGCCGCGGGCGCCGGATGAGACCGGCCCCCACGCGTCGTCTTCGGCGAACTCGGTGAACCCCTGGCTCGCGAGCATCGCTGCCGAGAATCGCGCCGCGTGGTACGAGCTCGGCGATGATCCTACGAAATCGATGAACTCACTGATGTATCCGTCGCGACTCTCAAGCAGCGTCTCGGCCATTGCGCTAGTTCATCTCGCTTGACTGCGGAGCATCGGTCGCTGCGGGCGCAGTGAATGCTGCAGCGAGCTCGGTGAGCAGGCGCGCGCCGAAGCCTGTCGAGCCGGTCGATCGCCACAGGTCGTCGCTCGCGACCTCCATCGTCGGCGCGATGTCGATGTGACCCCACGGCACGTCGGCGACGAACTCATTGAGGAACAGAGCAGCGAGGATCGCGCCACCGTACGGGCCGCCGATATTCGACAGATCGGCAACGTTCGACTTCATCTGGTCTGCGTAGCGGTGATCAAGCGGCATCTGCCAGACGCGCTCGTCGGTGAGGTCCGCCGCGGCCGCGAGCTGAGCCGCAACCTCGTCGTTGTTCGCGAATGTCGCCGCGGTGCGGAGCCCGAGAGCCGCCATCGCGTTGCCGGTCAGCGTCGCAATGTCGACGATCGCGTCCGGACGATCAGTCTCCTCGGTTGCGAGCACGAGGCCGTCTGCCATGACGATGCGGCCCTCGGCGTCGGAGTTCTTCACCTCGATGGTCTTGCCGCCGCGGATCGTGAGCACGTCGCCGATCTTCGTCGCGGTGCCAGAGAGCATGTTGTCGGTGCACATGAGCCACCCGGTGACCTTGTTCGTCACCCCGAGCTCGCGCAGGCCGAGCATCGCCGAGAAGACGGCGCCCGCGCCCATCATGTCCATCTTCATGTCGCCCATCGACGTCGGCGGCTTCAGGCTCACGCCGCCCGAGTCAAACATGATGCCCTTGCCGACGAGGCCAAGGTGCGGGGTGTTCGTGGTAGCGCCCTCCGGTGTGTAACGCAGCTTGATCATGCGCGGCTCGTCAACCGAGCCGGCGTTCACGCCGAGCAGGCCGCCGGTGCCGAGCTCGACGAGCGCGTCGCGGTCAAAGATCTCGACCTCCAGGCCGAACTCGGGGCCGAGCTTCGCAGCAATGTCGGCGAACTTCTCGGCTGTAAGGTGCCGCGGCGGCGTGTTGCCGAGGTCACGCGAGAGCGAAGCTGCGCGTGCGAGCACGAGCCCGCGATCTGCACCCTCCCGGGCTGCAGCCTGATCCGCATCGGAAACGCCGAGGGTCAGCGTACTGAGTGCAACATTCTTCGCCTCGCCCTTCAGCGCCTCAAAGCGGTAGCGAGCGAGCACGGCACCCTCAGTGGCGGCGAGCGCGGCGTCGCGCGCGCTCAGCGTGTCAGAGGTCACGCTGGTGAGGTCGAGGGCGAGCGCCGCGGACTCACTCGCAGCACGGGTGAAGGAAGCGACGGCGTTGCGAAGCTCAGCCGCCGAGGTGATGCCCTTACCTGTGCCGACGAGCACGCAGAGCGTCTTGCCGGGGAGGCGAAGCGTCTGGCCTGCCTTCCCGGTGAATCCGGCGGCCGCAAGTGACTCGCGGGTCTGGCCGTCGAGGTGATCGCATGATGGCAGATCCCCCTCGGCGGCGATCAGGCACGCGCGGACTGGCGCTGCGATGACATCGGCGACGGAGCCGATGACAACGTCAGTTGTCTGCGCGAGCGAAGGAACAGGATCGAAGGATGGGTCAATCACTACACTCATGACCCCAACCCTACTCTCTTGGGCTTAGCCCGCAGGAGGGCCCCATGAGTCGCTCATGGGGCCCTCCTGTGAACATCAGGTGCCAGTTCGGGCTACGCGACCGAGAGCGCGGTCACCGGTGACACCCGCACCGCGCGCCGCGCGGGGGCGGCAGCCGCGACAAGTGCGAGCGCGACCCCGAAGAGCACGACGCCGGCGATCACCAGCCACGGCACGCTCGGTGCGGCAAACCCGATCTCGGAGCCGATGAGCGACTGCGCAGCCACCCAGCCGTAGAACACGCCAAGCAGGATCCCGAAGCCGAGCGCCGCTACTGTCATCTGCGCACTCTCCGCGATGACCATGCGTCGCACCTGTGCCCCTGTGAAGCCGAGTGCGCGGAGCAGCCCGAGTTCACGAGTGCGCTGCAGCACGCTGAGCGACAGCGTGTTCACGAGGCCGACCGCAGCAATGATCGCCGAGAAGCCGACGAGGCCTGTGAAGATCGCTGTCGTGATCGACAGTGTCTCGGTGAGCATCGCCGCCATGGCCGGGTCGTTGTCGAATGCGATAAGCGTCATCGAGCGGTAGCTGTCGAGCGCGACTGCGAACATGATGACAAGCGTCACGCCGATCACGAGACCGATCGTTGAGCGCGCGCTGCGCTCGGGGAAGCGCACGGCGTTCGCAGCGGCAAGCGACCCCGTCGGGCCGCGGTCGATGAGCTTGCCTGTGAGCTTCAGCACTGGCGGCATGATGAAGTGTGCGCCGACGGCGATGCCTGTGAACGAGAATAGGCCACCGAAGAACGACACCATGAGGGCCATCGGGGAGAGCACGCTGAGCGCGATGCCTCCCGCGAGTAGTGCGGCACCGATCACAATCAGGATCCAGGCCCACACAGTGCGGGCGCGCCTCCCGCGCGACTCCTCGGGACGCAACTCGACCGACGCACCAGTCGCGGCAATCGGCGACACCGATCCGACGCGACGCGACCCTGCCCACGCGGCCGCCCACGTCGTGAGAACGACGACGGCGACAGCGAGAATCGTGAGCGGGTCAAACAACGGATAGTTGGGCCCCTCTGGCAGCCATCCCCACCCCGGACCGAAGAACACCACACCAGCGATGAGCGCCTCAGCGACAACGAAGCCAATGACCGCGCCAATCGCGCCCATGACGAGGCCCTCGACTGCGACGCGGGAACGGATCCGCTTCGACGTCGACCCGATGAGGCGGTACAGCGCGATTGTGCGCGTGCGGCCAGCGATGATCGTCGCGAACGTATTCGCTGTCACGATCGCGCCGACATACAGGGCGATGATGATGAAGATCGCCGAGACCATGAGCAACGTCATGCGGAACGTGTCAGACCCCTCGACGAGGTCTGGGTTCAGTGCGGCGCCCATCACGCCAGTGGTGAGAATCAGGGCGACCGCAAACAGCGTACTCAGCCCAGAAACAACGACTGTCGCTGCGTGTTCACGCAGCGCCGATCCCTGTGCGGCGCTCATGCGGTGTGCCCCTCAAGGTTCAGCATTGTCGCCGAGATCTCCTCAGCGGTCATTGGGCCACGATCGGCGACGATGCGACCGTCACCGAGAAACACAATGCGGTCTGCGTAGCTCGCCGCGATCGGATCGTGCGTGACCATGACGATGCTCTGGCCCGAGTTCGTGACGGCGGAGCGCAGCAGCTTCAGCACCTCGCGCCCTGTGCGGGAGTCGAGGGCGCCCGTCGGCTCGTCAGCGAAAATAACGTCAGGCTTCGTCGCGAGGGCGCGAGCGATCGCCACACGCTGCTGCTGCCCACCGGACAACTCATGCGGGCGATGGTCGAGGCGGCTCGAGAGGCCAAGCTGGTTCAGCAGGGCGTCGATCCAGGCCATCTCCTGCAGGCTCGGCTTCTTCCCATCGAGCTGGAAGGGAAGCATGATGTTGCCGCGCACATCGAGTGTCGGAACGAGGTTGAATGCCTGGAAGATGAAGCCGATGCGGCGGCGACGCAGCTTCGTGAGCTCGGCATCACCGAGGCCTGAGATTTCGTCGCCGCCGAGCCACACCTTGCCCTCGCTTGGGGTATCGAGGCCGGCCATGACGTGCATGAGCGTCGACTTACCTGAGCCAGACGGGCCCATGATTGCGGTGAACTGGCCGCGGCCGACTGCGACAGAGACGTCGTGGAGCGCGACGACCCGCTGCTCCCCCGCCCCGTAGTACTTGCCGAGGTTCGCGACCCCGGCGACGGCTTCGATTGTTGCTGCTTGTGCGTTCATACCTCGAAGGTACGTCGGCCGACGGTACCGGCGGATCGCCCTGCGGTGCCGCTCGGGTGGTACCCCGGTACCGGATCGCGATACACGCGGCCCCCGCAGCTGACAGCCTCATCTGCCGGCCCCGCCGCCCACAGTCAGACCTAGTGCTCCGCTCCAACTTGCTGCTGCTTCGGCACGAAGAACGCGAGCACAATCGCGAGCACCGAGCTCGCGGCGGCGACCACGAACGCCACGTGGATTCCCTGACTGGTCGCGGCCACCGCGTCGTCTCCAGCAGTCACCGCGTTCGAGGTTCCGACGGCCATGAGCGTCACGAACATCGCCGTTCCGACAGCGCCTGCGAGCTGCTGCACAGTTGAGAAGATGGCGCTGCCGTGGCTGTAGAGTTCGGGCGCGAGTGAGCCGAGTGACGATGTCATCAGCGGCGTCATCATGAACGCGATGCCAAGGTTCAGCACAAGCATCGCGACGACCACGAGCCAGACCGGGCTCGCTGCTCCGAGCTGCATGAACAGCACGAGCGCGATCGAGACGACGAAGGCGCCTGGGACCACGAGCGGCCGCGCCCCAACCTTGTCAAAGAGCGCCCCGACAAACGGCGCCGCGAGGCCCATCAGAAGTCCGCCGGGGAGCACGGCGAGTCCGGTGGCGAGCGGTGTGAGCCCGAGGACGTTCTGCATGTAGATCGGGAGCAAAATCAGCGACCCGAACATTGAAAGCATCACCACGGAGATGAGCACGATGCCGATCCAGAAAGGCCGGTTCGTGAACGGGCGAAGGTCGAGAAACGCGGTTCCCCTGCGCTGCAGCACGAGTTGGCGCCAGATGAAGAACGCGAGTCCGACCGCTCCCGCCGCGATCGGGATCGCTGGGGAGAGTGGCGCGTTGCCGTCGACTGCCTGGCCGATGCTTCCAAGACCGTATACAAGACCGCCGAACGCGACGACTGACAGCAGTGCCGATGGCACGTCGAATTTGCCGGCCGAGCCCTTCTCGCCTGGCCCGATGAGGAGTCCACCGATCACGAGCACGAGTACCGCGATCGGGAGGACTGCGATGAAGACCGCCCGCCACCCGATCGCCGTGATGAGGAGCCCAGAGAATGTTGGGCCGAGCGCGGGCGCAGCAGACATCACGATCGCGATGAGCCCCATCATCCGCCCCCGCCGCTCGGCCGGGATACGCGTCAGGATGGTCGTGGTGAGCAGTGGCATCATGACGGCGGTGCCTGCGGCCTGCGCGATGCGCGCGACGACAAGGATCGCGAACGCCGGGGCGAATGCGGCTGCCGCGGTTCCGAGGGTGAAGAGGCCGAGCGCCGCCACAAAGATTGCGCGCGGTGTGAAGCGCTGCAGGAGGAATCCTGACATCGGGATCAGTACTGCCATGACGAGCATGTACGCGGTCGTCAGCCACTGCCCAGCGGATGCAGTGACCCCGAATTCGCGCATGAGCGGGGGCAGGGCGACGCCCATCACCGTCTCGTTGAGCACCATCACGAAGGCTCCTGCGAGCAGGATCCAGATGAGCGCTGTGCCGCGCCCGCCTGGTGTTTCTGGCGGGCTGACCTGTGTCGGCGCAGTTGGGGAGCTTTGGCTCACGTTTCCTCCGGGAATCACAAAATGACATTGACTGACAGAAATGTCAGCCTATGACATTTTCGCGCTGTTAACCTGTGAGCATGCCGAAGCCAACGCTCCGCGAGCTCTCCAGACAGGCCTCCCGCCAGCGCATCGCCGACGTCGCGCTCGAGCTGTTCACGCAGCACGGCTACGACGCCACAACTGTCGAGGAGATCGCCGCGGCCGCCGGCATCTCGGAGCGAACGTTCTTCAGATACTTCGCAACGAAAGACGAGGCATTCTTCGCAAACACCGCAGAAGAGACAGCGGCTGTCGTTGCCCTCGTCGAGTCCCGTCCGCCGGGCGAAGCTCCCTGGGATGCACTGCAGCACGCTGTCGAGCACACGCTGTCAAAGCTCGACCAACAAGCCGAATACGAGCGCGGTCGCAAGTTCCAGCAGATCCTCGCGGGGTCAGCGGACCTCAGCGCTCACCAATACGCCCGCATGTCTGAGTCCCAAGACCTCATTGGCGAGGTGCTCTGGCGCAGGTGGGCAGCCGCACAGCAACGAGCCATCCCCGAGTCAGAGGAGGCCGACATGCGCCTGGTGCTTCGCGCCCTTGTCGGCTCAATGCTCGGCGTACTCTCCGAGATCCTGATGCGCGCGGAAGACCGCACTCCCGAGGCCCGCATGGCCCTCGTTCGCGCCACACTTGACGCGATCAGGCCCGGGCGCGGGGACATTGGCGGCGCGCGCGACTAGCAGCGTCCACACCACCCCGGCATAGCGGGGCCCTGAGCCTACCTCCCACCGCTCCTGAGCGCCGACGGCGGCTCACCGAACGCGCGCGCGAACGCGAATGAGAACGCGGCCGGCGATGCATACCCGAGCACCCCCGAGACCTCAGCGACAGTCTGGTGCTGCAACAGCGGGATGGCGGCGAGCAGCCGGGCGCGCGCCCGCCACGCCCCGGGACTCATTCCCGTCGCCGCGCGGAACTCGCGGTTCAGGGTGCGCTCGGCGACGTTGGCGGCCGCCGCCCAGTCGGCGTTCGTGAGAGCAACATCGGGCGCCGAGATGTACGCGCGACAGATCCCAGCGAGCGGCGGCCCGGCGGGCAACGGGAGATTCAGCGGCGCCTCGCGCACCTGTTCGAGCTCGATCAAGATCAGCGCGAGCAGCGCCTCGGCTCGCTCCTCGCCGCGCTCCGCTTCCCAACGGTGCTCACCCTCCGAGCGGTGCTCACCCTCCGAGCGCCCGAGATCTGCCGCGGCTCTGAGGAGCTCACGGAGGAGTGGGGGCACGTCGACGGCGCGACAGGTCACCGGCCACCACGGAACCACACCCGGCTCAATATAGAGACTGTTCGTCTGGACGTCGAGCATGCGCACCCTGTGCGGAGTGAGCGGCGGAATGAGTACGGCGCGCTCCCCCGGAATCGTCCAGGCTCCGTCCGCCGTCTCAACAAGCATCGTGCCTGTCGCTGCGTAGAGCAGTTGCGCCCGCCGATGCTCGTGCCAGTCAAGGAGGTGCCCCGGCGGATAGTCGGTCGCAATTGGCAGTATGGTTCGGGCCGAGCCGTCGAGCGCCGCTAGAGAGACATTGCGCATGGACCCAGCATAGGCCGAAACTCGAAGGCAGTCGGCCAATCTTCGATTGTCCGCCACCGCTAGAGGCGCTGGGATTGATCGAGTGAGCATTCTTCTTCTCGTTTTCATTGGTGTCATCACTGGCACAACAACTGTCCTTTTCGGCTTTGGCGGCGGGTTCGTGACGGTGCCAGTCCTTCTCTGGGTCGGCGCATCCGCCGGGGCTGACGCCGCCGTGACCGCGGTCGCAACGTCAGCGGTGGTGATGGCAGTGAACGCTGCGGTCGCAACGGCCGCCACGCCTCCTGCGATCCTTGCGGAACTGCGCGGCACGAGCCGGCTTCTCGGACTCCTCGGACTCGGCGGCGCATTCGGCGCGATCGCGGCGGCGAACGCTCCGGCCGCGCTCATCATGTGGGGGTTCGTCGCCTACCTCGCCGTCACGATCCTCGACACCGTGGCGCGGCCGGGCTTTCTGCGCCCCCGGCGCACGCCGGCGAACCGAAGCGGCAGTGACGCCGACGCCCAGCGTTTCGCGATCCCGGCAACGCTCGGGGCGCCGATCGGCGCGCTCGCGTCGTTCCTCGGCGTCGGCGGCAGCGTCATGACAGTGCCACTGCTGCGGCGCGCCGGCATGCCGATGATGACCGCGGCGGCCCTCGCAAATCCCCTCACCCTGTGCGTCTCAGTGCCCGCGCTCGCGGTGTTCTTGCTCACGCCGCACGCGGCGGGCAGCGGCGGGGTGCTCACCTTCGGCGCCGTAGATGTTGGAGCCGCGGCGCTCATGCTCGCCGGGTCGATCCCCGTCGTCGTGATTTGGCGGAGGCGGCCACCGCGGCTTCCCGACCGCCTGCATGCGTGGGGGTACGTCGGCCTCCTTGGGCTCGTCCTTGCCGCCGTATTGACCCGGGCGGTATGACCCTCGGCGATCCTGAACACCGCATTGGCCCACATCGCCGCCTTCCGCGCGACATACGAACTATATGCGCGGGAATGTAAATTGCGGGCGCGCGTTACACCGAGCATGAGATCATTCGGATTCCTCTCTTTCGGCCACTACGGCCCCGTCCCCGGGTCGCGCGTGCGCACCGCCGGCGACATGCTCAAGCAGACGATCGAGCTAGCCGAGGGCGCCGACGAGATCGGCGTCAACGGCGCCTACGTGCGAGTGCATCACTTCGCACGCCAGGCTGCATCACCGATCCCGCTCCTCACCGCGATGGCGGCTCGCACGAGCCGCATCGAGGTCGGCACCGGCGTCATCGACCTGCGCTACGAAAACCCGCTCTATCTTGCTGAGGAGGCCGCGGCACTCGACCTCATCTCCGACGGCAGACTCGCGCTCGGCGTGAGCCGGGGATCCCCCGAGACAGCGCTCCGTGGCTACGAGGCGTTCGGGTACACGGGCTCGCAGGATCCACGCGGGGCCGACCTCGCGCGACCGAAGTTCGACCTGTTCCTCCGCGCGATCGAGGGCGAGGCGCTTGTCGAGGCCGACCCGAAGATGTCGCCTCCTGGCAGACTCGCCCTCGAGCCCCACTCGCCGGGCCTGCGGGAGCGCGTCTGGTGGGGCGCCGGCTCGACCGACACTGCAATCAACGCAGGCAAGATGGGCGTGAACCTGATGAGCTCGACCCTTGTCACCGAGGCAACGGGCGAACCCCTCGGGATTCTGCAACGCAAGCAGATCGACGCGTTCCGTGAGGCCTACCGGGAAGCCGGCCACACCGGGAAACCGCGCGTCTCTGTGAGCCGAAGCGTGTTCCCGATCGTTACCGAGCAAGACGAACTCTATTTCGGGCTCCGTGGGGGCGGACCCGGGTCGGAGTCGCAGGACCAGATCGGTGTCATCGACGGGTTCCGCTCGACATTCGGCAAGACCTATGCCGATACGCCAGATCGGCTCATCGAGCAGCTCAAGGCAGACGAGGCCGTGATGGCAGCTGACACGCTCATGCTGACAATTCCGAACCAGCTCGGGCCCGAGTACAACCTGCACATTCTCGACTCGTTCGCGAAGCATGTTGCGCCAGCGCTCGGCTGGAAGCCGAACACCGAGGGGCGCGCGGAGGGCGACGCGGTCTAGCAACTAGAGTCGCGCGAGGGAACGTCCTCGCGCGACTCTGGCTGTATGCCCTCGCATTCCCCGATCTACAAGCACCGCGGCCCGCGGTAGGCTCGCTGCGGGTCAACGGGAGAGGCTGAGGGGGCGCAATGAGCGACGTACGCACGGGCGGACTGGGCTTTCAGTTCTACGCAGATGCGGCCGATGTAGCCAAAGCTGCAGGTGCCGCCCAACGACTCAGGCGCCCGCTTCGCGTGATCGGGCATCTTCATAGCCCCGAAGAGTTCCTCGTTGCCGAGGATGCAGCCGATGGCTCAGTCTGGGTGCTCGCGGCCGACCACTCAGCCGAATGGCCGCTCAACGTATCCCGTTCCGCTCTCGACGCATGCCTCACAGCGTTCGGGCGCTACCTCGACTCTGGATCCAAGGCTTCCGGCCCTGCTGTCTACTCTGCCGACGAGATGCGGGAACGACTGGAGCGCTTCGCGAGAGGCGAGGTGGTCTCCCGAGCTCCGCAGAAGCCGCCGGCACCCCACCGGGCTCGGCTCAAGCGACTCCATCGCGAGCTGAAAGCGGCCGACCGGTCCGTGTTCGCCCGCAATTCCTGGTGGTCAGGCGTGTTGGAGGACGCGAAGAACAACCTGCTCTAAAGTGCACCGTCGACGAGTTATCGCCGGGCTCACACCGGACTGTGGCCGCCCGCAATGACATCGCGGATCATCGATCTCGCGGCTTCAGCATTCGCAACTGACAGGTAGAGCCTGTCGAACGGGCTCCCGCCTCGAATGTGAACAACGAGCGCGGCACCAGGCCCAGAGACGTTCCAATACGTGCGCTCGCTAGGCGGGTGGAAGGTGCCGCTCAGCTTCGTACCGGTGTCGAGCCCCGGGCCGCGCCAGCCCGTTGCGACACGGTGCGGGTGCTCTTCAACCTCGACACCGGCGATGTCTGCAAGCCGAACCACAATCCTCCGCCGGAAGCCCCAGACTTTATCCAGTCCCCTCGGAACAATCACAAGCTCATCGCCGATGATGTCAACGTCATTGCGGCTAGCCATCTCACCTCCGGCGCGTCATGTTCAGAAAAGGCACGCAGCCCCGAAAGCAGATTACCGCCTGCTCCACCAGGTCGCCGCTGCACCTCTGGGACAATACGCATATGGCAGCCCGACTCACCGCAATCCCGCCGCACGACTTCCCGGCCTGGCTGAGCGCATCGCGGGCCGAGTACGAAGCCGACCTCGTCGCTACAGGCTCGACTCCCGAGACCGCAGCGCGGCAGGCTGCGAAGAGTCTGGCCTCCGCGTTCCCCGACGGTGAGCCCTCACCGACCAACGCCGTGTTCAACATCGTCGACGAGGCCGACAGGACGGTTGGATACCTGTGGGTGGGGCGTGACAACTCAGACGATCCGACAGCGTGGTGGGTCTGGGACATTGTTGTCGATCCAGTGTTCCGCGGTCGCGGACTCGGCCGCGAGGGCATGCGTCTGGCTGAGGAGTACGCACGTTCGCAGGGCGCTGCGACCCTCGGCCTCAACGTCTTTGGGTTTAACACGACCGCCCGGGGCCTCTACGAGTCGTTGGGCTACGAGACGACGAGCGTCAAGATGCGCAAGAAACTCACCGAAGGCTGAGGACCACCTTCGGTGTTGCCTGTGTTTCACACGCGCACACGGGATCACGCGCGCCAGCTTCCGTTCGCGTAAGGACACTGGCTGGTGCACGAGCCGGATGGGTAGCCTGGAGCAATGACCCCCGTACCCACCGATTGGATTGAGCACCGTCGCGGCGACAACGAACTGATCGGATGGATCGTTCCCGAAGGCGAGGACTTCGCGACGATCGATCTACTCGGACGCCGCTCAGAGCCCGTCGACTGGCTCAGCGCGGAGGAGCGGCTCGAGGAGCTCGGAATCGGTTACCTCGCCGAGCGCTACGCCTACTGGAAGACACCAGACGTATGGACGCGGGTGAAAATCATCGAAGTCTCCCCCGACGGAATCACCGTGCAGGAGGATGACTACGGTGACGCCATCGGCGGGGTACCGCTCCCCTCGCACCGGCTCGACTGGCCGATGCCGAAAGAACTCGTGCTGCTCGCCGATGTCGCGGGATAGGAGCCGTACTGTACGAGCAGAGATGCGGCGAGCGCTTTTCAGGGTCATACGCATACGCTCCGTGGAATATGCGCATGTACACCCCGAATGCCCTGCAGGTGCGTGACTACACCGAGGCCGAACGTCGAGCCCGCGAGGCGGGGGCGCGAGAGCTCACTGCCAATGTGAACATCACGGCGCGGCCGGTGTTCGAGCGCTGCGGCTTCGTAGCGACGCACACACAGCAGGTTGCTCGGGGCGACGTCACGCTCGCAAACTTCCGCACGGGCAAGGTAGTCGATACTAGGTCGCGCACCGCCTGAAGGTGCAAGTCCTAGCGGCACAGACGCCAGGGACCAGTAGCCCTACGCAATACACTCTGAGCATGGAATTCAACCCGCAGCAGCATCGCGTCAACCTCCCCGACGGTCGGGTACTCGCGGGAACGAGTTTCGGCCCGGTCGACGGGCGGCCCGTGTTGTTCGTCGCGGGCGCCGCGACGGGCAAGTCGATGGTGTTTGGTGAGGATGCGCTCGGAGACACCGGCGTCCGGCTGATCACGATGGACCGGCCCGGCATTGGTAGTTCGTCGCCCACCGACGCACGTACGATCGAGTCGACTGCGTCCGACTACCGCGCGTTCTTGGCCGGGGTGCTTGGTGCCGGTGCCACCTCGATCCCCATCGTCGCGAACTCGCAGGGAGTAATCTTTGGGCTCGCCCTGGCGCTCGCTGGCGGCGCCGAGCGGCTCCTGCTCGTCTCTCCGGCAGACGAGCTCCAGCACCGTGGCGTCCACGCGCTCCTGCCCGCAGAAGCGACCGCACTCTCCGATCTTGCTGAAACGAGTCCTGGGGAGGCTGCCGCCATACTCGCTGGTTTCAGCGCGCAGGCGATGGAGGAAATGGTGCTTAGCGGGTCCCACGAAAGCGACAGAGAGTTCTATACCTCACCCACGTTTCTGCCGCGATACCGCGCAGCTCTCGCGGAGGGGTTCGCGAACGCAGGCGCTGGCTACGTACAAGACACAATGCTCGCGATGCGCTCTTGGGGCCTCGATCTCGAACGGATCGCATGCCCCGTGCAGGTGTGGTTTGGGAGCCACGACCGCAGCCACTCCCCCGACCACGGCGAGATCCTGACCGCGCGCATCCCAGGTGCGACGCGTGAAATTCGCGACGACGCGGGCGGAGCGCTGCTCTGGACGCACGCGCGCGAAGTGCTCGCGGCCGCGCTCCCCCGCTAGCGGACCGGCGAGATCAGGATCGCCGCAGCTTGAATGGCTTCCTGAGCTCTGCCGCACGAGCCGCCGAGGTGGCTAGGCTTTTAGGGTGATTGCAGAGACCCGCGGAGACGGAATACCACTGGTTGCGGTGCACGGCTTTGGGGTCGACCACCGCATCATGCTGCCTGTCGACGAGATGATCGACACCGAGGGCTGGCGGCGCGTCTACATCGACTTGCCGTGGGCCGAAGGCGCGACCGACACGGGGGCCAAGACGCCGAAGGAGGTCGCCGACGCCGTGCTCGCCGAGGTGCGCGAGCTTGCTGGCGGCGGCCCGTTTGCGATCATAGGGAACTCGTTTGGCGCGATGGTCGCCCGCCACGTCGCGCACGCACTCGCGCCACAGTGCCTGGGCCTCGCGACGCTCGCGGGCGCATTCGAACTTGATCGCGCCCTGCGCGAGCTTCCCCCGCGCGAGGTCATGATTCACGATCACAGGATCCTCGAACTCGCGGGGGCAGCCCGTTCGGACTTTGAGGAGATGGCTGTGATCCACACCGAGCAAGCCCTTCGCGGGTTCGAACGCTACGTGTTGCCTGGCATTCGCGGCGCACAACTGCGGGTGCTCGCGCGACTCAACGCGACCTACACCGACGCATACGCGCCAGAGACTGAGCACCATGAGCCGTTCACTGCGCCAGCGCTGCACGTCTTCGGTAGGCAGGACCACGTCGTCGGGTTCGCCGACGGGCTCGCCGCAGCACGTCACTACCCGCGCGGCACGTTCACTGTGCTCGACGGCGCAGGTCACAACGTGCACATCGAGCAGCCTGAGGTCGTCGGTGCGCTCGTACGCGACTGGCTGTCGCGCGCGGGCAGACACAAGCTACGCTGAAACGCACACTCACTGGGGCAGGAGAACCCAACATGTTTGACAAGGTGCTTTCTCGCGATGAAGCCCCGGCTGTGCTGGCCTACGTTCGGTCGCTGCTCGCTGCCGAGCGCTTTCACGGGCGGGTCCTCTACCAGTCGCTCGATCGGGTCAAGCAGTGGCACCTCGAGGTCGACAGAACAGTGCCAGCATGGTTCGCGGTGTCCGAAGATGGCGACTCGATTGAACTTCGTGATGGCGCTCTCCTCTTCGACGGAGAAGCCATGCCCCACGGCACGGAGGATCGGGTGCCCATCGTCGAACCGGCGTCACTCGGGTTCCCTGAGAGCCGCTACCTGTGGGGCGGATCCGCAGACGTCGACTGGCCAGTACTGCTGCAGCGGGTTGGGAAACGGTCGGTGCTCATCACGTTCGAACACGGCCGTGACCCATCGATGCGAAGCACAATGGTGATCGACACCGAGCTCGGCGTTGTCACGAGAATCCTGAACGTCTGCGAGCCTTTTCTGCTGCTCGTCGACATCGAGATCGGGCGGGGCATCGAACGGCTACGCCCGGAAGCGTACCCAGAGCTTGAGGTCATCTACCCGGAATTCTGATCGTACGGGACGTCCCTCGCCGGCTAGGTCAAGTGAGGACCCCCGAAAGGAGGTCTTCTCCCCCGTAGTTCGCGTCGCTCAACTGGAAATCGCGCGATCATCCCGTACGGTTAAGTGAAGGCGCCGGGCGCCCGCCTGGCGGTTGGGGTAGCGACATGAGACGCATACGCGCGAACGCAGCGATCACTAGAGTGCTCGCTGGCGTGATGCTCGCGAGCGCGGCGGCGCTCACCGCGTGCACCGCGGCGTCGCCGCAACCGACGAGCACTGCGGAGGTCACGCCCACCCAGCCAGGCGACGTCGAATCAGGATCGGCTCCCGCAGTCATCCCCGAGTGCGACTCGGTCAATCCGGCAGCCCAGGCCGAGCAGACAAAGTTCCTCACGTCCTTCGGCAGGGAGCGAATCACTGCTCAGTTCGGTGAGACAGACCGGGCGCTCTTCAACGAGTTCGCGAGCCCGAGCGCGCTCACTGCAGTGAAATCTGTCACGCAGGAGCGCAACTGCAACTGGGTCATTTACCTCGACAGCGTCTACCTCTACCAGCTCACTGCCGAACTTCCGCAGAGCGCAATGAAGCCGCTCATCGCCGACCTGCGCACATCGGATTTCACGGAGTCAACGAGGGGGCCTGCGACGGTGTTCACGCAGGCGATCCAAACCGGCGACATGCGCGGCACGATCGGCATCTCGCACTCGTTCATCGGCGACGTCTGGATAGTACTGATCGAGAATTCGACAGCATTCTACGAGCAGTCTGCAATTGATGCGATCCTCACCGCGAATCCATCGCTCAAGCGCGCTACGACGACGTCGTGCGTTGAGCACCTGCCGGGGCCCGCGGTTACGCGTGCCGTTGCAGATCTCGCGTCGCGCACCGCCGAGGCGGACGGGTGGGACCTGGAGCGCGCGATCGATCTGGCAGGCGAAACATTCGACGCATGCATGCCCCTCTCCTGGGCAGTTTTGCCGTCTGCCGGATCGGGAACCTCTTCCCCCACCCCCATCATGTTCTTCCACTACGGCGACTTCGTCGGCACTGATGCAGACAGTGGAATCGGGGTATCCCCGCGGGTATCCCGAGTATCGAAATACTCGCTCGGCGTCGAGTACCGCTGGCAGCAGGACGGCGAACTCACGGCGTCGGGTAGCGCGGTCTCGACGTACACATGGGATGTTCCGACGAAGTCGATCATTCGAGACGGCCAGTTGCCGCCCGACTCGTAGCCAAGTCAATCGCCGTGTGGGAGGTTCGGCCGGCGGTCCCTGCGGTGGCACTCGCGAGCAGGCT
This sequence comes from Leucobacter aridicollis, assembly GCF_024399335.1. Lineage (NCBI taxonomy): Bacteria > Bacillati > Actinomycetota > Actinomycetes > Micrococcales > Microbacteriaceae > Leucobacter > Leucobacter aridicollis. Next base: position 2,851,249 of record NZ_CP075339.1, read on the forward strand.
ACGAGCCGTAGACGAGCCGGAATCGCTCGCACAGTACCGGCATGTCGGGTTCGTACCCCTTCGGGCTCTCCGAGTGAAGCCGCCAATAGCGTTCGTGGATGGTTCGCCACGACGCGAGGGTGCGGTCGTCCTCCCCCTCCGCCCGGGCGTGCTCCTCGGTCACCTCGTCGAAGGGCACGATCTCCACGCTCGTGGTGACAATGACCGCTCTCGGCTCACCGGCACCGTCGAGAATGATGCTGTATTCGCCAACCTGCGGCAGCGACTCTCCGGTGAACTCGTAGTCCCATACCGACGAGGCCGTACCTGTCTTCGTCCCATCAAGCACGAGTTGGAGCAGGCTATCCGCGTGCTCCTTCGTCGCTCCAAACGCCCAGGCTTCCGGGATCTCCGCGGGCAGCGTGGAGTCACTCGCTCGACGTGTCTCCCAGAACTCGCCAACTGTGGTCGCTGCCGTCATACGGTGCGCCCCTCAGACGGGTCAGTCTTCGTCGTCCGCATCTTCCGAGTCATCGGCGGCGGCGTGAGCGTCGTCTGTATCGTTTTCATCGTCGTCGTCATCATCTTCGTCGTTGTCGAGGTCGTCGCCATCCTCGTCGCCGTCATCGTCATCAACGTCGTCGTCAGCGTCGTCGTCAGCGTCGTCGTGGCCGTCCTCGTCGTCGCCCTCGCCGAGGTCGACGCCGTCAAGATCGTCTTCGTAGTCGGCGTAGTCGTTCTCGAGCGCGTCCTCGTCGGCGTCATCGAGGTCGGCAAGTTCCGCTGCTGCCTGCTCCGCCGCGGCGTGCTCGGCTGCTGCCTCCTTCGACTGGCGCGACTGCGCGTCTCGATATTGCGCGAGCCGTTCAGACCACGGCACCCATTCGGGGGCGAGCATCGACCCCTCGCCCGGCAGCAGCTCCACCTCAAGGACAGTCACCGGCGCGTCCTCGTCGACTCGGGCAATCGCCGCAGCCCACCGCCATCCGGGGTAACCGGCGAGCAAGCTCTCGAAGAACACCGTGACCGTGCGCTCGTCGTTCACCTCGTAACCAGCGTCACCGCCAATCGACTTGGCGTCGGTGATCTCTTCAAGCGCGGCGCGCGCCTGCGCACGCGACTCTCGGGTGAGGAGCACCGCGTCTGGTTCGATTGGTGTGCGCGCCTCGGTCGTCTCATCAGGCTGGGCTGACCCGTCGATGGCGGACTGTTCGGCGTTCTGCTCAGACATCGAAATCATCCGCCACTCGTCGCAGCATCGTGGCGACCTGGCGCGAAGCCTGCCGCTCTGGATACTGCCCGCCCTTGAGCTTGCCACCAACAGCGTCGAGCAGCTTGACGAGGTCTTCAATGATCACTGCCATCTCGTCGGCCGATTTACGGCTCCTCTTCGCGAGCAGTGGCGTGTCGATCACTCGCACTGACAGTGCTTGGGGGCCGCGACGCCCCTCGCCGACGCTGTACTCGAGCCGACTTCCGGCACGCACCTCGACGCCATCCGGGATCACCGACGCGTGCAGGTAGACCTGCTGTCCGTCTTCGCCCTGGATGAAGCCAAAGCCCTTGTCCTCGTCGTAGAACCTGACCTTGCCGTTCGGCATGTCTCGCCCTTCCCTTCGCGGCATCTGCCGCAGTGGCCTCTCGGCCAAACGTTTTCGTGCCCGGCCGTATGTCCGTGCGTTGACTAGCAGTCTAGCCGTTCGGCCGTTTAGAACTGTGCGAAACCACAGCTCAGAGGGACTGTGCACAAGCGCGCGCTAAACTCGGTGGAATGAGCACCGAAGAAACCAGCACCCCGTCGCTGTTCGAGCGGATTCTCGCCTACGCGACGGTCTCGATCATTGTCGTCGCACTCGGGTCGTTCTTTGCGACGCTCATCGTTGGTATGAGTAACCGCCAGGCTGTCGCCGAAGGCTTCTGGCCGGTGGTCTACGGGATCTCGCTGTTCGCGCTTCCGATCGGGTTTGCGTTGCTCGTCGTCCTGCTGATCGTCGCGCAACGCCGCCGCAGCCGGGATGCCCGCCGCGGAACCGTCTAGCGAGGTTCGCCCGTTGAGTGGCACTCTCGCGCTCTCGTCCCTGATCGCCTCGCTCGACAGGGCAAGCCTGGATGCGCTCGTGCGCTCGCGCCGCGTGGCCGTCCCAGCTTCGGTCAACGACTCGCTCGATCTCGCAAGCGAGCTACTGAAGCCCGAGTCGATCTCCCAGGCGCTCACGCTGCTTCCTAGGAACCAGCTCACACGTCTCGCGCAAGCCGCCGACAGTGAAGGTGCTGGCGCGCCGAAGTCGATACAGATCGACGACCCTGTTGACGATGATGCAGCTAGGCAGCTTCGGGCGCGGGGATTGCTCGGTGCTGGCAACGCGGAGCTGCCTGAAGTCACCGCCGCCCTCGAGGCGTTGCTCGCCCTCCGTGGGCTGAGCGCCGCAGCGCTGCTCGAAGGCCAGTCACACGCATCCCCACGCGCTGACGTCGAAGCGGCAGACACATCATCCTGGTTCGCCGCCGCGCTCACGTCCACGGGACAGGCCGCATGGCTGCTGCGGGAGCTCGGGCGCGCACCAGCGAAGCTCAACAGAAACGGCGACGTCGCCTCCGCCTGGCTGCGCACGGTTGAAGATCGGCTCGCGATTCCCCATGCCGGCGAACTCGTCGTCTTGTTGCGCGCTGCGGATCTCGCGTACGCGTCTGACGGCCTGTGCACCTCGAACGGGGAACACTGGCTCGGCGCGAGCCACGACGACAGGTGGATCGCTCTCGCAAAGGCCGCGGTTGAGCTTATGCCGAGCGAGCTGCGCGGCCTCCTCACGAGAGCAACTGTGGGGTCGCAGCTTCGTCCGGTCGTCGAGCATTTCCCCGAGCAGTTCCCGCTCGTGACTGACTCAACGTTTACCGCGATCGACAGGGCCGCAGGCCTCTGGGAGCGCATCGGTCTGACAGTGTCGGGCAGCTTCAGCGAGCCCGGAATTGCCGTGCTTCGCGGCGAGCTGGGTCTCGACCGCAAGGCACGGCCACTCGGTTTTCCCGAGCATGCCCCCGGCATCTACATTCAGCCCGACCTTTCAGTGATCGTCCCGGGCCCGCTTGGCGCAACAGAGGAGGAGGCGCTCGCGGCACTCGCACTGCCCGAGCAGCTGGGGGTCGCGTCAACCCTGCGAATCTCTGAGGCCACGCTCTCCGAGGCCTTCCACCGCGGCTTCGATGGCTCCGAGATTCGCGAGCTGCTCGAGAACCTCGCGCTCACCGGCATCCCGCAACCCGTTGACTACCTCATCACGACGCTGAGCGAGCGCGCCGGGAGTATCGTCGTGAGCCCCTTTCTCGGGGAGCAGTGGCGGAGTCGGATCGAGTTTGCGCGCCCCGAGCTTCGCTCCACGGTGCTCGTCGACCGTCGGCTTGCCCACCTGCAACTTCACGAACCTGAGCCCGAGGCGTTAGACCCGCTTGATGCGTTCACGGTCGCCGCACCAGTGCTCTACTCGCGGCTTCGAGCCGATCACGTGCTTGCCGCACTATTGGATGCCCGCTACCCAGCACGCGGCGCCGACGGTCTCGTTGCGGCAAAGGAAGGCCGAGAGCGCACAGTATCTCCCAAGGCTTCCGCCCCAACGGTCGCTACCGACGCTTCCGAGCGCCGAGGATCTGCCGCTGAGGCACTCGTCGAACGGGTACTCGAGTCGGCGAGCGATGGGCCCACAGACACGAGCAGGCTCATCACGCTCGCGATCCGCGACCGCACTCGACTGAGCGTCAGTGTCGAGATCCGGGGCGAAGCACGAACATTCGCGATCGTGCCTGTGTCACTCGCTGGTGGCCGCATGCGCGCACTGGACGAGACCGCCGGCGTCGAGCGGACGTTGCCACTCGAGGCGATAACCGAGATTACGCAGCTCAATTAGCAAGAGCGATGCGCCGTTCGTGCGCCCCTGTCGCAGTGTTTGTCGTCACACCCCTCCGGGCTACACTGGCAAAGTCTATGTAGTTTGATGGGGGTTTCAATGTTGAGAATAACTGGCGCGCTCCTCGCCTCCGCTCTTGTCTTTGGCGCGACAGTTTCGGCAGACGCGCCCGCCGCGATCGCCGCTACTCAAGCGCTCCCCCAGACAACGTCGACCCCGGCGCAGCAGCTCGAGCCAGAGTCTCCTGGCAGCGTCGAAGGCCCCGAGCTAACTGAGGCCCCCGCTCCCGTCGGAGCCCCGACAACGCCCCCAGAGATCGTCGGGGGTAGCGCAGTTGTCGGCACCGCTGTGGCGGCAAGCCTCGGCGTCTGGCCGGATGCCGAGCTCGAGTTCGAACTGAGCTGGCAGCGTGACGGTGTCGACATTGGCGGCGCGCTCGGCGCGAGCTACACGCCGCAGCCAGACGACCTCGGCGCCGCCCTTCGCGCCGCGATCACCGCGACCGCGCGAAACGGCGAGTCCCTCACTGTCTTCACCGAGCCAGTCATTGTCGGGCCAGGTTCGATGAGTCTCGCGGCTGTGAGCCTCACAGGCACCCCAGCCGTCGGAAGCACGTTGCAGGCATCGCTCGCAGAGCCAGCACCCGGCGACGCCATGCTCACGTTCCGCTGGAACCGCAACGGCGTAACGATTCCGGGTGCAACCGCGGCCAGCTACACGCTCACCGCCGCCGACCTTGGCAAGGCGATCACTGCAACTGTTGAAGCTTCGCGCTACGGTTACAGCGGGGCCGTCCGGTCCTCGGCGCCAACGCGCGCAGTCGTTGCCGGTGCACTCGCGTCGAAGAAGCCCACGATCTCGGGCACCGCCGCCGTCGGCTACACGCTGACTGGCGCTCCCGGCGCCTGGGGTCCCAAGCCCGTAAAGCTGCAGTACCAGTGGCTGCGAAACGGTGCCGCCATTCCCAAGGCGACGGGTACGACCTACAAGCTCGCCGCTGCCGATATCGGCAAACGAATCACCTTCCGTGTCACCGGAACACTGGGCGGGTACGGGACAGTGTCGCAGACCTCCGGCGCTAGCGCGGCCGTCCTGCGATCGCTCGCCACTGCTCCCGCCCCGGCCGTTTCGGGCACCGTGAAGGTCGGGCAGACCCTCTCCGCGAAGCCGGGAGCTTGGAAGCCTGCCCCGGTCTCCCTGTCGTACCAGTGGCTTCGCAACGGATCGGCCATCAAGGGCGCGACGAAGAGCACCTTCAAGCTGACCTCCGCCGACGGTGGCGCGAAGATCAGCGTCAGGGTGACCGGGAAGAAATCGGGCTACCTCACGGTCGCCAAGACCTCAGCGGCCAAAGCTGTGCCCCGCGTCCTTGGCACAGCGAAACCAGCGATCTCGGGCACGAAACTCGTCGGCTCGAAGCTCACCGTGAATCGCGGCAAGTGGACCGCAGGGGCCTTGCTCAAAACTCAGTGGCTCCGCAACGGGGCAGCTATCACGGGCGCGACGGGCACCACGTACTCGCTCACCGCGGCGGACGCGGGCAAACGAATCTCGGTTCGCGTTACCGGGAGTAAGTCGGGGTACACCGCCGCGTCGCAGACCTCGGCAGCGACCGGAAACATTGGCTACCCATCGCGCACCAAGCCCGCGAGCTCCTGGAACTGCCCGGCCTGGGCTCCGATCAAGGGTAATGCGAACTCGATGATTTACCACGTCAAGGGCGGCCAGTACTATTCCAGGACCAAACCTGAGGAGTGCTTCACAACGGCTGCCGCTGCGCAGCGCGCCGGATACCGCGCGTCGAAGCGCTAGCAGGCGACAGGTGAGGCAGACTTTTCTCGCCTGCCTCACCCTTCTCTGGTCGCGCGTCTAGATGACCCTGTCGTTGCCACCGTCGACGCTCAGGTGCGCGCCTGTCGTAGCGGGGAACTGCTCGCAGAAGGCGACGACTGCCTCAGCTACCGTGACGCTTCGCACCTCCGTTCGGAGCAGGTTGCGGGTGCGGTATTCCTCCACGCTCAGTCCGTAGTTCGCCGCGCGAGCAGCGAGGAGCTCCGGCGTCCAGATCGCAGTGTCAAAGACGGCGTCTGGCTCAACCTGGTTGACCCGGATACCGTCGGCGGCCCATTCGAGCGCAGCGACCCTGGCGAGCTGTGCCGCAGCGGTCTTGCTCGCCGAGTAGGCAGCGACGCCCGGCCCAGGCGCTGCAACATTTTTTGTCGAGACGAGCACAACGCGTCCGCCGTTTGGCGCGAGCGAGAGCACCGGGTGCACTGCGCGGAACAGCCGCGCCACGGCCGTGACGTTGACGCGAAATGCGCGGTCCCACACCTCATCGTCGAGCTCCGCGAGCACCTGGCTCGGCGGGAAAATGCCTGCCGCGACCACGACAATGTCGACGCCACCGAACTCGCGGACCGCAGTCTCCATCGCTGCGTCGATAATCTCGGGCGCGCTCACATCCCCTGTCACACCGCGCCACGAGTCACTGTCGCTCAGCGTTGCGACCTCGGGGTTCAGATCAATCCCCACGACAGCTGCGCCCTGCGCCAAGAGTAGTTCGGCGATGGCCTTGCCAATGCCCGACGCCGCACCCGTGACGATCGCCACCTCGCCACCGAGGGGCTTCGTCTTCTTCCCTGAGAGCTTCGCCTGCTCAAGCGACCAGTACTCGATATCGAACGATTCTGCTTCCGAGATCGATCCGTACGTGCCGACAGCGTCGGCAGCGTCGATGACGTCGAGTGTGTGAAGCGCGACATCTCCCGCCACTTTCAGGTCCTTGGTCGTCGCGCCTGTCACAAGCAACCCGAGCTCCGGATCGAGCACGACGCGCGGGGCCGGGTGCAGCTCAGAGACGTCCGCAGTCGCGCGGGCGGCGTTTCGGGCGAAGTATTCGCGGTAGGTGGCCGCATAGGCCTCGACGTCACGGCCAACCATCGGCGTGCGCTTCGTGTGGATCACGTGCTCGGGTGTCGCAGTGCCGCGGCTCGTGAGCTCGGCTGCCTCGGGCCGGGCGGCGAACTCCGCCCCGCGCGCGGAGCGCGTCTGCCGAACAAGCATCGGAGCCCCAGCCGCGCGCGACACGTCTCTGCGGAGCGTCGCGAGCTCAACCGCAGTGCCAGACGCAGGCGTGAGCTCGCCCGGCTCGCCCCACGAGTCGACTCCAAGGTGGGCCTCCGCGAGCGCCACGAGCTCGCGGTGTCGCGCGAGCGCCGCGTCGGCGTCGTCGGCGAACGTGAAGAGGCCGTGGTTTCGCAACACCACGGCGTCAACCCCCGAGACATCGCTGTCGGCGACGAGCCGCGCGAGTGGGAAGCCTGGCATGACGTAGGGCAATACGAGCACTCGCTCGCCGAGCACGGCGACAAGATCGGCGTCTGAGAACCCACTGTTTGTGAGCGTGACAATTGCGTTGGCGTGGGAGTGCAGCACGGCTTTGCCTGGCAGATACGCGTGGAGCAGCGCCTCGATCGATGCCGTCGGTGCCGCGGCATCGAGCGACGCCTGGCGCAGCTCGTTCACCATTGTGACGTCGTCGAGCTCGGCGAGAGTGAGGAGCTCAGCGAGCCTGTCGCGCCGCAGCGGGGCAAAGCCAGGCGCCTCAATTGTGCCGAGGTCCCACCCGCTCCCCTTCACGAGCACAAGGTCGACAGGGGCGCCCGTGACGTCGACGCCGACGGTCTTGATCGACGTGTTGCCACCGCCGTGGAGCACGAGCGACGGGTCGCCACCGAGCTCTCGACTGACCCGGACGATGTCTTCGAGGTCACGCTGCAGATCGGTTGTCACTTGTATTCCTCCCAGACGGGTCCCATTGCGATGATGATGCGGTCGAACATCGCCGCCTGTGCGGCGTACTGCGTTTGCTCGGGCCCCGGCTCCACGACGAGGTCAGGATCGGGTTCGACCCGCCACGCAGCCATGTCGCAGCCGATGCCCGTCGCTGCGAGCGAGGCCACACCGCGGGCTCCGAGCTCTGTACCAAGCTGCCTACGCATGGGGTGCCCGACGACGTCTGAGAACATCTGCGCCCACTGCGGGTTCTTCGCGCCGCCGCCCGCGAGGGTCCACGGCGCCTCGCTGAGTTTGGCCTCGCTACTCGTCACCTTCTCGATCTGCACGCGGTGGTACTGCGTGATACCTTCGGCCACCGCCCTGGCAACGTGGGCGTACCCGTGGCTGCCCTTGATACCAAGAAGCGTGCCCGAAGCCCCCAGGTGCTCTGGGGCACCGTGGATGAACGGGAGGAAGATGAGCCCATCGGCGAGCGGTGGTACATCCCCCGCAGCTTCAAGTAGCTCCCGGGGAGAGACAGGGTGCTCGGCGCGGTCACCGAGCACGTTCGCCGCCCACTCGATGCTCGCCGCCGATGTGGGGGCGACCTCCATGGCGAGCATGAAGCGCGGATCCGGGAGGAGCGCATTGATCGTGACTCGCGGCGGCTCAGCGTCTGCTGGCACGACAACGCTGTTGATCGCCCAGGTGCCAACGATGACTGTGACGTCGCCGCTCTCTGTCGATCCTGCTCCGAGCGGGCTCGCCACGCAGTCCATGCAGCCCGCGACAACGGGCACGCCAACGGGCAGGCCCGTCAGCGCGGCGGCTTCAGCTGTCACCGCCCCGACTACCTCGTCAGACGGGTGCAGCTTGGGCAACAACCGCATGAGGTCTCGAGGCACTCCGAGCATGTCGAAGACCGCCGGCTCGTACTCGCGCGAGCGGAGGTTCACGAGCCCGCAGCCCGACGAGTCTGACAAGTCAGCGCTCGGCGCGCCCGTGAGGCAGACGGTAATCCAGTCTTTGCAGGTGAGCGCCCAGGCTGCCGCGTCGAGGGTCTCCGGCTCGTTGTCGTGCAGCCAGCGCAACAGCACACCGGGCTGCGCGGCCCACGGCATCGAGCCGCTGACGCGACGCACCGATTCAACAGTCTCTGGGTCCAGACTCGCAACGACCCGCTCCGCGCGGCTATCCGTCGAGGCGATCGCAGTGCGCACTGGCGCAAGCGCTTCGTCGACAAGGTACAGCCCGTTGCCGTGGCCAGTCGCACCAATTCCGCGCACGGTCCAGCCGTCGCGCACGAGCCCGTCGTGGAGCTCGCGCAGCACTCCCGCGACGACGTCCCAGAGCGCACGCATGTCGATCTCCTGGCGTTCGCGCGAGACTGCGACGCGGGGGTTCGGGGCCGAGACAGTCGCGATCTCGTAACCGGCCTCGTCAAACGCCGCAGCTTTCGCGCTCGTGAGCCCCACATCGATTCCGATGACACACGTCTTCATCGTCTTCCCTACCCCTGTTCTGTCTGCAGCGCGCGCGGCGCAAACCGCCGCACGGCCTGCCTGTAGCGCGCGAGTTCCTCAGCCGCGAGGTCGTGCGTCCAGCCAACGTGTTCGGTGAGCACTGCGGCGGCCCGTGGCGCCGCAGTGAGCCCGACATCGCTATTCAACGCGATAGTCGTGCGGCGAAGCAATACGTCCTCAAGCGTGACGGCGCCCTCCTCGCGCACGGCGTAGACGAGTTCAGCGGCAATCGCTCCAGTCTCGTCATCAACGACCTCAGTCAGCGCAGGATCGCCTGCGGCGAGCGCCGCGATCTCCCAGGCAAGCTCGCCGTAGACCGTTGCGAGTCGCTCCGCGGTGCGCGGCGGGAGGGAACTCGCGGCCACGAACCTGGAGCTGAACTCGTCGATGTCGACCGCGGGTGCGCCGGGGAACGGCAGCTTGTCGGTCTGTGAGCGACGGTGCGGCACACCGAGCGCCTTCTCGATCACCTTCAGCGCCTGCACGCCGAGCGCGCGGTGCGTCGTGTACTTGCCGCCGATGAGCGTGAAGAGCCCCTGCGACTCCCCAGTATGCGCGACAATCTCGCTATCGCGCGTCACCGACGACGGGTCGGTGAGGTCCGCGACGTACGGGAGCGGGCGAACACCGGAGTACGACCACAGCACATCGGCGCTCGTGAGCTGCGCGCCAGGCAGGATCGTGTTCACAGCCCGCAACAGGTACTCTGTCTCGTCGCCGTCAGCAATGATTTCGTCGATCGAGTCGTCGTACGGCAAATCTGTCGTGCCAAGCATGTACTTGCCGTTGTGCCACGGCAACACGAACATCGGTCGGTTGTCGTCGGGAGACTCGAAGAAGATGCACTTGTCGGGCGCGGTCGGGAAGGCATCGACGACGAGGTGGCTGCCCTTCGTCGGCCCGATCCTGCGCTCGTGTGCGCCGTCGAGGTCAAGCACTGAATCCACCCACGGGCCCGCGGCGTTGATCACCACTGGAGCGCGCAGCGACCGCTGCTCGCCAGTCTCGCGATCCCGATACACCACCCCGGCGACCCGACCGCCCTCGTGGATGAGCGACAGCACCGGCGTGTGAGTAAGGATCGTCGCGCCATTGCGCGCAGCGTCGATCGCGATCTCCACCGCGAACCGCTCGGTGACGGGCACATGTGCGTCTTGGAACAGCCCGCCCCACTTCACGCCGCCGGCCGCGATGCCCGGGAAGTCGCGCTTCAGGCCGCGCGAGAACACGATGCGGTTGAACGGCAGCTTCTTGCCGAGCGAGAGCACGTCGTGGAAGATGAGGCCGCACGAGAGCAGCCAGCCGGGCCGCGACCCCGTCTTCGTGAAGGGAATAAGCATCGGGTACGGGTGCACGAGGTGCGGCGCCGTGCGCAGCAGGATATTGCGTTCCCGGATCGATTCGAAGACAAGCGGAATCTCGAACCGCTCAAGGTACTTCAGGCCACCATGGATCAGTCGTGAGGAGATCGCCGAGGTGCGAGCGGCGATGTCGTCCTGATCAATCATCACGACGTTCAGGCCGCGCCGAGCCGCCTCGCGAGTAATCGCGAGACCGTTAATTCCAGCGCCGATGACGACGACATCAGCTGCGCTCGGTTCGGCGTAGGTACGGAGGGTAGGCAATGCAGGGGTCCCTTCAAACCGATGGGCGCCCGGTGGGCGCCCATCGAGGTGGTATCAGTTCGCGAGTGTCTGGTAGAGGTCGAATGCCTCTTCTGGGGTGAGCCCGTCATGGACGACGCCACGAACGGCCGAGAGCATGGCTGCCGGGTGCTCTGACTGGAACACGTTGCGCCCCATGTCAACGCCTGCAGCGCCCTCCTGCATCGCACGGTAGGCGACGCGGAGCGCCTCCGGCTCGGAGACCTTCTTGCCGCCAGCGATAACAATCGGAACGGGGCACGCACTCGTGATTGTTTCGAAGCCCTCTTCGACGTAGTAGGTCTTCACGAAGGCAGCGCCAAGCTCTGCGCTCATGCGGGTCGCTAGCCTGAAGTAGCGTGCGTCGCGAACCATGTCCTTGCCGACTGCGGTCACGGCGAGCACGGGGATCCCCGCTGCCTGGCCCTTGTCGACGAGCGTCGTCATGTTCTTGATTGACTTTGTCTCGTTCTCGGCGCCGACAAAGACTTGCACCGCGAGTGCGGCCGCGTCGAGGCGAACGGCGTCATCGATCGAAACGGCGATCTCCTCGTTCGATAGGTCGGTGAGCACGCTCGGGCCGCCAGAGGCGCGGAGCACGATGCCCTTGCCGTTGTCGGCGGGGATCGTCGTGCGCAGCGCACCCCGAGTGCACATGAGCGCGTCGGCCTGCGGCACGAGCGGAACGATCGAGCGGTCGAGCCGCTCGAGACCCGAGGTGGGGCCCTGGAAGTAGCCGTGATCGAAGGCAAGCATCACTGTGTTGCCGTCGCGGGGGTCAAAGATACGCGAGAGACGCGCCTTCATTCCCCAGTCCTGGCCAGCCTGGCCCTTGAGGTGGAAGCCCTCACGCGCGGCGGTGCCGCCGGTGAAGTCGGTACCTTCGCGGAGGTCGTCGAGGTCAGCCATTGGTGTTCTCCTTTTGTTGTGAAACGGAAGCTGTGGGCTCAGTCTCAGCGGCAGGCGCACGCGAGACTGATGCCTTGAATCGTGAGAGGGTCGAGCGGCCTGTCCCTGTCGCGAGCGACGCAACGATGACGACGAGCACGACGAGCACACCCTTGAGCACGTTCTGCGCGCCGACAGACCAACCGACGAGGTTCAAGAGGCCAGAGAGCAGCACGAAGAAGAGTGCTCCAGTCCAGGCGCCGATAGGTACCGGGCGACCGCCCGAGATGAGGGTGCCGCCGATCACCACGACCGCGATCGAGTCGAGCATGTACGAGGTGCCAAGTACCGTGCTCGGCGAGATGAAGGCCGCGAGCAGGGCGCCAACGAGGCCTGCGAAGCCTGCGCAGAGAATGTAGGCGGATGCGGTGACGAGCGTGACGGGGAGACCCGCGCGCTCAGCCGCCTTCGCGCTCTGGCCGACAGCGATCACCGAGTGCCCGAAGCGGGTGCGGCGCAGCACGAACCAGATGACGATCGTCACGGCGAGCACGAACACCGCGATCAGCGGGACGCCGAGGAGTTTCGCGGTGACGAGCTCGCGCAGTGACTGGGGAGCGCTACCGCGAGCCGATCCTGCAAGCAGCAGGGTCGCGCTCGTGACGATGAGGCTCGTGGCGAGCGTCGCGATGATGGGAGGAACGCGCAGGAGCAGGATCGCTGCGGTACTCACGAGGCCAGCTGCGAGGCCAGCGACGACGCCAGCAAGCACGCCCGCGAGCGCGCCAGCCGAGGATGCGACAAGCACTGACACGTACGACGACATCGAGATGATCGTGCCGACCGATACATCAATGTTGCCTGGTCCGAGGGTGATGACGAGCATCTGACCGAGCGCGACGAGTACGAGGAACGGTGCGAGGGACAGCGCTTGCGTGAGCGGGTCAAGGGGAGATCCAGGACGGACGGAGATGATGATTCCCCAGACGACGAGCACTCCGATAAGCGACCAGCCCCAGGCGGGCCAGACAAAACCCCGGTGCGGGGTGCGATCAGGATGTAGCTGCGTGTTCATCGCGCGATCCTCTCCGTGATGATTCGACCCGCGAGCACAGCGAGCACAATGATTCCCTGCGCTGCAGACTGCAGACTTGAAGGCAGGTTAATGAGGCTGAGGAGGACCGTGATGAGGCCAAGCGTGACGGCGCCGATCGTGACGCCGATGGGCAAGGCACGACCGCCAGAGAACGTTCCGCCGCCAAGAATCACCGCTGCAATCGTCATGAGCGTGAACTCACTTGCCGAGTTGATGTCGCCCGACCAAGTCTGGGAAGCGAGCAGCAGGCCCGCGAGCACAAGCATTCCGGCGGCAATCACGTAGGCGCTGACGCGCGTACCGATGAGCGAGATGCCTGCCTTCTCGAGCGTTGGCGCCTGCGAGCCCAGCGCGCGGATGCGCATGCCGACCTTCGCTCGACGCGAGATGAACCAGCCGAGCAGCGTGGCGAGCGCGATGAGCACGATCGGCGCCGGGAACGCTGTCGGCCGCCACTGCGAGATCGCGGAGAGCCAGGCAGGCGTCTCACCGCCGGGCGTCGGGCTAATCTGCAGGCCGATACCGAGCCAGACAAACGACATGCCGAGGGTGACAATGATCGAGGGCACCCCGTGCCGCTGCACGACGTAGGCGAGCACCGCGTACACCGCGAGGATGCCAGCGATGAGGAGCACTGCGATGCCCGGCGATCCCGCGAGCAGCCGCGCAGCGATCACAGTGACGAGCCCAACAAGGTAGCCGACACTCAGGTCGATGTCGCCGACGCTCATCATGATCATCTGGGCCTGCGCAGCAAGCACAAGCGGCACCGACGACATGAGCATGAGGGTGAGGCCCGGAACGCTGAGAATTCCAGGTTGCAAGAACGCGGTGATCGCAAAGATCACGGCGAGCGCGACGAACGAGAGCAGCGCTGGCGATCCGTTCTGGGCCCCGGCGCGCAAGCGCTCGCGGGCGCTCGGCGCAGACGAAATGGTTGTGCTCATCAGTTCTCCTCCGTCAGCCGGGGGTCTACTCCGAAGGAGTCGGCGATGATCCGATCCTCGGAAATCTCTTCGTTCGCGAGCTCACTCACGATTCGGCCCGAGCGGAACACGTAGACGCGGTCGCAGTGGGCCATCTCGCCGTTCTCAGTCGAATACCAGACGATCGATCGCCCGCGGGAAGCCTCAATACGCATGAGCGCGTAGAGCTCGTTCTTCGTTTTCACGTCGACGCCGCGGAAGGGGTCGTCGAGGAGCACGAGGGGCGCATCCGTCGCGAAGGCTCGCGCGACGAGCACCTTCTGCTGGTTTCCACCTGAGAGCGACGTGATCGGGGCCTTCGCACCGCCCTTCACGTTGAGTCGCTGCACCCACTCGGCAGCGAGCACGCGCTCACGTGCTGCGGAAATCACACCGCCGACGGAGAGCTGGCGGGCGGCTGAGACCGTGAGGTTCTCCGCGACAGACCAGAGCGGGAAGATTCCGCTTGTCTGGCGGTCGCCAGGCACGTATGCCCTGCGGCCTCGCACGTCCACGCCGCGCGATCCAGACCACAGGCGCTGCAGCAGCTGCTCCTGGCCGTGCCCCGCAAGGCCCGCAAGGCCGATGATCTCGCCGCTGCGCACGGCGAACGTTTCGTCGCCGGCGGCGATCTGGGCGACAGTCTCACCCACTGCGGCGACGGGAGAATCGTCGATCGCTTCGACGTTCTGCATCACCGCAGTGTCGGCGTGGACGCCGCCGCCCATGATTGAGAGAAGTTGGTCTTCGTCGGTCTCGGTCGCGGGCAAGATCTCGACAACTTTGCCGTCTTTCATCACCGCGATGCGGTCGGCGTTCGCGAGCACCTCCTGCATGCGGTGGGAGATGAGGACCATGCCGACGCCACGCTCCGCGAGCTCACCGAGCGCCGCGTACATCTGCCGCGTCGCATCCATGCTGAGCGACTCGGTTGGCTCGTCAAGGATCAGCATCGTGAGCTTCGGGGTGCACATCGCCCTGGCGATCTCAACCATCTGTCGTTGGGGCATCGAGAGCGAACTCGTGCGCCGCACAATGCTGATCCCGTGGCCGGGGAACACCCTGTCGAGCGTCTCAGTGACCTGGCGCTCTGCACGCTTCTTCCAGCTCCAGCCACTGGCGGAGTCACTTGACAACGCGATGTTCTCGGCGACCGTGAGGTCAGGGCACAGCGCGAGCTCCTGGTAGATCATCCGAACACCGGCCCGAGCGGCGGCGCGCTGATCCCACGCGCCGCCCTCGTGCCACTGCACCGTTCCGGTGTCGGTTGATTCGCGGCCGGCAAGCACGCGCATGAGCGTGCTCTTGCCTGCGCCGTTGTGGCCGACAAGCCCGAGGATCTCCCCCGCTGCGACAGTGATATCGATTCCCGCGAGTGCGAGCGTGTTCCCGTATCGCTTCGACACCGCCGTCGCTTGCAGCAGGTCGTGCCCGGGCTTCGCCCCCGCCACGCGGGTGCTCTCCGTCTGGGTCGTCATCGGGTTCTCCTTGTGAGCTTGTCGGCCGGGGGTTACTTCTGGGCCGGAGCCTGGACTGCTTCGCCTGCGAGGAGTGCCTTGATCGCGGCGTCAGTCGACTCCTCGTCCCACTGGTTCGCGGCGTACTCATCGGCGCCGAGGGTCTCTACCCAGTAGTCGAGGCTGTCCTTGGTGACCTGGACGAGCGGCAACACGACCTGCTCGGGCACCTCTTCGCCGCGCTCCTTCGCGAGTGCGACGTACATCGCGGCGATAACCTGGCCCGGATCGGTGAGGGCAGCGAATGAACCGTTGTCAATACCCTTGTCTTTCCAGAAGCTCAGCGACTTGCCGTCGGTGTCGAACACAACAACGGGAGCCTCGCGGTTGGCCGACTCGAAGGCCTGCACAACGCCCATTCCGCCGATACACCCTGGAACTGCAGCAATCTCAGGCATCGAGCCGAGGATCGCGACGATCTCCTTCTGCGCGGTCGCCGCATCGCAGAAGCCGTTGACCTCAGCCGCGACCTTCACGTCGGGATGCTCGGCGAGGATCTCCTGCTGACGCGCGTTGAACTCTTCCTCCGGCTGCGAGCCGATCACGCCGCGGTTGACGATCACGTTGCCCTTGCCGCCGATGGCCTCGAGCGCGGGCTCGAGGGAGTCGGCGCCCCACTGACCGTAGTCGTTGCGCACGACAGTGCCGCAGCTCGTGTCCATATCGGCGTCGAGGATGACGACGTTGATGCCAGCGGTGCAGGCCTCTTCAACGACGGGCACGAGGGCTGTCGAGGAAGCAGGGATCACCATGAGTACGTCAGGGTTCTGCAGCATGAGGCTGCGGATTTGCGAGGCCTGCTCTGTTGCGCTGTTCTCGCCGGGCGCATTCACCACTGAGTAGTCGGAGACGATTCCCTCGCCCTTGAGCTTCTCGGCCTCCTGTTCAAACTTGTCGATGAGGGTGAGCCTCCACCCGTTGACGAACCCGTTCGACAGCGCGACCTTCAGGCCCTTCGGGTCGCCGCCAGCCTGGCTCTCGTCCGCAGGCTGTGCCGCGCCGGAGCAGCCGGCGAGCAGCAGCGCTGCCGCACTCGCGGCAGCGATTCCGCCGATCAGGCGGCGGTTGATCTTGAACTTCATTGTTGTCTCCTGGTCGCTCCGTTGCGCGGCTCGGATTTCATCTCCGTGCCACAAGATCTTCATCATCCTGTAATAACCAACTAGTAATGACGAGTTGGTCGTGACTAGATTAAAGTGAAGTCATACCGCTGTCAATTCCGAAGCGTGCACCACCCGCAAACCGTTATGCTCGGGCGAGACCATCGCTCAGTCAGGAAGGCAAGCAATGCAGAGTCCAGTCGCACCAGGGTCACTCGACCGCTTCGCGGACGCGCCCCTGTGGCAGCAGCTCTCAAGCGCTCTCAGGGAGGAAATTGACGCAGGGCGCCTCCTCCCCGACCAAGCGCTGCCCTCGGAATCAGAGCTCATCAATCGCTACGGCGTGTCTCGCACCGTCGTGAGAGAGGCACTCGCGGACCTCGTGCGTGCCGGCCTCATCTACAAAGTTCGGGCCCGGGGTTCGTTCGTCTCACCACGCCGCCCAGAACTGAAGTTTGTGGGGTCGATGATGGGATCCTCAGCCGACCTCGAAGCGACCGGACGCATCATCACCACCAAGGTCATTCACTTCGAGACCGATATCGCCGACGCGAAGCTCGCGGAAGAGCTCCAGATCGGCGTCGGCGATCCTGTCATTCGGCTCCGCCGACTCCGCTTCGTCGACACCGCCCCCTGGCTCCTCGTTGACACCGTGCTGCCCGAGCAGCGGTTTCCCAACCTCGCTCGCGCAAACCTCGAGAACCAGTCGCTCTACGATCACCTTCGCAGGCACTACGGCGTGCACCCAAGCGGCGCCGACAGGTGGATAAGTGCAGTTAACCCCTCAGGTGAGGATGCCAAGCTGCTGCAGCTGCGCCCCGAGGACCCCATCCTCGCGATCGATTCCATCGCCTGGGACGCGCAGGGAGTTCCCTTTGAGCGCTATCACGCCCTGCACCGAAGCGACGGCAATAGGTTCTACCTGGGCATTCGGTAGCGCCGTCACACACGCCCAATGCGCAGCGAACCGGGGTAGAATGGCCAGTTATGACTCTCGGCCCCCTCATCGTTCAGAGCGACCACACCGTGCTGCTCGAGGTAGCACACCCCGACGCTGAAGACGCGCGGCACGAACTCGCCGTCTTCGCGGAACTTGAGCGCGCCCCCGAGCACATCCACACGTACAGGGTGACACGTCTCGGGCTGTGGAATGCTCGTGCGGCAGGGCACACCGCCGAGGAGATTCTCGACACACTCAACCGTCACGCGAAGTTCCCCGTGCCGAGCGGTGTCGCATCGGAGATCGCCGACACGATGCGTCGCTACGGCAGACTCACAATCGAGCGCGACGCCGAGGGCCAGCTCATCCTCCGCTCCGACGACGCCGCAATCATGCGGGAAGTGTCGTCGGCGAAGAAAATCGCGCCCCTGCTTGGCAACAAGATCGACGACCTCACCGCCCCCGTCGAAGCCTGGGCCCGCGGTGAGCTCAAGCAGCAGCTCGTCGCCCGGGGCTGGCCGGCAGAAGACCTCGCGGGATACAGGCCAGGCGAGCCCTACGACATTTCGCTCGAGGAGGGCGACTGGGAGCTCCGCGACTACCAGGCGAAGGCAGTTGAGGCATTCCAGCGTGGCGGCTCTGGCGTTGTCGTGCTCCCCTGTGGCGCAGGCAAGACCTTGGTTGGCGCCGCATCGATGGCAGCTGTCGGCGCGAAAACACTGATCCTTGTCACCAACGCGGTGTCCGCGCGTCAGTGGCGCGACGAGCTGCTCAAGCGCACAAACCTCACCGAGGACGAGATCGGCGAGTACTCAGGCCAGGTCAAAGAGGTAAAGCCCGTTACGATCGCGACCTACCAGATCCTCACGAGCAAGCGAAAGGGCGAGTACGCGCACCTCTCGCTTCTCGATGCCCAGGATTGGGGGGTCATTGTCTACGACGAGGTGCATTTGCTCCCCGCACCCGTGTTCAAGCTGACAGCAGAGTTGCAGGCTCGCCGCCGTCTCGGCCTCACCGCGACGCTCGTGCGCGAGGACGGCCGCGAGGGCGACGTCTTCAGCCTCATCGGCCCCAAGCGCTACGACGCTGCGTGGAAAGACATCGAGGCGCAGGGCTTCATCGCGCCCGCCGAATGCTTCGAGATTCGCATCGATCTCCCCGAGAGCGAGCGGCTCGAGTACGCGATCGCTGAAGATCAGGATCGCTACCGCATCGCCTCCTCCACCGCCCAGAAGGAGCGCGTCGCCCGCGAGATCATCGACAGGCACGAGGGCGAGAGCATCCTCGTCATCGGGCAGTACATCGACCAGCTCGAGTCGATGGCTGAAGCGCTCGACGCTCCGCTCATCACCGGGCAAACCCCAGTGAATGAACGTGAGGACCTCTTTAACGCGTTCCGTTCGGGCGAGGAGAAGATTCTTGTCGTGTCAAAGGTCGCGAACTTCTCGGTCGATCTCCCCGACGCGTCGGTCGCGATCCAGATTTCCGGTTCGTTCGGCTCGCGTCAGGAGGAGGCGCAGCGCCTCGGTCGCTTGCTTCGGCCGAAGCAGACTGACGTCAAGGCGTCGTTCTACACACTCATCGCCCGCGATACTGTCGACCAGGACTTTGCGCAGAACCGACAGCGCTTTCTCGCTGAACAGGGGTATGCGTACACGATCCTCGACGCCGAGGACCTGGCGGCGGTGCGCTAGCCGGGACGGGTTCGGCCGTCTCGCCTGACCCCCATCGCCCGGCCCCGCCCAGCCCAGCTCCGGCTCACCCAGCCCGCTCCGGCTCGCCCAGCCCGGCCCCGCCCAGCCCGGCTCAGCCCCGCCCAGTGTCGCCGGACCCCACCTTCCCTTCCGAAGTGCCCCCTAGCTACTGCCGGCAAGGGCCTCTCCTGCAGCATTGGTCCTCTCTGGCCGGCCGGGAGGAGGCCGCACGAGGTGAGGCGAACCGACGACACGGTGCGCGAGCTTCCAGCCAGTTCATAGCAAATCATCAGAGACTGAGATCATGAACATTGAACGAAAAGGCCCCAGGATCCTCATCGTCGATGATGAGCCCAACATTCGCGAGCTTCTCAGCACCAGCCTCCGCTTCGCCGGCTTCGGCGTGCGGTCGGTAGGCAACGGCGCGCAGACAATCTCAGCAGTCCTCGAGGAAGAGCCAGATCTCATCATCCTCGATGTGATGCTCCCTGACATGAACGGCTTCAGCGTAACCAAGCGGCTGCGCTCGGCAGGGTACACGGCGCCGATCATTTTCCTCACGGCGAAAGACGACACTGAGGACAAGGTCGAGGGTCTGAACGTTGGTGGCGACGACTACGTCACCAAGCCCTTCAGCCTCGATGAGATCATCGCCCGGATCAATGCCGTGCTTCGCCGCACGATCCAAGAGGACGAGGAGACGATGCTCGAGGTCGGGCCCATTAGCCTCGATCAAGACACACACGAAGTCACAGTCTCTGGCACATCTGTTGAGCTCTCACCGACCGAGTTCAAGCTGCTGCGCTACCTCATGCAAAACGCAAACCGCGTACTGTCGAAGGCGCAGATCCTTGACCACGTCTGGGAGTACGACTTCAACGGCGACGCAGGCATCGTTGAGTCCTACATCTCGTACCTCCGTCGCAAGCTCGACCCGCTGACCGACGAGTCCCTCATCCAGACGAAGCGTGGTTTCGGATACATGCTGAAGGCTGACACGATCTAGTGACACAGCTGCGCGACTTCGGGAACCATTGGGCGGACGTCTCACTCCGGACGAAAATCACCATCGTCACGGTGTTCATCCTCTTCCTTGGACTCATCGTCGCGGGGGTGGGCACCTTCTCGGTGCTCCGCCCCATTCTCATCAACCAGCAGAGCGCCGAGCTTGCCCAAATCAGGAACGACCCCTCGGTGGTGCTTGCGCCCGGGGCAGACACCCAGCAGCTCACGCAAGACGACGTCACTGCGGCAAACGGGCGCTACTACGTTGCCGTCCTCGACCCGAACGGCGAGGTACGCTTCGACAACTCGCGGGACCGCCGACCCGGGTCACTCCCCGACGTCGAGCGACTAGGCTTCTCACTCAAGGTCGCTGCCGCACACGAGGCGTCCTCGGCAACGCCTGAGGACATTCTGAGCGCCGACGGTACAAGGTGGCGCGCGGTCGTGACGATGCTGTACGTCGAAGACGCATCCGGCCAGAAGCACGCCTCCGGCGCCCTTCTCATCGCCGACTCGACGACAATCATCAACCAGCTCGTTGCGCAGTACGTGATCGTGTTCACTGGGTTTGGTATCGCGGTGATCCTGCTCGGCGCCGCGCTCACGCGCATCCTCATCACGACGACGCTGCTCCCGCTCGCAGAAGTCGAGCAGACAGCCCTCGAGATCTCGCGCGGCGACTTCTCGAAGCGGATCCTTGTCGCGAGCCCGCACACGGAAGTCGGCCACCTTGGTGATTCTCTCAACGTCATGCTCGACAGGCTCGACGGCTCCCTTGAGGACCGTGAGCGAACTATCGAGCGCATGCGCCGATTCGTTGGGGACGCAAGCCACGAGCTGCGCACGCCGCTCGTGTCCGTCCGCGGCTACGCCGAGCTGTACCGCATGGGGGCTCTGCAGACGCCCGAGCAGGTGAGCCAGGCAATGGAGCGGATCGAGAAAGAAGCGATCCGGATGACGTCTCTCGTTGAAGACCTCCTCGCGCTCGCTCGACTCGACGAACGCCGGCCGCTCGAGCTCGCTCCCCTGCCCCTCAATCAGCTTGCCAAAGACGCGGCCCTCGACGCGCGCGCAGGGGCGCCCGACCGCGAGATCAGCGTCGTCGAAGATCCACACAATCCGCAGGCACTTGGCGACGAGAACAAGATTCGCCAGCTCATCACGAACCTCATCGGCAACGCAAAACAGCACACGCCGGAAGGCAGCCCGATCGAGATTATCGTGAGCGCGCTCCCCGCCCCGGAGCAACCGGTTGAAGTTGCCCCCGTGGATCAGTCACCGTCGAAGCGAAACGGTGGGTCCTCGCCCGCGACAGGTAGCACCGGCGTGATCAAGGCAGTGCAGCCGCAGGCGATGACGCGCTTCGAAATCGTTGACCACGGCGAGGGTATCCCCGAGCAGGTTCGCGAGAAGATCTTCGGAAGATTCTGGCGCGCTGACAGCTCGCGAAACCGCGAGACTGGCGGCTCGGGCCTCGGCCTCGCGATCGTGAAGTCGATCGTCGAGGCGCACAAGGGAACTGTGTCGGTGCACGACACCCCAGGCGGCGGCGCGACATTCAGGGTCGACCTGCCTGCGGCAACTCCCGCAGATTCACCCGCCGTCCAGAAGACTGACGCGGAGGCCTAGTCGCGGGTGGACCCCGACTGCGCGCGTCACGCCTGGGCCGCCTTCAGCGTGCGTGCCACGCCGGGGCCCGCGCCAGCCGACTGGCCCCAAGTGCCACAGCACATATATCTGGGATCTGCAGAAGACCTGACCAGGGGTAGCTCCTCGGGCATTTTGCCCGCTGATCTCATGGCCTAGCGTCGAAGACTACAGGCGCCGACGCACGGGGCTCCAGGACCCCGAGGCACCAGCCCACTGCCCGAGGTAGGTAGTTAGCCCGCATTGCGACGGCGGCGCAGCACCTGATCAAGGTCAGGCATGCCATCCGCCGTGTCGCCGACCACGCCGAGCTGGCTCAGCCTGGAGTTAGCGGCCGAACGGCTCTGCGCCTGTCCGCCGGTGCTTACGCCAGGCGCCGTAGCAGCCGCCCGATCCTTCGCCGCAGGCGTTGCTTGGTTCCCTGTGGCAGGCTGCTCAGAGCCCGCCTCAATGCGCCGCTGCCTGGCGACCTGCTCCCGCACCTCGCGGAGCAGGATCGAATCCGGCTGGTTCTCTCGGGGTGCGTACGCCCGCGCTTCGCGAGCCCGAGCGAGTGTCCGTGCCCGCTCGATCCGGTCCGCAGCCGCGCGCTGAGCGGCGGCGTGAGCAGCCGCCGAGTCACGGGTTTCGCCCGTCGCCGACACCTTTTCGAAGACGGGTTCGTCGACGGTCTTCGCGACTGCCTCCTGCTCCGCAGCGATCGGTGCAAGCTTCGCGCGCCCCGGAGCGAGTAGGACGAGCGTGCCGAGTCCGACGGTAAAAGCAAGCAGCGACCACAGCAGCACGGCGGGCCCAATCCCGGCGATGAGCATACCGAGGCCGACGAGCGAACCAACGAGGCCGAGTAGGCCGGCCAGCGCGGCGATTGAACGCACTCGACGCACAATCGGCTTCCGAAGCTTCGCCGCCCGGTTCATCGCTACCTGCTTTCTTTGCATCTGCTGTGCTCGAATCTCCGCGCGGACTTGTTCTGCCCTCGCATTTGCTAGTTCGGCTTCCCGCTCGGCTTCCTGCCGCTTCTGAGCGGTTTTGAGGAGCCGCTCGTGCGCGAGCGCTTCACGCGCAGTGGCTTCAACTCGCACCTCATGCGGCACCTCTGCCGTCTCGGCAAGTACACGGAGTGTGCGCTGGAGCCGCAGCGCGTTCCGCTCGGCAGCGTTGAACTCACGGCGCCGAAACCATGCTGGAACGAGAACGACGGCCCAGAGGAGCGCGATGATGAGAAACATCACCCCGCCGCCAAGCCCGCCTGTACCCATGGGGCAACTGTAGCTAGCGCTTCTGCGGCCCGCACTCTCGGCGCGCCGCAAACAGCAGGGTTCCCAGCGTCAACCGTGCCCTCACTGAGCGAAAGTAGCCCACTACCCGGGGGGTCAGCCGGCTGGCTCGCGTTCAGATCCCGTTCGTCCGCCCTGACGCTGATGCGTCGAGCCGCGAAAGCATTGACCCGTGAACCTCTTCACGGGTGACAGCGAAGCTGTCATGATCCCGCCAGGCGCCGTCAATGTGGATGTAGCGCAGTCGGCGCCCCTCGTATCGAAATCCGAGCTTCTCGGGTATGCGCAGCGACGCCGCGTTCTCCGGCCGAATACACATCTCGACCCTGTGCAATCCGACTGTCGCGAAGAGGTAGTCGACGGCGAGTGCCACCGCTGTCGGCGTGATGTTTCGCCCTGCGTGGCCGCCGTCAATCCAGTATCCAATGCTTGCCGACCACAGAGCGCCCCGTGAAATGTCGGAGGCCGATAGCTGGCCGACCACCGCCCCATCGTAGGTGATCACGAAGGGCACGCCTCGCCCGTCCCGGTGCTGCTCGAGCATCCGCTTAATTGAGGGCTTCAGTGAGACCGTGCCGGGCACAGGCCCCACCCCGCCAGGGTGCGTCGCTTCCCAGGGGGTCAACCAGTTTCTGTTGTCTCGGAGCAAGGCTTCAAGCACGCGGGCATCGCGGCGGCGGATCAGCCTGATGCCGACCCGCCCCGCGTTCAAAGAGCTCGGCAGCTCTCCCCCGTCAGCGCCAAACATGTCCGCAAGAGTCGGCTATTCGCCGCGCAGCTTGTCAGCGAAGCCGATCACCCAGTCGCGGATCTCGTCACCGAGTTCGGCGTGGTCGACTCCGAGGAGCACATTCGCCTTGATCCAGTCAGCTCGGTCTCCGGTGTCATAGCGACGTCCCTTGAAGATCACACCGTACACGGGTGCATCGCCGTCACCAGCGGCGAGCACATTGAGCGCGTCCGTGAGCTGGTACTCGCCGCCACGGCCGGGCTCGAGGTCGTCGATGATGTCGAAGATCTCTGGGCGCAGCACATACCGGCCGATGATGGCGAGGTTCGACGGCGCTTCCTCACGGCTGGGCTTCTCGACGAGCTCCGTGATGCGCACAACGTCGGCGTCTTCGGTCGCCTCGACCTGGGCGCAGCCGTAGAGGTGGATGGACTCCATCGGAACTTCCATGAGAGCGACGACAGTCGCCTGCCGGGTGTTGTGCACGTCGACCATGCGGTCAAGGAGCGGGTCACGAGCGTCAATCAGGTCGTCGCCGAGCAGCACAGCGAACGACTCGTTGCCTACGTGCATGCGCGCCCGTCCGACTGCGTGGCCGAGACCCAATGGCTGCCCCTGTCGCAGGAAGTGGACCTCGGCAAGCTCGCTCGCCTCGTGGACCTTGCCAAGCTTGTTGTCGTCGCCCTTGTTCTGCAGCGTGTACTCGAGCTCGGGAACTCCATCGAAGTGGTTCACGAGGTTGTCTTTGTTGCGCCCGGTGATGATAAGGACATCGTTCAGGCCTGCGCTCGCTGCCTCTTCGACGACGTATTGAATCGCCGGCTTATCAACGATCGGCAGCATTTCCTTCGGCATTGCTTTGGTCGCGGGGAGGAAGCGGGTGCCAAGGCCAGCCGCCGGGATCACCGCTTTCACGACGCTCGCTCGGTTTTCAGTCATGAGGGTAAGCCTATCCCGCGGCCTCAAATATCGGCGTATCCGTGGGACGTGCGGTCCAGCCTTCGAAGCTAGGCTGGCTGTGTGGATGAGAAGCAACAGCTACGCAATGTAGTTCGAGCAGCCCGACTCACGCGTGCCCATTCACAGGCAGACTCTGGTTCGGCCGCAGACGCAGCGCTCACCGAGAATCTTGCTGCGGTCGCAACAGAGTTCGGCGCGACCCGAATCGCGTGCTTCATCGGGGTGCGAGGTGAGCCTGACACCGCTGCGTTTCTTGCGTGGGCGCTCGCGGCGAACATCGAAGTACTCCTTCCACGTTCCCGCGCCGACGGCGCGCTCGAGTGGGCAACGTATGTGCCAGACGGGCTCGCACCGGGCGCGTTCGGGATCCTTGAGCCCCAGGGTCCACCTGTTCCAGACGGCGCTGCGACCGCGGGTGTGCTGTTTGTGCCTGCTGCCGCGGTCGACGAAACCGGCGGCAGACTCGGCTGGGGCCGCGGCTTTTACGATAGGGAGCTCGCACGGATTAGGGCGGCCCGCACCCGCCCGCCTTCCGCGTTTGCTGTTGTGTGGGAGTCCGAAGTTCTCCCGGCTGTGCCGCGGGAGCTTCACGACGTCCCAGTCGATGGGGCGGTCACCGAGGCAACTGTGCACTACTTCGGGTAGGCTCGGAGATTGTGCCTACTTATGCTTACCGCTGCGCCGATTGCGGGCACAGCTTTGACATCTACCAGAGCTTCTCAGACTCCACGCTGACCGAGTGCCCAGAGTGCGGCGGCGACCTTCGCAAGGTGTTCGGGTCGCTCGGCGTCACATTCAATGGTTCGGGGTTTTACCGGACCGATTCACGGAGCTCTACGAACGGCGCCTCCGGGGCGAGCAACTCCTCGGGCTCGGCTTCGTCCTCTTCGTAGGTTCGGCGCGCTGTCAGTCACCAGGCCCAAACTTGGCCTTCAGGGCCCACTTTCGTTCCATCGCAGTATGCGAATCCGATGAGGCCGTTCGCGTAGTCCACGGCAGCGATCTTTGCGATGGCTGTCCCATCAGCGCCGAGCATGATGCTGCCCCTGGTTCTCCCATCAGACAGCAGGCATACACGCTGACCGGACACACCAGCAACATGAAGCTCGGCACGCGGTCCCTCTGAGCCGGACTCTTGTGAGACAACCGTCACCTGTGGCAGCGTCAGATCGAAGTTCAACACGGCGCTCGAGCGCTCAATCGCGTCAACGTATTGCACGGCGCGAGCAGAGTGCATGCCGAGGCCGAGGCCGAGGCTTGCGAGATCCACCGCCCAGCGGCCATCGCCACCGACGGCAACTCGAAGATCGCCCCCAGAAACGAGCACATGCAGCTCGGCCCCAGGCTCACCTGTGCCCACGAGCAGCGGGGGCAGCGTCCGCGCAAAATCGCCGCCAAAGCCAATTGTGGGCGAGGCGATTTGGCGTTCGGGTTCTTGAGCTTGCCCGTCCCCCGTTGGGCTCACCACGGTCGGACCAGTAACGCCTGGCTGCGGTGCGTCTGAGGTCGCGGAGTTCTCCGCGCTCGCAGAAGGCGTCACCGGCGCTGCTGCAGGTTGCCCAGCTGGCTGACTGTGTGTAGACGTGTCACCCTCCTCCGCTGTCGGGGGTTGAGGGGGGCCAGTTGGCGCATCTGGTGCAGGCGACGAAGGGGCCAACAGAGCCACGGCGCCCATGAT
This sequence comes from Leucobacter aridicollis, assembly GCF_024399335.1. Classification (NCBI taxonomy): domain Bacteria; kingdom Bacillati; phylum Actinomycetota; class Actinomycetes; order Micrococcales; family Microbacteriaceae; genus Leucobacter; species Leucobacter aridicollis. The sequence goes on from NZ_CP075339.1 coordinate 2,877,567, forward strand.
GAGAGCGACAACGGCCGTACCCGCGATCGTTGCGACACGGACGTATCCCCAATGAACGAGAGTTCGTGACCATTCGCTCAGCTCCGCCAACCGCCCCTGGACGGCCGCCATCGGGCCGCTCACCAGCACTGAGCTCTGGCGCGCGACCCAGGCTGCGCCGCCAACAAGTGGCAGTAGTGCGACAGCGCTGGCAAGGAAAGCGTCCTCTCGGCGAAGCTGGCTTTCTTTCGCACGACAGCTATCGCAGTCCGCGAGGTGGGCCTGCAGCTTCGTTCGTCTGGTCTGTGGCAACCCGCGGCGCACGTACCGTGGAAGGTCTTTGATATATGTGTAGTGCTCGTCGTCGGGGCTGTGCACGAAGCGCTCATTGAGCCATGCCACACGCAGGGCCTCCTTCGCCCGTCGCAGGAGTTGGCTCGTTGAGTTCGGGCTGAGCGACAGATCCTTCGCGACCTGCGCTCGAGGCAGCAGCTCGACCTCCGACTTCCAAATCACTTTCTTCCACCGCGGCGGGAGGGCGTCGAATGCGACCTGGACGTCGCGGACGAGTTCTTCGCGTTCGATGGCTTCCGTGTCGTCTTCGACTGGCTCGAGTTCGAGCTCATGTTCGATCCCAGTGAGCACTCGCCCGGTTCGGCGATAGGTCCGATGCGAGAGATTTCGAACCGTCGCGAGAAGGTAGCCGCGAATAGCCTCGGCCGGGCCCTCCCCGCTACGAATCTTGTCCCACAGCACGGTAAAGGCCTCGGATACGACATCCTCTGCGTCAGAAGTTGTCAGTGAAGCAGCCACAGACATCGCAAGCGAACGATAGCGCTCCCAGAGCTGGCCAAACGCAATTGCATCCCCGTCGCGCGATCGGCGGAGCAATTCTGCATCACTCTGGGTCTCGAGGGACTCCACTGGTTCCTCGGTCTTATCTTGTTCCGTCATACCAACCCCCGGTCGCATATGCCTGTTGAACTACTCGCGGGCCGAGCTCTCGGGGTGCACCGCGCCAAGTATGTCGATGACAAAGATCATCGTGTCGTCTGCCTCAAACCCCATTTGTACGAGCGCATCGCTGCCGTATCCTGCGGATGCGGGCACGACAGCGACGATCTGCGAACCGACGGTTTGACCGACCACGGCATCCGAAAGGCCGGGGATCACACCCGTGGTCACGAACTCCTTGGGCTCGCCTCCCCACGTCGACTCGAACTCCGTCCCATCGCGCCAGATCACGCCAACTGAGTGCGCATATACGCGGTCTCCCACGGCGATCGTCTCGCCGTCGCCGATGATCAGAGGAGCCGCCTGAGCCTCGCCCGGTGCCTCCAAGTTCTCCGGCACCGACACCGTGAGCTTGCCATCGCCATCGCGGATGACTGAGGGCATCCCCTCAACCGCGGGTTGTGCCTCGCCTTCTGCGGCAGCAAGCAGGTCTTTCTTGTCGAGCAGACCCGGCAGGCCTGGAACTACTTCGCGCACGTCGACGACAATGACAAGTGAACTCTTCTCGGTCAGACCAGACACACCGGCCGCCGCGACTCTGCCCTCGCCGTAGACGTCGGGCGCGGGGACGACGGCGGCGATCCTGTCACCTTGGGCGCCGCACCTGAGCACTTGGCTGGCCCAATCGCTTGCGCCAGCCGAATTCGTGAGGCGAGCGGACTGGCTAGAGATCCGCTTGCCGTCTTCTCCGTTGAACACCGTCACTGTTGCCTGCACAGATTGATCAGGTTCCAGAGCTTTGCCGTCGCCCGCTTCGAGAGTTGACCGTTCAAGTTCAGCTGCTCGGACCGGGGTTGACGAGGCCAACTCAAGGTCCGTCGCCCCAATCTCGCCCGATACTCTGACCGACTTACTCGCACCACCAGCAGGCGCGCATGCAGCGCCTGAAGCATCTGTCGCAGGGGTGCAACCCGCCAGCGACAGGGTGAGAAGACCGGCAATTGAAATTCCGATAAGTGAACGGTTCACGGCGTGTTATTCCTTGATGATGGTGAAGAGGTAGCGCTGGACAGCGCCCACCGTATAGATAGAAGGATCGGGCGTCGCGTTTGCGTCGCCCTGCAGAGTAAGTTCGCGCTGATCAGGGGCAGCTCCGAGGGTGATGTGAATCACCCTGTGGGTGACCGTGCGGCTTCCCGCCGATCGCTGCACAGTCACGATGTCACCAACTGCGATGTCAGCTGCGGGAACCCGCTTGGTGACGATGAGCGCCCCCTCAGAAATCGTTGGGTCCATCGATCCACTCGTGATCCCGTACAGCTTGATGCCAGCGACCTGCGCCGACAGGAGGGCGATCAACACGACTCCAGCGGCGAGGAGGAACCCGGTCATGGCGCGGGAGCGCGCCCGCACCTCGGAAACATCCGAGGTGCGGGCGCTGGCAGAACCACTGGTTAGGGTGCGTTGCAAGAGTCGCAGTTCTCCAGATCGTTCGGGTTCGTCGTTGTCACGTGAACGACTGAGTCCTTGTCGCTGTTGCTGCTGCCCGCAACGCTCATCGTGGCGTCGGCGCGGAGGTTGGCGCCACCTGGGGTGCCGTCCTTCACCACAACGTCAAACTTGACGACAACCTGACTTCGCTCAGGGACCGTGCCAGTCCACGTGAGCTTGCCATTGGTGAAGGTTCCCTTGACTGCAGTTGCATCGCCGACGGTAACGAGGACGCTCTCCGGATCGACGTCGACGTCACCAATGAATGCACTGATGTCGAGGCCAACCGTGTAGTCAGCCGGGTCTGCGAAGGAGTTTCGTGCGATCGCCTGATAGCTGATCGTGCTGCCAGACATCACGGCGCTTCCCGTGAACGGGATTGAGTTCAGCGAGATCGTCTGGTATCGCCCAACGTTCTGAATGCCCTCGATTACCGCTGGCGCCCACACATAGAGCCCGTTCGGGGACCCAGTCGCGGTGACTGACGCAACGTTGCCATTCTTGTCGAGGCATCGCGCGTAGTCGTAACCACCGCAGGCTGCCCCGCCGCCGTTCTCGCCCCAGGAGAGAATCGTCCCGTCTTCAAGGACCAACGAGGCCGAGTCTTTATTTCCGCCGATGAGCACGGCCTTTCGGCCATCCTCCTGCGCAGGGTCCCAAATCTTGCCTGTCAGGTGATCACGGTTCACCGGGGTCCGATTACCGTAGTTGAGGCTGAATGCGCCGCCCCACTGGTTGTTCCCGTACGCCCAGGCTGTGCCGTCTTCGGTGATGTACTGGGTCGACCCGTAGCGCGCCGACGAGGCAACAACGTTCTTCTCTTTGAGTTTGGGGAGGGTGCCGTTTGAGCTGGAATCGTTCAGCTCATCGTTTCCAGAGAAGTTGTTTTCCTCGCTGCCCCAGGAGTAGAGGTTTCCCTTCTCCGTGACCATATGGCCGTGCGCATAGCCGCCGCCGAGCGAAGAGATTCCCTCGGCTTTCGCAAGCGCCGTGATCTCGGGGATCAGGGCGGGGGTCTCGCACCGGAAATCGTGGTAGACGCCGCTCACGGTGCGGCAACCGGCAGCCTTGAGGTTCTCATCCGAGGCACCCGCTCCGAAGCGGAACGACCGACCCCAGAAGTAAACGTTGTTCTCGTCATCGACGGCGTAGTAGCCCTCGTATCCAGAGAACACGTTCACAATGTTCGGCTGTTTTCCTCCCGGCCACTGAGTGACCTGTGTCGCTACGCGAAGCGCCGCGGCACCGTTCGCTGAGGTTCCCTGACCACGCTGAGCAAGTGCGTTATCTCCGACTGTCCAAATTGTGCCGTCGGTCTTCGTGTAGGCCGCACCGTACTCAACCGATGCAACACCTGCCACATCGGTGTCGATGATCGCGTCTGCCCAGTTTGTGGTCACATTCTCCGGCGTGGTGCCCGCCGGCACCACGCGGCCGGTACCGTTGAAATTGTTGCCGAACATGTACAGACCGCCGTTGTTTTGACCCCAGCCGAAAAGATTCCCCTCGGAGTCAACCGCGTAGTTGGCGTAAGCGGATGACGCCATCGACTTGATGTCGGCCAAGGCCTTGAACTGGTTTGGCTTGTGCAGGTTGAAAGCAGTTCCCGTGGAGTAATCGATGCCGTTCGTTCCACCGCCCTGTCCCGCGGACGATGTACTCGGGCCACTGTTTCCGTAGTAGCCCCAGATCCACAGGTTGCCTGCGGCGTCGAGCACCTGCATCGTGTCGAGGGCGAACGATGGGACGACAGCCGCGAGCGCGTTCGTCGGTGGCACCGAGACCCCGTCTGCCCGGGTGAAGACGGAGTCAGTGTACCCTGCCGAGCTCTCGCCGATCAGCGGGGAAGCCGTTACTCCAATGGCGGCGATACCAAGCATCGCCGCTCCCCCGAGCAGGGCTCGTTTGAGCCCTGCTCGGGGCCGTGGCCGGTCGGCCCGGCCGTTCTGCTGTGCAGAGGTGCGCATTAGAAGCTCTCTCCTTCAATACGAATACCGAAATCGGTGTCGACGCCGTTGTATGCGGCAAGTTTGGTTCTCGTCAGGTCGTTTGCGTCGAAGTCAAAAGCTGCTTTGACCGTAAACGTCGCCTCGCCGCCGCCTGCCTCGAGCACCCGGGTGATGGCCCCGCGGAGAGTGCCATCACCGTTCGGCTCGTTGTCTGCGTCAGCGCCCAGGCTCACATCGTCGATGACAACGTTGCCCTGCTCATCAGAGACCGTGAATTTCAACTGAGTGAAGAGGTCTGGGTAGATCTCGTCCTTTCCCGGGGCGATGCGGTACTTGACCTTTGCCGAGGACGGGTCACAGATCACGAAGAACAGTTCTCCGGTGGAGGTGCCGTTGTTTCGAACGACGACCTGCCATGTCATGCCCTCCCGAATAAGGTCGCCCGCACTGCTCGCCGAGGTCAGCATCAGGGGCTCCTCGCGCGTGGAGTCGACGAAGTCGCCGACACCGTCAGAAACTTGCAGGTCGTACTTCGTGAGCCCCGAGGACACACCGTGGCTCTCCCCACTGGCGAAGAGCCCGGTGGCCCACGCAGCGAGGCCACCGGCGGCGAGCAGCGTCGCCGCCGCTACCGATCCCGCGATCCACCGGTTACGGCGGCCCCCGCGGGGGGCCGCGGCGCCCTGGGGCGCCGCGGCAGAGTCAGTCGTTTCCAAAAGACCCTCTCCTTCTGAGTAGTTATGCATGCTTTGCTTCCTCCTTCCGCGTGCGACGCACAACGAGCGCGCTGCCTGCGGCGAGGGCGAGCAGTCCGAAGATCACGAACGGCATGATGTCGCCGCCTGTCATCGGGATCTGTTCGCCAGGTTTCGGCGGGGTGACTGGGTTCTCGGTGCTCGGCCCATCCGGTGAGTGCGGGCTCATGACGAGGTTGCGCAGCGTGGCCGGGGCCACCACATTCTCGTTGACCTGCACCGTGTACCGAATCTCGGTGCTGCTGAGCGCCGGGACGGTGCCTGTCCAGGTGAGCTGCTTGCCGGTGATTGCGACGGTCGTCCCGGCGGGAGCGATGGGGTCGCCCACGAGGGTCGCATCGTCAAGCACGTCGCTGAGGTCGTCATTCACGACCACACCGGTGATCTCGTGCGGTGTCTCGTTGGTGATCTTCACGGTGTACGTGACCTTGTCACCGCGCGAGACCTTGGTACCGCTACCGGGGTCAGAGATCTTCTCGAGCTTCACCGTACCGACGGGGTTCACCGTTTCAGGCACATCGGGTGAGTGGGGGCTCGTCACCAGGTTCCGCAGTGTGGCCGGGGCCACCGCGGTCTCAGAAACGAGTACCGAGTACGTGATCGTCACGGTTTCACCCGCAGGGACGGATCCGGTCCAGCTCAGGGACTGCCCATTGAGCCGCGCCTTGGACCCGTCTGAGACCTTGGGCTGCCCGATGAGCGATGCGTCGTCGAGGATATCCGAGAGGTTGTCCTCCACATATACCCCGTCGATTTGCACAGCACCCGGGTTGGTGACGGTGATCGTGTAGTCGACCGTGTCACCAGGCTTGACCGCGATACCCGAGCTCGGGTTGCTGCTCTTGTTCAGCTGCACCGTTGCGACGGGGTTCTCGGTTTCCGGGATGTTCGGCGAGTCCGGGCTGGAGACGACGTTCCCGAGCACTGCCGGGGCTGTGGCGTTGTCGTTCACACGCACGGAGTACGTGAGCACGATCGACTCGCCAGCTGGCACATCACCGGTCCACACGAGGTCACTGCCGTCGATACGCACGTCGCCCGCTGTCGCGGTCGGCGAGCCGATGAGCGTTGCGTCGTCAAGAACGTCGCTGAGATCATCGGTGACCGTAGTTCCCGCTACCGCAGCCTTCGCATCATTCGCAATCTCGACGGTGTAGGTCACGGTGTCGCCGGGCTTCACCGAGGATCCGCTGCCGGGCAGCGACGTCTTCGAGAGACGAAGCGTTCCGACAGGGTTCTCGACTTCCGGCTCGTCTGGCGAATCCGGGCTGGTAACCAGGTTCCGCAGCACCTGCGGCGCCGTCGCGTCCTTCTTCACAACGACGCTGTAGGTGATCACGATGTCGGTGTTCGCCGGAACGGTGCCGTTCCAACTCAGCCGGCCATCGGCGATCGTCGCGGTTGAACCGTCGGATACTGAGACGCTGTCCTTTACGAGATCTGCGTTGTCGACGACATCGGAGAGGTCGTCAGTCACGCTCACACCTGAGATGGGCGCCTCGGTAGAGTTACGCACAGTCACCGAGTACTCAACGGTTTCACCTGGGCGGACAGCCGTGCCGGCGGCAGGCACGCTCTGCTTCAGCAGCGTGACGGTGCCAACAGGGTTTTCCGTCTCAGGAACATCCGGCGAGTTCGGGCTCGTCACCAGGTTGCGAAGCACCGCGGGGGCGAACGCATCGGCTGCGACTCGAACTGAGTAGGTGAGCGTCACGCTGCTATCTGCAGCGACATCGCCCTCCCACCGCAGGATGTTGTCCGCACCGATTGTTGCGGTCGAGCCGTCGGACACCTCAACATCACCTACTAGGGCTGCGTTGTCGAGCACGTCGGTGAGGTCATCGGTGATAACCGCTCCGGCGATCGCGACATCGCTCCCATTGAGCGCGGTGACCGTGTAGGTCACGAGCTCACCGGGTTTAACCGCGGTGCCAGCGGCCGGATTCACGCTCTTGGTGAGCGCGAGCTTACCGACTGGGTTCTCGGTGCCCGGGCCTTCTTCACCGTCGACCTCAAGCGTATTGCTCAAGACCTGGGTGCCGTCAGCCTTCGGATCTGTCTTCACCGTATAGGTGATGGTGACTGTCGCGCCGGCAGGCAGCTCGTGGTCCCACGTGACGACGGAGCCGTCCATGGTAACCACGGGAACTTCCTCAACCGCAGTCCAGCTTGCGACTGGAGGCGTGACCAGCGCTGCGTCGTCAAGGACGTCGCCAAGGTCGTCGCGCAACTCTACTCGCTGCGCCTCGGTGAGCCCGTTGGTTGCGGTGAGCTCGTAGGTGAGCGTCTGGCCCGGCGCGACGGTCGTGCCCGAGGTAATCGGGTTTCCGTCGTCGTCAAGCAGTCGTTTCGAGGTCACGAGCTCCCCAACTGGGTTCTCGGTCTCCGGCTCGGTGGGCGAATCAGGGCTAACCACACGGTTGCGAAGTACATCGCCCTGCTTTGCGCTGTCATTGACAGTCACCGAGTAGGTGATCCTGACAACCTGCTTTGCAGCGAGGTCGCCAGCCCACACGATTGCCTGGTTGGCAGCGTCGAAGCTGACGTCGCCGCTGTCCGCGGTCGGGTCGCCAGTGATCGTCGCCGATCCGAGCACTCCGGAAAGGTCGTCAGTCACCCGAACAGCGTTGACTGGCGCGTCCACCGGGTTCGCAACTGTCACAGTGTATGTGACCGTCTCACCGGGCTTGACTCCGGTACCGCTCCCTGGATCCGCCACCTTGTCAAGCACAACGGTGCCAACTGGGTTCTCGGTCTCGGGCTCGTCCTCGGAATCCGGGCTAGTGACAAGGTTACGCAGCACCGCTGGCGCGGTTGCGTCGTCCTTCACTCGGACCTCGTAGGTGATCGTCACGGACCCATCGGCCGGCACAGTGCCGACCCACTTCAGGGTCTGTGCATCGATCTGCACGGTCGAACCGTCGGATACCTTCGGCGAACCGATGATCTCCGCAGCGCCCAGGACTTCAGAGAGGTTGTCAGTCACCTCGACGTTGCTCTGGTCTACGTCGGACGGGTTTGTCACCTTCACTGAGTAGGTAACAGTCTCGCCGGGCTTGACCACAGTTCCGCTCTCGGGCACCGAACTCTTCTCGAGCCCGACTGTACCGACAGGGTTCTTGATTTCCGGGGTTGTTGGCGAATCAGGGCTTGTGACCGCATTTCGGATAGCTGCCGGAGCCTTCGCAGACTCCTTGACAGTGACGGAGTAGGTGACAGTGACAACACCGTTGCCTGGGACTGAACCGGTCCAGCGCATCGTCTCGCCGTCAAGCTCGACAGAACCGCTCGATGCCTCCGCATCGTCGTTCCATGTCGCGTTGTTCAGCACGTCAGCCAGGCTGTCGGAGACTGTCACGTCGTCAAGCGCAGCTGCGCTCGGGTTCGTGATCGTCACCGTGTACTTCACACGCTCGCCTGGCTTCACAACCGTGCCGTCGCCCTTGTCGTTGACTTTGGCAAGCATCAGGGTGCCAACCGGATTCTCCGTGTCAGGAGTGTCGGGCGAGTGCGGGCTTGTCACAAGGTTGCGCAGCGTTGCCGGGGCAGTCGCGTCATCCGAGACCTTCACCGAGTAGGTGATGGTGATGGAGTCACGTGCCGGCACCGTTCCGGTCCAGGTGATCGCGCTTCCCGTCAGGGTTGCAACAGACCCGTCGGAGACACTGATCGTCGCCTCGTCGAGAGCTGCATCGTCCAGGATGTCCGAGAGGTCATCCGAGACGCTGACATTGGTTGCATCGACGTCGTTCGGGTTGCTTGCGGTGACCGTGTAGGTCACCGTGTCCCCGGGGCGAACAGTCGAGCCGGAGGCCGGATCGGCTGTCTTCTTGAGTGCGACCGTCGTCACAGGGTGCTCAGTCTCAGGAACCTCTGGCGAGTCCTTGCTGACCACGACGTTACGGAGGACGTCTCCGCTCTCCGCGGTCGTGTTGACCTTGACTGTGTAGCGAATGACTGCGTCCTGCGACGCTGCGATGTCACCGGTCCAGGTGAGCGTTTGAGCATCAGCGTCAATGACCGCGTTGCCGCCGCCAGAGATAACCTCAGGCTCGCCCACAAGTGTTGCGAATGGCAGTACAGACGAAAGGTCGTCGGTGGCCGTCACATCGCTCATGTCCACACCGGAGGTGTTGCGCACTGTCACGGTGTAGGTGACTGTTTCACCGGGTTTCACACCTGACCCGGCCGCAGGCTGTGACGCCTTCGACAGGGAGACGGTGCCGATCGGGTTCTCCGTTTCGGGAACCGTGGGTGAGTCCGGGCTCGTGACGACGTTGCGAAGCGACTCCTCGCCACTAATGTCGTCATTTACCTTGACCGTGTAACGGATCTCAACGACTCCGTCGGCCTCGACATCGCCCGACCAGGTCAGGGTGTTCTGCTTGAGCTCAAGCGCACCCCCACCGGCCACGATCTCGGGATCACCGACCAGCGTCGCGTTGTCCAACACATCACTCAGATCGTCAGCAACGGTGACGCCTTCGATCGCGACACCGCTACCGTTTGTGACGGTCACGGTGTAGGTGACGTTGTCACCCATCCGCACGACCGAGCCCGCAGGCACGTCAGTCGTTTTTGCGAGTTCGAGCGACCCAATCGGGTCCTCGGTCGAAGGCTCATCTGGCGAGTCAGGGCTCGTCACGATGTTCCGCAGTGCAGCTGGTGGCGTCACCGAGTCGTTGATCTTCACGACGTAGGTGATGGTGATCTCCTCCCCTGCAGGGACGTCACCGGTCCACGTCAGCTGACCAGCGTCACGCGTTACAGTGCCGGCAGTTGCGGTCGGCTCCGTGGTGACAACGGCGTGCTGCAGCACATCATTGAGGTTGTCATGCACCTCAACGCCATTGACTGCCACGTCGCTCGGGTTCTTGATTGTCACTGTGTAGGTGACCTCACTACCCGGCTTTGCCGGCCCGGCAGGGCTCACCGCAGACGCCTTCGCGAGTTCGACGACACCGACAGGTGTCTCTGTCGACGGCTCGTCTGGCGATTCTGGGCTCACTACTGCGTTGCGGAGGGATTCTCCGGCGCCGGCATCGGCGTTGACCGTCACCGTGTAGGTGATGGTCACCGACGCGCCTGCCTGAACGTCACCGTTCCAGGTGAGGATCGAACCAGAGATTGTCGCGCTGCCGCCGCCCACTGTCTGGAGAGAGCCTTGGACAAGCGTTGCGTTGTCGAGCACGTCCGAAAGGTCGTCGGTGATCGAAGCGCCAGCCACGTCAACACCAGACCCGTTCGCAATTGTCACCGTATAGGTAACGTCTTCACCGCGATTCGCGGCGACCCCGTCAGCGACGGAGGTTGACTTTGCGAGCGACAGTGAACCGATTGGGTTCTTGGTGTCTGGGGTATCTGGCGAATCCGGGCTCGTCACCGCGTTCCGAAGCGTACCCGTAAACGCGTCGGCATTCACCTGCACGACATAGTTCACGGTGACGGTTTCGTGAGCGGCAAGGTTGCCCGTCCAGGTCAGCACGCCCTTGTCGATTGTCGCCCCGTTGTCGGGGCCCGATACGAGAGTCGCCTTGTCCAGCACATCTGCCAGGTCGTCGGTAACTACCACGCCATTGATCGGCGCGTTCGCGGGGTTGTGGATCGTCACTGTGTAGGCGACGGTGTCGCCTGGCTTGACAGGCGCACCGGTGGTCGGGACGGCTGTCTTGGACAGCGCAACGGTTCCGATCGGGTGGACCGTCGTCGGCGGCTCCTCCGGATCATTCGTCATGTCCGTGCTGGTCACGACGTTCTTAATGACCGCGGGCGCCGTCGCATTCGCAGCGATGGTTGCCGAGTAGGCCAGGGTAACGGTCTTGTTGCCCGGTACATCGCCGATCCAGACGAGCTCGGTTCCGTTGAGAGCCATGCCCTCGGGGAGCGAGTCAGTGTCAATCTTCGCGTTCGCGAGCACACCCGAAACATCATCGACCACACGAACATCACGGATAACGCGCTGCGTATCGTTCGTGACAGTCACCGAGTAGGTCACAGTATCGCCCGGGCGGACAGTCGAACCGGAAGCCGGATCCGACGTCTTCGCAAGCGTCACCTGACCACGCGGAGTGTCAGTCGGGTGCTCGGTCTCCGGGCTCGTCGGCGAGTCAGGACTCGACACGACGTTCCGCAGAACAGCGTCCTCAGGATCAAGCACATCATTCACACGCACCTGATAACTCACCGACTTCGAGTCACCTGCTGAGATGTCACCCGTCCAGGAGAACTGCATCGTCAGCGGGTCGTAGGCGCCTTCGACAAGCGGCTCGATGAGCGTCGCGTTGTCCAGCACGCCACTGAGATCATCAGTGAGCGTCACGTCAGCGAAATCAACCGCCGACGGGTTCGTCGCCGTCACCGTGTACGTAATCGTGTCGCCGGGCTTCACAGCTGAACCCGTAACCGGTTCCGAGCTCTTCGCCAGCTCAATCGTACGAACCGGGTGGACCGTCGTCGGCGGCTCCTCCGGATCATTCGTCATGTCATCACTCGTCACGACATTCTTCACGACAGCAGGCGCGACCGCGTCGGCGTTCACCGTCACCTCGTAACTGATGGTGACAGAGTCGTTCGCGGGTACGTCGCCAGTCCAGGTGATGACGTTTCCGTTCAACGTCGCGCCCACCGGCAATGACGATTCAACGACCGTCACGGGGCCCGAGATTTCGTCCGTGATGACGACGTCAGGGATACTCTGCGCGGTGTCGTTCGTCGCGGTGATCGAGTACGTGATTGTCGAGCCAGGGCGGACCGGGGTGCCCGATGCTGGATCGGCATGCTTTGCGAGCTCAACCGAGCCGCGCGGATTGTCGACCTCATGCTCGGTACCAGGCGGATCCTCACGAACCTGAGCACTGCCTGCATGGTTGCCGATCTTCGTGCCGTCAGGTGCCGAGTCAAGCACACGTACCGTGTAGCTAATTGTCAGAGTCTCCCCTGCCGCAACGTCGCCGACCCAGCTCAGGGTCGTGCCGTCAACGGTTGCCCCGGCAGTCGGATCACCAATGAGTTCGGCGTAGGGAAGCACTGCCGAGAGATCGTCGGTGACAGTGACACCGGTCTTTGCGACCTCGGCGTCCTTGTTCGCGAGCGTCAGCGTGTAGGTGATCTCGTCGCCTGGCTTCACAACGGACCCCGAGTCAGGGGAGGCTGTCTTTGCGAGCGTGAGCTCATCCTCAACAGGAACTGTCGTCGTCGGCCCCTCAGGGTCGACGTTCCACGGGGACTCAACACCGTTCACAAGCGATTCGCCGCCTTCAAGCGGGTACAGCTCTTCCGCTGTCTTTGTCGTCACCTCGTAGCTCAGCTTGAGAACTGCTCCGGCCGGAACATCGCCCTCCCAACTCAGCATCGGCTCGGCAAAGGTTGCTGCCGCAGCGGCAAGGTCGGCGCCGTCGCGGTCGACGAGGGACACCTTGATGTTCTCAGGCCCGTTCGCGTATTTCAGCACGTTTGCGAGATTGTCGCTCACTGTCGCGCCCTCGATCGGCAGACCGCCAACGTTCGTCGCGGTGACGAGGTACGAGACCTTCTCGCCCGGGGCCGCGTGCCCGTTCCCGTCGGCATCGGTGGCGGTCTTCTCGAGTTTCAGCGCGCCATCGATCGGAGTCGTTACTGTGACGCCGTTCGTCCACTTAGCGCGATCACCAGCGTCTGATTCGCTGCGCACGCTTGGCACAGCAGTCACGACACCGTCGGCCTCGCGCGTCGTCGACACTGTGTTGACGAGCGCCGCGACAGGCTCAGTGAAGTTTTGCACGTTCTCGTCATCTGCGACAACGGCCTCGGCGACTGTGGCCCGATAGGTGATTGTGAGGGTCTCGTTGGCTGCGAGATCGCCAGTCCACGTGATCTCCGAGCCCGCGAGCGTTGCTGTTCCGGTGCTTGCGTTGACCCTGCTCACGTCTGCGTCGTCGAGAACATTCGTGAGGTCGTCAGTCACTGTCAGAGCGGAGAGCGCACTGCCAGTCGTGTTCTTCACCGTGACGGTGTAGTCCGCGATGTTGCGGCCCTCGTTCGCGCTTGGTGAAGCATTGCCGGGCTCGAGAGAGGTCGTCTTGGTCAGGGTGAGGGCGCTGAGGCTCTCGAACACGTAGACGTTTCCGCTCGCCGATACAATCGCGCGGTGGTGGGCAGTGCCATCATCGTCAACTGTCGTGGCGGCCTGCACAGAACCGCCGAGGATGCCGAACGTACCGAACTGTGACTCATTTCCTGCGAGGGTTGCGAGTGGCTTCGCTGCCGTAGCGGTCGCAGGAGCGACTACATCGAACACCTGTACCTTGCCCTGGTCTGCCGTCCCGTCAAGATTCAGCGAACCGACAAAGAGCTCGTCGGTGGTGTCGTTCAGGTCAAGGCTCGCACCAAAGTAGTACTGATGTGGGAGGTCGGAGACCGTTTTCCCGGCGAGAGTGCCATCAGCGTTATAGACGTAGACGGCGCCCTGCGTTGTGGTGTCGTCTGTCGCGACATCGCCGGGAGCGGAGCCAGTGAAGTTCAGCTCTGAGGGCGAACCGGCGATGATCGCGCCGGTTTCGGTTATCGCGATGGCGCGGCCGAGGCCCGCCCACGACCCGCCTTCGAGCGAGGCTGGAAATGCAACGTTCGCCTGGTTCACGTCGGGAGTGACAGTGAAGCTAGGCGTACGATCATTGAGGTTCCACGCGCTGATCTGGCCGACCTGGTAGCTGTTCGAGTCTCCAGCGACGGCCTGATGCTGTGGTGCTGCGACGACCGCTGTGGGACCGCGTGCGGTGACCACCTGGCCGTACACATCCGATACGTGTACCTGGGCCTCGGGCAGAAGCAGCGCGGCCGCGACGGCGTCCGAGCCGAGATCGGCGACGGGAACGGCGAACGCAGCGCCCGCATCGCTCTTGCCATCCACACGAGAGTTCGGGGCTCCAACGACGAGGTGGGACTCCGAGAGGCTCACTGATTCACCGAAAGACGCGACCGCAGTGAGGCGTGCGTCAGTGCCTGGGGTCACGCGCGTCGGCGCGGCCGACCATGCATCACCGGCGCGCGCATACACGTAGACCTCGTTTGAGTAGCGGGCGCCCACGACTGCAATCCCTGCGGCCTCGTCAAGGTCAACCGAGTACCCGAATCCCTTTGCCTCGGCGGGTGCGGGAAGCGTCGTCTCCGAGAAGTCGCCCCGTTCGGGGCCAACCCAGGAGCGAATCTGCACACTGCCGGTGCCGGCCTTGGTCGAACCGCGCTCAGCGGTGAAGATCACCGAGCTTCCGTCGAGCGCGACATCGTAGCCGGTTCGCTTCGAGTCGCTGCCGCCAGCGTCGCTGCCGAACTGGGCGACCTCGACGTACCGTTCTACATTCGCGAGATCAAACGGCACGACGTCTTGTGTCGTCGTCGTTGCCGTCGCCGCGCTTGGCGCGACGATCAACATTCCGGCGGCCAGCGCTGCAGTGGCTGTGGTGGCCAGTGCAGATCTCAGCCTCCTCCACAGCCGCGGGCTGGAGTGCTCCAGCTGTGGCTCTCGTAGGTATTCCACGTTTCTCCTCATAACTTGGCCGAATAGTTCGACAGAGGGGTGAAAAGACCGCGCCTGAATAGCGCGAGGTCTCAGCGCCCTCGAATATAGGTGCCAGTTACGAGAGGAAAGTGACGCGGCCTGAAAAAGAATTTCGTACGCAACACGCAAATAGATCGAGTTGCCGGCAAAGCGCTATCGTCTACTGGAAGCCAGAGGGCAAAAGTAGTTCAACAACTCGATACTGAGTACGAGGCTCACAAAATTGAGTATGTATCGGGAAGGTTTGGGCGCAGAAATTGAGTAAGAAGCCGCCAGCTGAGTACCGTTAGGCCCAGTGCGGCGGCTTGTCCGCCTGCAATCGCCTATCGTTCTCTCCAACGCTCGTCGAGCGTCGCTCAGACTGACCGCCCCACCCTTGGGGCGTGTCTTCCGCGGCCTTCGCTGTCAAGGCGTGATCCGAGGGTCGCGGGTCGACGCCCTGAGGCGCTTGTCGCTGCGCACGCCGCGCACCGCGAACCTTCCGGATGGGTTGCTCGGCCGCGTCTCGGCCCGCATCCGCGGCCGGCGCATCGTTCACGACGTGCCTACGATTCTGAGCCAGTCAGCGCGCCCTCGGTGACGCCGAGCACACGTGCGATACGTGCTGCCGCGCCCTCGGGATCCGCGAAGAGGTCAAAGCTCTGGACCCTGTGGTAATGCCAGCCGAGACGGCGGAGCACCGCCGGACGCAGCCGGAGCGCCTCCCGAAGGCTGACGTCGCCGTCGTTCGCGGTTCCGAGGTCGATGTCGATCGCGATCGCACGGTCACCGAACGATGCCGCGATCGGGATCTCGCCTCGGTAGTCCAGCACAACTGTGATTCCGTGCCCCTCGAGCCTGTCAGCGAACTCCCTGATGAGCGGATCCGTCTCCGCTGGTAGCGAGACCGGCTCCGGTTCTGGGTGTTCAAAGGCAAGGAGCTCCGCGAGCTCGACCACGCCGTGCTTAAGGCGCGAGGAATCGAGGTCCTCGGGCCTAAAGCACGACACGATTGTCATCGCGCGGCGAGCGCGCGTCATCGCCACTGCGAGAAGGTGCTCACCGCCGGGCCGACCGAGCGCACCAAAGTTTGACAGCACCCTGCCGTGGGGCGTGCGACCGTACCCGATCGAGAAGATCACCCGGTCGCGGCTCTGCGCGGTTGCCTGCTCAAGCGTGAGCACAGCGAACGGCTCGGCGCGCTCACCGAGCAAGAAATCACGGTACTGCGGGAACTTCGAGAACGCCTGCAACACCTCGCGATACACGCGCACAGCGTGCTTCTCGCTCGCCGTGATGACCATGAGTGATTCGTTCGGGCGCTCGTCTGCGTGCTGCAGCACCATCTGCACGACCCTGTCGACCTCTGCCTCGGTGCTCTCGACAGCGCCAGTCTGCTGGTCGGGCAGCCCCTGCCCTGCCGGAACGAAATCATAGGTGAGGCTCGAGTGCCCGAGAAAGCTTCCAGCCCACGGCAGCGAGTTGATCTCGCCGTCGTAGAAGCGGTCGTTCACGAGGTTCGTGAGATCTTCGCCGCCGGCTCGATAGCTGCGGGTGAGCTTCAGCGTGGGAAGCACCTCGGCGAGCTCGTCGAGCGCTGAGCGCAGCCCCGTGGTGTCCTCGCCCTGGTCAACGTCGGGGCTGTGCACACCAATCTCGAACGAGCTCGGGCTTTGCGTGGTGCTGTCACCGAACACAACAACCTGGTCGGCGCGGCGGATCGCTCCGATGTTCTCTGCGAGTGTCGTTGCGCCAGCGTCGACGAGCAGCACTGCGTCGAAGCGTGCCGTTTCTGGGAGCTGTGAAACCTCGTACGGTGACATCGCGAGAACCGGGGCAAGTGTTGAGAACAGCACGGGCGCGTCCTGCGCAAGCGCCGCAATCGTCGCGTAGCCGCTTCGCAAGAGGCCCCGAAGCGCGAGCGCCTCCTGCTTGTTGTCGAGCACTGCGACGCGCCAAGAGTCGGCGAGTTTCGACGCGAGCAGCGACCCGTTCGCCCCGGCGTGCGCGTCGTCGACGAGGCGGAAGTCTGCCTCGAGCCGCTCGATGACTCCCGTGTTCGCGCTGAGCAGCGCCGGATTCGTCTGGAGCATCCGTTCGAGTACGGACTGCCACCAGGCGAGCTCGAGTTCGGCGCCAACCTCGTCGGCCGGCACGTGACGCGCAGAGAGGTCGTCGAGCAACGGCCCCAGCCTGGCGCTCCGGAGCCGCTCCACAATCGTCGTGCGCTCCTGAATGTTCTGCAGCACCTCAGACTCTTTCGCGAGCTCCGATACGCGCGCGGCGAGCTCGTGCAGGTCGAGGTTCTTCAGGCGATCAGGTTCGACGGTCGTGCCAAGTACCGCGTCGAGCTTGTCGAGATCCTGATAGGCGGCCTGGAAAGCGACTACAACGTCCGCGATTCCGAGCGGCACCTCGGGGCGCGTTCCAACAACAGTCGTGTAACGCTGCCAGAGCACGCGCTGCTGCTGGATCTGCACGAGTCGCGCGTACATGTCAGTGATGCTCACGCCCGGCCGCACATACTCCTGGGCAAGCTTCTTCAGACGGCGCTTGTTCGACGCCGACATGTCTTCGTCGCTGCCACGGGGGGCATGCGCCGCAATAACTTCTGCGAGTGAGCGATCGTACACCTCAGGGGTGAACCGATCGAGTGTGTCGCGGATCCCCATGAGCAGCCGCAGGTACACGCCAAGCTCGGAAATCGATTCGAATGGCCGCATCGACGTCTGCTCGACGACCTCATTCGCCATCGAGATGAGGCGCGGCAGCTGCGACTCGGCGAGGTCGACAGCGACACCGTATGCAGCGCGCGCCTCTTCGGTCGTCGAGAAGTCGACGCCGTACCACGGCGAATCCTCTGGCCCGTACTGGAACTGGCCGAGGCGGGCGACCTCCGTGAGATCATCAGCGACTGATGAGCGGTCAATCGTGAGCTGGCCGAGCGCCTGATCGTCGAGCCGCACAGTCGTCGACGGCGGGTTGTCGCCGAGCGAAAGCTTCGTCAGCTGCCGAAGCGCCTGCAGCGGCGTGACCGAGTAACGCTCGTCAGGCTTTGACAGAGCGTCACGGTAGTCGAGGAGCACGCCCCTGAGGCGGACGAGCGCCTCGTCGACGTCGCGCATCTGCTCGGACGCCGCGTTCTCGTTGCGGCTGATTGACTCGACAAGGTTGCGCCGCAGCCTCCGCGGGGTCACCGCGAGGCCGGGGAGTCCTGCGCGAGTCAGGCGGTGCGTGATCCCGTCGATCGTGGAACGGCGGGGCGTCACGACGAGCACGTGCTTGCCGTCGCGCACGAGGTTGCCGATTGCGTTCACCACAGTCTGGGTGCCGCCGGTGCCCGGAAGCTGCCGCACGACAATCGACTGGCCGGCGTCGATCTGCGCGAGCACGTCATCTTGCTCAGGGTCGGAGTCGTAGAGGCACCTGTCAGTTTCGGGCGCCATATGATCCGGCGAGACTGGGTTCACTGGGCGGTAGTTGTCGGCGAGCGCCTGCTTCGCTGGCTCGCTCCCGCAGATCGCTTGCAGGATCGGCGTGTCGAGTCGCACCGCGTCGGCGGCCATGCCCTGCGACACGTTGTGGAACGACGAGACGACGAGCCTGGGTTGCACGAGAAACTCGGGGACGCCCGCAACCATCTGGCGGAGCCTGTCGATCACGGGCTGAGGCTTGAACACGCCCTCGGACTGCGAGAGTTCAATGAGCGAGCGCGCGTCGATGGTGATCCCGAACTGATCGCGGAGCGCTCGGATCAGCTCCGAGTTCACGACGGGGAAGTTCTTCAGTTTGAGCTCGAAGTCGCGGCCGTAGCGGCGAATCGCGAGCGGGCGCAGCAACACCGGCGCCGAGAACTCGTCACCCTCGAACGTCCACTTCGCGAGTCCGACCGCAAGATTCACAGTCTCGAGCCCACGCATTGTGCGCATCTCGACGGCCTTATCGGTTACACGCGCGGCGGCGGCGCGTGCGTGACGCAGCGCGAGGTCGTCGCGGATCAGCGCCGAGAGCAGGATCTTGTTCCCCGAGATGAACTGGGGCAACCCGCCGGGGTGGGTCGAGCTGAGCTCGATCCGATTCGCTGGGTGGTCGTCGAAGTGGAGTAGCGGGTTGCGGCCACCGATACCTGCGAGCTCGCGAAGCCAGGCTGCATGTTCCTCGGAGAACGGATCGACAACGCCAAGCGGGCCACCGAGGTCCTGGCGGTCAGTGTCGTTGTCGTTCACTCCTGCGAGCGCTGCGTTCGACACCGGCTCCGTCGCCTCAGCGACATCCGGTGCTTCTGCGGCGTTGCCCTTTGATTCGGGTCGCCTAAGTCGATCCACACTCCACACACCGCCACCCTAAGGCGTCTGCCTTTGAAAACGCGGCATTATCGCGGTGTTTCTTCGCTCGCCGATGACTGTGACTTCGCCACGCGCTCACGCGGGGGCCGAAGTCACAGTCAATCAGCGGTCTTGCTAGCGGATGATCGCGGTGTCCGTCGCGGTGCCGCGCGCGCGTGCCACGAGCCGCATGAGGTGGTAGACCACAACCGCGGCGATCGTGCCGAGCGCGATCCCGTTGAACATGACGTCGCCGAGCTGCATGCTGAAATCGGCGATGCCGACGATGAGTGCGATTGCGGCGGTGAACTGGTTGATGGGCTTCGAGAAGTCAACCTTGTTGTCGATCCAGATCTTCACGCCGATGAGGCCGATGAGGCCATACAGTGCGACAGTCACGCCGCCAAGCACGCCCGCCGGAACGGAGAAGATCAGTGCGCCGACCTTCGGCGAGAAGCTCAGCAGCATCGCGATCACGCCAGCAACCCAGTACGCGGCCGTCGAGTACACGCGGGTCGCAGCCATCACGCCGATGTTCTCGCCGTACGTCGTCGTTGCCGAGCCGCCGCCAAACCCGGCGAGGATCGTCGAGACGCCGTCGGCGAGCAGCGCGCGCCCGGTCACCGGATCGAGATCGCGGTCGATCATGAGGCCGACGCTCTTCACATGGCCGACGTTCTCGGCGATGAGCACGAGCACGACTGGCAGGAACGCTGGCAAGAGACCCCAAAGTGATGGGTCGGCAAACGGGTTGGCCGGAAGGTGGAACTCGGGGAGCCCCACCCAGGCAGCAGACTTCACAGCCTCGAAATCGACGATGCCCATGAGCGCTGCCGCGATGTACCCAACAACCATGCCAAGCACGATCGAGAGCCTGCCGATAAGCCCCCGAAACAGCACGGTAATGAGCAGGATCGAGCCGATAGTAATAAGTGCTGCAGTCGAGTGCAGGCCCTGGTTCACGTCGGGGTTCGCCGCGGGGTTACCGAACCAATTGTTCTTGACCGCGGGTGCGAGGTTGAAGCCGATGAGCGCGACGACCGATCCCATGACGACCGGCGGCATGAGCGCATTCACCCATCCGATGCCGAAGCGCTGCACGATGACGCCAACAAGTGCGACGAGCACGCCCATGGCGATGATCGCGAACGACGCGCGCGCGAGGCCGGCGACATCGCCGTGGTCGTAACCCGAGGTCGCGACCGCGATCGGTGCGAGGAACGCGAACGAGGATCCGAGGTAGCTCGGCAGACGGTTGCCGGTGATGAGCAAGAACAGCATCGTGCCAAGGCCCGAGAAGAACAGCGTCGCCGTGGGCGGGAAGCCCGTGATGAGCGGCACGAGGAAAGTGGCGCCGAACATCGCCACAACGTGCTGCATGCCAAAGCCGATAGTCCGAGCCCAGCCCAGCCGCTCCTCGGGTAGAACGATCGCGTCTTGGGCAACTGATTTACCATCGCCGTGCAGCTTCCAGGGCAGCGCCATAGGTGGCTCCTTCGGGGCGATCGGTACGTGCGTGCCGTGCGTCCACCCCTCCAGGCGCTCGACCAAAAGTCAAGCATACAGCGAACACTCAGGAATGCGCGTTTGCTGTCACACTACGAGTCGAACCCAAGTCCCAACGCGTCGAGGGTCTTCAGCAGCACATTGCGTTTGCCGCCGTTGTGATCGGCCCGATCGAGCGACCAGCGCGTGAGGTTGATGCCAATCGATGCGGCAGGCTCTGGCGGAAACGGCAGCGGCACGTTCTGCACCATCTCGAGCTCGGTGCGCTCGGTGACGCGCCCCTCGAGCCTGTCGACGATAACGTCGGCGGCGAAATGGGTGGCGCCCACTCCGAGCCCGGTGAAGCCAGCCACATACTGGACCCGCCCGCCGTGGGCCTGCCCGAAGAAGGCGCAGAATCGTGTCGAGGTGTCGATCACCCCCGCCCAGCGGTGCGTGAATTTCACCCCTGCGAGCTGCGGGAATGTGGTGAAGAAATGGCTTGCGAGCCTGCGGTGGCTTTCAATCCGATCCTCATACTCGCGTTTGATCCGCCCGCCAGCGTGGTACACGGCATCGTAGCCGCCCCACAGGATCCGGTTGTCGGCGGTGAGCCGGGAGTAATGGAACTGGTTCGCCATGTCAGCGAGCCCCTCGCGCCCCTCCCACCCGATCGCTGCAAGCTGCGCGTCGGTGAGGGGCTCCGTCATCAGCACGTAGTCGTAGACGGGCACTGTGTGAAAGCGGTACCGCTTGAGCAAAGACGGGAACACGTTCGTGCAGAGCGCGACGCGCGAGGCCGAAACGGTGCCGCGCTTCGTCTCGAGCTCGATCGGTTCATCATCGCGACCGCCGAGCCTATCGACTGGCGTACCTTCGTAGATCTCGACGCCGATGCTCGTCGCAAACCTCGCGAGCTCATGCGCGAGCTTCGCCGGGTGCAGGTTCGCGTTCTCATTTGGTGAGAACTCACCAGCGAGAAACGTCGGGGAGTTGATGCGTGCCCGCACCTCTTGCTCGTTCAGCGCGACAACATGCGGGTCCGGGCTCTCCCCTACCCAGTCAACCTGGTAGGGGTTGTTCGCGACCGAGAGCTGGCCCGTGCGCTCCCAGTCGACATCGAGCTTGTTCTCGGCAATGAAGCGCTCCATCGCGTCCAGGTTCTCGTAGCCGATGCGTCGAAGCGTGCCAGTCTCATCCGGCCACCGGGACTCGGCGTTTGGCTCACCATGAGTGATGCTCGCCTCGCAGAAACCGCCGTTGCGGCCCGAGGCTGCCCACCCCACTCTGACGGCTTCGAGGAGCACGACCCTGCGGTCAGGATGCTCCTGCTTGAGCTTGATCGCAGTCCAGAGGCCCGCATAGCCGCCGCCGACGATCGCATCGTCAGCCACGATGTCGCTATCGAGCCGCGGGTAGGTGACCGCGCGATCTGCGACGTCATCGATCCAGAACACTCCCAGTCGCGTCTCTGCAAGCGCTTCATCTACGATCCGCGCCGCGGGGCGATGTGTCTCAAAAACAGTCTGGTGCATTGTCGTTCTCAGTCCTCGTCGTCGGGGGCGTACGGCGAGTGTATCGCGGTCGAAACGGGAATGAATAGGGGCCGCTCGGCTGCGCAGGATGCGCAGGATGCGCAGGATGCGCTCCCCAGTCTCTCGAGTTTCATTGCTATGGTGGGGCCATGCCTCGCCGGGTCGAAGATTTCCGTGGCCTCACGCGTGTCAGCCGACTACGGATCCTCCACTCCGTCCATCGACAGCCCGGCAGACGGCTCGCTGAGATTGCCTCCGAGGTGAACCTCCACCTCAACACCACGCGCGAGCACCTCGCGGTGCTTGAGGCCGAGGGCCTCGTGCACAGTTTGCGGCTCGTCACCGGCGTGCGCGGCCGCCCGCCTGTGGTGTTTCACCCGGTCACTGACGCACACGAAAATGACGCGGCGCACGGGCGCGCTACTGCGGCCGCTGCGCGCGGCAACCTGCTTCGACGCCTAGAGCCTGAGCTCGACAGAAGTGCTGAGCTCGGCGTGGAAGCGATGGCGCAGCTCGATGCCCTCTACGAACATCTCGAAGACATTGGCCTCGAGCCGCAGCCCGATGACTCGCAGCTTCGTATCAATGTCGCACCGTGTCGGTATGCGTTCGCGATCACGACGGAGCGCGCGTTGGTGTGCTCCGTCCACATCCAGCTTTTGAAGCATCAGCTCCAGCAGGTTCCGGGTCCAGTCCGGTTGCGAAGCGTCAAGCCGTTCGTGACGCCAACCCGGTGCGAGATCGCACTTGAGGTGAGAGACGGACCCTCCCTCGCAGAGCGTGAAGCCCAGGGCGCGGCGGCAACGTCGTAGCCGCCGCTCCCTGCCACTCCGTCGGAGCGTCAGGAGGGGTTCTGCGCCCACATGTCGGGTCCAAACACCTCGTACTGGATGTTCGCAGCGGGAACGCCGCGGTCCATCAGCGTGCGCCGCGCCGACTGCATGAACGGGAGCGGCCCGCACATGAAGACGCGCGCGCCTGCCGGTATATCCTCGCCCGTCAAATCCATGTACCCGCTCTTCGCGGGCACGAGCGTCGGTGCCGACTCGGCTCCTTCCTCGTACCAGTTCTGAGCCTTGGCGTCGCTCAGGGCCAGCACTTGGCGCCGCAGACTCGTGTAGAGCGCATGGGTGTCATGGGAACGGTCTGCGTGGAACAGCCGCACCTGTCGTTCCGGCTGTCGCCGAGAGACATCCTCGAGGATCGCCGCAACGGGAGTGATCCCGATCCCTGCCGACACGAGCACAAGCGGCGAGTCTGCAGTGTCGAGCACCACGTCTCCGGCAGGCTGCGACACGTCGAGAAGTGCGCCAGGCACGGCATGCTCGTGGAGCCAGCCTGAGACCCGCCCGTCAGGGGTTCCGCCCTCGCCGCGCACTCGCTTGATCGTGACACGCAACGAGTCACCGCGCGGCCCCGACGAGATCGTGTACTGGCGTGGCTGCCGGTCGCCGTCAGGCAGATCAACGGCAATAGCCACGTACTGCCCCGTGCGGTACTCGGGAACATCTCCAGTCACAGGCGCGAGAAGCAGCGAGAACACGTCTGCGCTCTCGTCGAACCGTTCCACGACTCGGTACTGACGCCAGGGCTCCTCGGGGTCAGTACCGCCGAGGGCGTAGAGCTTCGCCTCCTCCGCGATGAGCGCGGTCGCGAACAGCCAATACACCTCGTCCCACGCAGCGGCCACCTCCGGTGTCACTGCGTCGCCGAGCACCGTGCCGACCGCCGACAACAGGTGGTGCCCGACGATCGTGTACTCGCGGGCTTTGATCCCAAGCGAGACATGCTTGTGGGCGATCCGCTGCATGACGGGGGTGAAGTCCGGCGCGTCAGGATCGATCAGCTGCACCGCAAACGCAACGACCGATGCGGCGAGCGCTTTAGGTTGCTCTCCGATCGCCTGATTTGCGGCGTTGAACACGTTCTTCAGTTCGGGATGCGCCGCGAACATCGCCGGATAGAACGTGCGGGTGATCTCATCCGCGTGCGCGGCGACGACCGCCGCTGTCGCTGCGACCGTAGCTTCCGAAGTGGGGGACAATTTCATCGACACTGCTGCCTCCTGGTTACGTGGAATATCCACTCACCAGATCCTCCCGCCGTACGCGTTTTCGCGCTCCGGGTTTCGCCGTGATTATTCACGGCTGGGGGCGGCAGCTTAGTTTGCGGGAGGCTTCATGATTGCCCCGGTCGCGAGCCCGACAGCGAGGCCCGCTGGCAGCCACAGCCAAAACTGGGTGAAGAATCCAAGCACGAGACCCATGACCGCGCCGACAGCGAGGCCGAGGAAGATCTGCTTGCGACGCTGCTCTGGCGTCGGCTCCTCCCCTTTGCCCTTCGGTCGGTTGCCTGGGCGCGATGACTTACTCATGCGCCCAGCCTACGCGCGCTCTCGCGGTCAAGTCTGTCCATCTCCTGCAACTGCGCGACAGTCTCGGGCGACGCGCCGCGAGAGCGGGCGACCTCGACGAGGGCGCCCATTGCCCGCGCGATCTTCGCGGAGCTCAGTGAGGGGGTTGCGCCGGCTGCCTCGAGCACCTGTCCGGTAGCGTCAAGCCAACGCTCGTCCGCGCCGGGCAGCAATTCGGCCTCCCACTCGCGCCAGGCACGCTTGACTGGCTCGGCGCCTCGGAGTTCTGTCGCCAGCACTCTGTCGTCGGCGAGCTCAACGACCTCCACACCCGCTCCGTCAGTGAGTCGCAGCGTGCGTCGTTCGGTCCGCAGCTCCGCAATCGGTCGCACTTGCTCGGCGACGTCGCCGATTCGCTCGACGAGCTCGGCTTTGAGCCCCGCCGGAAGTGTCTCGGCGAGCGGCCAGTGCAGCTCCCGCGTCCCACCCGACGTCTTCGCTTTCAGGTGCCACCCTTCGTCGCTGCCGCCCTCACGCACGCGCATCGCCAGTCCTTTGGAGGCGAGCGCCCCGTCATCGGTGTCGAAGTAGCGTGCGTGCATCTCATGTACTTCGGCAGTTCCGACCCCGAGACCCGCAGCAGCGAACGCTGTCTCCCCCGGCACCTCCGTCGCCGCGGGTACCTCGTACTTGCGCTCGATCTCAAGGGACTCGGTTGCGGCAACCGCCGCAACCTCTTCGTCCGTCGCCCGGCGCTGGCCAGCAGACCAGACGATGCCGGCGCCGGCCAACACGATCAGCAGGATTCCCACGAGAGCCGTCGGCGTGAGCACGTCGCCGAGGAACAGCACTCCGACGAGCGTGCCCATTACCGGGTCGAACGCGAAGAACACGCCGAGGATTCGCGCAGAGGTCAGACGTCCAGCAATGGTGTCGACCGAGAACGCGAGCGCGGTCCCAACGAGCGCCGACAGCGCGAGCAGGCCCCACTGCGCAGGCTGAACCTGCGCGACAATCGGCATCGAGAACGGCAGGGTCAGGATCGCAGCGACCAAGATCGATAGCGCGACCGACTGGAGGCCGCCGTCCGACTTTCCGATGCGCGGCGCGAGCATCGTGTACCCGGCGAAGCTCACGCCCGCGAGCGCGCCCCATAAGAGGCCCACAGTGTCGAATGGGCCACCGAACCCGGCGAGCAGCACGACGCCGGCGAACGCAGCGATGGCGAGCAGCCCCTCGCGAAGCCGCCGGGATGCAAGAAACGCGACCATGCACGGCCCGAGGAAGTCAAGCGTCGTCGCGACGCCGAGCGGGATGCGCTCGATCGCCTGGTAGAGGAACATGTTCATCGCCGCCATCGCGACGCCATACAGCACGATGCCGAGCCATTCCTCGCGCGTGCGACCCCGCAAGCTCGGCCTAAAGATTGCCAGCATGATGGCTGCAGCAAGCAGCATCCGCAGCCCGCTCGTACCGGCGGCCCCGAGGTCGGTAAACAGGGACAGCGAGATGGCGGCGCCGATCTGCATACCGATCGACCCCGCGAGCACGAGGAACATGGCACGAATCGTCGCTGACCTGTTGGGCTGTGTGTGCATCCTCCCAAGCCTAAACCCAGCAAGGTGCCTACACTTAGCTTCGTGAGTGAGCTCGTCGAAACAGTGGTGCAGGCCGTCCGCGAGGCAGGCGCGAAACTGCGCGATTCAGGGGTGGCGCCGGAGGCGCTCGCGGTCTTCGTCCCGGAGCGACGAAAACTTCTCATCCGGCGAAAGCCGACGATGCTGCCGCTCGGGCACGTCTGGCGGCTCGGAACGTTGATGATCGGTGCCGACGAGGGCGCCCCTCCAGCGCTCTATGTCGTCGGCAAGGCGACGCGATCGGCTCCGAGACTGCATCCTGGCAACCAGTCGATATCGCGCGAGGAGCGCCGAGATGTCGCGGCGGCAGCGCTGAACGGCGGGTACGCCGAGGGCACCCCTGTGAACTACGACGCTGTACAGATCAATCTCGCAGAGACGGCCCTGACCGCACTTGCACCGGAGCTCCCGCTCGGCCTCGTCGACGGCCAGCTTCGGGTGCGGTGGCGTGCAGGCGCTCCGCTCGACGGCGCGCAGACGTTTGAGGCGTACCTGAGGGAGCGCTCAGACCTGCTCGCCAATCCTCCGCAGGGCGCGAGCTAAGCGAGCCCGAGCCGCGGCCCGGTGAGCCCCTGGGATCTGCTGCCGATTCACCGGTCTTTGGTCCTGCTGCCACGCAAAGACCCTGGGATCTGCTGCCGATTCACGAGTTCTTGGTCCTGGTGCCACGCAAAGACCTTGGGATCTGCAGTACATCTGCCGGGAGCGACGAACTTTGGCAGAGATACTGCCGATCACATACAGAACGAGCGAAACTCAGCGCGACGAGGGCTACTCCTCGTCCTCCTCGTCATCATCGTCCTCCTCCTCGTCCTCCTCGTCGTCCTCACCAGCAAGCCTGGCTTCGAGTGCGGCAATCTCGGCCTGAACGGCCTCCAAAACGCCGGGTTCGTCTTCCCATAGCTCGAGAAACTCAGAGTCGGGCTCGGCCATCTCGGTGAGCAGTTCGATGGCGCGTTCGAGGTGATTGTCCAGCCGCTCAAGGTCGCCTGGCCACACCGTGCTGTGCCCAAGCACGGTGAGCAGATAGCCGGCAGCGCGAATCCGGTCGAAGTCATCGTCGTATTTCAGCGCCTGGTCAATATGGGCGTCGATATCGATGCCCTGAAACACCTCAGCAAACCAATCTGCTGCGCCGTCGTTGTGCCACGGTGCGCTTCCCCAAGCTCCCATAGGTTCCACCCTTCCTTCCCCCGGATTCTCCGAGTGTCGCACCATTCTGGCGCATTGGGTGCGCCTGCCGCGACAGCCAGGCGGTGAACTCTCCGCGAAACTTCAAGGACTACTGGGGAGCGCAGCACCCGCACCCGCTGAGGACTCCCCTCGCCCGCGAGGCTCGGCTGGCTTCGCGAGCCGGTGTATCGTCTCAACGATACCCGGCTGCGACTTCCCACCGATCAGCGCAAGGATTAGCAGCAGCCGCGCCTTCGTGGGAGCGAGGTCGCCGATCGCGATCTCCCAGCCCAGCTTCGCGACGGCGCTCCCCGCTCCGGTTCGCGAGACGCATACGACAGGAAGCCCGTTACGAGCGGCCTCACCCGCTGCACCCGCCAGGTCGTTCGAAATCGCTCCGAATCCCATGCCGGCGATGACAAGCCCACGCACGCCGGCGTCAACATAAGCGGCAACGGCCTCGCCGCCTCCACCCGGATACGAGACGAGGATCTCGACCCTCGGAAGTTCTTCCCCATCAGCACGGTGCGTCAGATCAACAAGCGGCTCTGCTGGGTTCCCGGGCGGGCGGACGACGTGGCGGTGCAGCACCACGGAACCGCCGAAGACGTATCCGATGGGGCCTGCGGAGGGGCTCTCGAACGGATCGGGAAGGGTCGAGTGACGTTTCACCACGTCGCGTGCGGCATGCAGCAGGTCGCCGAACACGACGACAACTCCCTGTCCGGCAGTCACACCGCTCGCGGCGACCCTGACCGCGGAAAGCAGGTTCGCTGGACCGTCTGTCCCGTGCACGAGGCGAGTCGGCGGCGTTGGTCGTTCAGGATCGCGAACTGCAAACGGCCGCATCGACCCCGTGACGATGACGGGGCGGTCCGCGGGGACAGTGAGGTCGAGCCAGTACGCGATCTCCTCGAGCGCGTCACTTCCGCTCGTCACCACGACGGCGTCGGCAGTCGCGAGGGCGTCGTTGACGGCTTCCGAAACTCGAACAAGGTCTGCGACGCTGAGCGCGCTCGATCCGCTCGCGAGCACCTGCTCGCCGTCGAGCTCGGCAACGCTCAGCAGCTCCGGGCGAAGGTACTCGAGCAACTCATCGACATGGAAGCCGGGGGCGCCATAGTTGATGAAGTCGTCTGGCGCGAGTGTGGAACTCGCAATGGTCCCACCGAGCCCGACGACAGCCACGTGCGGCAGCTTGGTTTCACGCGTCATCCGTTCGCCTCGTCTTTCGTTTCGTTTGCTGCAAGCAGCACCCGGTCAATTGCATCGATGTTAGGCGACTCCGCAAGCCGCAGAATCGCGTCGTAGTGCGAGTCGTCGAGTCCCGTCAGCGCGGAGAACTTACGACGTTTCTCCCATGGCGCGAACGGCTCGCTCACCGCCCCTCGGGCTACCTCGCGCTGGCGGTCGAGCTTTCGCCCGTCCGCAAGCGTCACCTCCACCCGGTGTGGGGTTCGACCCTGGTCGAGCATGATGCGCTCGGCCTCCTCCGACCATGTCCGAACCGAAATTTTGTCGAGCAGTGGATGGCTACGCCGCTCGCGCACCACCTCCTGTTCGAAGTCTGTCATCGAGACCGTGCCGCCCTCGAGCGCCGCGGTCAGGGCGTACTGCATTGAAAACTTCGCCTGAGTCGGGTTCTCGGGGTGTGTGTACGGCAAGTTTGCGGCGTTGGGGCGCAGCACCGTCACGACGATCTCAGCGACGTCTGCGGCAGCGAAGCTGTGCTCGCGGATCAGGTCGAGCACCGCGTCAATCGCCAGGTGGGTTGATCCACAGCACGGATAGAGTTTCGGAAATAGGCCAGGCTGCTCGATCGCGTGCACCGCAGACGTGTCAACGGGCTCCGTCGGCCAGTCAGCCAGCGGCGCCCCGTACAGGGCGGCGAACCCGCGCTCCCCCTCTAGGATGTCTGAGCGACCGGCTACCCCCGCCTCCGCGAAGAGTGCCGCCTCAACCGAGCTGCGCGCGGCGAAGCCTGCGTGAACAGGCTTCACTGGCGTACCGAACTGCAGTTTCAGACCGCTCGCCGTACTTACCGCGACACTCATCGCCGCGGCGGTCCGGCGGGCGTCGAGCTCGAGCAGATGCGCGACGGCTGCGGCTCCCCCGATCGGCCCGATTGTGGACGTCGCGTGCCACCCAGCGGTGTAGTGCTTCGCGGCGAGTTCACGCCCGATCTCGCGCTGCACCTGCAGACCAACGAGGTAGGCGTCAAGGAGCCCCGCACCGTCTGCCCCCGCAATGCGTGCTGCGGCAAGCAGCGCAGGAACGAGCACGGCACTCGCGTGGGTTGCGGCCCCAATGAAGTTGTCGTCGAGGTCGAGTGCGTGCGCCGCCGTGCCGTTAATCAGTGCTGCGGCTCCCGGGGAGCGAAGCTTGCCGTCGACACACATCGCAGACTCACGCGGATCCGGTTGTGATGCGGCGGCGAGCGCGCCCCGGGTCGACACGTCAGCTGCCCCGGCGATCATGCAGGCAAGCGTGTCGGCAAACGCGTCTGTCGCCGCACTCCGTCGCGCGTCGGTGACTTCAGGGCTTGACGTGACCCACTGGGCAATGCGTCCAAGCGCGGTCACTCCTGAGCCTCCGCAGACGCTCCGTGCGTGCGCCATCCCCTGGCGAGCCAGCCCTCGGCAAGCGCCGCGAGCGCGGCGGCCTGGTCGTCGAGAACTGCGTCGTCGAACACGACGCGAGGCGAGTGGTTCGGCGCCGCCGTCGCCGGGTCGACGCCGTCTGGGGACGCCCCGAGCATGAATATCGTGCTCGGCACAAGTTCTGCCACGTACGCGAAGTCCTCGGAGCCCATGACCGGTTGTGGCAGCTCGGCGATTCGGTTGTCGCCGAGGAGCCCAGCGAGCTCCAACATGGCCCAGTCTGTCGCAGCCTTGTCGTTGACAGTCACCGGGTAGTCGACGTTCAGCACTACCTCAGCGGTCATGCCGTGTGCGCGAGCCAGCCCCTCAAGCTCCTCGACGAGATCGGATCCTACGCGCGAGAGGGTCTGCGCCGAGAAGTTCCGGACAGTCGCCGCGAGCTCAACGCTTTCGGGAATAACGTTCAGCGCCTCACCCCCGCGGATCACCGTCGGCGTGATGATCGCCGGGTCGAACGGGTCGAGCCTTCGCGCTGTGAACGACTGCATCAGGCCAACAGCCTCAGCTGCAACCGGAATCGGGTTTCGCGCGGTGTGCGGCTGGGAGCCGTGGCCTCCTCTACCGACGATCCTCACTCGCAGTTCGTTGCTCCCCGCGAGCGTGGGGCCCGAGCGGGTGAGGAACATCCCGCGCTGCCCCGGGCTCACATGTACGGCAAACGCCGCCCCCACCCGGGATCCGGCGGCGTCGAGCACGCCCTCGGAAAGCATGATCCGCGCGCCTCCGAGCCGCTCCTCACCCGGCTGAAACATGAAGACGACGTCGCCGTCGAGTTCACCGCGTCGCGCCGCAAGCTGCCGCGCCGCGCCGACAAGTCCAGCCATATGCAAGTCGTGTCCGCAGGCGTGCATTGCACCCGCCCGCTCCGACGCGTAGTCGAGCCCGCCAGGCTCCGGCACTGGCAGCGCGTCCATGTCAGCGCGGAGCAGCACCGCCCGCCCAGTCGGTCGGCCGCGAAGCACTCCAACGATTGAGCTCAGGTTCTCGGAGAACGTCAGCTCGATGCCCAGCGGGGTGAGCTCTCGCTCAATCCGCTCGCGAGTGTCTGGGAGATGCAGACCAACCTCAGGATGCCTGTGGAGGTCTCGCCTGAGTTCCTGCAGAGTTACAGCGGAGGTCACTGACGCGCCTCCTCACCGACGAGCTTGGTTCGCTGCGCGAACGCGTCAACCGACTGGGGCGCGAGGATCGCCATCACGATGGCGAGCACCGCACCAACGCCGAGGAAGAGGAATGCCGACGTGTAGCCGTAACTGTCGAGCAGGATACCCATCGCGAGGGGAGCGACAATTCCAGCGAGCTGCCCGCCGAAGTTCACTATCGAAAATGCGCTGCCCGAGAGCTGCGTTGAGAGGGCTTTGAGCGGCACCGAGACGACGGGCACGTTGCAGAGGCCACACCCGAATATCGCGATGCATTCGAAGATGATAAACATCGTGAGCGACTCAGATGTCGCCATGAGGATGATCGCGACGAGGCTCACTGCCATCGCTGGGGCGACGATCTTCGCGCTCGCGCCACCGAGTTTGTCAGTGAGCCGACCACCAACGTAGATGCCGATCGCGATGCACAGCGCGGGCAGCGCGAGCAGCAGACTCGAACCGCCGACCTCGATGCCACGCACCTGTTGGAGGTACGAGGGCATCCACGTGACGACGCCCCACGTAATCAGGTTGCTGCCGAAGAACATGGCGGCGAAGATCATCATCGTCGGGTTGCGCACGAGCGCGCGCACCTGGCGCCACTGTTCTGCGCGTGCCGCGGCGCTTTCGGCTGACGGCTTCGGCACGTCGATCTTGAGCTTCGGAAGCAGGAACAGCATGAAGAAGCTGAGCACGCCAAGCCCCGCCATCGCGATGAACGTTCCTCGCCACCCAAGCAGCACGACAACGGGCGGGATCACTAGGTAGCCAACGAGCGAGCCGATACCGTTGGATGCCGAGACGATTCCCTGCGCAGTCATTCGTTGGCCTGGCGTCGTGCGCTCGGCCAGGATCTTTGCCGCTGCGCTTGGGAACGGCGCCTGCGCGGCGCCGAACAGCACACGGATTGTGAACAGCACGCCGAAGCTGCTGACGAGACCGGACAGCGCGGTAAACGCCGACCACGTGAGCATCGCGATACCCGCGATCGGTCGGCCCCCGAAGCGATCGGTGAGCATGCCTCCCGGCACCTGCGCGAAAGCGTAGGCAAAGAAGAACCCGGAAGCGAGAAGGCCGAGCTGCGTGTTATTCAGCTCGAGGTCCGCTCCGATGAGTGGCAGCACAATGGTGATGACAAGGCGGTCGATGTAGTCAACGATCCAGGCGGCGAAGAGGATCGCGACCGTGAATTTCACGGAGCGCGGCAGCGGTGCACGCTTCTCCTTCACCGCCGCTGTTGTGCGTTCAGCTGTGTCCCCTGACATGTTTTCTCCTTCGAAAATGTTGCGGTTCCCGCACGAGGGTGATGAGCAGAACACAGCATAGAAACCGCTCGACGACATGGCGCGCATCGCAGGATTTATGCATATTATGGTGCAATGACGCCAGAAAACTCCCTTGACGATCTGGATCTGCGTCTTATTCACGCCGTCAAACTCGCGCCGCGCGCAGCCTGGAGTGCGCTGGCACCGGTTATCGGGGTCGACGCTGCAACGCTCGCGCGGCGCTGGGCGAAGCTCACCGAGCGTGGCCAGGTCTACGTGACGGGCTACGGTACCCTCGGCACGCCGTTCACGGTCGCCGTGGCTGAGGTGCAGTGCACACCAGGGCGCGCGCACGAAGTCGCGCGCCAACTCGCGCAGGATCGTGAGGCGCTCACGATCAACCTCACCGCTGGCGCTCGCGACATTCTCGTGACAGTGGCAGTACCGGACCTCGAGGCTCTCTCGACATACGTACTGCGCGACATGGGCGGGCTCGGCGACGCGACCTCTGTACGCACGACGGTGGTGACCTCAATGATGACCGACGCGCGCCCATGGACCCCGCGAGCCCTCTCACCCGCAGAGCAGGCCCAGGTTGCCGCGTTGCAGCCCGCGCCCCCGACGAACGCGAGGCGCCAACCGCTCGACGTGGAGCGCGCTGTCATCGCGGAGCTGAACCACGACGGCAGGGCGGCGGTCGCGTCGATCGCGCGGCGCACCGGGCTCAGCCAAAAGCGGGTTCATGACGCAATCGCAGGGCTGCACAGTGCCGGCCTGCTGTCTGTCAGAGTTGACGTCGCTCGCACTCTGACGGCCTGGCCGCACTACGTCTGGTATTCCTTCCGCGTCCCGGCGGAGCGCGCTAGTGCGATCGCAGAAGCACTCACCAAGGTCGAGGAGGTACGCTCCGTGCTCCTCACGCTCGGAGAGAGCAACATCATGATCTCTGCATGGTTGCGCACTCTTGCCGATTCCCAGCGGTTCGAAGTGATGGTGTCGACCCGAATCCCGGATCTTGTCGTGCTCGACCGCTCACTCGTCATCGGGTCCGTGAAACACTACGGCCATATTCTCACCGGCACGGGCTTTGCGACGGGAGAGACGATCGCCCACCGCCTTCCTGAGCCGCTGGAAACTTGAGAAGCTGAACGGAGCGCTTGAGTTGGGCGCGGTGCAATGGGCCCGGTACGGCGTTTGGTCGCCGGCCGGGCCCATACTGGCGCCCATTACACCGCGTCTACTGCCCCATGTACAGGCGCTGGCTCGCCCTGTCAGCGAGCCAGGTCCACCGACGAATGGCCTCGCCGGCGACACCGCGCGCCGCGTCGAGCGCCTCGTCGCGAATCAACCGCAGCCGTTCCACAGGAAGCACCTGGTTTGCATCTAGCTCAGTCATCCTCGACACAAACGTCTCGGCCTCGGCTTCGCCGCCAAGGCGAGGGGCCACGTCTCCCCTCATAAAGTCTGCCCACGTGAGGGTTGGGTCAAACCCAAACCGCCCGAAGGCGAGATAGCTCAGCTCGGCTGACACATGGTAGGGCGAGGGCTCACCCCAGACTGTGAGCCCCTGCATACCAACCTCGGCTGACTTCTTGGCGAGGTCTGCAAACACCGGAGCGTTAAACGCGTATCGCTCGGTGCGCTCATCACCGTTCCACTGGCAGGCGAACTGGCTGCGGATCACATTCTGCTGGGTTGGTAGGTCGCGCACATGCTGCTCAGTGAGCTCGCCCCGCGCTCGTTCCCAATAGGCACGGTTAAATGTGTGCTGGTAGATCCCACCATCAGGCAAGGTCTCGAGTGGTGCATGCGCGGCAGGGTCGAGCAGATTGTCCCACTGCAGCTCGCAGTACAACCAGAGATCGTCACCTCGCGAGCGAGCCGCATCAAACAGCTTTGGGAAATTGTCGGCCATATCCGCGTGCGACCAGAACTCAGCGTCGTTGTCGCGGCGGCTCGCCGCTTCACGTTCGCCCCGTCGGCTGACACACCGCGGGCAGCCGCAGACGCCGTAGTCGCCGCCCTCAATATTGATCCCCCCGGGCTCGACGGCCTCAACGAGCCATTCAAGCGCGTCAGCCATCCATTGGATGTTCGCTGGCTCAGACGGACAAGCGGTCCGGGTGTAGTCGCTCTGCGGAAAGTTCAGTGGGAAACTGAGGTCAGCTAGCTGGAACCCCACTCCTCGTTCCATATCCGCTGCCATCCCGGGGTTGTCTCGCAGATACGTCGCGAGGTTGTAGCGATGGTCACCCTCCCAATACACGCCGCCGTATGCCCCGATGGCGACTCCTGGCAGGATCCGCACCCCACGCTCACGCGCGTAGCGGGTCAGCTCCTTGGCCGCGTCAACTCCCCCATGCGAGTCACGGAAGAACCCGTAGATCACAATCGCGGCGATCTGGTGGCGACTGCAGAAGTCAACCATTCTCTTGTAGTCCTGCAAGAAGCCCCCCGGGGGCTTACCGTATGGGTTGAACACGCCGATTTCCTGGTGCCCCACCTGGCTGAGCTCCCAGTTCGTCGAGTGGTCCCACGTCCAGAACGTACGGTAAGCGAGCTTGGGCGTGCGCTCAACAACGACCGCGGGCACGCTGATCCCTGTGGGCTCGACCGTGGCGATGCGCTGCACGAGTTCCTCGACGCCATAGATCACACCTGAGTACGGGCCGCCCGTCACTCGAATGACTGGCGCGCTGCCCGCATGTTCAACGTCAACGCGCAGCGACCCTTCAGGCATATCGGCACGCTCCGACAGCACCACGAGAGGCATCGTGTCTGGGACGGCGGCAAGTTCGGGCGCCTGGTGCCAGTCAAGGTCAGGCCATTCTTCGGCCAGACGTCGCGCCGCGTGTGGGTGTACATCACCCCCGTGAACTGCGATTCTTCCGCTCAGCGTGGCAAGACGGTGCTGTGACATCGTTCAACTTCTCCTCGTACTGTGTGTGCGTCATTGCGTCGATCGGTAGAGCGAACGATTGATGGTTATGTACCATAATGCACATTATGAAAGAAAGCCAGCAGTCATCCCCCC
Source organism: Leucobacter aridicollis (assembly GCF_024399335.1). Taxonomy (NCBI): domain Bacteria; kingdom Bacillati; phylum Actinomycetota; class Actinomycetes; order Micrococcales; family Microbacteriaceae; genus Leucobacter; species Leucobacter aridicollis. The sequence goes on from NZ_CP075339.1 coordinate 2,912,818, forward strand.
TCGCCGCAAACCTCCGAAAGTGGCGGGAGCGACGCGGGATGAGCGCATCCGCACTCGCGCGCGAAGCGGGCATCTCGAAGTCAACAATCTCGGAGCTCGAGCGGGGAAACGGCAACCCGTCACTAGACACCCTCTGGTCAATCGCCAAAACCCTCAATGTTTCCCTCGGCAGCCTCCTCGCCGACCCCGGCTCCATTGGCGACTCCGAGATTCGTCGCCTAGCAGACGCCCCCGTCATCGCTCGTGATGGCGACGACTTCGTTGCACAGCTGATGTCTGGCTGGCACGGCGATGGTGAGGTTGAGTTATCTGTCGTCTCGCTCGCACCGAACGCCCTCCGCAGCTCACGCGGCAACGCCGCCGGGGTGATCGAGCGGGTGCTCTGCGCAAACGGTCTCGTGGAAGTCGGGCCAGACGGAGCGGGCCACCTTCTCGAGCCGGGCGACATGCTCACATTCAGGGCAGACCAGCCCCACTTCTACCGCGCCAGAGAGGCTGGCGGTCAGCTATTTGTTGTCCAGCAGTACCCCGCCGGGAACTAACCAAACAGCACGTTTGGAAACTTTCTAGAAGGGCTTGCGCAGCTAAAGGGCGTCCAATATAGTGATGATCGTTCGGTAGAGCGAACGATTGAACTCTCACTAAACTTCCTGTTGTCATTGGAGACACAAATGGATGCGGAACCCACCCCAACGACGAGGCAGCCGCAGGCGCCCGTCATCGAAACCCGCGGGATCACGAAAAGCTTCGGCCACGTCCGAGCGCTTCAGGGAGCCTCGCTACAGGCCTATGCAGGAGAAGTCCTCGCGCTCATCGGCGACAACGGAGCTGGCAAGTCCACGCTCTCGAACGTCATTGCCGGAGTGCATGCTCCCGACGAAGGCGAGATCATCCTCAACGGAAAAGAGATCTCAGTCACGTCGGTCCGTGGGGCACGCGAGGTAGGAATCGAGATCGTGTATCAAGATCTCGCACAGGCACCCGACCTCACCGTCGTTCAGAACTTCTTCTTTGGCCGCGAACTCCTGAAACCAGGCCTCGGCCGCCTCATTGGCCACGTCGATGAGGCAGCGATGCGCGATCGCACCAAAGTGGCAATGAGCCTCCTCGGAGCACGTGTACCCTCGTTGACTGCGCCCGTGAGCGCACTCTCCGGTGGACAGCGTCAGGCCATCGCCGTCGCCCGTGCAGTCATGTGGGCCAAAGCAGCAATCCTCATGGACGAGCCGACAGCCGCACTCGGCCCGAAGCAAACGGCAATGGTCTATGACGCGGTGCGCGCAGCCGCAGACCGCGACCTCGCGGTCATTCTCGTGTCGCACGACATCCCGAAGATGCTCGAGTTCGCCGACAGGATCGCCATTATGCGGCACGGCCGCGTCGTCGCGCAGATGCCGACCGCGGGCCTCGAACTCGTCGACGTTCTCACAACCATGCTGTCAGCCAAGGAGGAAGCCGCGTGAACCAGTCAACTGCCGTGCGCACACCGAGCACTGAATCGGTCACCACGCCCCCAACGTTCGACAGCAGCGAACCAAGCGCGGCACGACGCCTCTTCACCTCGACAGCCTTCCTCATCGCGGTCGTTGTCGTCGCGCTGATCCTGCTCTTCGGGGTTCTCTCACCCAACGGCGTCTTTCTCGGCCCCGCGAACTTCCGAAACCTCGCCCTCGACTCCGCTCAGCTGATCCTCCTTGCCGTCGGCATGACCTTCCTCGTGGGAGCGGGCGAGCTCGACCTTTCGATCGGCGCGAACGTCATCCTCTCCTCGGTAGTCGCAGCGAAAGTCATCACCTGGCTTGGGGGTTCCCCCGAGGCAGTGCTGGCCGGTGAATACACGAACGCCCTCTTCGCGATTCTCGCGGGCGTCGCGGCAGCGATCGGCACAGGCCTACTCTTCGGCTTCATCAACGCGCTGCTCGTGAACGTACTTCGCGTGAACTCGTTCATCGTGACTCTCGCCATGATGAGCGTCGGAAGTGGCCTGGCGTACATCGTCACGAATGGCGTCAACGTGAGCTCCTTGCCCCGCGAAATGCAGAAGGGTTTCGGGTCCGCAGACTTTTTCGGCATCATCCCCATCCCCGCATTGCTCGCGCTCCTCATCGGCGCGCTCGCATGGTACACAATGACCAAACTGCGCTTCGGCACTCACACGCTGGGGATGGGCTCGTCGCTTCGCGCGGCTGAACGGGCGGGAGTGAACGTGCGCCGCCAGCGCATCAAACTGTTCCTCATTATGGGCGGAATCTGTGGCCTTGTCGGCTTCATCGATATCGCAAGATTTCTCACCACCAACATTCAGGGCCACCAGGGCGATGCCCTCGCCGCCATTGCCGCGGTCGTTATCGGCGGCACGAGCCTGTTCGGTGGCCGCGCCTCCGTACCAGGTTCCATGATCGCCGCGATCATCCCTGCAGTACTGATCAACGGCCTCGTCATTCTGCGGGTCGGCTCGTTCTACCAACTCGTCGTCACCGGCGCGATCCTGCTCATCGCTGTTGGGATCGATCAGCGTCGCCGCGCACAACAGAAATAGAAACGTCCCGAGGCGCGGGGCTGGCAAGCCATCTCCCCGCTCGTTCGGCACCCCCAAAGTAGTACCCGCAGAAACCCTGCACCCTCACTCATCACACACTGATCCAATGGAGGAACCGTGTCTAGATTTACACGCCGATTCGGCACAACTGGCGCCGTTGCTGGAGCTGCGGCACTCGCTCTGATTCTGAGCTCCTGCTCCTCAACTCCCTCAGCGGGCGATGACGCCCCCGCGGGCGATGAACCGACAATCGCGTTCGTCGCCGCGCAAATGACCGCGACGTACTTCCAGGTCATGCAGTGCGGCGCAAAGGCCGCCGCAGATGAAAATGGCGTCAAGCTCGATTGGCAGGGTGACCCGAACTGGGATCTGAAGACCCAGACCCCGCTGATTAACGCGGCAGTTCAAACGAAACCAGCAGGTCTCGTACTCGTCCCGACCGATCCGGTAGGCCTGATCGAAACCGTTGAGAACATCTCCGCGGACGACATTCCCGTGCTCACAGTCGACGGCAGCCTCGACGAGCCTGTGGAATTGCAGAACATCCGCACCGATAACCTCAGCGCTGGAGCTCTCGCAGCAGATGCACTCGCAAAAGCTGTGGGCGGAAAGGGAACCGTGCTCGTCATCGCATCATTCCCTGGCGTCGCCGCAAATGCCGAGCGTGTCGACGGATTCACCGAGCGCATGGCAGCGGAATACCCAGACATCACCGTGCTGCCGACCGAGTATTCCGATGCAGACCAGAGCAAAGCCGCGCAGAAGGCCGCCGCTGCAATCGCCAATCCTGATCTGAAGGGCATCTACACGACGCTCGCGCCTGCGTCGGCCGGCGCCTCGGCGGCGATCCAGGCCGCGAACAAGACTGGCGAGGTCAAGCTTGTGGCGTACGACGCTGATCCCGCACAGGTCGCCGACCTCAAGGCGGGAGTGTACGACGCGTTGGTAGCGCAGGATCCCTACGGCCTCGGCTACGACTCGGTCGACAGGCTCGCGAAGATCGCGAAGGGCGAGCTGGATCCGTCGTCGCTTGAGTACCAGGAGTACGTCAGCGCGTTCATCATCGACCGCGACAACGCTGACACCGAAGAGGCGCAGCGCTTTATCTACAAGCCGAGCTGCTAGCTTGCCTGTCCGGCGCCGCCAGTCGGCGCCGGACAGTTCCTCCGCATACATCACGAACGGACACCTCGCAATGACGCCCACCTCACGCCCTCAGCGGGGTAACCTGATCGCCAACGAAACCCGGCAAGGCCGCATTCGCATCGCCGTCGTCGGCTCGGGCCCGTTTGGGGCGCTCCACGCGGAAACGCTCGGGCGAAACCCAGACGTCGAACTCGTCGCGATCGTCAACCACGATGGTGTTCGCGCCCGTGCGCTCGCGGACAGGCTCGGCGTCAACGCCGCATATGAGTCAGTGCAGGAGCTGCTCGATTCCGAGCCAGTGGACGGGATCACAGTCGCCACGGCAAACGCGCACCACGTCGCGCCGAGCATTGCAGCGCTCGAGGCCGGGGTGAGCGTGCTGCTTGAGAAGCCAGTTGCGCTCACCCTCGATGAGGCAGAGCGTCTGCTCGCCGCCGAGCGCGCGAGCACCGGATTCGTGTTCCCTGCCCATCTCCTCCGCTTCGCAGCTCCCTACCAAGAGCTCAGGTATCGCCTGCAAGTTGGCGACATCGGTGCGCCACGGGCGCTCTCGTTTCGACGGCACCGCGGCATCGACCACGACACGAGGTTCTCCGATACGCACCCGGCTCTCATGACAATGATCCACGACATCGATCTCGCGCTCTGGTACGACGGGTCACGCCCGGTCAGCGTGACCGCTCGAGAAGTTCGGGTTGCCGGTCGCTCACAACCGACTGCCGTGTGGGCTGAGGTGCTAACCGACGCCGGTTCACTGTGGTCGTTTCAGGTGTCGTGGTCTCTTGGCGGGCGTCAGGGCGACCCCTCACTGGCGGATGCGCTCGAGATCATCGGCGATGAGGGCGCGCTCTCCCTGAGGCTCGATCCTCGGGTCCGCTCTCATTCCGAGGCCGATGAAACGGTTGATGACGTGCTGACCCCTGCAGCGGCTCACGGAGCCATGGAACAGGAGATGCGTGACTTTGCCGACGCGGTTCGAAGAGGGTTGCCGCCCACAGTCGTAACGCTTGAAGAGGCCGTGGTCGGCATCCGTCTCGCCGAACAGATCGTCTCGTCGGCTGCGGCCCGCCAAGATAGTGGGCCGCGATAGTGCCCGGGAAACTTTCGCCACGAGCAGACGCGCATATCCACCTGTTCCAGCACGGGTTCTCTGGAACCAAGGCTGCGGGGGCGGAACTCACAACCTACATCGAACTGCGAGAACGATACGCGATCGACGAGGCACTCGTTGTCGGTTACGAAGGCGATACTCGGTTCGCAGGAAACAACGACTATGTGCTCGAGCTCGCCGCGACCCATCCATGGATTCGCCCAACTCTGTTTCTTGATCCGATGCGCCCGCCTTCGCCCGAGCAAATTGAATCAGACCGCGCACAGGGCGCCGTTGGCTACTCCATCTACCTGGGCTCCGATCCTGAACTCGCTGGTCTCATTCCAACGAAGACATGGGACGCGCTCTCGCGCGCCCGGTGCATCCTCAGCGTGAATGCGGCGCCAGAAGCGGTCGCGGGAGCCGACACACACCTGCGCGACGCGAGCGGGGCTTTCATACTGCTCAGCCATCTGGGTCTTCCTGGCAACCTCGCAGGTGCGCCCGTGCTCGAGACCCAGCGCCGCATAGCCCCGATCGTGCGACTCGCGGACGCCCCGCACGTGTCGGTCAAGCTGTCTGGTCTCTACGCCACAGATCCTGACTTCCCGCACACCGCCGCGATTCAGGCAGCCCAGGTTCTCATCGAAGCATACGGCCCCGCGCGCATGCTCTGGGGCTCAGACTATGCCCCGGGCCTCAGCGCTGTCTCCGACTCAGAACTCTTTGCCCTCCCCGACATCATTCGAGACGAACTGAGCGAGAGCGATTGCGCGCTCGTCCTCGGAGGCTCCCTCCGATCCATTCTGCAGGAGACACTCGCATGAATCGATTCTGCTACGTCTTCGAGCTGGTCCCTGGAAGCGAAGAACGCTACGACGCGGAGCATGCCGAGCTCTGGGAGGGAGTCGTCGAAGCCATGCGCGACGCGGGAGTCACCGACTTCACGTTGTTCCGACGCGGCACACTCGTTGTCGCAGTCGGCACTTGCCTTGGGTCGGTCGCAGAAACATTCGAGCGGCTCGAGCACGACCCTGTCAACGCGGCCTGGAGCGCGCACATCCGGACACTCATGCTTGACCCAACCGACGAGAGTGGAAACCTCCTTTTCGCCCCGGAAGTGTGGCGGTTGCCAGCTACCTCGCAAACCTCAATCAGCTCGTAAGATTCCCGACCGAAAGCAGGATCCACATGCACGCTCCTGGACAACAGCCCCTCATCGAGAGGGATGCCTTCGTCAATCTGGACGCAGACGCATACCTCTACACAGGGGCGCACTCCCCCGCACTACGACGCGTCGAAGAGGCAATCGTCTGTTCATACAGGGCAAAGAGCCTCGGCGAAGGCGGGCGAGACGTGCTGTACGCCGCGGAGGCTGCAACCCGCGCGAGCATTGCCAGGCTCACAGACCGCCCCGTAGAAGAGGTCGGGCTGCTTGGCGATGCCTCGAGCGCCTGGAGTGCGATCGCGAATGGCTGGCAGTGGTCGCCCGGCGACAACGTTGTCGTGAATGAATACGAGCACCCTGCCGTGTTCGCTCCCTGGCTCAGGCTCAGGGAAGCCGGGCTCGAGGTGCGAGTCGTGCCACGGCGCGCAGATTGGTCGCTCCCAGTTGAGGATCTCGTCGCTGCATGCGACGACCGCACTGTCGCGCTCTGTGTGAGTCACGTGGGGTACATTACTGGGCTGCGGTACGATCTCGAGGAGCTCGGTATGGCTGCAGAGAATGCCCGCGTGCCCCTACTTCTTGATATCTCGCATTCGCTCGGCGTCGTGCCCACTGATCTGAGCCGTGCAGCGCTCACTGTCAGCGCATCATACAAGTGGACGCTCGGCCCGTACGGCGTCGGCATCGTCTTCTGGAATCGAGACATCCTGCCAGATTTCAAGCCTGGCGCGGTCGGCTGGCGCTCACTCAGCAATATCTTCACCGAAGACAGGTTTGAGACGCTCAACTGGAATCCCGGAGCGTCGAGGTTTCAGGTCGGAGCCCCCGCGCTCGCAGAAATCGCCGGCCTCGGCGCCGCGATCGACGAGATCCTCGAACTTGGAATTGATCGCGTCGAAGCACACGCCGTAAGCCTTGCTGCGGCAGCTGCCGCCGGGCTGCGCGAACAGGGCTTCACTGTCATAACCCCCGCCGACCCAGCGGCACACGCAGGCAATGTGTCGTTTCTCTGGCCAAATGGGGAACAGCTTGCAGCCGCACTCGCAGAGCAGGGCGTCTACGTCTGGGGCGGAGACGGGCGCGTCCGCGCGTCGTTCCACGTCATGAACGACACTGGCGACGTCGAACGTTTTCTCAGTGCGGTACGAGCTGCGACTGTGCAGTCAGACCGATCCCATGGACTACCCACACCTTTGGAAGGAAGCACCCGATGACCCAGCATCCCTTGGAAGGTGCGGCATACGCCCTCACAAGCGACCAAACTGCCGCAATTGATTCGTTTCTGGCGGAGCGCGAGGATGAGCTCATCACGCTCGTCTCAGACCTCATCGCCATCGACTCGCAGATCCCACCGTACGCTGACGAGCGAGAGATCGTCGCGTTTCTCGTCTCGGTGCTTGACCGGGCAGGCCTCGCAGACGACGTCTCGATCATCGGCCCGACACCAGAACGGCCGAGCCTCATCGCTCGTGTCTCGGGGAGCGGCGGCGGTCGCTCGCTCATGCTCAACGGGCACACCGATACCAAGCCAATCGGAGAGGCCGCCGACCTCTGGCGTACGGACCCGCACACCGCGACAATCGTTGATGGGAAGCTCGTGGGCCTTGGCGCGACAGACATGAAAGCCGCTGTTGCCTGCATGATCCTCGCCGCACGAGCGGTGCTCGAGACCGGAGTCAAGCTGCGCGGCGACATCGTGTTCGGCTTTGTCGCCGACGAAGAGGCCGGCGCACAGCTCGGGTCCAAGTTCGTGGCGCCGAGGGTCGAGAACGTTGACGCTGTGCTCATCGGCGAGCCCAGCGGCTGGGAACACGACTGGCAGGGCATCCATCTTGTCTCCCGCGGGGTGTGCGGATTTCGGATCCGAGTAACGGGTACCCAGATGCATTCGAGCCTGTCCGACCGGATGCCGTCGGTGAACGCCTCTCTGAAGCTCGCTGATCTCATGCTCCGTATCGGGTCTGAGCTTGACCTCCCATTCACCCCGCACCCGCTCGGCGGTGTCGGGCCCACTCTCAATACTGGCGTCATGATTCAGGGAGGCACCTACTTCGGCGTCGTTCCAGGCCAGGCCGAGTTCGCCTGCGACCTTCGCACCGTTCCGGGGCAGACCCGCGAACAGGTTGCAGCGGGCATCGAGGCGTGGCTCGAGGCGTGCCGTGCCAAAGACCCAGACTTGCAAGTGGACTATGAGTTCGAGCCTGGTCTCGATTGGATCCCGTGGAGCGAACTCGAAGCAGATCACCCGCTGGTGTCTGCCGTGTCAGGTGCTGCGCGCGACGTGCTTGGCGAGGCGCCTCAGCTCGGGGTCTTCCCCGGCGGGACCGACGCCCCCTGGTTCTCCCAGCAGGGTATCCCGACGCTGCCATCCTTCGGCCCGGGCACACTCACCTGCGCACACGGCCCGAATGAGTTTGTCAGTGTGCAGAGCATTCACGAGGCAGCGCGCATCTACGCGCGAGTCATCGCAGAGTTTTGCGCCTAGCGCGCACGCCGTCGTCCAGAGGCGGTGACGGCACTGATCACCCACACCACAGACAAGGAAACGCAATGTCGCTCTCATTCATCAGCACCCCGAACGCCCCTGCACCCGGAGGACACTACTCGCAGGCCGCAGTGACCGACGGCCTCGTATTCACGGCAGGGCAAGTCGGGCTCGACCCAGAAACTGGAACCACGTCCACAGACTTCAGGGAAGAGACTCGTCAGGCTCTGGCAAACCTTCGGGCTGTTCTCGAAGCCGACGGCCTCGGATTCGGCGACGTCGTTCGCACGATGTGCCTGCTGACTGACATTGCCGACTTCGCGGTGTTCAATGAAGAGTACGCCGCCGCGTTCGGCAATGACCGCCCGGCTCGGAGCACGTTCGGAATTGCACTCGCCGGAGGGTTCCGGGTCGAGATCGAAGCAATCGCGGTTCGCCAGGGCGCCTAGTTCGTCATTCTCACCTTTCGAGGCCAGCCCGCAGTACCGTCTGCGGGCTGGCCTATTCGGCATGGAACGGGCTGAGTTGACCACGCGCCGAGATCAGTACAGCTGCGGTTGCCGGACCAGCCTGTGAGCCGAGGCCGCCCGGCACCAGGCTCGTCCAGTGGGCACAACCACCAGGCACAACCACCAGGCACAACCACCAGGCTCAGCCACCAGGCTCAGCCACCAGGCCCAGCCACCGCGATGGTACACGGTCCCTGCAAGTGCACACGAAACCCCGCCGTAGAAATCGTGTGCATTTGCAGGAACCGTGTACAGCGGATGGCGGCACAGAGCGCGCGACGGGGTGGTACGGGGCACGCGAGGCGCACGAAGCGAGCGGACTGCCCTCAGAGCGCGCGGGCGGCCCACAAACCCAGCAAGCGGGCCTCTAGCGCCACCGAGCCGCCGCCAGCCGCAGCCGCAGCCGCAGCCGCAGAGGATGTTCGCAGCGGCCGAGCGCGCCCCGCAGCGGCACAACCCCGGAATCGGATGAACAGCAGAGCCTGCATGCCCCACGGGGGGCATGCAGGCTCTAAAAGTGCCCTGGAGAGGAATCGAACCTCCGACACCTTCTTTAGGAGAGAAGTGCTCTATCCACTGAGCTACCAAGGCCGGCGATGCGCTACGGCACCAAGTATCGATTCTAGCGCACTGAACACGCCAGCCGACAAACAGAAACGGGGCGCAGCCCGAAAGCTACGCCCCGTTTGAGTGATGAGCTACTAGCTCATGCGAACAACCTGAGTCGGCAGACCAGCGTAGGTGCTGAGGCCAGCGACGACGGTGGTGCCACCGGTCCAGCCGCCGTGCACTGCCTGGCCGCCACCGATGTACACGGCGACGTGAGGAGCGCCCGGCCACATGAGCAGGTCGCCCGGCGCGAGGGCCGTCGAACCGTGTACGTAGTCGACCGACGCGCCGTAGCGGAAGAAGTCGTTCACGCCATGGTCGTAGCCGCCCTGGTCGCGGCGCTCGGTCAGACCGATTGCAGCGAGTGCGTTCTGCGCGAGATCAGTGCAGTCCTGTGAGACGCCAACCTGTGCGAGCGCTGCAGCGACGAGGCCGCTCGCGCCCGAACCGGCAGGAATCTCTGCGGCCTTCGGAGCCTCTGCAGCAGCAGCTGTTCCGGTCTTCGTCTCCTTGGCGGCTTCAAGCTCAGCGGCACGCTTCTCAGCCTCCGCGACGAGCTTCTCACGCTGCTCCTGCTCGGCAACAGTCGTGTCGACCTCGAGCGGGATGTCGTCAATCTTAGTGAGCGCGGGGCCTGCAGTGACCTTAATCGTCTGCGATTCGGCGACAGCTGCCACCGGCTCTTCCTTGTCGTTGAACGCGTATGCGGGCAGCGCGAGCGTGCCAAACATAGCGAAAGTGAAAACGGCGGCGCCGCCCACTCGTGCGATCTTCTTGACCTTCGCCTTGGACGAAGCTGCGGGTTCGGTCGCAGCTACGACCTCAGTGCTGGGCTGTGAATTCACGAAATATCTACCTTACGTTGGTGCTTATTGGCGGTCAGCATGTGACCGTTGAAGCCAAGACTCGACCAAGCCTAACCGAACATCACGAAATTGTCACGCTTAGATTACGGACCGGAACTCGGGCTTAAATGACGCCCTGTTCGAGCATCGCCTGAGCCACTGTCACGAACCCTGCGGAGTTGGCACCGAGCACGTAATCACCGGGCTTTCCGTAGCGCTCTGAGGCCGAGTAGCAGAGCTCGTGAACGTCGCGCATGATCTCGTGCAGCCGGTTCTCGCTCTTGTCGAAGTCCCAGCGCGAGCGTGCAGCGTTCTGGCTCATCTCAAGCGCAGACGTTGCAACGCCGCCAGCGTTTGCGGCCTTGCCGGGAGCGAAGAGCACTCCCGCGCCCTGCAGCAGCTCAATCGCCTCAGGTGTGGTTGGCATATTTGCACCCTCGGCGACCGCACGAACGCCGTTCTTCAGCAGGGCGCGCGCGGCGCTCTCTCCGAGCTCATTCTGCGTCGCGCACGGGAACGCAAGTTCGCCGCGCACGTCCCAGACGCTTCCACCCTCGACGTAGTGCGAGCCGGGCCGGCGTTCAGCGTACTCGGAGATTCGTGCGCGCTCGGTCTCCTTGATTTGCTTGAGCAGCTCGACGTCGATGCCAGCCTCGTCAACGATGTAGCCGCTGGAGTCAGACGCTGTGACAGCGCGGCCGCCGAGCTGCTGGATCTTTTCGATGACGTAGATCGCGACGTTTCCCGATCCTGACACGATGGCGCGGCGGCCTGTCACGCCGTCGCCCGAGCGCGCGAGCATTTCTTCTGCGAAGAACACGGCACCGTAGCCCGTGGCCTCTGTACGGACCTCGGCGCCTCCCCAGCCTTTACCCTTACCCGTGAGCACGCCCGATTCGTAACGGTGTGTCAGGCGCCTGTACTGGCCAAAGAGGTAGCCGATCTCGCGAGCGCCCACGCCGATGTCGCCCGCGGGAACGTCGGTGTGCTCGCCGATGTAGTGCACGAGCTCAGTCATGTACGCCTGGCAGAAGCGCATCACCTCAGCGTCGCTCTTGCCTGCCGGGTCAAAATCTGACCCGCCTTTGCCGCCGCCAATGCGCTGCGACGTCAGGGCGTTCTTGAAGACCTGCTCAAAACCGAGAAATTTCACGACCGAGAGGTTCACGCTCGGGTGGAAGCGCAGGCCGCCCTTGTAGGGCCCGAGCGCGGCGTTAAACTGCACGCGGTACCCGCGGTTCACCTGCACTTTGCCTGCGTCGTCAACCCACGGCACCCGGAAGGCGAGCTGCCGCTCGGGCTCGACAAGGCGCTCAAGGATGCCTGTCTCAATATATTCAGGGTGCTCATTGAGCACCGGAGCCAGTGTTTCGAGCACTTCGCGAACGGCCTGGAGAAACTCTGGCTCTCCGTGGTTCCGACCTTCAACAGCTTCTAGAACAGCGCTAAGGTGCGCCTCCGACGTTGGAAGTGACAATGCTGTCTCCTCGGGGTATCAGCTCCATTGTTCATGGGCTCGCCAAAACAGGCGATATCGAACGTCCACGAAACTCCATGTACGTAGACGCCGCCTCATCTATGAGACGAAAATGTGTGCCGCCACCTCCACAGGAATGTCGATGGCATCACTGTTTCCTTCCACCTGAACGCGCACGAGGTCGCCGGTGCGGGTGAAAGAAGCCTTGTTTCCGGGAAGGACGCCAGCGGCAGCGAGCTGAGACAGCAGCTCAGGCTCGTACTGCGCGGGCTCAGCGAGGCGCCGGATCGTCGCCTCGGAAGGGTTGTGCGGCTCGGCGAGCCAATCAAGCATGCCAAGCTCGCTCGCGCTCGCTGGCGGTGCGGGACGCGCGCCAAGCTCCTCGAGGCCCGGAATGCGGTTTCCGTAAGGTGACACAGTGGGGCGGTCGAGGATGCTGAGGAGCTTCCGTTCAACCTGCTCACTCATCACGTGCTCCCAGCGGCACGCCTCTTCGTGAACGAATTCCCACTCAAGCCCGATCACGTCGGCGAGCAGCCGCTCGGCGAGGCGGTGCTTACGCATGACGCGGATCGCGCGGGCGTGCCCTTCCTCCGTGAATGCGAGCTGCCGATCGTCGGTAACGACGACGAGCCCGAGGCGCTCCATGCGTGCAACCGTCTGCGAAACTGTCGGGCCGGAATGGCCGAGTCGCTCGGAAATCCGCGCGCGCAGCGGGACGATACCTTCTTCTTCGAGTTCGAGAATCGTTCGAAGGTACATCTCGGTAGTGTCAATCAGATCCGTCAATGTATATACCCCACCAGCCGTCTGCGTAGCCCCAGCTTACGACATGTTCGTGGCGGGCTCACGCAAGAGTTCAGCCACAGGGCCGCAGTATTCGGCCAGCTGAACCAAATCGCGAGCCCGTAGATGCCGAGCAAACGCGCATTAGTCCATACAATTAGGGCATGCCCGCGATTGAACTCCCATCCTCACTCATTCCCGCAGACGGACGTTTCGGTTGCGGCCCGTCGAAGATTCGGGACGAACAGCTGTCGTTCCTCGCAAGTCTGCAGCCAACGGTGCTCGGCACCTCGCATCGCCAGGCTCCCGTGAAGAACCTCGTCGGCTCGGTCCGTGAGGGCCTGTCGTCGCTCTTCCGTGCGCCCGAGGGCTACGAGATCCTTCTCGCCAACGGTGGCGCTACAACGTTCTGGGACTCGGCAGTGCATTCGCTCATCTCCCGCCGCAGCCAGCACCTCACCTTCGGCGAGTTCGGCGCAAAGTTCGGCGCGGCCGCTGCAGCCGCGCCGTTCCTCGAGGAGCCGATCATTCGCAAGGCCGACGCTGGCTCACGCTCCGAGCTCGCGCCGCAGGCTGGCGTCGATGTCTACGCGTACCCGCACAACGAAACCTCGACGGGCGTCATGGCCGAGGTCCGCCGCGCGGCTGGCCCCGATGTCGATCCCGGCGCGCTCACAGTCGTCGACGCGACGAGCGCCGCCGGCGGAATCGATTTCGACGCCGCCGAGACCGACGTCTACTATTTCTCGCCGCAGAAGAACTTCGCGTCTGACGGTGGACTATGGTTCGCGCTCGTTTCACCCGCCGCCATCGAGCGAATCGAGCAGCAGACAAACGGCGACCGCTACATCCCCGAGTCACTCAACCTGGCAGGCGCCCTGTCAAACTCTCGCCTGAACCAGACGCTCAACACTCCTGCGCTTGCGACGCTCGCGCTCATGGACGAGCAGGTGCGATGGATCAACGAGAACGGCGGCCTGAGCTGGGCCTCAGCGCGTACCGCCGAGTCCTCGGGCGTGCTCTACGAGTGGGCCGAGCGGTCCGAGGTTGCGACGCCGTTCGTGACGGACCCGGCGCACCGGTCGCAGGTCGTCGCGACGATCGACTTTGACGATTCGATCGACGCATCGGCAATCTCGACGGCGCTCCGTGAGAACGGCATCGTCGACACCGAGCCGTATCGCAAGCTTGGTCGCAATCAGCTTCGCATTGCGACATTCACGGCGATCGAACCCGACGATGTGCGCACCCTCACGGGCGCGATCGATTACATCCTCGAGCGCCTGTAACTGGCGCCTCGCCGCTGCCCACGCACACGGGCAACACGAGAAAGCCCCCGCCATATGGCGGGGGCTTTCTCGTCTCGCTACTTGAGCCGCGTGAAACTACTCGGTCGCCGCCTCTGCTGCGCGGAGCTTCGAAACCTCGTAGAGCGCCACAGACGCGGCGATGCCAGCGTTCAGCGACTCAGTGACCGCGGAGATCGGGATCGACACGATCGCATCGCACGTCTCAGTGACGAGGCGGGACACACCCTTGCCCTCACTTCCGACAACGATCACGAGCGGGCGTCCCGCGAGGTCGAGATTGGGAAGGCTCACGTCGCCGTCGCCGTCCAGCCCGACGACGAAGAGGCCCTGCTTCTTCAGCTCTTTCAGCGTCTGCGTCAGGTTCGATGCGCGAGCTACCGGGATACGCGCTGCGGCGCCTGCGGAGGTCTTCCACGAGGCCGAGTTCAAGCTCGCAGTGCGACGCTGAGGAACGATGACTCCCTGTCCGCCGAACGCGCCCACTGACCGAATGATCGCGCCGAGGTTGCGGGGATCGGTCACGCCATCGAGCGCCACGAAGAGCGGAGTCTCGTCGCGGTCGAGCACCTCCTCGAGGAGGTCCATCGGGTGCGCGTACTCCATCGGGGGAACCTTCAGCACAACGCCCTGGTGAACGGTGTCGCGGTCGGTCATCCGGTCGAGCTCTTGGCGCATCACTTCAAGCACGGCGACGCCGCGGTTTGTCGCGATGCGCATGATCTCGCGCATCCTGTCGTCCATGTCAACGCGCGCGGCTATGTAGAGCGTGGTTGCGGGGATCTTTGTACGCAGCGCCTCGAGCACTGCGTTGCGGCCGGTGACGAGTTCTGACTCGTCACTCTTGCGCTTGTTCTGCCCTTGGCCACCGCTTCCCCCGGCGCCGGATCCACCGCGCTGGTGGCGTGCCTTCGCGGCCTCATAGCGCTCGCGAGCGGCTTTCGCCTTCGCTGCGGGGTGGTACTCGCGGTCGGTCGCCTTCGGCGTGGGGCCTCGGCCCTCGAGCGCCTGGCGGCCCTGGCCACCCGATCCGACGCCCTTACCGAGCCCCTTCTTGCGTACGGCGCCTGTGCGCCCCTTCTTATTGGTCATGCGTGACTCCAGCGGGTTCCGGTCGGACTGTCTTCAAGGATGATTCCGGCTCCGGCAAGACGATCCCTGATCGCGTCGCTGGTGGCGAAGTCTTTGTTCGCGCGCGCTTCGGCACGCTGTTCGATAAGGCCGACTACGAGCGCGTCGAGCGCTGTATCGGCAGCGGCGTTCCCAGAAGCCGCGCCCCACAGACTATCGCGTGGATCGAGTCCAAGCACATCGAGCATCGCAACTACCTCGATCGCGCGGTGCAGCAGGGTATCGCCGTCGCCCGCGTCGATCGCAGAATTTCCGACACGAACCGCGTCGTGCAGCACCGCGAGCGCCTGCGGAATGGCGAAGTCGTCAAACATCGCGGCAGTGAACTCGGCGGGAAGTGACTCGGTCGTTGCCTTCCCAGCGAGCGGCGCCAGGTACAGCTGCGCGGCGGCCTCACCGGCTGCCCGATCCTCGGCGGCTCCGACAATGTACTCCTCGGCGCGCTCAAGGAACCCCTCGATGCGGTCGAAGGCGGCAGCCGCCTCGGCGAGGGAGCCGTCAGAGTATTCGAGTGTGGAGCGGTAGTGCGCAGCGCCAAGGAAGTAGCGAAGCACAACCGGGCGGGCCTCCGCGAGCAGGTCAGCCGCGAACAGCGAGTTGCCGAGCGATTTTGACATCTTCTGGCCGCCCGTGTTCACGAGGCCGTTGTGCACCCAGTGGTTCGCAAAGCCCTGCCCCGCTGCGCGCGACTGCGCAAGCTCGTTTTCGTGGTGCGGGAAGCGCAGGTCGAGGCCGCCGCCGTGAATGTCGAAGGAGTCGCCGAGGTAGCGTGCCGCCATCGCGGAGCATTCGATGTGCCACCCGGGTCGGCCGTCGCCCCACGGCGACGACCACGACGCGGTCTCGGGCTCGGTGTCGCGGTGGGCCTTCCAGAGCGCGAAGTCACGCGGATCCCGCTTTCCGACGGGCTCGGAGTCGGCGGCGTCTTCCATCTGGTCGCGCCGCTGCCTCGTAAGCGAGCCGTAATCCTCCCAGCTTGCGGTGTCGAAGTACACGCTCGCCGAGCCGTCGTTCGCCTGATAGGCGTGTCCGCGCTCAATGAGTTCGCTAATCAGCGCGACCATCTCACGGATGTTCGCTGTAGCGCGCGGCTCGTAGGTTGGGGCGAGCACGCCGAGCGCATCGTAGGCGGCGGTGAACTCTCGCTCGACGCGGTAGGCGAGCGCCCACCATTCCTCGGTGCCCCCGGCTTCGCGTGCAGCCCGCGCATTGTCGAGGATCTTGTCGTCAATGTCGGTGACGTTGCGGATCAGCGTCACATCGTGACCCGTCGCACGGAACCACCTGTACATCTGGTCATACACGAGCACACTACGCAGGTGGCCAATATGCGGCGCTGACTGCACGGTGGGACCGCAGACGTAGATGCCAACTTTGCCCGCCTGTTGCGGAACGAAGTCAACAATTGCCTGCTTGTGCGTGTCGTAGATGCGTTGTGTCACGCCACAAGCCTACCGTTTGCTGGTTCGCAGCCCACCGAATGTTTCGCCCGGGAGGGCTAGTCGAAGTCTGCTGCGATCTCGCCCGAGAAGAAGAACTGCATCTGCTTCGCGACACCGACGGCGTGATCGCCGAAGCGCTCGTGGTAGCGGCTCGCGAGTGTGGCGTCGACGAGCCCGAGCGCGTCGGCGTTCACCTTGTCGCTCAGCATCTTCGTGAAGACCTTCGCGTGCAGCTTGTCGAGATCATCTTCAAGGTCACGGATCTCAAGAATGATCGCGGGATTCTGCTCGCGGAGCAGCCTCACGACTGCCTCGGCCATCTCGACATCAAGGGCGCCCATGCGTGTAAAGACCTTGCGCAGTCCCTTCGGGATCGCACTGTCCGGGTAGCGGTAGCGCGCGAGCTCCGCGATGTGCTCTGCGAGGTCAGACATGCGCTCGAGCTCGGAGCTCATGCGCAGCGACGCGACGACGAGGCGCAGGTCGGAGGCGACGGGCTGCTGCCGCAGGAGAATGTCGAACGCGAGCTCGTCAAGGGCGAGCGCAAGCGCGTTCACCTCTTCCGAACGCTCGATAACGTTCTCGGCGAGCTCCGCATCTGAGTCGCCGAAGGCAGTCGTCGCCTCGCCGATCGATGTCTCAACGAGCTCTGCCATCAGAGCGAGTCGCTCCTGCAACTCACTCAGCGACTGCTGAAATACTGCGCGCATGATGTCCTTTCGTGGCCAACCTCTTGCGTTCTTACTTTCCCTGTCTCCGGTGAACTGTCCGTCACTACAAGGTAAACAGTGAGCGAACTCTTCACTACCCAGTGCGCGGATGGTTCGCTCCCGTTTACGATGAAGACATGCTCCAGCTTGCTGAGCTCCCCCAGAGCCATGGCCTTCCCGAGACTGCAACCGCAATCCTCGACGGACTCGACGTCTTCGCTGTCATTCTCGACCGTTCACTCACAGCTGTCTATGCGAACGACGTCGCGCGCCGGAGCGAAAGTCCCACCGAGCTCGGCCTGTTGCGCACGCTTGAGTTCCGCAAGCGCGCGACGAGCGTCTTCGAGAGCGGGATCCCGTCGCATCGCGACCCCAAGCCTGCGGACCCGGGTGCCCCAGTGCGCACGCACGTCGTTCGTATCGAGGGCGACTTCATCGCCGTCATCGCAGAGGATCTCGCGGAGGAGCAGCGGCTCACAGCCATGCGACGCGACTTCATTGCGAACGTTTCGCACGAGCTGAAGACCCCGATCGCCGCTGTCGGACTCCTCGCTGAGGCGGTGAAGGAGGCTGCCGACGATCCGGATCTGGTGCGCGAGTTCGCGGCGAGCCTCGTGAAGGAATCGAAGCGTCTCGCCGATCTCTCTCGCGACATCATTCAGTTGTCAGAGGCGCAGTCGACGCTGCGTCCCGAGCTCCTCGAGCCTGTCGACTTGCGCGCCGTAGTCGATGAGGAGATCGACGCGCACGAGAGCTTCGCGGAGCGCCGCGGCGTCGACCTGTTCTTCACTGACAGCTCAAACCCGAAGCGAACCTCCGTAATTCAGGGGCGCGCAAGCGCGATCGAGAGCTCGATCGCGAACATTCTGAGCAACGCGATCAGGCATTCACCTCCCGGCGCGACGGTCAGGATCAGGATCGCCCACAAGAAGCGTCACTTCACTGTCACCATCACCGACTCGGGCCCCGGAATCGCCGAGGAACACCTTGAGCGGATCTTCGAACGGTTCTACCGCGTCGACGGCGCGCGCAGTCGCGAGGACGGCGGTACTGGGCTTGGCCTGAGCATTGCCAGGCACTCGCTGCGCGCGCATGGCGGCGACGTGACTGTGCGCTCCACGCCGGGCGAGGGGGCCCGGTTCACGCTCTCATTCCCACTCAACGACATCCCGAAGAAGAAACGCGCAAAGCGTGTGAAGCGCACGCGCAAAGCCCTCAAGCAGCTCACAGACACGAAAGGACGCGTCTAGTGTCCCCAAGCATCCTCCTCGTCGAAGACGAAGAGTCAATCTCGAAGCCGCTCGCGTTCTTGCTCGAACGCGAGGGGTACAGCGTGACGGTCGTTGCCGACGGCAACGACGCTGTGCGTGCGTTCACCACGGACGGCGCCGACCTCGTGCTTCTCGATCTCATGCTGCCGGGGCTGCCCGGCACCGAGGTCTGCCGCGAGATCCGGCTCCGGTCTCAGGTGCCGATCATCATGCTCACCGCGAAGGACAGCGAAATCGATATCGTTGTCGGCCTCGAGCTCGGCGCCGACGACTACGTCACGAAGCCATATTCAACCCGCGAACTGCTCGCCCGCGTGCGAGCTGCGCTGCGCAGGGCCGTGCCAGCTGAAGAAGCTGCGGAAGAGGAAGACGGGGGTGCGCTCGAATCGCACGGCATCCGCCTGGACACTGACCGCCACACGGTGACGGTTCGGGGCAGTGAGATCGCAATGCCGCTGCGGGAGTTTGAGCTCCTCGAGCTCCTCATGCGCCACAGCGGACGCGTGCTCACCCGCGGTCAGCTCATTGACCGCGTCTGGGGCAGTGACTACTACGGCGACACGAAAACTCTCGATGTCCACGTGAAGCGGGTCAGGTCACGCATCGAGGAGGAGCCGGCGCAGCCAAAGCTCATCTCGACTGTCCGAGGCGTCGGCTACCGCTTCGGGTAGCCGACACACAGCAGCCACAAAGAAAGGCGCCCCGCGAGATTCACTCGCGGGGCGCCTGTCGTTCGCGCAGTCTTCGCGCTACAGCCGTGTTAGCCGGCCTTGCTCGTGAGCGCCTCGGCCGCCTCAGCGGCGACGCGGGTGGTGAACTCCTCGACGGTCTCGCCGGCTTCCTTCGCCGCGGCAGCAAGCTCGTCCTCGGTCATCTTCGCGAGGTCGGCAACGGAGATCGCGGGAACGGCGCCAGCGCCCTCGGGCAGCACGTAAGCCTGGTACTCCTTGAGCGTGCCATCGAGCAGCGGCACGTACTCGACGAGGTCGCCCGTTCCGTTGATCGTGAAGTACGTCTTCACGGTCTGGCCAGCCTGCAGCCCGTCGAGCGGGGTGACGAGCAACTCGTCGTCGCTGTCGGGGTTACCGAACGAGGTTGTTCCCTCGGGGGCAACGAAGTCGATAGTCGCGTCAGCGGTGTCGCTCGTCATGTTGAGCGACACGTTGGCCGGAGCGCCGGTCTCGTTGACCGCAGTGAAGACGAGGTTGAAGTTCTCGCCGGTCTCGTCAGCGACGAGCATGATGTTGCGCAGCGCAACTCCGTCTGAGGTGACCTGCACGCCATCGCTCGGGGCGTACTCGACGCCGGTAGCGTTGTGCGCGATCAGGCTGCACCCGCTCATGCCGAGCGTGAGCGCTGCTGCAAGTGCGAGTGAAGCGGCGATCCGATTCTTCAAGAGGGCCTCCGAGCCGTGTATGAACTGAAACGTGCGCGCCCGAAGCACGCAGACCTGCTTCAATACTATCCCTCGCGGGGAGTGCTTGCGACCTGCTCCGCGACGAGTCGCAAGATACACCAGCTTCCGGAGGGAGAGCTGTGGTATTCTAGTGGTTGGATTTACACCAAGGAGCAACTCGATGCAATTTGAGGTCGGAGAGACCGTCGTCTACCCCCACCACGGCGCAGCCAAGATCATCGAGGTGAAGAAGCGCAAACTCGGTGGCGAGGAGAAACTCTTCCTGAAGCTTCAGGTCGACCAGGGCGACCTGACAATCGAGGTCCCCGCAGAGAACTGCGATCTCGTCGGCGTTCGTGATGTGATCGATCAGGAGGGCCTCAAGGAGGTCTTCGAGGTGCTGCGCACCCCCTTCACCGAGGAGCCAACGAACTGGTCACGCCGGTTCAAGGCGAACACTGAGAAGCTCGCTTCGGGCGACGTCATCAAGGTATCTGAGGTCGTTCGTGATCTGTGGCGCCGCGACCAGGAAGTTCGTTCGCTGTCCGCTGGCGAGAAGCGCATGCTCGCGAAGGCTCGTCAGATCCTTGTCTCCGAGCTCGCACTCGCCGAGAAGACTGACGAAGAGAAGGCTGGCCTGATCCTCGACGAGGTTCTCGCCTCGTAACCCAGGTTTCGCGCTCCCGCGCTGATAAGGCCCCGACGTGCTCTGCACGCCGGGGCCTTGTCATGTGTTGGGCGGGGTGAGCTGCAGGCTCGTCCCGCTCACTCAATCAATACACACAGAGATCTGCAGTCCGTATGCGACCTCCGCGGGCGGAAGGCATACGAACTGCAGATTTCTAGTGGGACGGCCGACTGGTCAGTGGCGTTGGTTCGGCAGCGTTGGACCAGAAGTGTTGGCCCAGTGGCCGGCCCTAGGCGAACAGGCCAGGAACCTCCGCGAGCGCGACCTTGTCCTTCGTCCCAGCGGCGCGATCCCAGACCTCGGCGAAGCCCTCGGCCGCGTCTCGACCAACCACAACCACGCGCGGCACGCCGAGCAGCTCGGCGTCGCCGAACTTCACGCCAGGCGACACCTTGGGTCGATCGTCGAACAGCACATCGACTCGAGCGTCGGCGAGCGTCGCAACGAGATCCTCGGCGATTGCAAGCACCTCTGGGTCCTTGCCAGTCGCGACGACGTGCACGTCAAACGGTGCAATGGCCCGCGGCCACACGAGCCCGCGCTCGTCGTTGTTCAGTTCAGCGAGCGCAGCCATGATGCGCGTGACGCCAATGCCGTAGGAGCCCATAGTGACAGTGACAAGCTTGCCATTCTCGTCGAGTACCTTCAGGCCAAGCGCCTCAGCGTACTTGCGCCCGAGCTGGAACACGTGTCCAATTTCCATGCCGCGCGCGGTCTCAATCGGACCTGAGCCGTCGGGTGCGGGGTCACCCTCGCGCACCGTAGCGATCTCTGCGACGCCGTCAGCGGTGAAGTCACGCCCGGCGACGAGATGCGCGACGTGCTTCTCGTCCTCGTTCGCGCCCGTCACCCACGAGGTGCCGGCAACGACGCGGGGGTCGAGCAGGTACTTCACCCCAGTCGATCCCTCGAGGCCGAGCACGGGTGCATCAGCGAAGCCGGGGCCGATGTAGCCCTTCACGAGGCCCGGGTGCTTCGCGAAGTCAGCAGCCGTTGCGGGCTCGACCTCGCAGTTCGGGAACGCGACCTCGACACGCTTCATGTCCGCATCTCGGTCCCCCGGGATGCCGATGACGACGAGCGAGCGCTCGCCTTCGAGGTCGGTCACTGCGAGCACAACGTTCTTCAGGGTGTCCGCGGCGGTCCATTCGCGGCCGTCCTCGCGGGGCATCGTCGCGTTCACGTGTGCGACGAGCGTCTCAATTGTCGGGGTATTCGGCGAATCAAAAACGACAGCGGCAGGCTGGCCCTCGATTGGCAGTGCCTCGGGAACGGGGGTCTCGTAGGCCTCGACGTTTGCAGCGTATCCCCCTGCCGAACGCACGAACGTGTCTTCACCGATTGCGATCGGCAGCAGGAACTCCTCAGAGCGCGAGCCACCCATCGCCCCAGCGTCGGCCGAGACGATGACGTACTCGAGGCCGAGCCGCGTGAAGATGCGCTCGTATGCGTCGCGCTGCTTCTGGTAAGCGGCGTTCAGCCCCTCGTCGGAGACGTCGAAGGAGTACGCGTCCTTCATTGTGAACTCACGGCCGCGCAGCAGCCCCGCGCGGGGACGCGCCTCGTCACGGTACTTGTCCTGGATCTGGAACAACTGCAGGGGCAGGTCCTTGTAGGAGGTGACGATGTCCTTCACGAGCAGTGTGAAGGCCTCCTCGTGTGTGGGGGCGAGCAGGTGGTCGGCACCGTGCCTGTCTTTCAGACGGAACATGTTGTCGCCGTACTCTTCCCAACGGCCAGTGAGCTCGTAGGGTTCGCGCGGCAGCATTGCCGGGAAGTGAACCTCGTGAGCGCCGGCCGCGGCCATCTCCTCGCGAACGATCTGTTCGATCTTCGCCTTCACCCGGAGGCCGAGTGGCAGCCACGCGAACACGCCCGGTGATTGGCGGCGGATGTAGCCCGCACGCAGCAGCAGTTTGTGGCTCCGCGCTTCCTCGTCAGAGGGGTCTTCGCGCAGAGTCTTGAGAAAGTATGAGCTGAGCCGTGTGATCACTCTCCCATGCTAGCCGTAGGCTGAGCGTATGCCCGTCAGTTTGCGCAGGCGTCCACGCGTATTCGCCGCCGTTGGCGTCTTCGCTGTGCTCGCCGTCGCCGCGGTACTGCGGTTCTGGGCGCTGGGACGGCCTGGCACGCTCGTCTTCGACGAGCTGTACTACGTACGCGACGCGATCACGCAGCTCGCACACGGTTATCCGACCACTTGGCCCGACGATGACCCGGCGATGGCTGTTCGTTTCACTGACGAGCCATCGTTCGCGGTGCACCCGCCGCTCGGCAAGTGGATCATCGCGCTTGGCGTTGCGCTCTTCGGCGATGCATCAGGGTGGGGCTGGAGATCAGCGGTCGCGCTGACGGGGGTCGCGACTGTTGGCCTCACGATGCGCCTCGGGTGGCGGATCAGCAGAAGCGTCGGCGTCGCGCTCTTCGCGGGCCTGTTCCTCGCGATTGACGGCGTGCACGTTGTGCTCAGCCGGGTAGGCCTCCTCGATGGGATCTTGACGTTTTTCGTCGTGCTTGGGGCCCTCTTCATGTGGCGCGATCACGAGTGGGTGAGTGACCGGAGTAGGCTCACCCGCGGCGGACTGCCGGTGCTCTGGGCTCGACCGTGGCTCATCGCAGCCGCCGCCGCGTTCGGCTGTGCGGCCGCGGTGAAGTGGTCCGGACTCTATCCGCTTGCCGCGCTTCTGCTCCTCACCGCGGCACGCGACGCAACCGTGCGGTTCTCGGTCGCACGCGAGGCGCGTCGCCGACTCGGCTTGACGGCTGACCTCAGCGCACAGCAGCACGCGAACTACGCCAGGGCAACCGGAACCGCGCTCCTCCAGGCGCTCGCCACTGGCCTGCTCGCGATCCCTATCGCCGTTGCCGTCTACGTCGCGAACTGGTTCGGTTGGATCTTTACGTCGGGCGGCTGGGGCCGGGACTCGGGGTGGCTGACTGGCCTGTGGCAGTACCACGTCGATATGTTCGCCTGGCACTCCACTCTGTCGGCTCCACACCCCTACCAGGCACACCCACTCACCTGGCCTCTCGGTCTTCGCCCAACGGCGATGTACTTTGAAGCCCTCGACAGCGGTCTCGTGCAGTCGATCACGCCGATCCCGAATGCACTCATCACGTGGGGCGGCGTCGCCGCGCTTGTCGTACTCACCTGGTGGGTGCTCCGCGCACTCCGCACCCCAACGACCCTCGTTCGCTATCGGCCCATCGCGGCCCGCGGCGCTTACGCTGCCGCCTTCGTCGTCGTCTGCTACCTGTCGGGCTGGCTGCCCTGGGTGCTGACGTTCTCCCGGTCGGCGGTCTTCCAGTTCTACGCGGTCGTGCTCACACCCTTCTCAGCGCTCGCACTCGCCCTCGTCGTTGGCGTGATCTGCAAGCGTCGCGGCTCGCACGAGGAAACCTCGGGCCGCCGAATGGCTGTCGCGCTCTTCGTCGCGACAGCCATCATCTTCGCGGCACTGTTCTTCCCTGTCTGGTCAGGGATGCCGATCCCTGAGGGGTTCTGGCGTTGGCACCTGTGGATCCCGAGCTGGGGGTAGCACCCGCTACCTCTCGTCTGGGGTGTAGCCAGCTACCGCGCCGTCGGGCGAGGAGTACTTCACCACGAGACTCGAGTCTTTATGCCCGAGGCCCTCGGCGATGAGGCGGTCAAATTGAGCCATGGCAACCTGCGCGCCGGGAAGCGCGACACCCAAGTCTGCGCCGGCCTGCACCGCGAGCCCGATATCCTTCCTCGCGAGCTCGGCGCTGAACGTCGCGTCGAAATTCTGGTTTGCTGCCGCGCGTTCGACGATGCCAGGCACCGGGTACCACGTCTGCTGCGCCCACGACCTGCCTGAGGAGGCCGAGACGACGTCCCAGAAGACCTGTGGGTCGAGGCCGAGCTGGAGGGCAAGCTGTGAGCCCTCTGCGCACGCCTGCTGAGCGATGAAAAGCATCATGTTGTTCGCGATCTTCGCCGCAATGCCGGTCGTCGGCCCGCCCGTCGCGAAGATGTTGCCCGCCATCGGCTCGATGAGATCGCTCACGCGCGCGACGTGGCCCGGGTCACCGCCGAGCATGAACGCGAGCGTGCCGTCTGCAGCGCCCGCAGTGCCGCCCGAGACGGGCGCGTCGACGAACGCGAATCCGCACTCCCGCGAGCCCGCGTGGCACCATGTCGACGTCTCAATGTCAACTGTCGAGGAATCAAACAGCACAGCGCCCTCCTGCGCGTTCTCCCAGACGCCCTCGGCGCCCGCATACACGTGCCTGACGTGTTCGCCCTTCGGCAGCATCGTGATCACCGCATCGGCGGAGGCGACGGCCTCGGCGACTGTGGCCGCCGGCGTCACGCCCGCCGCCACAGCCTGCTCAAGCGCGGCCGGGCTCGGGTCTACCCCGACCACAGTGTGTCCCGCCGAAATGAGGTGCGCGCTCATTCGCGACCCCATGTTTCCCAACCCAATCCAGGCGATTGTTGCCATCGTGTCCTCCTTGACGTCTCTGGTGCTGGCTTCAGCCTGCCCAAGGACCAAGTGAGAATCAATACACAGAGACGACCCTTTCTTGCAATCGCTCCGTGCACTGACGCACAATGGCGGCATGCGACATCTTCGACCCGACCTCCAGCCAGAGGCGCTCATGACGTTCCTCGCGGTCGCCCGCCTTGGACGGTACACCGCGGCCGCAGACTCGCTTGGCATCAATCACTCCACCGTCTCCCGCCGGCTCGCGGCGCTCGAGGAGAGCCTCGGCGAGCGCGTTCTCGTTCGCACCCCGACCGGCTGGGAGCTGACCGATCTGGGGCATCAGGCAATGCTCGCTGCGGAAGAGATGGAGGCGGCCATCGGACGACTTGCCGCGCATGACAGCCCAAGCACAATCTCGGGCCTCGTTCGGATTGCCACCCCCGACGCGTTCGGCTCCGCCTGCGCGATTCCCGCCCTCGCACGGGTGCAAGAGAACCACCCAGACGTCGCGTTCGAGGTCATTGCCGCAACGCAACGCGTGCGGCAGCACAGGTCAGGCGTCGACATCGAGATAGTGGTGGGCAAGCCCGAGGTCTACAAGGCGTCGGCGCTGCGACTCTCCGGGTACACACTCGCGCTCTACGCGACCGATGACTACCTCGGGACATACGGCGAACCGCTCGCGCTCAAGGACCTCTCGGAGCACCGGCTGATCTACTACGTGGAGTCTGCGCTCCAGGTCGACGAACTCGATGCAGCACACCAGCGGCTCCCCCTCGGCAAGCCAAGCATCAGCTCGACGAGTGTCTTCGCCCATGTGTCGGCGACGCTCGAGTCCGCAGGAATCGGGATCCTCCCTGACTACCTCGCCGAACAGCACGGCGCGCTTCGACGGGTGCTCCCCACCGACTATGAGCATCGGGTGGACTACTGGGCAGTCGTGCGAGAAGAAGGATTTCGCAAGCCGGCAGTCGCACTCACGATTCAGGCGCTCGTTGACTACGCCGCCCCGAATCGGCCGGCGTCTGCCCAGAACGGGTGACCTTGGGTGTCAGCTGAGGCCCATCCTCAGCTGACACCACCTGGCAGTGCGCAGCTCGCGCTAGGCTGCCACGTCAGGCGAACCGCGCGCGGTCGGCGTTGTCGAGCTGCTTCAGGTCAATACCCTTGGTCTCCCGCAGCGACACCACCGCAACCAGCGTCACGACGCATGCCGCCGCGAGGTAGACAGCGACCGGTACGCTCGACCCTGTCCTCTTGAGCAGCTCGGCTGCGATGATCGGGGCGATAGAACCAGCCACGATCGAAGTCACCTGGTAGCCGAGCGAGACCCCTGAGTAGCGCATGCGCGTCGGGAACATTTCGGCCATGAGCGCCGGCTGCCCGGCGTACATCATGCCGTGACACAGAAGGCCAATGACGATCGCAATGACGATGGTCACCGTGTTTTGTGTGTCAAACATCGGGAAGGCGATGAACCCCCACCCCGCGGAGAGCACGGCGCCGATCCCGTACACCACACGCCTGCCGAGCGAATCTGCGAGGCGCCCGATCAGCGGAATCGCGATGAACTGCACGGCGTGCGCGATGAGCAGGAACCCGAGGATCGGGGTCGTCTCCATTCCAACGTGAATCGAGAGGTAGGTGATCGAAAAGGTGACGACGAGGTAGTACATGATGTTCTCGGCGAACCGAAGACCCATCGCCGTGAACACCTGGCGGGGGTAGTACCGAAACACCTCGACGAGTCCGTTCGTGCGCTTCTCGGCGACGACCTCGATCGCCTGCGACTCGGTGAAGATCGGCGCGTCTGTGACCTTCGTTCGCACGTAGTAGCCGACGGCGACAATAACGACAGAGAGCCAGAATCCGATGCGCCAACCCCAGGACAGGAACTGGTCAGCACTCAAGACACCCGAAAGCACCCACAACACGATTGTCGCGAGCAGGTTGCCAAGTGGCAGCGCTGCCTGCGGCCAGCTCGCCCAGAAGCCACGGTGATCCTTCGGCGCATGTTCGGCGACGAGCAACACGGCGCCGCCCCACTCCCCGCCGACGGCGAACCCCTGGAGAAATCTCAGGGTGACGAGCAGCGCCGGGGCCCAGTAACCGATCGTCTGGAATGTCGGCAAGCACCCCATGAGAAACGTGCTGAGTCCGACCAGAATGATGGCGACCTGCAGCAGCTTCTTACGACCGTACTTGTCACCGAAGTAGCCGAACACGACACCGCCGAGCGGGCGGGCGACGAAACCGACGGCGTAGGTTACGAACGCGGCAATTACCCCGTCGAGCGGCTCGTCGGTCTGCGGAAAGAAGATGAGGTTGAAGACGAGCGTCGCCGCTGACGTGTAGAGAAAGAACTCGTACCATTCGACGACGGTTCCCGCCATCGAGGCAACGACGACTCTGCGCAGCGCCCCGAGTTTCCCGGTGGGTTCGGTGCGTGAAGAATCCGCTGACATTGCTACCTCCTTGTAGCTCAGACACTGACTAACTTGATGCGTCCCCCGGGATGTCAATGCTGCTCGTTCCGCCACGCCCCTGCAACGGCTCTTCCCGCACCACTCATGCGCAAATTTGCACAGTGATAGGCAAGGCGCAGCTGACACCGGTACAGTGCTCGCCAGACGCCGCGTTCGCCCTACACCTTGCTGAGATCGATTCCTCTCGTCTCCGGCAACCGGGTCAGCGCCAAGAACGTGACTCCGCACAACACAATCACGTAGACGCTTGAGAGCCACCCGAGATCCATGCTGTTGAACAGTTGATTAAGGTACGGGGCAGAACCGCCAAACACCGCAACCGAGAATCCATACGCGATCCCGATGTTGCGCGTGCGTGTGGTTGTGGGGAAGATCTCAGACATGTAGCTCGAGAGCAGCGCGCCCGCTGACCCAACGATGAGCAACGCAACAGTCGATGCAACAAATAGTGTCCACGCCTTGTCCGAGATAAGGTTCATGAGCGGGAACTGCGCCAGTGCCATGGCAATCGTGAATCCGTACAGCACGGGCTTTCGCCCGATCCGATCTGACAGCCTGCCCCAGAATGGCAGCGCGATGCACGCGATGATCTGTGCAAGCACAATCGCCCAGTACGCGGACTGCGTGGCCATGCCGCGTTCAACTATCGCGTACGTTGAGACGTACGAGCTCCAGGTGTAGTGCGCCGACGTGATGCCTGTAACCATGCCGATCAGCAGCAATACTGAAACGAGTTGCCCACGAGGGCGCCCAGCGATCGCTGCGGCAGTGACCCGGGTCGCGGGCTCGCCGTCGTCCTTAAGGAGCTCTTCGACAGCTTCCTCCGCGAACACCTCGGACTCGATCATGCCGCGACGCAGCCACAATGCGACGAGCGCGAGGACCGCCCCCAGGAGGAACGGAATGCGCCACCCCCAAGCTGCAACTGCGCCTTCGTCAAGCACATTGGTGATCGCCCCTCCAAGGGAGTACGCAATGATTGTCCCTCCGAAGATTGCGACAAACACAACGCTTCCCCATTGACCCCGCTTGTGCCTGGGCGCGATCTCTGCGACGTACGAGTTCGCCGTCGCTGACTCGCCACCGTGTGCGAAACCCTGCACCATACGGGCAAGGAGCAACCCTACCGATGCCCAGATTCCCACTTGCGCGTAAGACGGCATCACGCCGATAGCGACAGAGGCGACGGCCATCGCAAGCATCGTGGTGATCAGGACAAATTTGCGACCCTTACGATCGGCCACAATGCCAAAGACGAGCCCCCCGAGCGGGCGCATGAGAAACCCTACGGCGAACACCGCAAACGTTGCAAGCAGGGCCGAGACAGGGTTCTCCGGGTTGAACATCATGCCAGCGATGAACGGCGCGAAGACCGCGTACGCGCTCCACTCGTACCACTCAAGTATCTGCCCCACACTGCTCGCGATCATCGAGCGGCGTTGCCCCGATGATACGCGCTGCCCCTGTTCTCTCTGGATATCGACTGTCTGAGTTGTCATGTCAGTGCTCCTTTGCATTGAGGTAGGTACTCGAATGGATCGTGGTCCTGTGAGGCGTTCGCGATCGTCTACACGTGGCCTTGAGCGGGTGCAGGCGCACCTGCACGAAGCCTCACCCTGCTCAGTCGCGCAGCGCTCGTCTCTGAATCTTGCCTGTCGCTGTCTTCGGGAGGTCAGGCAAAATGACAACTGTCTTCGGCGTTTTGTATGCAGCCAGACGAGCCTTCACATGGGCGCGGATCGCCTCGCTTGGCACCGCAAAGCCAGAGCGCAACGAGACGAATGCAACGACTTCTTCGCCGCTGTATGAGTTGGGTCGGCCCACGACTGCGGCTTCGCGCACAGCTTCGTGCTCGTACAACACGTCCTCGATTTCCCGGGGCCAGACTTTGTAGCCCGAGATGTTGATTTGGTCCTTCTTGCGATCGACGAGGTACACCCAGCCTTCTGCGTCGAGGATCGCAATGTCTCCAGTGCGCAACCAGCCGTTGACGATGGTTGCGGCGGTTGCTTCTGGCTTGTTCAGGTACCCCAAAGTCACGCTTGGCCCTGATATTTCGAGCTCGCCTTGGGCTCCAGCGGGGGCGAGCATTCCGGCTGCCTCACGTACTCGCACCCGCACTCCCGGCATCGGCACACCGATCGCGAGGGTTCCTGTTTCGCGCTCGATCGGCGCCTCTGAGCCGAGTGGTACCGCGATGCATGCTGACGCTGTCTCGGTCATGCCGTAGACATTTCGAATGTAGTGGCCGAAACGGGCTTTGAACCGTGCGACAGTCTCTGGCGGAACTGGCGCTCCACCGGAGAACACCGTGCGTAGCGAGCGGAAGTCGTCCACTCCCCCGGTCGGCAAGTCGAGCAGCGCGTTGTAGGCAGTGATCGACCCGCACACGTGCTCGATCCGGTAGTCGGCGACTGCCTCAAGGAAATGCTCTGGCGTGAGCCTGCCGATGAACACCAACTCAGCACCCGACACCAATGCAGTGACTGCAACTGCAACTGCAACTGCCCCGGTGATATGGAAGAGGGGCGCGATTGCAAGCACCCGCTCACTCGGACAGATGTTGAACCACTGGCGGGTCGCCTCTGCGGTCGCGAGGAGGTTGGCATGCGAAGCGATGGCGCCCTTGGGATCTCCTGTGGTGCCCGATGTGTAGGTTAGCAACGCAGGAGTTTCAGGAGACAATTCCACCTCACCGGGCGACTCCCCGCGATGCCGCGCAATGAGGTTGTATAGATCCGTCGCGGGAAGGTCACTGCCCGCAGGCCTCCCGAGTTCGCCCGGTACACGCTCAGTGCGCGCGTGAACCTCGTACTCCCGCGTTGTGAGCATCCACCCCGGAGCGAGGTCTCCGAGGTATGCGACGGCCGCCTCGATCGCTCCTTCGACGCCGACTATCCCAACAGGGCGAGCGTCAGCAACTATCGTCTTGAGTTCTCGCTGCTTGTACATCGGGTTCAGCACCAACGCCACTGCCCCCAGGCGCCAGAGTGCGAGCTTGAGCAGCACAAACTCAGGTACGTTTTGCAGTTGAATGCCGACGACATCGCCCCGTGCGACTCCGAGCTTCTGGAGTCCCACCGCGATCGCAGCCGAAGCGATGTTAACCGAGCGCGCAGAGTACTCGGAGTCGAAGTAGCGCAGCGCTGTCTCGTCAGGCGCTTCGGCCACTCGCCTGGCCCACGCGGTGGGCAGTGTATGAGCTGGTGGGACGTACTCGTGGCTGACGTGTTCGGGATACCACTGATGCCAGCGTTCCAAAGTGTCGATCATCGTTGATCCTTACCTGTGAAAGCAGTTTTTGTGCAGCAACTCAAATATTGCGTGCCGACCGATCACTCGCTCGGTCAACTATTCGTCCAAGTGTAACCAGGTAACTCACACAGATTCAACCCTTGGCGTGGTGCACGCCCCAGTTGCGCAGACTGCCCAAGCGTGGAAGTCTGACACCCATGACCGGGTCCCACTTTCCGCAGGCCATCGTCTTTGACGCGTGCTGCACTGCGGCGCTGTCATGCTTCGAGCAAAACGGCTTCCATGGCACGTCGATTCGACAGATAGCAAGCGCTGCGGGGCTCTCGGTGCCTGGCCTGTACCATCATTACCCATCGAAGGCTGCGCTCCTTGAGAAGCTCTGCGAGGTCTCGATGGGCGAGCTGCACACCGCGCTCGTACAGGCGCGCGACAGCGCCAAATCGACAATCGACCGCTTCAATCGTCTCGTTGCATGCCTGCTCGAGTTCCATGCCGAGTTCGGCGCGGTCGCGTTCGTGACCTACAGTGAGATCCGCGCGCTCGAGCCTGGTCCGCGAGCACAGCACATCGAGTCACGCCGCCGTGTTGAGCAATACATCACCGACGTCGTGACGGCTGGCGTCTCTGAGGGCATCTTCGAGACGTCCGAGCCCCGCCACGTTGCACGGGCGATCACTCATATCTGCCTCGGAGTGGCTCAGTGGTACAGGCCAGGCGGCCCGAGCTCAGTCGAAGAGATCATCGAGATCTACACGGGTATCTGCCAAGACGCTGCGCGCCACGTACGCTGAGTGCGTGCGTGGCGCGCCCCGGAACGCTCGCCCCGGAACCGACGCAAGCTCAGCGGGTCAGCTTCTGCGCCTGCTCCAAGACCTCTGGCACCGCGAGCTCAAGCGTGTGCGCGAAGGTGTCGCCTGGCCGTTCGCCCCTGCACCAGCGCGTGTAGATCGCTTCGAGAAAGACTGAAGCCTTCCAGAGCGCGAGCGCTTGGTACCAGCGCAGATCGCTGATGTCGAGGCCGGTACCCGACGCGTATCTCTCTGCAAGCTGATCGCGCGTCAGGTAGCCGGGTTCGCGCGTCGCGCTCGTGAGTTCCATCACCGTTCGCGGCGATGCGGGATCGCTGTATGTTGCGGTGAGGTAGCCGAGGTCGGCGAGCGGGTCGCCGAGCGTCGCCATCTCCCAGTCGAGCACGGCGAGCACGCTCGGCGGGCCTTCGGGTCGAAACATCACGTTGCCGAACCTGTAGTCACCGTGCACGAGCGCCGTGCGTTGCGTGGCTGGCCTGTGCCGTTCAAGCCACGCGCCAATCTCGGCGACGAGCGGGAGCTCGCGCTGCGACACCTGGGTTGCGAGACCTGTAAAGGTCTTCACCTGCCGTTCGAGATACCCGTCCGGCCTGCCGAACCCTGAGAGCCCGGCACGTTCGAGATCGACAGTGTGTATCTCGACGAGCGTGTCGACAAGCGCCTCCGATGCACCGCGCCTGCCTGCGGGCGAGTCGAACATTGCGGGCGTCTCGTCGAGCAGGATCGCGCCGTCGAGATACTCCATCACGTAGAAGGGCACCCCAAGCACCGCCGGGTCGGTGCAGACCGCGAGGATGTTGGGAGCTGGCGTACCTACGCGCCCCAGCCCCTGTTGCACGGTCGCCTCGCGGATCATGTCGTGCGTCGACTTTGGTAGCGGTGGCCGCGGGCCGCGGCGCAGCACGACTCGCGTGTCTCCCCTGTCGATGAGGTATGTGATGTTTGACTGCCCGTCGCCGATGCGCCGCCAGGCGATTTCACCCTCACCGATGCCGTGCTCGTCGAGGAACGCCGCAACGCGGTCAAGGACGAGAAGGGGTGGCATGGTGAAGCCTGCGGCGTCGGCGAGCGTCGCGACGACCTCGGAGTCCATCTCAGCGCAAGTCACAGCACACCCCAGGTGTCGGCGCCATGCTCGTCGACGCCGTCAAGGCGCGGCGCGCCCGCCTCAACCTCACGGCGCCTGCGCGATGATGCGCGCTTCGCGATCGCCCACTTATGGGTTTCGTTCGAGCCGTCGTAGATACGGAACGGGCGGACCTCGTTCGCGTAGGAGGCGAGCGGCAGCGCGTCTGTCACCCCGTCGCCACCGCAGATCTGGATCGCGCGGTCGATGATCCTGCCGATCGCGTCTGAGCAGTGCACCTTCGCGACGCCCGAGAGCGCCGCACCTGCCTCGGGGTCTCGTTCAAGCAGGGCGGCAGTGCGATCGATAATCGCCTCCGCGGTTGCGATGTCGATCTCCGACTGCGCAAGCATGTCTTGTGCGATACCGAGGCTTCGCAGCGGCGACCCAAACAGCTCTCGACTTGCCGCCCGGTCAAGGGCGATGTCCTGTGCTCGCTTGGCAAGGCCAAGCCACCGCATGCAGTGTGTGAGTCGCGCTGGGCCCAGCCTGACCTGCGCGTAGGTGAACCCCTCTCCAGGGGCCCCGAGAACGGCGTCGTCGGCGACAACGCAGTCCTCGAAATAGACGTGCGGGTGCCCGCCAGCGATCGCGGTATCGATCGCATTGATCGGGTTCCCCACGCGCACGCCTGGGTGATCCATGTCAACGAGAAACATCGTGGCGCCCTCGGGGAACCCCTCCTCTGGAACTGCTGGGGTGCGCACCATGAGAATGCAGTATGCAGCCCCCTCCGCGCCGCTGATGAAGCGTTTGTGGGCGTTGATCCGCCAGCCGCCCGCGACGCGTTCGGCAGTAGATCGGAGCGCGCGCGGATCGGACCCGGCGCCCGGGTGCGGTTCTGTCATTCCAAAACACGACCGCACCGCCCCCTCCCCGAGTGGGCGCAGGTAGCGCTCTTTCTGCGCGTCGGTGGCGATGAGCTCGAGCATGTGCATGTTGCCCTCATCGGGTGCCATGCAGTTCAGCACAGCTGGCCCGATCGGCGAGTAGCCCGCCTCCGTGAAGATCGCGGGCCAGTGTTCGAGGGGCACGCCCTGCCCGCCGTACTCTGTCGCGAGATGGGGCGCGAACACTCCAGCCTCACGTGCCTGCCGCATGAGCGACAGCCTCGTCTCGTCAGGCAACGTCGTTCCGGGCTTGGGTTCGGCAGGGACAACGACAGTGCGAATGAACTCCCGTGTGCGCAGCCGAATCGCCTCGTAGGGCTCGGGGAGCATGCCGGTCACGCTGCACCCCCGACCGAGAGCAGCCCGCCGTCAAGCACGAGCGTCTGCCCCGAAACCCAGGCCGCTTCGGGCGAAACGAGGTACGCGACGGCCCCGGCGATGTCTTCAGGGGTGCCGAGGCGTTTCAGCGGGTAGGCGGCCGCGACGTCGTCCTCGCGACCTTCGTAGAGCGCCTTGGCGAAGTCGGTCTTCACGACTGCCGGGGCGACCGCGTTCACGCGAACCTCTGGGCCGAGCTCAGCTGCGAGCGTCGTCGTCAGGTGGCAGACCGCGGCCTTGGTGACCCCGTACATGCCGATTCCGGGCGACGGGATGTAGCCCGTCACCGACGACAGGTTCACGATCGACCCGCCGTGCTGCGCGAAACCGAGGCTCTCGTGTCTGTAGGCGGCCTGCGACCAGGCGAGGGTCGAGACGATGTTCACCTCAATAATCTTGCGCGCAGCGTCGAGGTCAACCTCGATGAGCTTGCCGTAGATGGGGTTGATGCCAGCGTTGTTGACGAGAATGTCGAGGCGACCCCAGGCCGCGGCGACGCGGTCCATAACTTCCGCACGATGCTCTGGGTCATCTGCTTTGCCCGCGACTGCCAGTACTTGCCCCTCAGGGAGCGTTGCTGCGGCAGCAAGCAACGCATCCTCGGTCCGCGCGGTGATACACACATTTGCGCCGTCGGCAGCGAGCCTGGCGGCGATGGCGAGGCCGATCCCCCGGCTCGCGCCTGTCACGATTGCGGTCTTCCCCGCGAGCGGGAGGGTTTTCGTTTCCGTCATGTCAAACTCCATCGTTCAGTGAGAGCGCAGGGACGAACACCTCGTGCCGACCGATCAATCGCTCGGTACCGACTGTAGCCTGAGTGTGATTTCCCCCACAACTCCCATCGCCTGCCGCTCGAAAGCGCAGCATCGACTGCCGGGCTAGAGGAGGCGTTTGGATAGCGCCCACGCGGTGAGCTCGTGCCGGTTCGAGAGCTGCAGCTTGCGCAGCACGCTCGACACGTGCGTCTCGACAGTCTTCACCGACAAAAAGAGCTCGGCTGCAACCTCTTTGTAGGCGTATCCGCGCGCGATCATGCGCATGACCTCCTGCTCGCGGGCGGTGAGCCTATCGAGCTCGTCATCGGCGGCAGCAGTCTCACCGAGGCCCGTGCCGAACGCGTCAAGCACGAAACCCGCCAGGCGAGGTGAGAACACCGCGTCGCCGCCCCGAACGCGGAGCGCGGCGGCAGTCACCTCGGACCCCGAGGCCGTCTTCGTGAGGTACCCCCGAGCGCCGGCTCTGATGACACTGACGACATCGTCCGCAGCGTCCGAGACACTCAACGCGAGAAACCGGGTATTCGCGCTCACGCCAGCCAGGCGCTGCAACACTTCCGCGCCGCCGCCGCCAGCGCCGCCAGGCAAATGCACGTCGAGCAACACGACGTCGGGCGCGAGCCCGGGAATGAGCGCGACGGCCTCGTCGACAGTCGCGGCCTCCCCAACAACCTCGATCTCAGGGCCGAGCTCGGCCCTGAGCCCGGTGCGAAAGATCTGGTGGTCATCAACAATCACGACCGTGATCGCGGTCACGTCGTTCGTGGTCTCACTCACGAAACAACTCCTGTCCCTGCGTCGCCCGCAGCGTCCGTTTTCTGTTCCCGTGGCATCTCAAGGCGCACCGATGTGCCGCTGCCGCCGGGCCCTGGAACAATCTTCGCAGTCCCGCCCGCACGCGCCATCCGGCCAACGATGGAATCGCGCACACCCATGCGCCCCTCGGGGAGGCGATCAGGATCGAGTCCCGGCCCTCTGTCAGTGACATCGATCGAGACGCGCGCGGGGCTGACCTCCGCATACACCGTCACGTCCCCGCCCGCGTGCTGCGCGGCGTTCAGCATCGCCTCTCGCGCCGCAGCGACGATCGGCTCCGGCACGACAACCTCTGCTCCAACGCCGACGATCTCAAACCGCACCGGGTGCGCGTCCTCGAGCGCGGCCGAGTGCGCCCGCAGCTCCTCGAGGGCCGTCTCCTTCGGTGCAGTTACCCCACCGTCGGCGGCGCGGAACAGCCACTCACGCAGCTCCCGCTCCTGGCCGCGCGCGATTCGCGCGACCTCGCTCCCTGGGGCCGACCGCTGCTGAATCAGCGCAAGGGTCTGGAGGACCGAGTCGTGCAGGTGCGCGGCGATCTCAGACCGCTCAGCCTCACGTTCGCGGCCTGCCCGCTCCGCAATGAGCTCTCGGTTCAAGCGCAACAGCCACGGGGCGATTGCGAGCGCGACGCCCGCTAGCGCAGCAAGGGCAGCGGCGATCACTGTCCACACGCTCGGGCTCTCGGCTGTCACGAAGAACATGAGCACCCCAACCGCAACGAGGGAAAGCGCACCGAGCACGCGGGGAACGGGGTTCGACTCCGGCCGGTTTCGATCGGCGATCTGCCACCAGGTCAGGCCCACACCGACAAGCACGGCGAGTCCAGGGAGAATGATCGACAGGCGCAGCTCGATCCCGAATCGTTGGACGACAAGCAGCACCCCAACGACGAGCAGACAGGTGCCGAAGAGAAGCTCAGCAACCGGCCACCGCGTGCGTTGGCGTGTTGGGTCGGCGGGCCTGGCCGGTGCCCCAGCGACCTGGGGATGCATCTCTGCGTGCTGCGCGCGAGGCGACACGTGCTCCGTAGCAGCGCTCATCACCGCTCGTGACGCAGCCTCAGGGTCCGCCTGCGGCGTCGACGCAGGCCAGTCCTGTTTCTCGTGCGCAGACGGAGCTTGTCGCTTCGGAGGGTGTGGCGCGGAGGGTAGCTGGACCCCTGCCGCGCCCGGCCACAACGTTCCGCGCGTGAGCGCGCTCCGCATGGGCGCGACCCGCGTGTCCTGCTCGGCGAGCGGAACAGTTGCCCACAACCAGAGGTACAAGATGCCGCCCGCGCCGCCGGCAAGCAACGCCAGCAGCATGCCGATCCGCACGGCAAGCACCGGAACCCTCAGGTGCTCAGCAAGCCCACCGCACACGCCGGCGAGCAGCCGCTCGGACGGCGAGCGCGTGAGGAGTCGCGGGGTCGGGTTCGAACTTGCCATGCACCTATCAAAGCACTGAGTACCCCCGGACGGGGGCCTCAGGGCTACAAACCAGGGTGGGCTCAGGGTGAACCCTCATAGCCCCGAGGCGCCTGCCCGGGGCACACTCGAAGTATGAACCAGACACCCCTTCCTCACGGCAGCGCCCCGGGCGGCGCACCCCAGAACGCGCCGTTCGGCGCCGGCTTCTTCGCTTGGATCCGTGGCCTCGGC
This sequence comes from Leucobacter aridicollis, assembly GCF_024399335.1. Classification (NCBI taxonomy): domain Bacteria; kingdom Bacillati; phylum Actinomycetota; class Actinomycetes; order Micrococcales; family Microbacteriaceae; genus Leucobacter; species Leucobacter aridicollis. Next base: position 2,950,047 of record NZ_CP075339.1, read on the forward strand.
ATCGGCCGGGGAGGCGACCGCTGGTTTGCCGGCGTCGCGGGCGGCATTGCGATGCGCGCCGGAATCGATCCGATCATCGTGCGCGGCATCTTCGTCGTACTCGCTGTGCTCGGCGGCCCAGGTATCGTGCTCTACCTCGCGGGCTGGCTATTGCTTCCAGATCAGGGCGGCAAGATCCACCTCGAGGAGGTATTCCGGGGGCGAGCAGGGACCGCGGCGGTCGTAGCAACTGTCGCGGTCGGCGTCTTCGTCGTCCTTCCGGTCTTCTTCAGGATCCTCGGCTTCACAACGATCGGCGGCTGGAACCTGTGGAACGCCTTCGGTCTGCCACACTGGCTTGTCACGACAATCTCGGTCCTCGTGTGGATCGGTGTCATCGCAGTCGCAGGGTTCTTGATCAGCAGGCTCTTCCTGGAACGCGGCCGCCGGGTGCGCGACGAATCACAGGCTCAATCGCCGAACGGGCAGCAGTCATTTGGTGAGGGAGCCTCGTGGTCGGCCGCCCCGGGTCAGTCCTGGGCCACCCCGCCAACGACAGGGGGCGCGGCCGACGCGCAGGCTACCCACGCGTTCGCATCTCCTCCCAGTGCGGCATCAACTGACGCGCCGTTTGCGGGAGCGGCACCGCAGCAGGATCAGCCCCCGACGACGCAGCTCCCCCAGCCTGCACCAGATTGGACGCAGCGCATCGCGGACAGCGCCGAGCGCGCAAGCGAGAAGGCAACGAAGTGGAGCGAGGACGTCGGCCGTCAGGCGGATGAGTGGAGTGCACGCTACGCAGCACAGCACGATCTCATGAAACTTGGCGCCGCACACGTCGTCATCACTCTCGCCATCGCGTTGCTTGCAGCGGGCGGCGCGGCATACATCGCGTTCGACATGCAGTTGAACCAGAATCTGGTACTCACCGCAGCTCTGCTCGGGGCCACCGGAGTCCTCGCGGTCTCGCTCATCGTCGCTGGTATTCGGGGCCGCCACACCGGCTGGGTGGGCTTCCTCGCGGCCTGCGGCGTGATCGCGCTCCTGTTCACGTCAATCATTCCCGACGGCTCACGCTTCCAGCCGTTTGGCACTGCGCTCGTGACGGCAGACGATCCAGGATCCGTGCTCATCGCTGGCACAACCGATGTCGACCTCACGACGCTCGACGACGTGAACGGTGCGAGCGACATGGAAGTGTGGCAGCTCGCTGGCCGCTCGGTAATCACGCTCCCCGAGGACGAGCCTGTACTCCTCACCATCCGACTGCTCGCGGGCTCGCTCGACGCGTCCGAGCTCAGCACAGGATCCTCATCGGCAGCCGGACCGTTCCTCTCTCGCACGATTGACACCCGTGTCGATCGCGATGACGACGCCGCACGGGTGACTGTCTACCTTCTCGCCGGTAGCGTGCGAGTGGAAGAAGCGCCAGCTTCAAACGAGAGCTTGAAACGCGCGGCCGACAGCGCGACGGCGAACCGCGCGGATCTGCGCGAGGAGCTGACCGACCTTCGCGAGGAAGAGAGCACTTTGCGCTCTGAACTTGATGAGCCGGGCCTCAGCGAGGTGCGCCAGGAGCGGCTCGAAAATACGCTTGACTTCACCCGCGACGAGATCGCAAAGCTAGAGAAGGAGCTCGCACGATGAGCACCGAGACGACCCCAGTACCCGAGCCGGCGCCGGGCGACGCAGAACAGACAGGTACCCCGGGTCTCGCGGCTGAGCAGCCTGGCGGCACGGCTCCGGCCGCGCAACTCGCGGACGACTCAGCGCCAGCCACTGAGCTCCCACCGATTCCTCCGGTGCCGCCAGTTCCGCCAGTCCCGCCCGTATCGACGACAGGTCAGTTCACGCCTGGCGCCGGGTACGCCCACACGTATCCTTCGGGCCAGCCCACACCGCCTCAGGTCCACACGACAGCGGCCCCAGCCCCCGTCCAGACGGCCGCGCGCAAGCCGAGACCGCGAACAAGCCCGATCGTCTGGGGCGCACTCATCCTTGTGTTCTGCGCCTACGTCGCGGTGCGCGCGGCTGGAGGGTCGATCGACGTGACCACGTGGCTCATCACCACGATTCTTGGGCTCGGGACACTGCTCCTCGTCGTCGGCGTAGCTGTGCTCGTGCGCACGTCGCGCGACAAGAACTAGGGTATGTCTCGTAGATGAGGTCTGCCCCAAGCGGGGCGCGACGGCAAGCTCAATTGCGAGACATGCCCTAGGCGCCGGCTGGCGACCTTGCGTGTCGTGGCTTGGGCCCCCTTCGGCCCGGCGAGGGCACCGCACCAGGCTCGAGACCGCCTACGACCACCGAGACCGCGCACCCTGCCACGACAGGGGATGCGGTCTCGGAGGCGAGATGCGGCCTCGGCCGGCGCCGGCGCCAACTCACTGGCCGGAGCCGGCGCAAAGGGCTAGGGCGCGTCTGTTCCCGCGGTTCAGGGATCACAGCCTCGATGCCACGCTTACGCAGGTGTGAACGATTCACTTGCGACGAGTACGCCTGATCGCCAAGCACCGCGTCGGGACGGCACCGGCGCCCGACCCGCAAATGCTCCAGCAACGGAATGAGTATCGGTGTATCGCCATCCTGCCCCGCCGAGCAGATCGTCACACGCGGCAGGCCTCTCTCAACAACCAGCTGATGCGTCTTCGTCGACAAGCCACCCCGGGAGCGGCCGATCGCGTGATCAGCTGGCTCGGTCAGAAGATTCTTGTAATTCGACGAAGCCCCTGTTGAGGCGCGTAATATTCGTCGCGTGTTGGTGCGCCCCGGCGATCGTGGAGTCCACGGAGATATCCCAGTCGATCAAACCGGCCCGGTCAGCATGCCCGAGCAGGCGGGCCTGTACTCGATCCCAGACGCCGTCATCGGCCATGCGCTTGTGCCACTGCCACACCGTCTGGTGCGGCCCGAACACTTCGGGGAGGTCACGCCACGCGATCCCGCACCGATACCGGCAGATGATTGCCTCGATCATCGTGCGGGCATCAGCGAACGGGCGCCCTTTCTTCCCGGTCAGGCCGGGCATCAGGTCTGCAATCAATGCCCATTGACCGTCTGAGACGAGCTGGAAACGTGACCCGGTTCCAGGTTCCCAGCCCTACCCAGAAACACTAAACCGACACACCCTAGCCCCGTCGTGCTGGCTCGCTAGCGCTCGACCTTCGCAATCGGCCGGGTCTGCGCGGCGAGCCAGTGCAGCGGAATATCAATCGCCACGCGGGTTCCGCCAGCAACGTCTGCGCCCCACTGGATCGTCCCGCCGAGCTCACCCTCGATGAGGGTACGCACGATCTGCGTGCCGAGCCCGTCGCCCACGGTGCCGCCTGGTAGCCCCGTTCCTGTGTCAATGACCTCAACGGCCAGCCGCTCCGGCGTACGGTCGGCCCGAATGAACACTTCGCCCTCGCGCCCGGCGAGCCCGTGCTCGACAGCGTTCGTGACGATCTCGGTGAGCGCGAGCGCGAGCGGTGTGGCGTACTCTGACGGCAGCTCGCCGAACTCGCCTTCCTTCCGCGGATGAACCGTGGTCCCGTGCAGGCTTGCAACCTCGGCTGCGAGCCCGAGCACTCGCTCAAACACGACGTCGAAGTCGACGATCTGCGCGAGCCCCGTCGACAGGGTGTCGTGCACCACTGCGATCGCGGCGACGCGGCGCATCGCCTGGCCGAGTACCTGCTTTGCTTCTTCACTCCGGGCCCTCCGGGCCTGCACACGGAGTAGTGAAGCGACAGTCTGGAGGTTGTTCTTCACCCGGTGGTGGATCTCGCGAATTGTCGCATCCTTGGTGATGAGCTCCTGGGCTTGCTGCCTGAGCTCGCTCACGTCGCGGGTGAGCACGACCCCACCGATCCGCTCGCCATCGCGGAACACGGGAATTGATCGCATCGCAACCGACAGCCCTCGGGCGAAGATCTCCGTTCGCTTGGCGACCTTGCCCTGGCTGATGAGCGGTAGCGACTCGTTCGTATCGAACTGCCCCTTCAGCACCTCAGAGAGCACCTCTGAGAAGTTCTGATCTTCGATCTCATCGCGGTAGCCGAGCATCGTGAAGGTTGTCTGCGTATTCGGGCTCACAAACGTCGCAATGCCCTCAAGATTCACCCGAACGAGCCCATCAGTTGCACGCGGAGCGCCCTGCTGTCCGCCGACTCCACCGGGGTTGGGAAACGCGCCGGTCTGAATCATTCCGAGGAGGTCGTTCGCAACCTCCCTAAAGGCGGCCGCGATACGTGACGCATGCTGCGTGTCGTGGGCGCTCGTGTGCACCGTCGCGACGGCGAACGGGCCGAAGACCTTGCCCTGGCTGTCGCGGCGGCTGATCGAGTACGCCGTCAGCTTCATCGGGTTCTCTTCGTACCACGCGGGAGAAGTCGAAGCAGCCGGCTTGCCGGTCTCGAGCGCCTGCTCGACGACCTCACGCCACTCGGGCCGAAGGAAATCACCGATCACGTCGCGGTAGAACAGCGTGATGTACCCGGCAGGTCGGCTGTGCGCGACGGCCAAGTAGTCGCCGTTCTCAGACGGGACCCACAGCACAATATCGCTGAGCGCGACGTCGGCGAGCAGTGGAAGGTCGAGCGCGAGCAGCTCAAGCCACTCGAGTTCCTCTTCCGTGAGATCCGAGTACTTTGTTGCAAGGTTTCGAAGGGTCGCCACGGTCTAAGCCTAGGGCACGCGACACAGTTTTCCCCGCTGCTCGCAACTCGCTTTCGCAGTCACCAGGCACGCAATTGCCAGGAAGCAAAGCACCACATCGAAGCACGCACTTGACCCGTTCGTACGCACCGCCCGTACCGTAAGGTTCACAGTTCAGCCGCCGAGGGGACAGCGGGTCATTTCGCCCGAGCCAGGGAGTCCCTTTCATGAGCATGCCGCTTTCCAGCGAACCACTCGAGCACGGCGATGGAGAAGCGCCCCCGCGACCGCTCCGTGCACTTGATGTAGACCCACCAAGGGCGGCCGCATTGCCTGATCCGCCGCAGATCGGCGTGCTTGCCCAGCTTGAGGCGCGAGTGATCGGCGCGATCGCAGTCTTCGCATTCGAGGCAGTCGAGGGAACACGCCAGGTCGCCCAGCTCGGCAAGTGGGTCACGACACGGGTCGCCGATGAACTGGATGAGGTGCGGCGCCTCAACGTTGAACGCAGGTCGCTTTATCACGATACCCGTCGCATCGTGCCAGTCGTCGGGCGCGTCCGCGCTACGAGCCCGACGGCCTGGGTGACGGAGGCGGCAGTGGTCCTCCTCACCCCCAGCAGATCCCGAGCCGTCGCCATGCGCTTCGAGGCGATTCGAGGGCGGTGGCAAGCGACCTCGATAACGGTGCTCTAAGAAAGCGTCGCACCGCGAGCGAAAGTTCGTTCAGCCGAACTCAAAATCGCAGGTTTACCGAGGTCGCAAACGGACTATTCCCTCAGGCAAAATCCCTGTTAACGTTGCACTTTGCGCCGCAGGCCAGCGCTATGCGGCAGTCGTTTTACTCAGAGAGCTCATCGTGAACCTTCCCACCGAATCGGATGACATTTCCCGCCCACACGACTACGACCATCGCCATGCCGATGTCTCATCGGGCTGGCTCCGCGCGACGGTGTTCGGCGCCATGGACGGCCTCGTCTCGAACATTGGTCTCATCGCCGGCATCGCCGCGGCTGGCGCGTCAAACACGATCGTCGCAATTACAGGAATCTCGGGCCTCATCGCTGGTGCGATCTCCATGGCCCTCGGCGAGTACACCTCGGTTCGCACCGCCAACGAGCAGCTCGACGCCGAGGTCGTCACCGAGCGCGAAGCGCACACCCGCAACCCGATCGGCGAGCAGGCTGAGCTCACGGTGCTGTTCTCGAATCTCGGGATGGAGCGAGAGACAGCAGAGATCGCGGCGTCGCAGGTGCACGCGAACAGCGAGAGCGCTGTGCGCGTGCACCTGGCCCACGAGCTCGGCCTCAGCCTCGATGACCGCCCATCCCCGTGGGTCGCGGCGTTCTCATCGCTACTCTCGTTCGGCATCGGCGCATTCATTCCGATCATCCCGTTTGTCTTCGGATTTGGAAATCTGTGGCTCGGCCTCGCATTCGGTGGCGCCGGCCTCCTGCTCGCTGGTGGTCTCGCCGCAACGACAACGAAGCGCAACTGGCTTGCAGGCGCCAGCCGCCAGCTCCTCTTCGGAGGCATCGCTGTCGCGGCGACCTACACGATCGGAAAGCTGCTGGGAGTCTCGGGTATCTAACCCTCAGCGGGGCCTCGCGGGCGTAGGCTAGTGCTCGTGCCCGATCCTGATTTCACCGAAGCGGTGCTTGCGATTGTCGAGCGGATCCCCGCTGGCAGAGTGATGACGTACGGTGATGTAGGGATCGCGGTTGGCTCTGAGGCCCCGCGCGCCGTAGGCCGCGTGATGGCCCTGTACGGCCACTCGGTGAGCTGGTGGCGAGTCGTTTCCGCGAGCGGCATGCCGCCCCAAGGGCACGAACGGCTCGCACTTCCGCACTATCGCGAGGAGGGCACGCCACTCAGGCGGGTCGAGTCACCCGACGAGTACCGCATCGCGCTCTCGGCAGCGCGGCTGCCCTATTCCCATGAAATCTATGCAGAGGTAGTGCTGTGACCGATACTCCCGAACCCACCGCCGCAGCCGAGATCCAACTTGGCTTCACGCGCGGGGTCGCCCCCAGCAAGTGGGTCAGGCGCTGGAACGCGATCTCGCCGGAGCAGCCGCTCAGCATTGTGCCGTTTCCGAAGCCATACGGCAGGCCCGAACATGCCGCCGACTTCGACATGATCCTCGAACGAACCGCGCCGGGCGGGACTCCGGTCGGGGCCGACGACGGCGCAGCACGCACCCACCATGCGCTCCGGCTGTACGACGAAGCCGTTGCGCTCGTGCTCCCAAAGGGACACGATTTCACGGGCAGGGAGTCAGTATCGATCGCTGATCTTGCCGAGGTGAGACTCCTCGACCACCCCGACCACGCGCCCGACTGGCCCGCCGCCGAGGCGTGGGAGGACCCAGCGTGGATGCCTGTCGACGTGCACGCCGCGCTCGACATCGTCGCGACTGGGCTGGGTGGCATCCTCATGCCTGCGCCGCTCGCCAGGCACATTGTCGATAAGCACGCCCACCTGACCGTGAGGCTTGAGGAGCCGATCGTCGGTGGTTCGATCTGGGCGAGCTGGCCTGTCGAGCGAGACGCCCCCGATATGCAGCACCTCGCCGGGGTCATGCGCGGCCGCACTGCGCGGTCCTCGCGCGGCGCGCAGGCCGACGCGCAGACGGCTCCGAAGGAGCCCAAGCGCAGGCAACAGCCGAAAGCGAAGGCGAAACCCAAGCTCAAACCGAACTCTCGTGGCGCTCAACTGCAGGCGGCCGCCGAGAAGCGTGAGCGTGAGAAGGCCGAGCGCCGGCGGGCGAAGCGCAAGTAGCGACGCCAGAAGCGGTGAGCTCCGCCGCACGATCGAACCCCCGTGAGAACGCTGCTGCGTTCAGCTGAGGCGCCTGCGCGCGGGCAGAGCGAACAGCACCAGGCTCGCACCGATGAGCACGACGCCCGCAATACCTCCTGCGGCGAGACGCTCACCGACGATCACCGCGGCGAACCCTGCCGCAATCACAGGCTCCGACAGGGTCAGCACTGTCGCCGAGGTCGCATCGATGTGTCTGAGCGCGAGTCCGAACAGCACATAGCCGAGAAACATCGGCACGAGCGCCATGTACGTGCCGACCCCAAACGCTTGCCACGAGCTCACAAGTGGGCCTCCCGTTGCGAAGAGCACAGGCATGAGCAGCACCCCGCCGAATCCGAACACCGCACCCATCGCGACGCGGGAGTCGACGCCGGGCCCGATCAGCCTATGAGCAGCCCATGCGTAGCCGGCGTAGCTCACGCCAGCGACTAGGCCGAGTCCGACGCCGAGACCTACCTGACCCGTGCCACCCGAATTCCCGTGACCGCCAAACACGCTGAGAACGGCCATACCCGCAAGGCCGAGCACTGCGGCCACGAGCCAGCGGCGCGATGGCCGCTTCCGATCAGTCGCCCAGTCGAGCAGCGCAGCAAACACTGGCGCGGAGCCAAGCGAGACGACAGTGCCAATCGTCACCCCGGCGGTGTGCATGCTGCTGTAGAACGCGAGTGGGTACGCGAAAACACCGAGCCCGCCAAAGAGTACGAGCGGCCATCGCGCTCGCAACTGTGGGAGCGCACGCACAAGGCCGCGCCCGGCGACCACCGCCTGCAGCAACCCGCCGACGCCGAGCGCAACGGCGCCGATCGCCAGCGGTCCAACCTCGGGCGCGAACGTCGCCGCCGTGCCCGTTGTTCCCCAGAGAACCGACGCCGCGAGGACAAGCACCACCCCGAGCCCGGGGCGGGTGTGAGTGGAATTGCGCATTCGTCAAGCATAGTAGACAGATCGGTCTACCTTGGTACACTTGTCGCGACACCGATCTTGGAGAGAGCGTGAACGGCAGAAGCACAGCCCGCACGAAACGCGAACCGGCGCGCGACAAACTGCTTCGTGCCGCAGCCGAGGAGTTCTACGCCAAGGGAGTGAGTGGAACCGGCATCGATACGATCATCGCGACCGCCGGCGTCGCGAAGAAGAGTCTCTACAACAACTTCGAGTCAAAAGAGACACTGATCGCCGCCTATCTCGAGGAGCGACACCGCGAGTGGCTCGCCTTGTTCTCCACGCGTCTCGCGCACGCCGACACCCCCGCAGACAGGGTACTCGCGGTGTTCGACGCGTACGCAGACCACGCGAACGCTGGGTACCGCGACGGCTGGCGGGGCTGTGGTCTACTCAACGCAGCGGCCGAGCTCCCCGTCGGTCACCCGGGGCGGGCCGCCGTGCGCGCACACAAGGACGAGGTCGAGCAGATACTGCGGCTGCACCTCGCCGAGATTTCTGACGCACCCGACGAGCTTGCCGCTCACCTGGCGCTCCTCCTCGAAGGCTCAATGGCGAAGTCCGGCCTCGAAGGCACTGACGCCTGGGTACTCACAGCACGCGGGCTCGCGGAGCGGCTGCTGCGCCCCTGAAAGCGCAGCTGCCGCCTCCTGGCCAGATCACTCGCCCGGTTGCACCGCGCGTGCCGCCTCGATGAACGCGGTCACGCAGGCCTTGATCTGCGACTCGGTGTGGGCCGCAGAGAGTTGCACGCGGATCCGCGCCTCGCCCCTGGGGACCACGGGGAAGCTGAAGGCCGTCACAAACACCCCTCGACGCTGCAGCTCAGTCGCGATCTGGGCGGTCACCGCAGCATCCCCGAACATCACAGGCACGATCGGATGGTTGCCTGGGAGCAGCTCAAAGCCCGCTTCCGTCATCAGCGCCCGGAAGAGCTCAGCGTTGTGCTGGAGCCGCACCCGCGCGTCACCGGCCCCCTCGACGAGATCGAGCGCGGCGAGCGATCCAGCGACAATCGCTGGAGCGAGGGTGTTCGAGAAGAGGTACGGCCTCGCGCGCTGGCGCAACAGCTGGACGATCTCGCTGTGCCCCGACACGTAGCCGCCAGAGGCCCCGCCGAGGGCCTTGCCGAGCGTGCCCGTGACGATGTCGACGCGGTCGGCAACTCCACAGAGCTCGGGGGTGCCTGCGCCAGTCTCCCCCATAAAGCCGACGGCGTGGGAGTCGTCTACGAGCACGAGCGCGTCATACTTGTCGGCGAGGTCGCAGATCGCCTCGAGCGGCGCGACAAAACCGTCCATCGAGAACACGCCGTCAGTCACGATCACTCGGAACCGGGCATCCGCAGCCTCCTGCAGGCGCGCTTCAAGCTCTGCCATGTCGCAGTTCGCGTACCGGTAGCGGCGGGCCTTGGATAGCCTGATGCCATCAATCAGCGACGCGTGGTTGAGCGCATCCGAGATGATCGCGTCCTCCGCACCAAACAGGGTCTCGAACACGCCGCCGTTCGCGTCGAAGCACGATGCGAAGAGGATCGTCTCTTGGGTCCCGAGAAACGTCGAGAGCCGCGTCTCAAGCTCAAGGTGCTGATCCTGCGTCCCGCAGATGAATCGCACGCTCGCCAGGCCGTATCCCCACTCGTCAAGCGCGGTGTGCGCCGCGGCGACGATGCTCGGATGGTCGGCAAGACCGAGGTAGTTGTTCGCACAGAAGTTCAGCACCTGGGTGTCGCCGACGGTGATCTCGGGACCCTGGGGCCCCGCTATCCCGCGCTCGCGCTTGAACAGGCCGGCGTCTTCGATCTCGGTGAGCTCTGTCGCGAGGTGTGCTTTGAATGCTCCGTACATTACAGTTCCGTCCAGTCGAGGATGATTTTTCCGGTTGTCGCCGAGCCTGCGGCCGCAAAGCCACGCTCCCAATCGCGCGCGGGGATCGTGTCGGCAATCACCGACGTGATGCGCGCCCGCAGCTGCTCGCTCGTCTCAAGCATCGCGGCCATTGCGTTCCACGTCTCAAACATCTCGCGCCCGTAGATGCCCTTCAGCGTGATCATGTGGGTCACCACCTTGGCCCAGTCGATGGCGAACTCGGCAGTTGGCAGCCCCAGCATCGCGATCCTGCCGCCGTGGTTCATGTTCTCGAGCATGCCTGGAAGCGCCGGGCTCGCGCCGCTCATCTCGAACCCGATGTCGAAGCCCTCACGCATACCAAGCTGCGTCTGCGCGTCACGAATCGACTCGGTCGCGACGTTGACTGTCGCGTGGGCGCCAAGGCCGCGCGCGAGCTCGAGGCGGGCGTCGCTGATGTCGGTCGCGACGACGTAGCGCGCGCCAACGTGCCTGGCGACGGCGACCGACATGAGCCCGATCGGGCCGCAGCCACTCACAAGCACGTCCTCGCCAACGAGCGGGAACGCGAGCGCCGTGTGCACCGCGTTTCCGAGCGGGTCAAAGATCGCGCCGAGCTCAGGCGAGATTGTGTCCGAGTGCACCCAGACGTTGCTTGCTGGCAACGACAGGTACTCTGCGAACGCACCGTCGCGGTGCAGGCCGAGCCCCTTCGTTCGGATGCACATCTGGCGGCGGCCAGCCCGACAGTTGCGGCACGTGCCGCAGACGATGTGCCCCTCGCCTGACACACGGTCACCGACGCGCACGTCGCACACTCCCGCACCGATCTCGACGACCTCGCCATAGAACTCGTGGCCTGGGATGAGCGGGGCTGCGATGTTGTTCGCCGCCCACGCGTCCCATTCAAGGATGTGCAAATCGGTACCGCAGATGCCGGTTCGCAAGACGCGGATGACGACATCGCCAGGGCCACACACAGGATCAGGGACCTCGCTCAGAACGAGGCCTGGCCCCGCCTCCGGTTTCATGAGTGCTCGCATACAGCTATTTCGCCATGGAACACAGTTCAGAACAAGATTGTCTTTCTTCAGATTTGATTAAGCTAGAGCTAAATAAAGGAGGCGCTGTGGAGATCTACCAACTCGAGATTCTGCGCGAACTCGGCACCCTCGGCAGCGTCACTGCGGTCGCCGACAGCCTGCGTGTGACCCCCTCCGCGGTCTCGCAACAGCTCAGCGCACTCCAGCGCGGCTTCAGGGCCCCACTCACCCGCCGGGACGGACGCACCCTCGTGCTCACCGAGGCCGGCTATGCGCTCGCCCGGGCCGGCACCGGCGTCATCGAGGCGATGGCAGCCGCGGCGGGCGCAGTCGAGGCCTTTGAACAAGAGCCCTCGGGAGTCGTCACAGTCAGTGGCTTCCACAGTGCCTCGCAGGCAATCTTCGGCGGACTGCTGAGCGAGCTGCGGGACATCGCCGCCGCCCCCGATCTCAGGCTGTCTGACGAGGACGTGGCGCAGGAGGAGTTTCCGCTGCTTACCGCAAGCTACGATCTGGTGATCGCGCACCGCCTTGAGCACAGCCCGCCGTGGCCCGAAACCGGGCTCAAGGTCATCCGGCTCGCGCAGGAGCCCCTCGACATTGCGCTCCCAGAGGGGCACCCACTCGCCGACCGCGAGCAGCTCACTCCAGCCGACGTCGCTGGCGAGGCCTGGGTCACAAGCCGCGCGGGCTACTCCCCTGACGACCTGCTCGGCGCCATCGCTGCCGTCGCAGACCAATCAGTCAAGGTCGTGCACCGTATCAACGACTACGGCTCAGTCGCCGCAATTGTCGCCACGGGCGATGCTATCGGCATGGTGCCGCGCTACACCGTCGGCTCAGCCCTTGCAGGGCTGGTGCTCCGACCGCTCGCTGGCGTCAACGCGACCCGCGCAATCGACATGCTGACACGCCCGGAGACACTGCACCGCCGCTCAGTGCAGGTCACGGTCACGGCGCTGCGCACCGCGATGAACAGACTCGTACAGGCGGGCGAAGCGAGGCGCTAGAGCTGGCTCGCTGGCACGTCGAACGTGCCACACGATGTCGGCCCCTGCTCGTAGCCGGTCATGAACCAACGCTGTCGCTGCTCGGAGGTGCCGTGCGTGAACCGCTCGGGATCAACGCGCATACCCGAGGACTGCATGATGTGGTCGTCGCCAACCGCGGCAGCAGCGCTCAGGGCATCGTTGATTTCAGACTGGGTGACGGGCTTCAAAAACGGAACGCCACTGTCGTCGGTGACGGTCTGAGCCGCCCCGACCCACGCACCCGCGAAGCAGTCGGCCTGCAGCTCAAGCCGCACCGAGCCCGACGTCGCGCCGGATTCGCGGCCCGCCTGGTTGAGCGAACCGGTGATGTTCGAGATGTGGTGGCCCCATTCGTGCGCGAGCACATACATCTCGGCAAGCGGTCCGCTCGAGGCGCCGTAGTCCGCGCGCAGGGTGTCAAAGAAGGCGGTGTCGACGTAGATTCGCTCCTCGGGCGGGCAGTAGAACGGACCAGTCGCGGCAGACGCGGTGCCGCACTGCGACTGGGTCTGGCCGCTGAAGAGCGCGACGGGCTGCGGACTGCGATAGTTGCCGACCTGAGTGTTCCAGTAGCGGTTGAGAGAATCGCTCGTCGCGGTCATGCGGCACTCAACGTTTGCGTTCGCGTCGGCACCCGTGTTGCAGTTCTCGACCGCAACGATCTCTTCGCTCGACGAGCTGCCACCGCCCGAGCTCAGCGCCGGCGCGAAGCCAGTGAGGTCAATTCCGAGCAGCTGTGACCCGAGAAACAGCACGAGCATGAGCCCAATGCCGCCACCGCCGACAGCCAGGCCGGTTCGGCGTCCGCTGCCGCTGCGCTTCTGCACCTGACTCGTGTCGATGCGAACGTTCTCGTTGAATGTCATGCTCGAATATTATCCCGTCAGCGGCGCATCGCCCACTGCAGGGTGTCGAGACCAAGCGTGCCAAGTGAGAGCGCTCGATCGTGAAACGATGCAAGCGTGAATCCCGGCTCTCGTTCTGCCTCCGCCCGCAGCCCGAGCCACAACCGTTCACCCAGCTTGTAGGAGCTCGCCTGGCCGGGCCAACCGAGGTACCGGAGCACCTCGAACCGCAGCGCCTCGGGGCGCATCGTCACGTTGTTCGCCATGAACTCGTACACGCGCTCAGCCGTCCAGACGCCGCCGTCTGGTGCGCGCTTACCAAGATGCAGGCCGATGTCGACGACCACCCGAGCGGCACGCATCCGTTGCGCATCGAGCATGCCGAGGCGGGCCCCGGGATCCTCGAGAAACCCAAGCTCGACCATGAGCCGCTCGGCATAGAGCGCCCAGCCCTCGAGGTGACCGGATGATCCCGCCCGGGTGCGCCGCCAGGCGTTCAACGTGTCCCTGCGGGCGACGGCGCCGCCGAGCTGCAGGTGATGTCCGGGCACGCCCTCGTGGTAGACCGTTGTAAGCTCGCGCCAGGTTCGAAATTCAGTCACTCCTGCTGGCACGGTCCACCACATGCTGCCCGGCCGACCGAAATCATCGCTGGGTGCCGTGTAGTAGATCCCGCCCTCCCGCGTCGGAGCGATGCGGCAGTCCAGCCTGCGGAGCTCGCTCGGGATCGCGAAGACCGGGCCGTCGAGAGCCTCAATGGCCTCGTCGCTCCGCTCCTGCAGCCACCGCTGCAAGGCGGCCTCCCCGTGAACGATTCTCCCGGGGTCTTCGTCGAGCAGAGCGATCGCCTGGGCCGGAGACGCTCCCGGCGAGATCTCAGCGGCCACCAATCGTTGCTCACCGGCTATCCGGTGGATCTCGGCGAGTGCCCACTCGTAGCACTCGTCGGCGTCGATCTCGGTGCCGAGGAAGTCTCGGGCGGCAAGAGCGTAGTTGTCGCGGCCGACGGCATCGCCTGTGTGAGTCTTGGGTGCGAGCCGCTCCCGCAGGTACCTCGCGAACGACGCGTAGGCGCGCGCGGCGCCAGCGGCTGCCGCACCGACCTCGGTTGCCAGAGCGCGGCCCGCCGCCGGCCAGGTGCGGGCTTCATAGGCGGCGGCCTCACCAAACCCTGGGAAGTACTCGGCCGCAAACCGATCTGCCTGAGCCGCGACGGCGAGCACCTGCCGCCGGGCGGGGCCGTTGCCGCGGGTCGCGCCGAGCTCCAGGGACTGCACATACCCAGCCAGCGCCGCAGGCACCGCAGCGAGTCGCGTGGCGATCGCGGTCCAGTCACCCTCCGTCGCCCGTGGCATGAGGTCGAACGCCTGACGAATGAGTTGTGCGGGCGTCTCGAGCACGGTCAGGTCTCGGAGCACGTGGCCTGCCTCGTATCGTGCGACCTGGATATCGAGCCGATCGCGCAGCTCGCGCGCCGTCACGGCGTCAGTACGATCGAGCGGGGTCGCACGCTCAAGTTCGATGAGCACCGCCCGGGCCTCGGCTGCCGCATGCGCAGCACCCTCAGGCGAGTAATCTCCAAAGGTCGTCGCCGATTCTGATCGACCGAGCTTCGTTCCGAGCACCGGATCGAGCGCGACCTCGGTGTCGAGCCAGCGCTCGGCGACAGCGTCGATTTCCGTGACGTGTCTGGAGCCAGAGGCCGCTCCGACTCGCTGCTGAATACTCATGGTCCGGTCACCTTTCTGCGGCGCCGGTGTGGGAGTGACCCGGCTGGGAGATTAGTCTGAGGGTGTGAGCAAGGAACGAGACGCCCCGAACGCAGAGGTCGCCGCACTGGGTCGCGAGCTGCGCGACGAGCGCCAACGGCAGGGATTGAGCCTGAATGCGTTGAGCCAACGCTCGGGAGTGAGCTTCGGCCTGATCAGCCAGCTCGAACGCGGCCTCGGCAACCCGTCGTTTCTCGCGCTGAAGCGGCTGACCGAGGCGCTCGGAATCCCGATCTCGCGCTTTCTTGACGGGGGCGCAGACCGCGACGACCTCGTGGTGCGCGCGGACGAGCGCACGCTGCTTCCGGTGCTCGAGAGCGAACCCAAAAGCCAGCTCGTCGTTCGCGAGTTGCTCACACCGGGCCGACGATCGTCGCTGCAGGTCATTCGCAGCACGCTGCCGCCGGGCTTTACCAACGAGGGCAAGGCGTTCAGACATCTCGGAACAGAGTGCGTTGTCGTCGAGTCCGGGACGCTCACGGTTGTTCATGGTGAGCGACGCGTTGTGCTGGAGCCGGGAGATGCCATGACGTACCCATGCTCGGTTCCGCACTGGTGGGCGAACACGACCGCAGAGCCGTGCGTCGTGCTCGGTGCAGTGACCCCGTTCGAGCAATAGCACCAGCCTGCGAGTCATCTGCCTGCCGCTCGGCGCTCGGCAAGGGCGAGCTCGAGCAGCCTCGCCAGCTCGTCGATCGGTCGCTCGTGATCATCAGCGCGTAGGTCGATCGCGAGCGGCTCGTCGTCCACCTCTACCGCATTCCAGGTCGCGGTTCTGCCCGGGCTGGACTGCCCGGTAGGTGTCGCCCCGGAAGGTACTGGTGAGACGCCGACAAGGATCGCTGCCGATTGCCTGCCACGAAGGTCTCCCCCTGCGGCGTCACCTGCGGCGAGCGCCGCGAGTACCCGTCGCGAGAAGTTCGCGAGTGCGCGGTCCCCCTCGGAAACGTCGAGCGCCGACGCATTCGTGCCTTCCGGGTAGCGTTCAAACGCGACGCACATTGCCTCGACAACCTCTGGCCCGGGAAGCAGATTGCCGAGCACGACGAAGCCTGCACCAGATTCACTTCCCGCCCACGCGGTACAGGCCTCGCCGGTGTGCGCCGCCGCGGCACCGTCCGCCGCCACGACCGCTGCCTGTCGCCATGCAGCGCCTGCATCCCACTCGGGGATTCGCGCGACGGCGCTCGATGGGGAGTCCCCCGCGGCGAGCGCGTCGAGCAGTCGTGAGCGAAGAGAACGGTTTGTGTATGCCTGGCTCGCTGCGGCGCCAATGCCGACTCTTACCGCCGGCACGCCAGCACCCACCGCGAGCGAACGACTCGCCGTTGCCGCGGCGAGGAGGCCCTTCGTTGGATCACTCGCCAGGATTGTAAATGTCATGTCGCTGCTTTCTCAGGTTGACGCGAGCCCGTTTTCGATGTTGACTATCGCAATAATGATGATTCCATCATAAAAATGATAATTCCGCCCACTCACGCAGAGGATCAGTGCCGATGAAGTCACGCACACTACTCCCAGGAGTCGCCCTACTGGGCGCCCTCGTTCTCGCAGGTTGCTCGACAGGCACCGCTGTCGACCTCGACGGTGGGAGCGCTGGCAGCACGCCAGGATCCGTGCTGTCGGCGGCAATCGCGGGCGAACCTGACCAACTCGACCCACACAAGACCACCGCCTACTTCTCGTTCGAGGTGCTCGAGAACGTCTTCGACACGCTCGTGCAACCCGACGAGAACCTCGAAATGCAGCCGGCGCTTGCCGAAAGCTGGGACCTCAGCGACGATCAGCTCACGTGGACCTTCCACCTCCGCGAGGGTGTGACATTCCACGACGGCTCACCGTTCACCTCAGCCGACGTCGCATACTCGCTCAGCCGCATCATCGACGAGGAGCTCGCAAATGCTTGGCGTCTCAGCGCCATCACAGGGATCGAGACCCCCGATGACGCCACAGTCGTCATCACAGTTGCCCAGCCGACCCCGAACCTCCTCTCAAGCCTTGGCGGGTTCAAGGGCATGGCGATTGTGCAGCAGGAGAACGTCGAGAGCGGCGACATCACCACGAAGCCGATCGGCACCGGGCCGTTCTCACTCACGAGCTACACCCAGGGCGACAGCATCAAACTCGCCGCGAACCCGGACTACTGGGACGGGGCACCCGAGATCGGCGGCGTGACGTTCTCGTTCCTCTCGGAAGGGAACACCGCCATCGCCGCGCTGAAGAGCGGAGAGATTGACTGGACTGACTCGATCCCCGCCCAGCAGATCGAGCAGCTTGGCGGCGACTCTGCCCTTGAAATCGGAGTTGAGCCGAGCACCGAC
Source organism: Leucobacter aridicollis (assembly GCF_024399335.1). Taxonomy (NCBI): domain Bacteria; kingdom Bacillati; phylum Actinomycetota; class Actinomycetes; order Micrococcales; family Microbacteriaceae; genus Leucobacter; species Leucobacter aridicollis. The sequence goes on from NZ_CP075339.1 coordinate 2,967,287, forward strand.
TATTGGTATCTCGCACTGAACGAAGAGCACGAACCGTACGGCGATGTCCGTGTGCGCCAGGCAATCGCCTACGCCATCGACAGAGACGCGATCGCCCAGGTCACCAGCTACGGCACCGCGGCGACGAACCAGCTCGCCATCCCCAAGCAGAGCGCCTGGTACACCGAATTCGACGAGTTCAGCACAAACGTCGAGGAGTCCAAGAAGCTGCTCGCCGAGGCAGGAGTCGACGGGTCGTCACTCACCCTCGACCTACTCGCCTCCTCGGACTACCCAGAGACCGTCACCGCCGCGCAGGTCATCGCCGATAATCTCGCCCCACTCGGAATCGACGTCTCGATCCGGCAGCCCGACTTCGCGACGTGGCTCGACGAGCAAAACAGCGGCAACTTCGACATGCTCATGATGGCTTGGCTCGGCAACATCGACCCGGACGACTTCTACTACGCGCAGCACCACTCGAAGGGCGCGAGTAACGCACAGGGATACAGCAACCCCAAGGTAGACGAGCTGCTCGATGCCGGTCGGACCGAGACGAACGTCGACGCCCGCAAGAAGCTCTACGACGAGGCGGCGACACTCATCGCCCAAGAGGCAAGCTACATTTACCTTTACAACCCCTCGGTTGTGCAGGCCTGGCTCCCCGCAGTTGAGGGGTACGAAGTGCGCAGCGACAGGGCAGTCCGATTCAAGGATGTGAGCCTCGCCGAATGACGTCCACGCTGACGAGCCGAATCACAGGCTCGGCGACCCTGCGCTTCCTCGGGAAGCGGCTGCTCCACACATTCGTCGTGCTGCTCGGCGTACTCGTGCTCGTGTTTACGCTCATTCACCTGGTGCCGGGCGACCCTGTTCGAATCGCGCTCGGAACCCGGTACACGCAGGAATCGTATGACGCGCTTCGGGCCGCCTCGGGACTCGATAGGCCGCTCATCGAGCAGTTCTTCGCGTACGTCGGTCACGCCATCACAGGTGATCTCGGCGTCAGTTTCAGAAATGGTCAGCCGGTCACCGAGATCCTGCTCGAGCGGCTCCCGGCAACGCTGTCGCTCGCCGGCGTCGGGATGCTCATCGCGCTCCTCATCTCGATTCCTGCCGGAACGTTCTCGGCGCTGAAGGAGGGCACCGTTGGCGACGGCATCGTCCGAGTCTTCAGCCAGTTCGGTGTCTCGATTCCCGACTTCTGGATGGGCATGCTGCTCATCACGCTGTTTTCGACAATCCTCGGCTGGCTGCCGCCGTCTGGCTACGTCGCGTTCGGCGAGGATCCTGGCGAGTGGCTCAGGCGTGTGTTTACTCCCGCGCTGACAGTTGGCCTCGTCGCAGGTTCGATCATGACCCGCTATGTTCGGGGCGCGGTGCTCGAGGTCGCGGAGGCGGCGTACGTGCGCACGGCACGCTCGAAGGGTCTGCGACCCGCGGTCGTGACTGGCGTCCATATCGCCCGCAACGCCTTCATCCCGATTCTCACGATCACCGGCATCCAGCTTGCAACGATGCTCGGGGGTGTGCTCGTCGTCGAGGTCGTGTTCGCCTGGCCCGGGCTCGGCCGGCTCGTCTACGACTCGGTCGCCTCCCGCGACTACCCAGTCGTGCAAGGAGCGGTGCTGCTCATCGCCATCGCTTTCCTCGTCGTCAACCTCATTGTCGACGCACTGTATGCCCTCATCGACCCGAGGATCCGACTGTCATGACCGCTCCAGACACCGTCGCAATCGCGACCGCGCCCGCACTCGCTGATGGCAGTCGTCCGTCGGCCTTCCGACTGTTCCTCCGAAGCCCGGTGAGCCTCGTCGGTAGCATCGTGCTCCTCGTGATGATCGCTGCGGCGATCCTCGGGCCGGCACTGGCGCCCTACGGCGTGAACGAGACCGATATCGCCGGAGCGCTGAGGCCGCCGAGCGCCGAACACTGGTTTGGAACCGATGACCTCGGGCGAGACGTATTCTCGCGCGTCGTCATCGCCGCCCAGGTGTCGCTCCGTGTCGCGGTCGTGAGCGTCGCGATCGCGCTCGTCGTCGGGGTGCTCCTCGGCATCATCTCGGGCTATGCGGGCGGCTGGGCCGACGGTGTTCTCATGCGAATCGTTGACGTGATGTTCGCGTTCCCGATGCTCATCCTCGCGCTCGCGATTGTCGCGGTGCTCGGCCCCGGCGCAAACACCGCAACAATCGCGATCGGCGTGGTCTACGTGCCGATCTTCGCCCGCGTCGCCCGCGCCAGCACGCTGAGCGTGCGCTCAGAGCCGTTCGTTCGGGCGTCACAGACGATGGGAACGGGAGCCGGCAGGATCCTCGCGAAACATATCCTCCCGAACATCTCGGGTCCGATCATCGTGCAGACCTCACTTTCGCTCGCCTTCGCGATCCTGTCCGAGGCTGCACTCTCGTTCCTGGGTCTCGGCGTACAGCCGCCGCAGCCGTCGTGGGGCCGCATGCTCTTCGAGGCACAGTCCTTTCTCGGTTCTGCATGGTGGCTCGCTGTCTTCCCCGGCCTCGCGATCTTTCTCACCGTACTGTCATGCAACCTCGTCGGCGACGGCCTCCGTGACGTCCTCGACCCCAAGCAGCGCAGCGTTATCGAATCAAGGAGTGCTCGCCGATGAGCCAGACAAACACCCCGGTACTCTCCGTCCAAGACCTGTGCGTCACCATCGGCGGGACCGAGCTCGTGCACGGTATCTCGTTCGACGTCCACGACGGCCAGACCACCGGCATCGTCGGCGAGTCAGGTTCCGGCAAATCACTGAGCGTCCTCAGCGCCACCCGGCTGCTCGATCTCCCGCACCAGCGGGTGACCGGGCGGTCGCTGCTCCGCGGCGACGACCTTGTCACCGCCCCGAAGGCGCAGCTCAGGCGCGTGCACGGGCCGGAGGTGGGGTTCGTGTTCCAGGATCCAAGCACCTCCCTCAACCCGCTCCTCACGCTCGAACGGCAGCTCACGGAGGGCCCAGAGGCGCACCTCAGGCTCAGCCATCGCGCGGCACGCACCCGCGCGATCGAGCTACTTGAAGCCGTCGGACTCCCCGACCCAGAACGCAAACTGCAGGCGTATCCACACCAGCTCTCCGGCGGGCAGCGCCAGCGCGTGATGATCGCAATCGCGCTCGCCTGCGACCCCTCGCTACTCATCGCGGATGAGCCGACGACGGCGCTTGACGTCACGACGCAGGCGCAGATCATCGACCTCATCCGGGAGATGCAGCGCGAGCGCGGCATGGCGGTGGTGTGGATCAGCCACGACCTCGGGGTGATCGGGCAGGTCGCGACCGACGTCACCGTGCTGTACCGGGGCGACGCCGTCGAGCAGCAGCCGGTGCTCGATCTCTTCGACCGACCCGAGCACGACTACACGAAGCGGCTGCTCGCGAGCCGCCCCTCGCTGTCGAGTCCGCCACCCGAGCCAGCGCCCGTCGACGCCCAACCCGTACTCGAGGTTGCAGGCCTCAACGTCAAGTTTCCGGTGAAGTCCAAGACGGGCACAACCTGGGTGCACGCGGTGCGCGACGTGAGCTTCACGATCGCCCGCGGCACCACGCTCGGCCTCGTCGGCGAGTCAGGGTCTGGCAAGTCAACGATTGCCGGTGCGCTCACCGGGCAGGTAACTCCCGAGAGCGGGTCGGTCTCCCTCGGAGGCGCCGATGTCCTGACCGCCCGCGGAAAAGATTTGCGCAGCATCCGACGACGGCTCGCCATGGTCTTCCAAGACCCGTTCTCGGCACTGAACCCCCGAACGACGGTCTCAGAGGCGATCTCCGAGCCGCTCATCGTGCACGGCCTGCGCGAGGGCAAGCGCGCCCGCGCGGCCCGCGTCGCCGAGCTCCTCGAACAGGTCAACCTGCCTGCATCGTTCGCATCGCGCTACCCGCACGAGATGTCTGGCGGGCAACGGCAGCGGGTGTGCATTGCGCGCGCGCTCGCCTGCGAGCCTGAGCTCCTGGTCCTCGACGAGTCGACCGCATCTCTTGACGTTTCGATCCAGGCCGACGTCATGGATCTCCTGGGGCAGCTCCAACGCGAGCTCGGCTTGGCCTATCTCTTCATTGCACACGACCTCGCCGTCGTGCACGAGATGAGCCACGAGGTCATGGTGATGCGCCGTGGCGAGATCGTCGAGGCTGGCCCAAGCGAGGAGCTCTATGGGGCACCCCAGCACGAGTACACGCGATCGCTCCTCGCCGCGATCCCACCCACCAGGCCGGCCGCCGCGCTGAGCTAGAAGATCGACCAGTCGGTGCGCGCCGTGAGCTCGGCGAGCGCCGTCATGCCAGTCAGCGAGTTCCCCGAACCGTCGAGGCCCGGCCCCCACACGCAGATTGAGCACACGTCGGGGACGATCGCGAGGATGCCGCCGCCGACTCCGGACTTCCCTGGCAGGCCAACGCGGTAGGCAAACTCACCAGCCGCGTCGTAAAACCCTGAGGTCAGCATCACGGCGTTCACGCGCCGGGCCTGGTTCGAGCTCAGCAGCCGAGAGCCGTCAGCGCGCACGCCGCGCCGGGCGAGGAACGCACCGGCCGCGGCGAGATCCTCGCAGGTCATCGCGATCGCGCACTGATCGACGTAGCGTGCGAGCACAGCGTCGACGTCGTTGGTCAGATTCCCGAAGCTGCGCAACAGGTGCGCGATCGACGAGTTCCTGTCTGAATGGCTGAGCTCGGAGGCGGCCGTCAATGCGTCGACGGAGATGGCCGGGTTTCCTGACTCGGCCCTGACAAACTCGAGCACGGGCGAATCCTCGCCGGGGGTCAGGCCCAGCAGGTGATCCGCGACGACGAGGGCGCCCGCGTTCATGAACGGGTTCCGAGGGATGCCGCGCTTGTACTCGAGCTGCGCGAGCGAGTTAAACGCGGCGCCCGAAGGCTCGCGATTCACGCGCTGCCAGATCTCATCGCCATCCGCAGCCATGACGAGCGCGAGCGAGAAGACCTTCGAAATACTCTGGATCGAGAAGTCGACCGCGGCGTCACCAGCGGCGAATCGCTCGCCGTCCGTCGTCATGACGGCAATCCCGAACTGGTCGGGGTTCACTGCCGCGAGTCGCGGGATATAGTCGGCGACGCTTCCGCCGCCCATGACCGGCCGAACGGCCTCGTGCACCTCGTCAAGTACGCCCTGCAGATCACTCGCCATAGTGCCCCCAGTTTAGCGAAAAGCCCCAGCTCACTCCAGGTTTTTTGCGAAGCGATCCGTCGCGCGCACGAGCGCATCGACGATGCCAGGCTCGCTTGCGGCGTGCCCCGCATCGGCGACAATGTCGAACGAGGCCTCGGGCCAGGCGCGGTGGAGATCCCACGCGGTGCGCGCCGGCGTGCAGACGTCGTAGCGCCCCTGCACGATCGCGCCGGGGATGCCTGCAAGCTTGGCCGCGTTCGCGATGAGCTGCCCGTCTTCGAACCACCCGTTGTTCGAGAAGAAGTGGTTCTCGATGCGAGCGAACGCGACCGCGCCGGCGACGTCGGCGCGAGCTTCCGCGATGACCTCGGCGTCCGGGAGCAGGCGCACGGTCGCGTTCTCCCAGACCGTCCAGGCGACGCCGGCGGGCACGTGCACTGCAGGGTCAGGATCGGTGAGCCTGCGGCGATAGGCTGCGACAAGGTCGTCGCGCTCCTCCTCGGGGATCGCTGCAAGGTATTCCTCCCAGAAGTCGGGGAAGAGGTGCGAGGCGCCATCCTGATAGAACCAGTCGATCTCGCTCTTTCGCAGCGTGAAGATACCCCGCACGACGAGCTCGGTAACCCGCTCAGGGTGCGCCTCCGCATAGGCGAGCGAGAGCGTCGAGCCCCAGGAGCCGCCAAACACGAGCCACTTGTCGATACCAAGGTGGCCGCGCAGCCGCTCGATATCGGCGACGAAGTGCCAGGTGGTGATCGCCGACATGTCGGCGTCAGGCGCGCTCACGTGCGGAGTGGAGCGACCGCTTCCCCGCTGCTGCAGGAGCACGATGCGGTAGCGCTCAGGGTCGAAGTAGCGTCGGTAGTCCGCCGAGAGCACGCCGCCTGGTCCGCCGTGCAGGAAGATGGCTGGCTTCCCCTCGGGGTTCCCGCAGACTTCCCAGTACACCTCGTGGCCATCGCCGACGGGAAGCATCCCGTGATCGTATGGCTCAATGGGCGGGTACAGCGTGCGCAGTTCAGTCATTCCCCCAGCCTAGGGTGCCCCGCAAGCACCGGCTTGGTACTCGGTCTTGCTAAGTAGCGGTACTTAGTGTTACTTTATAGCGGTAGTCATTCACGCTAAGTAGAGGAGGTTGAGGTTGGCAAACCAACTCACCGAAATGCTGAAGGGCACCCTCGAGGGGATCGTTCTCGCGTTTCTTGCCACAGACCCCGCGTACGGGTACGAGATCACCACGCGCCTGCGCGACGAGGGGTTCGAAGACATCGCCGAGGGCACGGTGTACGCGCTGCTCGTGCGCATCGAGCAGCGCGGGCTCGTCGACGTTGCAAAGGTTCCGTCCGAGAAGGGGCCGCCCCGCAAGGTCTATTCGATTAATGAAACCGGACGCGCACAGCTCGCGGAGTTCTGGCAGACCTGGGACTTCCTAGCCGACCGCATCGCCCGGCTCCGCCCTCCGGCCTAGCCAGGCACCACCATCGAACACACACAAACACATTTTCAAGGAGACAATCATGGCCGCAAAGTGGATTGAAATGCTCACAGGCTCGCTCGAGCAGAAGAAGCAGTACCGGGAGCACATGGCGCGCCTCGACGCGCTTCCCGCCCCATACGGGGAGGCCGCGAAGGCAGTACAGCGCTACCTCACCTACGCTGGCGCCGCAGAAGACGGCGACACCCTCGTCACGATGATCGGCGATCACGTCGACCTCTGGGAACGGGCGGCGGTCGACGGCACCCCGGTCCGAGCGATCGTCGGAGACAACCCAGTCGAGTTTGCGGAGGAGTTCGCCAGGGCCTACGCGGGCAAGCAGTGGATCGACCGCGAGCGCAACCGGCTGACGCAGGCGATCGATGCCGCCGAGAAGAAACAACAGGAAGGTCAGGACTCATGACCGTCACGCACGCGGCCGCCATCAGCGTCGCGGGGGTCACAAAGTCATTCGGCGAACTCGCCGTGCTCCGAGGCGTCGACTTCGAGGTGAAGCCCGGCAGCATCTTCGCGCTGCTCGGCTCGAACGGTGCCGGGAAGACGACGCTCGTTCGCACCCTCGCCACGCTCACCGCGGCCGACGCGGGCAGCGCCATGGTCGCGGGCCACAGCGTCGCCGGGGCGCCGGCTGAGGTGCGCCGGGCGATCAGTCTGACCGGGCAGTTCGCCGCGGTCGACGAGATCCTCACAGGCCGTGAGAACCTCGCACTCATCGCGCGGCTGCGCCACCTCAACCGCCCCACCGAAATCGCCGACACGATGCTTGACAGGTTCGCGCTCACAGAGGCGGGCGACCGCAGGGCAGGGACCTACTCGGGCGGAATGCGACGCAGACTCGACATCGCGATGAGCCTCATCGGCGACCCGCAGGTGATCTTCCTCGATGAGCCGACCACGGGCCTCGACCCGCAATCGCGCATCGAAGTCTGGCAGACGATCCGAGAGCTCGCCCGAGGCGGCACCACGGTGATGTTGACAACTCAGTACCTCGACGAGGCGGAGCATCTCGCCGACCAGATCGCGATCCTGCACGAGGGCAAGATCATCCAGAACGGCACCTTGACCGAGCTCAAGGCCCTCCTGCCCGCCGCGAAAGTCGAGTACGTCGAGAAGCAGCCCTCCCTTGAGGACGTGTTTCTCACTCTTGTAGGCGAGGCCCCCGGGACGCCCGGAACAACCCGAGGAAAGGAACGGCCATGAGCTCGCATGCGCTCACGGATACAGGCGCGCTCACCGCGCGCTCGCTGAAGCACATCCTCCGAAGCCCCGACACGATCATCACGACGGCGGTCACCCCCGTGGCGCTCATGCTGCTCTTCGTCTTCGTACTCGGTGGCGCGATCAACACGGGCTCCAGCGACTCGTACATCAACTACATGTTGCCAGGCATTCTGCTCATCACGATTGCCTCAGGGATTGCGTACACCGCCTACAGACTGTTCCTCGACATGCAGGGCGGAATCTTCGAGCGGTTCCAGTCGATGCCAATCGCACGGTCGAGCGTGCTGTGGGCGCACGTATTCACGTCGCTCGCAGCCAACCTCGTTTCGATTGGGCTCGTGATCGGGGTGGCTTGCCTCCTCGGGTTCCGCACGAACGCGTCGTCTGTCGCGTGGCTCGCCGTCATCGGGATTCTCACCCTGTTCACGCTCGCGCTCACCTGGGTTGCGGTCATCGCCGGCCTGTCCGCGAAGACTGTCGACGGCGCGAGTGCGTTCAGCTACCCGCTCATCTTCCTGCCGTTCATCAGTTCCGCCTTCGTCCCGACAGCGAGCATGCCCGGACCGGTCGCCTGGTTCGCCGAGCACCAGCCAGTCACGGCAATCGTCGATTCGATCCGCAACCTGTTCGCAGGCGATCCCGTCGGGAGCGAGCTCTGGGTCGCCCTCGCCTGGCTCGTCGGCATCCTCGCGGTCGCGTACGGCACGGCGATCCTGATCTACCGGCGAAAGATCAGGTAGCCCCCAGCCATACGACAGCGCCCCGCAGCCAAACCGGCTGCGGGGCGCTGTCTGTACTGCGTCGTGCGGGAGTCAGCTCGCCGTCGCGGCGGCCTTCTCCGCTGCTTTCTCAGCAGCCTTCGCCTGTGCGCGAAGCTCCTTCTCGTGGACAGGCCAGAGACCGGCTGCCCGCTGCTCGTCGACGTAGTTCTGCGCCTCCTGCTGGCGCTCCTCCTCTATGCCAGTCGCGATCTCCGCGCGCAGTAGGGCGTCGTCAAGGCCGAAGGCGTCCACAAGGTCGAGCGCGTGCTCGCGGATACGGCCAAGCAGCCTATCGATGTACGCAGTGACCGACTCGGCGCGCTTGCCCGACATGCGTCCGTGCACGAGGTACCACGTCATGTTGCGCTCGATGACCGTGAGCCCGAACAGGTCGCGCAGCCAGGTCATCACCTGCTTCGTGCCCGGATCGCTGAGCTTGTCGACTTCCTCGGTGAACGCCTCCCACTGGAGCAGTTCAGCATGGGCGCGAGCGGCCTCGATGAGCTTGTGCTGCTGGGCATTGAACGCGTCTTCGCTGCGCGCGGCACGCTCAGCCTTCGGCACGTCCTTCGTTGCGTCGCGCAGCGCGCTCGCGACCTCGGCGACCATCGTCTCGACGCGGTCCGTGAGCAGCTCTCGCTGCGACTCCGCGCTGCGGAAGCTCTCGACCGAGCGAGCAGTCTGCCCGAAGTCGACGATGCTCTGGCCAAGCTGACGGAGCCCGAACCGGCTCACGCGGTCGCCGATCTGGCTCGCAGCAGCTCGGGCGAGCGCGGCCTTGTCGCCGCCCTTGAACTGCGCGGCGTAGTCAGTGAGCAGGCGCTTGCCGACGAGCTGCAGTAGCACAGTGTTGTCGCCCTCGAACGTGACGTAAATGTCGAGGTCGGCGCGCAAACCAGTCAGACGGTTCTTGGCCATGAAGCCCGCGCCGCCGCACGCCTCGCGCGCTTCCTGCAGCGTGTCGAGCGCGGCCCACGTCGAGAGCGATTTCAGCCCGGCGGCGAGGGTCTCGAGATCCTCACGGTTCTCATCAGTGTCCTTCACACCAGAGAACACCTCATCGAACACGGTGAGCAGCCGCTCGTGCGCGAACGCCATCGCGTAGGTCTCAGCAAGCCGCGGAAGCAGCCGCCGCTGGTGCTGGCCGTAGTCCATGAGCACCGTCTCGCGTCCCGATGCGCCAGGGAACTGGCGGCGCTGCGTGCCATAGCGGATCGCGATGGAAAGCGCCGCCTGCATCGCGCGCACGGCCGAGCCGTCGAGCGAGACGCGGCCCTGCACAAGCGTGCCAATCATCGTGAAGAAGCGCCGACCCGGGCTCTCGATATGCGAAGAGTAGGTGCCGTCAGCAGTGACATCACCGTAGCGGTTGAGCAGGTTCTCGCGCGGAATCCTGACATTCGTGAAGTGCAGGCGGCCGTTGTCGATGCCGTTCAGGCCGCCCTTCACGCCGTCGTCTTCGCTGCCGACACCGGGCAGCAGCTTGCCGTCAGGTGTGCGGATCGGAACGAAGAACGCGTGCACGCCGTGGTTGACGCCGCGCGTGATGAGCTGCGCGAAGACCACGGCGGCCTGACCGTGAAGCGCCGCGTTGCCGAGATAATCTTTCCACGCGCCCTTGAAAGGGGTGTGGATCTCGAACTCCTCGGATTCCGGATCGTAGGTCGCAGTCGTGCCAATGGAGGCGACATCCGAGCCGTGCCCGATCTCGGTCATCGCGAAGGCGCCGGGGAGCTTCAAACTCATCACGTCGGGCAGCCACTTCTCGTGGTGCGAGCGATTGCCGAGGTGCAGGATCGCTGAGCCAAACAGCCCCCACTGCACGCCACCCTTGATCTGCATCGAGGGGTCCGCGAGCACGAGCTCCTGGAACGCTGCGACGTTTCCACCGTGATTATCGCCGCCGCCAAGATACTTCGGGAAGGCGCGCTGAATCGCTCCCGCCTCGACAAGCTCATGGAGCTGGCTGAGCACCCGGATCCGGTGCTCATCCATCGGCTGCCCGGGAATCGTGTGCAGGCTCGGCCGTGAGCGCACGAGCTCCCTGGCTTCGAGGCGCTCGGTCTTCCACTTTCCGAGGAGCGCGTCGCTCACCTGCTGGACGTTGATGCGAGGGGCGTTGTCGGCCATCGATATCTCCAATTCGACCTGACGGCAGAGCCAGCCGGGAGCGAACGTCCACTGAGGTCGCCCGAGGGCCCGCCTGCCCTGATTATGGAGACAGGTTATGTCGACGTCGAGAAACCATCAACCGGCTCCGGGGCAGTCAACAACGAGTCCCAACAAGCCGAAGTTTGGACTTGTGCCAAATCTACAAATCCGGAATACGTTCCCTGTGCGGTATCTCTACTTGCGTCCGCTCGACTTTGGCCGCTTCTTAGGCTCGTACGCCTCGAAAACAAGCGGCTCAATGCCCGCTTCGTCGAGCATCTCCCGCGTCCGCTTCTGCCATGTCCGCGGGATAAGCGTTACCACCTGGCCCCCACGGCCTGCCCTGCCAGTTCGACCGGACCTGTGCACAAAAGTCTTCGCCTCCTGCGGAGGATCGAGCTGCACGACTGCGTCCACGTCGTCGATGTGAATACCTCGGGCCGCAACATCAGTCGCGACAAGCACGCGCGCCTTGCCAGTTGAGAACTCTTTCAGGTTGATCTCCCGGCGGGCCTGGCTGAGGTTGCCGTGCAGCGATGTCGCAGACACCCCCGCGGCGAGCAGCTCTTCCGTGATGCGCTCTGCATCCGCACGGGTCCGCGAGAACAACATCACTCGCCCAGGGATCTTCGCGAACTCAAGCACCGCCGCATCCTTGTCCTCGCGCATCACCATGTACACGCGGTGCGGCACCGTCGACACCGTTCGCGCGATCTCGTGCGCCGCGGGGTCTACGAGAAACTCGCCAACGAGCTCTTCGACGTCGCGGTCGAGTGTCGCCGAGAAGAGCAGCCGTTGGCCACCTCGTTCGGTCTGCCGCAGGGTCCACTGTGTCTCTTCGAGAAACCCGAGCTCGCAGAGATGATCTGCCTCGTCCACGATCGAGATCTGCACCTCGCGCAGGTCAAGCTTGCGCCGCTCGACGAGGTCACGGATGCGCCCCGGCGTGCCAATGACGATGTCGACGCCGCGCTCGAGGGCGTGCACCTGCGGCTCGCTCGGCGCTCCACCGACGAGCTGCGCGGTGTAGAACCCGACGGAGCGCGCGAGCGGCTGCACCGTGCGGTCGATCTGCAACGCAAGTTCACGCGTGGGGGCGAGGATCAGTGCCTTCGGCTTCCTGGTGGCGCCAGCCGATCCGCGCGAGACGCGCTCGCCACGCTTGGCCTGCTTGGGCTTCTTCGCTGCAGGCTCACCAAGCTTGCCCTCTGCTTTGAGCACGAGAAGCCGCTCGACAAGCGCTGCGCCGAATGCGATCGTCTTACCCGATCCTGTTTCGGCCCTGCCGAGCACATCGCGGCCTGCAATCGTGTCGGGAATCGTCGCAACCTGAATCGGGAACGGCGAATCGGCGCCGAGCTCGCCAAGTGTGCGCACGAGGTTCTGACCAAGGCCGAGATCTCGGAAGCTCCGGCCAGATGCGTCTTCGGCAGTCCAGACTTTCGGCGTGAAGTTTTGCAGGTTCTCTCCTGCCGGGCGTAGCCGCTTTGAGCCACGCTCGGACCCGCCGGGCCGCTGGGCGCGATCCTGCTGGGCTGCACCACGGCCGGCCTGGCCGCCCCTGCCGGCCTTGCCGCCGCTGCTGCTCTGTCCGCCGCGGGCGTCCCCGCCGCCTCTCGCGCTCTGGGCGTCCCTGCCGCCGCGGGCGTCCCCGCCGCCAGCAGAAGACCTGCGATCTGCCCTATCAATGCCCGAACCCCTGGAGGTCGGCATACCTTCTGCAGATTCAATATCTTGTGCGCCACGACGCCCACGATCCGAGCCACCCGAACCGCCGTGAGCTTTCTTGCCACCAGCGGCCGCTGCGGCGCCACCGTACTTGCGCTTCGGAGCCCTGGAGCGGTTCGGATCGTAGTTTGCCGGGGCCTTAAACCCTCTGCGCTTCTTCTGTGCCATGAGTTAGCTATCCCGCCCGTCTGTGGTGGCCGGGCGTTCATCGTCAGTGTCGGAGCCGGACGCAGATTCGGCCTCGGGCTGCGGCGGCTCGACGGCAGCGGGCGCGGCTGGATCCGAGTGTTCCGACGCAGCCAGTGCCGCGTGGTCAGACACCGCTGAAACCGCATTGTGCTCAGGAATCCCGTGCTCAGGCACGCCCGCCGCATCCGGAAGCGCCCCGAGGTCAGCCTCGATCGCTCCCCCGTGCGCACCAGCCACAGCGAGCTTCGCGGCGCGCCTGGTTGCCCGGCGCTCACGCGATTCCTCGCGCTTGCGCTCAACGAGGTAGTAGAGCGTCGGCAGTACGACGAGCGTCAGCACTGTCGATGAGAGCAGGCCACCGATGACGACAACTGCCAGCGGCTGCGAGATGAACCCGCCCTTGCCCGTGATGCCAAGCGCCATCGGCGTCAGCGCGAGGATTGTCGCGAGTGCGGTCATGACGATCGGCCTGAGACGCTGCAGCGAACCGTGGAGCACTGCGTCGCGCAGACTGTCGCCACGGTCGCGATACTGGTTCACGAGGTCGATCAGCACAATCGCGTTCGTCACGACAATGCCCACAAGCATCAGCACGCCGATGAGCGATGCGACGCCAAGTGGAATACCAGTCGCGATGAGCAGCAGCATCGCACCGGTCGCGGCGAATGGCACCGAGACGAGCAGCAGGAGTGGCTGTAGCAGGCTGCGGAACGTCGCAACCATCACCACGTAGACGATCAGGATCGCGGCGAGCAGCGCGATGCCGAGCTGCTGGAACGCTTCCTCCTGCTGTGACATCACGCCGCCGATGCTGGCGGACGCGCCGACGGGAAGATCAACGCTCTCGAGCGCGGCGGTGACCTGCACACCGGCGGCTCCGAGGTCGTCGCCCTTCGGAAGCGCAGACACCGTCACCATTCGAACGTTGTTCTCCGTGCGCACGGTCACGGGGCCGTCGGCGATCTCCACCGTCGCGAGCTCGTCGAGCCGCTTTTCACCGGCCCCAGTCTGAAGCTCCAGCGCTTTCACTCCTTCGACATCAGTCGGGGCTGTACCGAGGTCGAGGTATACGTTCACTGTTGAGTCGTCGATCGTGATGCGTCCGACCTGGCTCGGCTGCATGCTCTTCGCCGCCATGCCGCCCACCGCAGCCTCACTGAGCCCGGCCTCGGCGGCCTTCTCACGGTCAACCGAGACGCGAACGTAAGGCCGCGACATCGCGAGGTCACTCTCGACCTGCTGCAGCCCGTCCTGCTTCTTGAGGGCGGCGACGATGTCGTCGCTCGCCTCGGCGAGGGTTTCTTGGTCTTGCGCGGTCACGTTCACCTCGATCGCGCTCGACATTGACATGCCGCCGCCCGATTGACCGATCGCGAAGTCGCCAGCGTCCGAGATCTTATCGACGGCCGCGCGAATGTCGTCCTTGGCCTTCGCCTGGTCCGCGTCAGGGTCGAGCGTGAGCGAGTAGTTAATCGCTCCGTCGCCACCACCGCCGAACATCGCCATCATGCCGCCGGCCGAGCCGATCGTCACCTGGACGGTCTCGACCTCGTCGAGGGCTGAGAGTGCGTCTTCGACGCGTTCAGCCTGGGCGAGCTGCTCGTCGAGGCTCGCGCCTGGCGCCAGCGTCTGCGTGAGCCCGACCGAGTTCTGTTCGTCCTCGCTCATGAATGTCGTCTTCATGAGCGGTGTCGCGAGCACGGTGCCAGCGAGCACGAGCACCGAGAGGATCAGGGTGATGCCAGGCTTGCCGAGCGTCCACTCGATGATCGGGCGGTAGCCGCGCGCGAGCCAGTTGCCGCGGTGCTCGTTGTTCGTCGAATCAGCTGCGTCGGAGCCAGCAGCGGGGGCGGGCTTCGCCTCCGGCTTCAGGAACCAGTATGCGAGCACGGGAACGATTGTCAGCGACACGAGCAGCGACGCGGCGAGCGCAATCGTCACGGTGAATGCGAACGGCCTGAACAGCTCGCCGACCATGCCGCTGACGAAGGCCATCGGCAGGAATACGGCAACTGTCGTGATGGTCGCGGCCGTAATCGCACCAGCGACTTCGCGAACCGCGCGGAGGATCGCTGTCGCCCGATCCTCCCCTTCGACGAGGTCTCGTTTGATGTTCTCGATGACGACGATCGAGTCGTCGACGACGCGGCCAATCGAGATCGTGAGCGCGCCAAGCGTAAGCATGTTCAGCGTGTAGTCGGCGAAATTCAGTCCGACGAATGCGAGCAGCACCGAGGTGGGGATCGAGATGGCCGTCACGAGCGTCGCACGGACCGACATCAGGAAGACGAGGATCACGAGCACGGCAAACACGAGACCGAGCAGGCCCTCCGTCGTGAGCGACTCGATGGACTGCTCCACGTAGGGGGCCTGATCGAAGATCACGTTCAGCTTCACATCGCCGAGCTGCGTTGAGAGCTCGTCGAGCTTCTCCTGCACGACGTGCGAGACCTCGACTGTGTTCGCCTGTGACATCTTCGTCACTGCAATCGTGAGCGCGGGTTCGCCGTTGATACGCGAAATGCTCGTCACTGGGTTCGCTTCAAGCTTCACGTCGGCGACGTCGCCGATGGTGACGACATCGGGTAGCTTCGGCGCGGCGACGGCTTGGTCTGCGTCGGGCGCCTCGGTCGGCGGGAGTTGTGTACCTGGCTGCGCCTGTGCCTGTGCGGCCTGTTCAGCGAGCTGCTGCTGTGCCTGCAGCGCTTGCTGGTACGCCATGAAATCTTCGGTGCTGCGTGGCACCGGGATCGACGCGATGTCCTCAGCCGAGGTGAGCTCGGAACCGAGCTGCACGGCGAGCGTGTTCGTTTCGTCGTCGACAGTGCCGCCAGCGATGAGCACGCCGCTCTGCTGCAGCGCGTCCGTGATCCGCTGCTGGCTCATGCCAGCTTTGGCGAGCATGTCGGCGTTCGGAACGATGGTCACGCGGTCGCCGCGTGCACCCGACAGCTGCGCCTCTCGAACACCGTCGAGGTCGCCGATCTCCGGGACGACGACGCGCTCGATGAGCTTCGCGGTTTCTTCAGGATCCTCGCCGCTCGGGGGCGTGACAGCGATCTGAATCACGGGCAGGTCGTCGACGCTGCCGGCCACGACCTGCGTGTCCGCGGTCTCCGGAAGCATCTGCGAGATCCGGCTGACGGCGCGTTCGACCTTCTGCTCGGTGGCGGCGATGTCCACGCCGTAGGTGAACTGCGCGAGCACTACTGACATGCCTGTGCTCGATGTGGCCGTCGTGCTCTCGAGCTTCGGTACGCCGCGCAGCGCGGTCTCGACGGGACCCGACACATCGTTATTCACAACGTCTGGCGAGGCCCCGGGGTACGTCGTGATGACGGCGATAGCGGGGAACTCCACCGATGGCATGAGCTCCTGTTTGAGGGATGACATTCCGAGAAACCCGAAAACGGCGGCCACGATCGTCACGAGCGCAATGAGTGCCCGGTTTTTTAGGCTGAGCACTGTAAGAAACTGCATGTAGGAAATTATCCCACGGCTGACTGATAGCTTCGCGGAGATACAAGAAGTCGCATAATGGAGGGGTGCCACTGTTGAACCGACGTACGCTCGGAGCCGTCACCCCCGCCGACTTCGACCGTTTGCACGCGCTGAGACGGATGCAGGGCATCGCTGTCGGCCTGCTGATCCTCATGGCCGTCGTGTTCGTCTTCGCCTTTGCCTTCCAGGAGCGAATCCCCTGGCTCGGGTATGTCAGGGCCGCGAGTGAAGGCGGCATGGTTGGTGCGCTCGCGGACTGGTTCGCTGTGACGGCGCTGTTCAGACACCCGCTCGGCGTGCCTATCCCGCACACCAACCTCATCGCGAACAAAAAGGACGAGATCGGTGAGGGGCTCGGGGCGTTCATTGAGGAGAACTTCCTCGCCGACGACGTTGTGCACGACAAACTCTCCCAGATCAGCGGCGCGCGAATGGCTGGAGCCTGGCTTCGCGAAGCGGGGAACGCGAGGCGCGTGAGCGACATGGCTGCGGGCATCGGCCTCGGCGCGCTCACCGTGCTCGACGATCGCGACGTGCAGGATCTGGTTGAGTCGCTCGTGCGACGCCACATTGTTGACCCTGAATGGGGGCCGCTTCTCGGTCGGGCAACGGAGTCGTTCGTGACTGGCGGCCACCATGAGTCCCTCGTGGACCTCGCCGCGAGCCGACTCGAGTTGTGGCTCGTGCAGCACCCGCAGGCGTTTGACAAGGTCATCTCGTCACGGCTCCCCCAGTGGGTGCCGAGCATCGTCGACAAGTTCGTCGACCAGCGGTTGCACGCCGAGGCAGTGAAGTTCCTGCAGAACGTTTCAGCGGATGCGAACCATCCTGCACGCGCAGCAATCACCAAGTTTCTGCACGATCTCTCACGAGACCTCCAAGAGCAGGAGTCGCTGCAGCAGCAACTCGAATCGTTCAAACGCGAGGTCTTTGATAGCCCGCGAATTCGAGATCTCGCGGCGAGCACGTGGCAGACAGCGCGCGCGGCGATCGTCGACATGCTCGAGGACCCCGAAAGCGAGCTGCGCAGCCGCATCACTGCCGCAGTCTGCGATTTCGGGCGCAAGCTTGAAGAAGATGCAACGCTGCAATACAAGATCGATGTCTGGGTGATGAAGGTCGTCGAGTACCTCGTGCGAACATACAGGCACGATCTCGCGCAGGTCGTCACTGATACGGTCCAACGCTGGGACGCAAATGAGGCGGCTGAGAAGATCGAGCTGCAGGTCGGCAAAGATCTGCAGTTCATCCGCATCAACGGCACCGTGATCGGATCGCTCGCGGGCCTCGGTATCTTCACGATCGCGGAGCTCATCATCGCCCCTCTTGCGGGCCACTAGCCTCGCAGGAACGCCCGGAGAGGCCGCAGCGGCGCTGCGAACACCCGGCTACTCTGTGTAGGCGAACGGCAGGAGCATGTCCTGCACCCGCTCTTTCATCGCGGTGTGGTCGCTCCGCGTAGAAATCGCGCACCGCGACACGGTGCAGTCAAGGCCCTCTACGGTCGGCTCAGGCACAGTGAGCAACACCTCGAACGTACCCGTCGCCGCATCATCGTAGCCCTGCGTCGCAAAGGCGCGCCACGCCCAGTCGTTGGTGATCCAGGCGCTCGAGAGCGCCTCCTTCGCGGCGGCCTCGCCCTGTTCGGCGCCCTCGGGAATTCCCCCGAGGCAGGGGCCAGGCTTCACGTCGGGCGACGGCGGAATCGCACAGAAACCGACGTATATGCCGAGTCCGGCATCGAAGCCGCTCCCTGAGACGACAATCTGGTCGCCAGGCGCAAGCCCTTCGAGGTTCGCCGGTTCCCCGTCTGTCGTTGCGACCGAAATCGCCCGGGTTTTTCCGTCGGCGCCAGTTGCGCTCGACTCTGATTCGAAGCCCGTCGGGATTGTTTGCCCCGAGCTGCCGGTGTTCGAGTGCGTGAGAATTGGCACAAGAATCGCTGCAACGACGCCAAGAATCACGAGAAACAGCGCGAGAACTGAGAACAGAACGATGCGCTTTACCGAGCGGCGAGGTGCGGGCGAAGTCATGACCTCATGTTAGCGCCGCTGAGCGCGCTTCCCAACGTGCTAAGATCATGCCCATACGTCCATGATTGATTGAGTACTGCCTCGCGGGAGAAATCCTGTGGGGCCCGAAATGTGTAAGGGGGTCACGCATGGGGCGCGGCCGTCAGAAGGCAAAACACACTAAGGTAGCTCGGGAGCTGAAGTACTTCAGCCCAGCCACCAACTACTCGGAGCTTGAGCGCGAGCTCGCTTCGGGGCACCTCTCTGAAGAGGACCGTTGGGCTGATCTTGCCGACAAGTACAACGTAGAAGACGACGAGCCGGAAGACGACGACAAGTAGTCGCTTCCGACTCCCGCAGTGCGCTGGTTCTGGCCGCCTCATCGTAGTGAGGCGGCCAGAACCTTTCGCGTGGAGTTACTTGCCCTGAGCCGCGACGGCTGCTGCGCCTGCCGCTGCTGCCTCGGGGTCGAGGTAGCGGCCAGCGCCGGTCGGCGTGCCGTCTTCGTTGATCTCGTAGACGAGCGGCATGCCTGTCGGAATGTTGAGCGCCGCGATGTCCTCATCCGAGATTCCCTCGAGGTGCTTCACGAGCGCGCGGAGCGAGTTGCCGTGCGCCGTAACGAGCACTGTCTTGCCTGAGTTCAGCTCTGGGAGGATGCTGCTCTCCCAGTAGGGCACGAGACGAGTGACGACATCGGATAGGCACTCGGTGCGAGGAGCGTCACCGTCGATGCCCGCGTAGCGCGGGTCGTTTGCCTGCGACCACTCGTTCGAATCGTCGAGCACCGGCGGCGGCGTGTTGTACGAGCGACGCCACTCCATGAACTGCTCCTCGCCGTACTTCTGGAGCGTCTCAGCTTTGTCGAGCCCCTGCAGCGCACCGTAGTGGCGCTCGTTCAGCCGCCACGAGCGCTCGACAGGGATCCACATGCGATCGGCGGCCTCAAGCGCAAGGTTCGAGGTCTGAATCGCGCGGCTCAGCAGCGAGGTGAACAGCACGTCTGGGAGCATCCCTGACTCGGCGAGTAGCTTGCCAGCGGCTGCAGCCTCACCTCGCCCGCGCTCAGTGAGTCGCACATCGACCCATCCGGTGAACAGATTCTTTTCGTTCCACTCGCTCTGGCCGTGACGGAGCAGGATCAACGTGTTGGTCATGTTCCCAGCTTAGCGAGGTTCCTCAGGGCAGAGTGAGCGACATCGGGATTCGTGAGGGCGGGCTACAGTCGCTTCAGCTTTGGGATCGTGCGGGTAGCTCCCGCGTCGGTCGGCACAATCATCTCCTGCGCAGCAGAGATGACGCCCTCGACGGGTACCGATGGATCTGCGGCTTCGGTTCCCGCTCGCACCGCGAGGGTGACATCGCCTGGAACCGAACGCTTGAGCAATGCGAATGCAATCGCACCCCACTCGTAGTGGAGCGCAGCCCGAGTGATCCTGCCGACTGGCCGCGCCTCGGGGCTCGCAGCTTCGCCCTCGCGAAACACGAGCGCGCCTGCAACTGGCAACTCCCCCTCCGAACCGTCGAGGTGCAGCATGACGAGACGTCTGGGCGGGTGACCAAGGTTGTGGACCTTCGCGACCGTCTCCTGGCCGCGGTAGCACCCCTTCGTGAGGTGCACGGCGCTGCGGAGCCAGTCAAACTCGTGCGGGATCGCACGCTCGTCGACATCTGAAACGCGAGACGGGCGCCACGCTCTGATCTCGAGTGCGTCAAGGGACATGAGTCCAGCCGGTGCCACGGCACGAGACACCGCGGCGAGCCTGTCGACGGGCAACACGAACTGGATCGCACTCCAGTTCGCGCCCGCATGCTCCCCGTGCGCGTACTGGGCTCCACCCCGTGTCACCTCAGCCCAAGGGTCAACCCAGGCAACTGTTGGCTCAAAACCTTGCAGAACCTCGACGGCTGTTCCGCCTGCGAACGCGAGCACGGCTGCATAGTCGGCCGACACGTCTGCGACCTCGACTCGGAGCGCAAACCGCATTCTGTTGAGAAACGTGAAGAGCGGCTCAGCAGAACCTTCATCCACGAGCAGCCACGTGGTCTCGCCGTCATCGACCACACGCATCGCATGCTCGATCCGGCCGTTCGGGTCAAGCAGCAGCGTCTCGGTGCTCTCGCCGGGTGCAAGGTTCAGCAGCTGTTGGCTCGTCATCGAGTTCAACCAGCTCAACCGATCGGGGCCGCTCACCGTCACGATGCCGCGATGGGATAGATCGACCAGCGCATTGCCCTCGGCGAGCGCGCGCTGTTCTTGGAGGGGAGCGCCGTAGTGAAGAGCTACGGCCTCACCTACCGCTCCTGGAAGTGAAAGGAACGGGCTCGTCATCAGGGGACGCGCCTAGCGCTGGCCCTTGAAGAGGTTGTAGATAACCGTGCCGGAAACCCAAGCGATCGCGACGCCTGCGAGACCCAGCAGGCCGAGGAAGAAGAGTTCAAGAGCCAAAAGCATGGCCCCAGTCTAGCAAGTTATTGCGCGGGCTACGCGATGAGCGTACTCACGATGTCGATGACGGCGATTATCACCACGGACCCCGCAATACTGAAAGACAGCCTGCTAATAAAGCCTTCGCGCTGGGCAGTGCCGAGCTGTAGCGCAAACGTCACAAGCGTCGACACCCCGACGGCGAGCGCGAGCCACTGAAAGCGTGCCTCATCGACGAAGACCGTCACCAGCACACCGAAGACAGCTGCGACTGCCCACGCAATGATGAGTCGCGGCAGGTGCCACGACACCTGGGTCACCTGCTCGGCGTCGCTCGGAGTCATGCCCTCATCTTCCCACACCGGTGCCCGGACTGTCCGAGATAGGATGTTTCTCAAGTCACACTCGGGGAGGTCAGTCATGGAACTGCTCCTGCTCACCGCGGGCGATTCCCCATCGACCAGCGCCGTTCGCTCACGGGGCGGAAGGATCGACAGCACTCAGGGTGAGGCAGCCGGGCCACTTCCGGCGCTCGAACTTCTCGCGCACAAGGTCGCTATCGCGAGCCTCCAGGCGCCGCTTCAGGCCGCGCTCGCCTACGAGAACACCCCGCACAGGATCAACGCGATCCTGATCGACGGCACCGGCGACCCACGCGCCGCCCGCGCGGCAGCGGTCGCGCTCAGCGGGCGAACGCGGCTGCCTCGAATCGCGGTCCTTCGCGATGCGGCGCTCGCTGCGTTGTCGCCAGAATGGGACCTCGCCGACTTCATTACGCCTGAGGCGAGTCCAGCCGAGCTCGAAGCGCGATTGAGGCTTGTTTCCGCAGCCGAGGCCACCACTGCCAATAGCAGTGGCGCGTCGGCGGTCGAGGTATCGGGCGTCGAGATCGACGAGTCCAACTTCGTCGCGACGGTCCACGGACGCAAGCTCGACCTCACCTACAAGGAGTTCGAGCTGCTGCACTTTCTCGCGCTGCACCCGGCGCGGGTGTTCACCCGCGAGCAACTGCTCTCCGAGGTGTGGGGCACTGACTATTTCGGAGGCGCGCGTACTGTCGACGTCCACGTGCGGCGCCTCCGAGCAAAGCTCGGCGATCACGAGTCGCTTATCAGCACCGTCAGAGGAGTCGGGTATGGTTTCGCGCGAGGGCGTGGGGCCTAGAACGCGAGAGGAGCACGGCATGCGGGCAAGTAGTCTCAGAGCCAGACCAGGATCGGTTGACGACGCGCAGCCGCTCCTCGACCGCGCGGAGCAGGCCGACAGAAACTCACCTGTCTCTGACCAGGCGCTGCTTTCTGCAGTTCAAGAGCAGCGCGAACTGCGTGTGTTCACGCGGGTTGGCGACGCAGAGCCCCTCGCCGTCGGCATCGTCGGGCAGGGAGAACTCGACCTTGTCGTCGATCCTCCCGTGAGGGGTAATGGAGTCGGCACCGAGGCGCTCCGCATCCTCCTCGACTCACCGGCCGCGCGCGAACCAGCGCCCGGCGGCTCAACAGGGCCGCTCGCATGGGCGCACGGTGAGAACCCGGCAGCAACGGCGTTGCTCCGCGGGGCAGGGTTCGAGCCAGTCCGCTCCCTGTATCGCATGGCGCTCGATCCTGCGCGCCTCCCTGCCGGCGAGATAGACCCGTTCGCTGTCGAACTACCCTCTGGTTTCGAACTCCGCACGTTCGATGCGACGCCCAACGCCACGGGCGACGCGCATCCAGCTGACGCGCACGCCTGGGTGCACGTGAACTCGCGTGCCTTCGCATCACACCCCGAGCAGGGCAGGGTATCCCTCGAAGACTTCGCGCTGATGCGCGCCGAACCGTGGTTCGACCCTGAAGACCTGTTTCTCGTCGCAACTGCAGACACGAACCATACCGCCGGTTTCACCTGGGTGAAGACGCTGCGTGGCGAAGATGGCCTTGTCGAGACGGAACTCTACGTGATCGGCGTCGACCCTGACTTTGCTGGCACCGGGCTCGGCAAGGCGCTGCTCAAGGTCACGCTTGCCCGCATGGCGCACCACACGCCCAAGCGAATCACCCTCTACGTCGACGGCGACAACACGCGCGCGGTGGGCATGTACGAGGGCGCAGGGTTCACCATTGATTCACGAAGCACACAATGGCGCGGGCCACAGGTGTCAGAATAGAGCCATGAGCGAAGAGACCCGCGAGATCCCACTCATCGATGACGGGGTGCTGCCCGCAGATCGCTACATCGATCGCGAGCTGAGCTGGCTCGCGTTCAACCAGCGCGTGCTCGAACTCGCCGAAGACGAGACAGTGCCGCTGCTCGAACGTGCGAATTTCCTCGCGATCTTCGCGGCGAACCTCGACGAGTTCTTCATGGTGCGCGTCGCAGGCCTGAAACGCCGCATCCTCACCGGCCTCGCGGTGCCCACAAACGTCGGCACCGCACCAACCGACGTGCTCGCCGAGATCAACCGGCGGGCGTACGAGCTGCAACGGCGGCACGCACGCTGCTTCGCCGAGCAGGTGAAGCCCCAGCTCGCTGAGGCTGGCGTCCACATCGTTGAGTGGGAGGCCCTCGACGACGCTGACCGCGAGATCCTCACCGAGTACTACGAGCAGCGCATCTACCCGGTGCTCATGCCACTCGCTGTGGACCCTGCGCACCCGTTCCCGTACATCTCAGGCCGGGCACTGAACCTGTCTATTCGGGTTCACAACCCGAATACCGACAAGGTCGAGTTCGCGCGCCTGAAGGTGCCGCAGATGATCCCCAGGTACGTTCGTGTCGATCGCCGCGAGAGCGACGACAATGTGCGCTTCATCGCGCTCGAGGAGCTCATTGCGAACCAGCTCGACGGCCTGTTCCCAGGTATGAAGGTCATCGACGACCATGTCTTCCGTGTGACACGCAACGAAGACGTCGAGATCGAGGAAGACGAGACTGAGAACCTCATCCAGGCGCTCGAGAAGGAACTGTTGCGGCGCCGTTTTGGCCCGCCAATCCGGCTCGAGATCTCCGACGACCTCGACGACGCGACGCTTGAGCTGCTCGTGCGCGAGTTCGACATTGACGAGGAGCAGGTGTACACCCTGCCCGCCCCACTCGACCTCTCGGGGCTCTTCGCGCTGAGCGGACTGCGCCGGCCAGACTTGAAGTTCACACCGCACATTCCGGTGACTCACCCCGCCTTCCGCACGAGTTCGACGAGCGACAAGCCCGACATGTTCGCCGCGATCGCTCGTCGCGAAGTGCTCGTGCACCACCCGTACGAGTCGTTCGCCACGAGCGTGCAAGCGTTCATCGAGCAGGCGGCGACCGACCCAGACGTGCTCGCTATCAAGCAGACGCTGTACCGCACGTCTGGCGACAGCCCGATTGTCGCCGCGCTCATCAAGGCGGCTGAGGCGGGCAAGCAGGTACTCGCGCTCGTGGAGGTGAAGGCACGCTTCGATGAAGAAGCAAACATCACGTGGGCGCGCAAGCTTGAGCAAGCAGGCGTGCACGTCGTCTACGGCATTGTCGGGCTGAAGACGCACTGCAAGCTCGTCCAGGTGATTCGTGAGGAGAGCGGCAGGCTCACCCACTACTCCCACATTGGCACTGGCAACTACAACCCGAAGACGAGCCGCATATACGAAGACTTCGGCCTGTTCACTACGTCCCCCGACATCGGGCGTGACGCGACGAAGCTGTTCAACGTGCTGTCGGGCTATGCGATTGAGACTGACTACGACAGGCTGCTCGTCGCGCCTCTGCAGCTGCGAACCGGGCTCCTCGAACGCATCGAACGCGAGGCAGAGCACGCGCGAGCTGGGCGCCCAAGCGGTATCAGGCTGAAGGCGAACTCGATGGTTGACGAGGCGATCATCGACGCGCTCTATCGTGCAAGCCAGGCCGGTGTCCCTGTCGACGTGTGGGTTCGCGGCATCTGCTCGATCCGCGCTGGTGTGCCCGGACTCTCCGAGAACATCAGAGTGCGCTCGGTGCTTGGACGCTACCTCGAGCACTCACGCATCTACTGGTTCGAAAACGGCGGCGAGCGTGACGTTTTCATTGGCAGCGCTGACCTCATGCATCGCAATCTGGATCGCCGCATCGAGGTGCTCGTGAGCATCGTCGAACGCGACCACCTCGCCCGCATCGACCGCTTCTTCGGCTTCGCGTTCAGCGACGATGTCTCGTCGTGGCGCATGCTCCCCGACGGCACCTGGCAACGTCGCGTGGTGAGCGAAGAAGGCGAGCCCCTCCCAGACCTGCAGGATCTCGTGATGATCGATCGCACCCAAGCGAGGAGAGCGCGGTAACAGCGTGGCGAAACAGGTATTTGCGGCGGGCACGGTCCCGTGGCGGCGCGTGAAGAATGCTTCAGGCAAAGACGAGCTCATGGTGCTCCTCATCCACCGTCGCAAGCAGCGCGACGTGTCATTCCCAAAGGGAAAGCTCGACCCCGGTGAGAGCATGCCGCAGGCAGCTGTGCGCGAGACCCACGAAGAGACTGGGCTGCGGATCTCGCTCGGCGCGACGCTCGGCACGATCCACTACGACCTGCCTGGCGGCGGCACAAAGATTGTGCAGTATTGGGCTGCCGAGGTCACCCCAAAGACTGCTCTCGCCTCCACGTTTAAACCGAACTCTGAGGTGCAGGCGCTCGAGTGGGTTGCGGCGAGCGCCGCCCGCGACCTCCTGAGTTATCAGGCTGACCGCGAGCTGTTCGACGTGTTCACGCGTCTCGCCGCCCCCGGCCTGCTCGACACGTTCTCGGTGACCCTGCTGCGGCACGCAAAAGCGCAGGCACTCGGTGAGGAGTATCCGGCCGATCGCCTCCGACAGCTCACGCAGGGTGGCGAACGGCAGGCGCATACACTTGCCCCGATCCTCCGCTCGTTCGCGCCGAAACGCATCTACTCGTCAACTGCGACCCGCTGCCTCGAGACAGTCGCTCCCCTCGCCGAACTCATCAAGAAGGATGTGCGTGAACAGGAATGTCTGAGCCAAGACTTCGGGGACGAGGGCGATTTGACGCTCACGCGCAGGCTCATCGGCAAGATCGTGACGCGTGGCAAAAGTGCCGTCATCTGCAGCCATCTGCCTGTACTGCCAGACCTTGCTCGCGAGCTCGTGCTTGCGAGTGGTAGCCTTCCGGGCGAGTACGTCGAGGACGCTGCGCGGCTGCCACCTGCGGGGTTCTCCGTGTTCCACTTCTCCCGGTCCCGGCCAGGCGCCGGAATCCTCGGGGTAGAAACGTATCCGCTGAAACACTAGTCAGGGGTGAACAATGCGCGACGAAGCGCCATTCGGAGTCGTGGTGAATCCGCGGTCCGCGTTCGGTCGCGGCGCTCGCGTAGCTGGGCGGGTGCTGGCCGAGTTCGCCGCCGCCGGGGTTGCCGCCATCGAGATCTCTGGCAGTGACGGCGAGGACTGCCAAGCGAAGGTGCGACAGGCGTGCCGCGACGGACTCCGGGGCCTGGTGCTTGTCGGAGGGGATGGGCTCATTGGGCTCGTACTCCAGGTCGCAGAGGCCCGGGCGCTCCCGATTGGGGTGGTTCCCGCGGGCAGCGGCAACGACTTCGCCCGCCAGTTCGCGCTCGCGCACTCGCCTGAGGCCGCAGTCGCGCGGGTTCTTGCCGCAGAGGCTGCGCCCCTCGCTGTCGACCTTGGCGTAGTCGAACGCCCGGGCGCAGCCGAGCACTGGTTCGCCGGAGGGCTCTCGATCGGGCTTGACGCCGCAATCAACAGGAGAGCGAACTCGATCCGCGTGCCGCTTGGGCCGTTCAGGTACCACCTCGCGCTCATCGTCGAGATCCTCACGTTGAAGCACCGGCGATTCTCCGTGCGGATCGGCTCCTCAGCCCGCTCGTTCACCGGCGTCCTCGCGACCGTGATGAACACTCGAGCAATCGGCGGCGGCATCCCGCTCGCCCCCGGCGCCTCAGTGCACGACGGCAAGCTCGATCTCGTTGAGGTCACGTACGGCACGAAGCTTCGGCTGTTGAGCGTGCTCGGGCTGCTGGCCCGGGCACGCCACGAGCACCTCCCGGAGGTGACCATCACGCGGGCCGAGACTGTCTCAATCGACGCGGGCGATGAGATCGCCTACTCTGACGGCGAGCTCGTGGGCACCGGCCCGTTTGAGGTGCGAGTCGCACCGGGCGCCCTACGACTCCTGGCATAAGGGAGGCGGCCCGGCCCCTCGGCCCCTCCCCTGGCCCGGGCCCTGGGCCACCCCGCACCTGGGCCCGGGTCTGGGTCTGGGCCACCCCACCCCATCCCAACCCATCCCAACCCAACCCACCCCATCCCATCCCATCCCGCCCCTCGGAGAGTTGGCAGTTGTTGTCGTTCTGAGCGCGGTGTACCGACAACAACTGCCAACTCCTCCGCCGAGGGGCGCAGCTGTTGGCGCGCCCGACGGAGGGTGCCCTGGTTGGCGGTTTCCCCGACATCACTTCGAGTTCACCTCATGTTTACCTTCCTGTCGGCCGCCGGTCACACCCGATCCTTAGCGTTGACACCGTCAGGCACTCGCCCGGCATTCAGGATCACACCACATCAGAATGGACACGACGCTCGTGAAGTTCTCATCCACGATGAAGGCAGCCGCCGTCGGCGGCGCCGCCCTGCTTATCCTCACCGGCTGCGCGGCAAACGAAGCCGCTCCCGATACCGGCGAAGAGACAACCCCTTCGTCGCTCTCCGGCACCCTCTCGGGCGCTGGCGCATCGTCGCAGGACGCGGCGCAGCAGCAGGGCTGGATCGCCGGCTTCCAGACTGCAAACGCCGACGTCACGATCAACTACGATCCCTCGGGCTCGGGCGCTGGCCGCGAGTCGTTCCAGAAGGGCGCAGTCGCGTTCGCTGGCTCCGACCGTGCGTTTAAGGCCGAGGAAATCACGGCTGGTCCGTTTGACGCTTGCACCACGAGCGACATCGTTGAGATTCCCGCGTACATTTCGCCGATCGCCCTCGTGTTCAACGTCGACGGTGTCGACAACCTGAACCTCGACGCAGACACCATCGCGAAGATCTTCACGGGCGAGATCACGAAGTGGAACGACCCGGCAATCGCTTCGGCCAACGCCGACGCTACGCTGCCGGACCAGGCAATCGTGCCCGTGCACCGCTCCGACAAGTCGGGCACGACAGGCAACTTCACCGACTACCTCGCAGCAGCCGCGCCGTCCGCGTGGACCGCTGGCTCGGTCGAGGAGTGGCCGGCAGAGATCACCGGTGGCGAGGCAGCCCAGGGCACCTCGGGCGTCGTCGAGGCAGTCAAGGGCGGCGTGGGCACCATCGGCTACGCCGACGCTTCGAAGGCCGGCGACCTCGGCACCGTCTCTGTGAAGGTCGGCGACGAGTACGTCGCGTTCACCCCTGAGGCCGCTGCAGCTATCGTCGACGCGTCGCCGCTCGAGGAGGGTCGCACCGACCACGACCTCGCGATCGCCCTCGACCGCACAAGCACCGAGGAGGGCGTCTACCCGCTCGTTCTCGTGAGCTACCTCGTTGGCTGCGAGAAGTACGAGGACCCGGCAAACGCCGAGCTCGTGAAGTCGTACTTCGAGTACATCGTGAGCGCTGAGGGCCAGGACGTCGCGGCTGAGGCCGCCGGGTCGGCACCCATCTCGGACACGCTCCGTGAGAAGGCCAGCGCAGCGGTCGCGTCGATCAGCTAAGCCCCTCCTGGTGGATCCGGCGCCCGCGAGCGAAACGCCGGATCCACCAGGTTCCACCCGCTCTCAGCCTCACCCACTTCCACCGGAAGGCACTCCTCAAGTGACTGCATCCACGGCCACGCCGCGTCAAGTTCTTAGCCGCGGCGACCGAGTGTTCTCGCGCACGGCCATCGCCTCCGGCAGCATGATCCTCATCATCCTCGCCGCCGTCGCGATCTTCCTTATCGTGCAGAGCCTGCCCGCGTTCGTCGCTACGAGCGAAACCGCGTCGGTGCTCACAACAGACTTCTGGGGCTACGTCGGCCCCCTCGTGTTCGGCACCGTCTGGGCGGCCGTCCTCGCACTCATCATCGCGCTGCCGCTCTCGATCGGCATCGCACTCTTCATCTCGCACTACGCCCCTCGGAAGCTGTCCCAGTTTCTCGGCTACCTCATCGATCTGCTCTCGGCAGTGCCGAGCGTCGTGTACGGCCTCTGGGGCATCCTGGTGCTCGCGCCGGCCGTGCGGCCCGTCTACGTCTGGCTCAACGAGCACATGGGCTGGTTCCCGCTGTTCGGCGGCACCGCGAGCGGCACCGGGCGCACGATCCTCACCGCGGCCATCGTGCTCGCCGTGATGATCCTCCCGGTCATGACCGCGATCTCGCGCGAGGTCTTCCTGCAGGCGCCGAAGCTCAATGAGGAGGCCGCGCTCGCCCTCGGCGCGACGCGCTGGGAGATGATCCGCCTCTCGGTCCTCCCGTTTGCGAAGCCGGGTATCATCTCGGGCGCCATGCTCGGCCTCGGCCGCGCTCTCGGCGAGACCATGGCCGTCGCGATGGTGCTCTCCGCGAGCGGCATCGTCTCCTTCAAGCTGCTCACCTCCGACAACCCGTCCACGATCGCCGCAAACATCGCGCTCACGTTCCCCGAGGCGTACGGCGAAAACGTGAACGTGCTCATCGCGACGGGCCTCATCCTGTTCATCGTCACCTTCCTCGTGAACGCGCTCGCGCGGTGGATCGTGAGCCGTCAGACCGCGAAGACCGGAGCGTAATCATGTCCCTGACTGCAGCAGCAACGGCGGCCACCAAGCGTCGCAAGCTCACCGACAGGTTCGTCACCGTCCTCGTCACGGCCGCGTTCCTCGTCGCACTGATCCCCCTCATCTCGCTCGCGATCACCGTCGTCTCGAACGGCATCGCGCGCTTCGACCCCGAGTTCTTCTCGTCGTCGATGCGCAACGTCACCGGCGAGGGCGGCGGCGCGCTCCACGCGATGATCGGCACGCTCCTCATTACTCTCGCGGCCACCGTCATCTCGGTCCCGCTCGGGCTCATGACCTCGATCTACCTCGTCGAGTACGGCCGCGGCCGCCTCGCGAAGACAATCACCTTCCTCGTGGATGTCATGACGGGCATCCCCTCGATCGTCGCCGGCCTCTTCGCCTACGCGGCCTTCGTGCTCATCTTCGGGCCCGGCGTGCGCATGGGCATCATCGGCGCCGTGGCGCTGTCCGTGCTCATGATCCCGGTCGTCGTCCGTTCGAGCGAAGAGATGCTCAGGCTCGTGCCCGGCGAGCTCCGCGAGGCGTCGTACGCACTGGGCGTGCCGAAGTGGCGCACGATTCTGAAGGTGGTGCTCCCCACCTCGATGGCAGGCATCATGACGGGTGTCATGCTCGCGATCGCTCGCGTCATCGGCGAGACCGCTCCCCTACTCATCACCGCGGGCTTCACGGCAAGCATGAACTACAACCTGTTCAGCGACCGGATGCAGTCGCTCCCCGTGTACGTCTACACGCAGTTCGCGAACCAGGGCAACCCGGCATCCGCGTTCATCGAGCGCGCCTGGGCCGCCGCGCTCCTCCTCATCCTCATCGTGATGGCGCTCAACCTGTTAGCCCGCCTCATCGCTCGACGGTTCTCGGCCGTCGCACGCTGATCACAGACCACACCCACAGAAAGCAGCACATGTCGAAGCGCATCGAAGTTGAAGACCTCAACGTCTACTACTCGAAGTTCCTTGCAGTTGAAGACGTCTCGCTCACGATCGAGCCCCGCTCGGTCACCGCGTTCATCGGCCCCTCGGGCTGCGGCAAGTCGACCTTCCTCCGGACGCTGAACCGGATGCACGAGACGATCCCCGGCGCTCGAGTCGAGGGCAAGGTCATGCTGAACGACGAGGATCTCTACGCGCCAGGCGTCGACCCCGTGCTCGTTCGCCGCCAGGTTGGCATGGTGTTCCAGCGGCCGAACCCGTTCCCGACGATGTCGATCCGCGACAACGTGCTCGCGGGTGTGAAGCTCAACAACAAGCGCATCTCGAAGAGCGATGCTGACGAGCTTGTCGAGAAGTCGCTGCGCGGCGCGAACCTGTGGAACGAGGTGAAGGATCGCCTGGAGAAGCCCGGCGCGGGCCTGTCCGGCGGCCAGCAGCAGCGGCTCTGCATCGCGCGTGCGATCGCAGTCTCCCCCGAGGTGCTGCTGATGGATGAGCCCTGCTCGGCCCTCGACCCGATCTCAACGCTCGCGATCGAGGATCTCATCGCTGAACTCAAGCAGGAGTACACGATCGTCATCGTGACTCACAACATGCAGCAGGCGTCGCGCGTCTCGGACCGCACTGCCTTCTTCAACATCGCAGGTACCGGCAAGCCAGGCAAGCTCATCGAGTACAACGACACTGCGACGATCTTCGGCGCCCCGTCAGTCCAGGCGACTGAGGACTACGTCTCAGGTCGCTTCGGGTAGCCACGCCGGGCCTAGCGCCCGTAAGCGGTGCTGCTCGACCGCCTAATCGCCCGCCTGCACGCTCTGTGCGGGCGGGCGTTGTGCTTCCACCCGGCCGCGCGGCCATAACCCTGGGATCTGCAGCAGATATGCCAGCTTCGCAGCATCGGGGCATTTCTGCTGCATTTCCCATAGGCATGCACCGCGCGGCACAGTGGGCAGGCGCATACTTGCCAGTTCCAGAGCTACCCCCAGCCCCAGAACTACCCAATGGCACAAAAAGACCGAGCCGCAGAACGCCTCTCGGCGGAAGGCCGCTCGAAGCGGCGAATTTTGGAGCCCGGGGAACTGCGGCCCGGCACCACTAAGTGTACCCGCAGTTCAGTGTGAGCCAACGACTTAGCCGAGAGTACCGTCACGCCACCGCCTGGCGGCGCCGTCGAGCTCCCGAGCAATCGTCGAATACCTGAGCGCGCGAGTGGTGAGTTCTGTCCCGTGCGCTTCGTCGTGAACGTCCCGGTCATCGGCGAGTTCTGCTGCGCCCGCAGCCATCACACGGGAATATGCCGCAGCACGGTCAAGCGTCACCCCGAGATCACCGACGAAGGCGCCGCGGAGGATCCGGTCGCACAGCTCAGAAATCGTTTCGGGCGTGGCGGGCTCGACGGCGCCGACAACGATCGGGTCAATCGTACCGATCCTTCCCGAGCCCCTCGCGAACAGGTCGGCTGTGCCTTCAGCATCCGCGACGGTAATGCGCCGAAGCAGGTACAGGCGCCAGAGCACGCCCGCGAGCGAGTGCGGGCTTTCTCGCGCCCAGAGCTCAGCAATATCGTTGATTCCATCGCCCGCGGCGACGTCAACCACGCGGCGCACGATCTCGGGGTCTGCGACCTGCCGCACCCGGTGGAGCAAAGCCCACGAGGTCTCTTGCGCGAGCCTGTGGGCCGCTTCTGGATCGTCTGAGCCGATAATGCCGTCGAAAGCTGCTGACGGCTGCAGTATTGGTCGCTGGTGTTCTCGTGTCATACGGTGAGCCAGGTTACGCGCTTCCGCGCCGAAGCGCGACCGCCGCCCAGATCAGCGATCCCCCAATGAGGGTTGTCACCAGGCCCGCGGCGAACGCGGCAAGCACGAGCGCAAGCGACGGCCAGATGAGGGCGGCGACGCCGAGTGCAACAAGCACGGCTGGTATTGCAATGAATGCCCAGTGGAGCGACTGCCGCATGCGGATCGCAATCGCGAGCCAGACCGTCCCGACGAACAGCATCATCGCCGCGACGAACCCGACAAGCATGCTCACCGTCAGCTCGGGGAACGCGAGCGCGATGACTCCAAGCACGATGAAGAGAATCGCGGCGGGAGTACCAAACCCTCGGGCACGTGAGCCAACGAGCGTGGCAATGCCGTTACCGATCAGGGCCGCTCCAATCAGGAACGCGAGGATCCTGCTGGCGGCGAAGAACGGCCAGATGAGCAAGCTCAGGCCAATAAGCACTGTCACGATACCGACAGCGAGCGGCACGCCCCACGGGAAGTTGCGGGATGGTCGTCGGCCGGGCTGCGACCCTTCGGGGATAAGCTCCCAACTCATGCGGTGTCCCTTCGCTTCGGTGTCGCCACTCGGTCGGCGGTCAACTCGCCAGGCGCTACCTCAACTGTAAACGCCACAAGCTGAGGAGTGGGCTGCGTGCGCTTTCGGCGCAATCCAGGTCAACCAGGGCGGCTGTGAAAATCACAGACACCCTTGACTGACATTGGGAACGGAGAATAATTGGGAATCAAAGAGAAAGGGGAAACTCATGGGATTCTTAGCTTTCATCGTGCTCGGGCTCATCGCGGGGGCAATTGCCAAGGCGATCATGCCTGGCAAGAGTAGCGGCGGTTGGTTCGCCACACTGATACTCGGCGTTGTTGGCGCCGTTGTTGGCGGCTGGCTCGGCTCGCTCCTCTTCAACGCTCCGCTCCAGGAGTTCTGGTCATTGCAGACCTGGGCCCTCGCAATTGGCGGCGCGCTCGTCGTGTTGCTCATTTGGGGCATGATCACCGGACGCCGCAAGGAATAGTCCACGAAACGCGAAAAGGCCCGGCCAGGAAAATTATCCTGACCGGGCCTTTTCTTCAGTTTGCGTTGTGCCCCCAGTAGGGATCGAACCTACGACCTGCGGATTAAAAGTCCGTAGCTCTACCGCTGAGCTATAGGGGCCAACTCAAGTAGCTTAGCGGATTCGCGCGGCAGAAAATCACTTCACCCCATCGGCCCCGCGCACTTTTCGATACGGGTGAGTCTCGACCCTCGACGTAACTTCTGCGATCATGTCTGCCGCGGAAGCGTTCTGCCTCGCCGAATCGACGATTTTGCGCGTCGTCTTCGCTGCGGCGCTCAGGTTCATCGGGCGCCCCTCGATTCCAAACAGCAGCAGCGCCCAGTCGGGAAGCAGCGAAAGAATCCCGTCTTGGACGTTCACAGTGACCCAGGTCGCGACGGGGTTGCCGCTGAGCGACGGCTTGCGCAGGGAGCGCGAGAGCTCGGCTGCAGGCAGTGTCAGCGCCATCCAATCCTTGTTTGTCTCGATGTAGGCGTCGAGCTCAGCGCGAGTGCTCGGCAGGTAGCTCTCGTCTTCAATCTCCACGAGGCACGCTGCGACGTGCTGTTCAACGACGAAGCGATCCTGGTCTGCGCCCGAGAGCCCTGGGCCGAATGCGTCTGCGGCACGCAGCAGCCCGTATACAAGGGTGTTGTGGGTCCATGCGAGCCATTCCTCGTTGTCGGCACGAAGGATCTGACCGGTTCGCGGGTCGGTCCATGTGCTCGCAGCGTGCAGCCTGTTCACTGACTCTGCCGCCGCTTCCGCGTGAGCTCGGTCGCCGTAGACGATCGTGTCGAGGTACCTGCCAGTCCGCTCCCCGCGCCCCTCAACGTCCGCTAGGTAGTCACTGGTTTCGGCGAAGAGGCGCATCATCATGGGGTTGAGCGATTGCAGCAGGATCGCGGCGACGCCCCCGAGCTTTGAGGCAGGGTCTGCGAAGACCTTCCAGCTCACGCTGTCGGGCCCGAAGTATCCATTGTCTGACCGGTCCACAATGTCGTGTACTGACCCAGGTCCGTGCGCAACGGGGCACCCGCGGGTGGGAACCTGCGAAGTGTGGTCTGTTGGCAGTGGCGTGTCGGGGAGCGTTGCGTGGTCGGTCACGGGATGTCTTTCTCGGGTGTTTTTGCGCACGATTGTGTGCGCGCTTCACCACTATGGTCGAGAAGTCGACCTGACACACCGAACTGCGTAGGCCACGCGCCCTAATCGCGTAGGGGCATCTCGTCGACGAGCGGAAGCAATTGCCGCCTGTCGCTTACTCCGAGCTTCGCGTATGCCCGCTGCAGGTGTCCCTCGACCGTGCGCTGGGAGAGGAAGAGTTCTTCGGCGATCAACACGTTCGTGAGCCCGGCGGCCGCGCGCACGCACACGTCGATCTCGCGCGCAGTCAAAAGTGTCGGGTCGACTCGCACGCGGGCAAGCCGGGGAGTGTTGACGCCGGGCAACTGATCCGCGAGCTCCGCCGCCTGGGTGAGGAGCGCCTGCGCGCGCATCTTGTTTCCGTTCGCTCGTTCTATCCGAGACGCTTCCGACAGGAACTCTGCCGCGTATAGCGTGCGCCCGTCTGCGTACTGCGAGCTCGCGATGTCCTCGATGAGCGCCCCGTCGGGAAGCCGCCGGAGTGCGTCCGCAAGCTGCCCTTCGATGTCTTCGGCAGCGACTGCGAGGGCCTCGAAGCCGTCGAGCAGGCCAAGGCGCCACGCTTCGTGCGTGAGCCGCATCGTCACGAACGGCTGGCATTCTTTGCTCGCCCGGCCAAGCAGCGTGTCGAGCTCGACGCGGGCTGCGGCCGCGCCGTCGACAAGCAGGATCGCGCCGAGCGCCAGCCGTTCGGCCTCTGGGCGCAGCATCTGCCCGCTGCGAGCGGAGCCTGCCCGGTACATGGCGAGCATCTCGCCCGCCCCCGCTACGTCCTCGAGCATCGTCGCAGATGCGGCGCCGATCGCGGCGACGAACCCTGCAATCCCGAACGGGTCCCCGATCTCTGTGAGCGCGAGGACCTGGTGCGCGAGGTCGAGTGCTTCGACTGCACGCCCGCACTCGATGAGGGCGTGGGCGCGCGACGCGATGAAAAGCCCGTGGTCGAGGCCGAGCCTGTCCCAGTCGATTCCCACCACTCGAAAGGCATGGACGAGCTCGTGCGCGCCCTCGCAGACCAGGGCGAGGTGGAGCGAGTACAGCAGCGCGCCGCTGTCGGGGCCGCTCACCTGCTTCCAGAGGTCGCTTTCCAGCGCCGCGAAACCGCGCTCGAGTGCGGCGACGGGCTTCCCTGCGTAGCACTCGTGCGCCATAACGGCGGCGAGGAGCCCGAACCGGAGCGACGGCGAGAAGTCTTCGTTCGCCGCCCACTCCTCGAACTGGCCAGGGTCGATCTGTTCGCCGGCGTGGGCCCGCCACAGCGCCGCGGACGCCCGAAAATACTCGGTGTCCCCCGCCTGCGGTGTCAGGAGCCGCATCCCATGACCGTAATCGCCGGTTATCGCTTCGAGACGGCCGGCGAACAGTCTCGCCTCAGGGTCACCAGAAGCGATGAGCGGGGCAAGCAGCGCGGGAAGCTGCGTCTGATCGCCTTCGGGCACTCCTGTCGCCGCGCGTTCCCACCAATCGATGACCCGCTGCTGTGCCTCTGACGAGTCTTCGGCGACGTGTTCCCTCACGTAGACAAGGTAGCCGCGTGCGCTCACGAAGCTGCCTGCGCTCATCGCGGCGTCCGCGAGTCGAGAGAGCTCCCGTGGCACCCCGGCGACGGCGACGAGCAGGTGGGTGAGGGAGCTCGCGTTCACGAGCTGACCGAGCTGTGCCTCGAGCATCACCTTCGCGTCACCCTCGTTAATTGCGTGAAGCGTGAACTTCGCAGTTCCCGCGTGCGCGAGGAAGGCGCGAAATGCACTCGGCAGACTCGCCTCATCGCGAACCGCGATCACGAGCTGCACGGTGCCGACGCCAGCGAGCTGAGTGAGGATCGCGGCGGATGTCGGGTCGACGTACTCGGAATCATCGACAAAGACTCTGAGTGGCCGACCGGGGAATCGGTCGGCGAGCGCCTGCGACGTGCGGAGCGGGTCGGCCGCATACCCCGCGATCTCGGGCACTCGGGTCGCGAGAGGCGCGAGGTGCGAAAATGGGATTGGTGTAAGGGCTTCACTCCCGAGGAC